>NZ_CAJXNN010000016.1 GCF_913057115.1 uncultured Roseovarius sp.
CCCTTTGAACATGGGGGCCGATCTGGTGATGCATTCGGCCACCAAGGGGCTGAACGGCCATTCTGATGTGGTGGCCGGTGTTCTATCGGTGGCCGATGACAGCTTGCCCGCATGGCAGGCGATTTGCACCGACCGTCACGATGCAGGCGCGATCCTCGGGCCCTTCGAGGCATGGCTTTTGATGCGCGGGATGCGGACCTTGCCGCTGCGCGTCGAGCGTAGCAGTCAGACGGCCTTGCAGATCGCCGAGCGCCTCGAACAGCATGCGCAGATCGAAGCGGTTTGGTATCCCGGCCTTGCGACGCATCCCCAGCACCCATTGGCCAAGCATCAGATGCAGGGCGGCTATGGCTGCCTGCTGTCTCTTCTCGTCAAAGGCGGGTTCGAGGGCGCGGCGCGGGTCGCATCCCGTTTGCAAATCTTTCACCGCGCCACGTCACTGGGGGGCGTCGAAAGCCTTGTGGAACACCGCCATGTCATCGAGCCGCACACAGGTATCCCGGAAAACCTGCTGCGCCTGTCGGTTGGGATCGAAGATGCAAGCGACCTGATCGAGGATATTGAACAGGCGCTCGAATAGCCCTTCTTCTGTTTTCAAATATCCCGGGGAGTTTGAGGGGCAGAGCCCCTCATTTTCACTAAACCTGCGCGGCGCAGCCGCACAATTGGGTCAAGCCTTTCGCTTGAGCTTGTCGCGTTCGCGGATCATGGCCTTGGCGGCGATATGCATGCCCGAGGCGCGCAAGGATTCGATACGGGTTTCCAGTTCTTCGATGGTCATGGTCAAAACTCCTTCTTTTTCGTGTCGCGATGATCAAATGCCGCGCATGGCGCGGGAGCGCCGGGGTATGGCAGGACGATCGCTTGATAAGGGGAAGACCGGGCCAATACATGGTGGTCCGGGCGCTGTGCTGCGCCGCTTTCCCGTGGCAGCGTTTCGCGTCGGGCGCACGCCGCATGTGAGCGTGAGATAACATACGAGCGGGTGGTTTCAACCCGCGCGTCGGTTCACCGCACCAGTTCGCGCATGCCTGCGTCCAGCCCTTCAAGGGTCATCGGCACCATGCGGCCTTCGAAAATCTCGTGGATCATCTTGATCGACTGGGTATAGGGCCAGTGCCCCTGCGGCACCGGGTTGATCCAGAGGTGATCGGGCCATTGTTCCCGCGCGCGCTCCAGCCATGTTTGGCCTGCCTCGGCGTTCCAGTGTTCATTCGCGCCGCCGGGATAGGCGATCTCATAAGGCGACATGGAGGCATCGCCGACGAAGATGCATTTATAGTCCGGCCCGTAGGTGTGCAGCACGTCCCATGTGGGCGTCACCTCGTTCCAGCGTCGGGCATTGTCGCGCCAGACGCCTTCGTAAAGGCAGTTGTGGAAGTAGTAGTATTCAAGGTGCTTGAATTCGGCGCGGGCGGCGGAAAACAGTTCTTCGACCACCTTGATGTGGTCGTCCATCGAGCCGCCCACGTCGAGAAACAGCAGCACTTTCACGGCGTTGCGCCGCTCGGGGCGGGTTTGCACGTCGAGGTAGCCATGTTCGGCGGTGGCGCGGATGGTGCCATCGAGGTCGAGTTCTTCATCCGCCCCGTCGCGCACCCATTGGCGTAGGCGCTTGAGGGCGACCTTGATGTTGCGGGTGCCGATCTCGACGCTGTCGTCGAGGTTGCGAAACTCGCGTTTGTCCCAGACTTTCACGGCGCGGCGGTGGCGCGATTTGTCCTGCCCGATGCGCACGCCTTCGGGGTTGTAGCCATAGGCGCCAAAGGGCGAGGTGCCGGCGGTGCCGATCCATTTGTTGCCACCCTGGTGGCGGCCTTCCTGTTCCTTGAGGCGTTCTTTGAGGGTTTCCATCAGCTTGTCGAAGCCGCCAAGCGCCTCGATCTCGGCCTGTTCCTCGGGGGAAAGGTGCTTTTCGGCCATCTTGCGCAGCCAGTCCTCGGGGATGTCCACGGCGTTTAGCACATCTTGCGCGCTGATTTCTTCAAGCCCTTGGAAGCAATGGGAAAAGGCGCGGTCGAAGCGGTCGATCATCCGCTCGTCCTTCACCATGGCGCTGCGCGCGAGGTAATAGAAGCCCTCGACGTCATAGGTAACCAGATCGGTGGTCAGAGCCTCAAGAAAGGTGAGGTACTCCCGCAGGCTGACCGGAACACCGGTTTTGCGCAGGGTATCGAAGAACGGCAGGAACATCGCGGGTCAGGTGGCGCCGCGATAGATGAAGATCGTGATGAACAGCGCCGCCAGCGTGAAGACGAGGCAATAGACAGCCGCGTATTGCAGAATATCGGCGGTGTTGCCTTTGCGGCGCTTGGCGATCAGCGCGCCGGTGATGGCGCCGAGGATGGCGCCAATAATGATGATCATGTGTGCCAGCCCTGTTAGCCGTTGGGTCCTTTGAGCGGGCTGAGTGCCGAGATCTCGCGCAGTTTGGCGCGCACGGCCCAGTCCGCGCCGAATCCGTAGCGCGCCCAGCCCAGACTGTCCAGCCGGACAGACTGCGCCTCGGCGACGCGGCCTGAAAGTTCCAGAGCCTCGGCGCGCAGCATCATCAGCGTGGCCAGAAGGGCGGCGTTTTCGTGCCGTTCGGCGGTGGCCAGATGTGGGGTCAGCAACATCAGGGCATCTTTGCCACGACCTTGGGCAATGGCGTAGGCGGCCAATTGCGACGCGGTATAGGCGCGGTGCAACTCGGTGCCGGGGGTGCGCTTGTAGAACTGGTCGGCAATGACGAACTGATCTTGCGCGAATTCCGGGTCGGTGGCCTGCGTCAACCGGCCCAGTGCGAAGTGCGAGAAGGCACGGCGGTGGTCGTGCCAGCCGACAGCCTCGGCAATACGCAGGGCTTCACGCGCGGCGCTGCGGCGTTGGGAGGGGCGGGTGCCCGGCCCAAGTGCGGTCTGGATGTTGCGCACCCAAGCGCGCGGTGTGCTGCTGGCATGGCGCGGAGCGATCTTGTCGCCGGCGGGGTTCAGGCGGCTGAGTATGGCGGGCAGGCGGCGTGCCACCTCTGCGCGGGACATACCCGAGCGCAATTCGGGTGCGTAGTAGGCCCGCAGGATGAGCATGTCGAAGCCGGTGAGCACGGTATGCACGTTATCGTCGTTGAAGACGGAATCGCGCAGGCGGTAAAGATCGTTCAGCGGGCCGATGGCCTGTGCCAGCTCCTCGTGCAGGCAGTCGCGCACTTCCTGGGGGGAACTGTCGTTGGGCAGGAAAATCGCCAGTTTTTCGCGTTTTTTCAACAGCGACCAGTTGGTGATGCGGCTGTGGCGTGCCTTGCGATATTGCGACAGTCGCGAGATGTTGGGCACCACGAAACAGGCCGCCTTTGGCAGGTGGCGGCGGATTTCGCTGCGCGGGACCGCCTCGATCGTGATGTTGGCGGTGTCCGAACGGACACGGGCCACGTCGATCCCGGCTTCGGTGCGCAAGCGGTGCACGAGGCGGTTGAGATCGGGAATCAAGGTGGGCGGCGGGCTGCCGGTGACGCGAATCGAGATCGGGTCCTCGAACCGCGAAAAATATTGGAGAGGGCGGCCCGACTCCAGTTCGAAGCTGAGTTCGATGAAATCGCGTTCAATGTCGCGGTTGGACCGCATCGCGGGCACGGGACGCGGCGCCGAGAAGCGTTTCATGGCGGGCATGGTGCTTTCTGTATGCGTTGCGGCGCGCGACGGCATGTCCGCCGTTGTGCCGGGCATACATGCCCCGAGCATCAGACAAATAGGTAGAATAACGCGGCGCATGTGCCCCCCGAAGCCTGTATTCCAAAACACACGGGCCTTACCGGAATGGTATGGCCCGCCTGTCCTGCGTCGGCGGGTTACGGTCAGTGGTGCGTTGCCCCGTTGCACCTGATGTCCGGTCTGCTCGTTGCCTTGGCAGGATCGGAGGTAGTTATGCCCCTCATCCTGACCACGGTAAGGAGCAATAAAGGCAAAAATGTGACCGATTCGGCTTGTGCCCGAACCGGTTGCCGCATTTGCTATTTTATTGCCTTTTAACAATAGGTTGGCGTCTTTCGGGTTAGCGTTGACGTCGCGCCATGAAGGCGAGCCGTTCGAAAAGATGCACGTCGGCTTCGTTCTTGAGAAGCGCGCCGTGCAGTTTCGGCAGGGCATCGGCGCCATCCCGCTTGAGATCGGCGGGGTCGAGGTCTTCGGCCAGCAGGAGTTTCAGCCAGTCCAGAACCTCGGATGTGGAAGGTTTTTTCTTCAGGCCCGATTGCTCGCGAATCTCGTAGAACTGGGTGAGGGCGGTGGTCAGAAGCTGATCCTTGATGCCGGGATGATGCACCTCGACGATCTGTTTCATGGTCTCCATGTCCGGGAAGCGGATGTAATGGAAGAAACAGCGGCGCAGGAAGGCGTCGGGCAGTTCCTTTTCATTGTTCGAGGTGATGATCACGATCGGGCGGTTTTGTGCGCGGATGGTTTCGCCGGTCTCGTAAACATAAAACTCCATCCGGTCGAGTTCCTGCAAAAGGTCGTTGGGAAACTCGATATCGGCCTTGTCGATTTCGTCGATCAGCAGGACGACCTTCTTGCCCGCTTCGAATGCCTGCCAGAGCTTGCCTTTGCGGATATAGTTTTTCACATCATGGACGCGTTCATCGCCCAGTTGGCTGTCGCGCAGGCGCGATACGGCATCGTATTCATAGAGCCCTTGTTGCGCTTTGGTCGTGGATTTGATGTTCCATTCGATCATCTCAAGGCCAAGGCCCTGCGCCACCTGCCGGGCCAGTTCGGTCTTGCCGGTGCCGGGTTCGCCCTTGACCAGGAGGGGGCGTTCCAGCGTGACGGCGGCGTTGACGGCGATATTGAGGTCATCGGTGGCGACATAGGCCTCGGTACCCTGAAATTTCATGTGTTTCCCTGACCTTGTGTTTGGGATTTGCTTGTGTATTCGGCGCGACAGTAGGGCGAAGCCGGAAACACATCAATGCACCGTGATTGCCTAGTGACATTACCGCGCGTGAAGTGTAGAGCGAGCGCATGGAAGCGCCAACGGTCTGAGGAGACGCAAGCCATGACAGACATTGGCCTTGATGAGGGGAGCACCATGAAAGCCGAAGTCTTTCTACCTGAAGACTATCGCCCGGCCGAAGACGAGCCGTTCATGAACGAACGTCAGCTGGAGTATTTCCGTCGCAAGCTGACCACTTGGAAAAACGAGCTGCTGGAAGGCAGCCGGGATACCATCGAGGGGCTGCAGGACAGCACCCGCGCGATCCCGGATGTGGCCGACCGCGCCAGCGAGGAAACGGACCGAGCGTTGGAATTGCGCACGCGTGATCGCCAGCGCAAGCTGGTGGCCAAGATCGACGCGGCCCTGCGCCGCATCGAAGAAGGGGAATACGGGTATTGCGAAGTGACCGGCGAGCCGATCAGCCTCAAGCGGCTGGATGCACGTCCGATCGCGACCATGAGCCTTGAAGCGCAAGAGCGTCATGAAAGACGCGAGAAAGTGCATCGCGACGATTGATCGTTGCGATGCGGGACGGATAGGGCGCCGGGGCCATGGCCTCGGCGTTTTTCGTCCGGGTCGGGGAAAGAGCGCCATGAGCCTTCAGGGACTGAAATGCCTTGTGATCGGTGCCGGCATCGGCGGGCTGACCGTCGCGCGCGCCTTGGCGCTGCGTGGGGCCGAGGTGACGGTGCTGGAGCAGGCCGAGGCGATTCGCGAAGTGGGCGCGGGGCTGCAAATCAGCCCGAACGGCTTTGCCGTGCTGCGCGCGCTTGGTTTGGATGAAGCCCTGCGCGCCGTGGGCGTGCAGGGGGAGGCTGTCAGCCTGCGTGACTATCGCAAGGGCGAGGTGGCGCGGCTGGACCTGACGCGGCTGGACAGCCGTGATTACTATTTTCTGCACCGGGCCGATTTGATCGAGGTTCTGGCCGAGGGCGCGCGCGCGGCGGGCGTGCGCATTCGTCTGTTGCAGAGGGTGGCCAAGGTCGAGCCGGGCGCGCGCCCGGCGGTGCATCTGTGCAATGGGGCGGTGCTGGAGGCCGACCTGGTGGTCGGGGCCGATGGTTTGCACTCCAAGGCGCGCCAAGCATTGAATGGCACGACTGCGCCGTTCTTCACCCGGCAGGTCGCATGGCGCGCGGTGATCCCCAATACCGAAGCGCGGGGGCCGGAGGCGCGTGTGCATATGGGCCCGATGCGCCACGTGGTGAGTTACCCGCTGCGCGAGGGGCGTTTGCTGAACCTTGTTGCGGTACAGGAGCGGGCCGCATGGACTGCTGAAAGCTGGAGCCAGAGGGATGACCCGCTGTCCTTGCGCGCGGCCTTCGAGGATTTCGGGCCAGAGGTGCAGACCATGCTTTCGAGGGTGGAGGAGGTTTATCTTTGGGGCCTTTTCCGCCATCCCGTGGCGCCCAAGTGGCATGCGGATGGCGTCGCGATTTTGGGCGATGCTGCGCATCCCACGCTACCCTTCATGGCGCAGGGGGCCTGTATGGCGCTTGAGGATGCATGGGCCTTGGCCGAGGCGCTGTCGGGCGAGGGCGCGCTTGAGGCCCGGTTGTCGGCCTATCAGGCGCGGCGTGCGGGGCGGGCCAAGCGCGTGGTTGACGCGGCCAGCGGCAATGCGTGGAAATACCACCTGTCTTTCCCGCCGCTTCGCTGGGCCGCGCATGGTGTGTTGCGCGCCGGCGGTCGTTTCGCGCCCGAGCGGATGATGCGGCAGTTCGATTGGATTTATGGCCACGACGAAACCGCAAGCTGAGGTCGCAGGGGATACACTTCGGGTTTGGGCGCGGGCAAGGCTTTTGCAAAAGCCTTGGTCGCCAAGCGATTTTCAAATCGCTTGGTCCGATGGCGGTCAGGCGTCAAGCTCGACCCAGATCGGCACGTGATCGGAGGGTTTTTCGCGGCCGCGAATCTCCTTGTCGATCTGGCAGTCGAGCAGCAGGTCGGCGCATTGCGGGCTGAGCAGGACATGGTCGATGCGGATGCCGTCATCGCGGTTCCACGCGCCCGCCTGATAATCCCAGAAGGTGTAATGGCCGGGGCCGTGCTGGCGGCTTCGGAAGGCTTCGGTAAAGCCGAGGTTCACGATCCGGCGGAAGGCGGCGCGGCTGTCGGGGAGGGCGAGGGCATCCTTGGCCCAGGCTTCGGGGCGTTTGGCGTCTTCATCCTGTGGGATGATGTTGTAATCGCCTGCCATGAGGAAGGGTTCCTCTGTCGCCAGCAGCGCCTTCGCGCGGGTCTTGAGGCGTTCCATCCACTTGAGCTTGTAGTCGTATTTCGGCCCCGGTGCCGGGTTGCCATTTGGCAGGTAGAGGCCACAGACATGCACCGGCCGGGTGTCACCGATCACCGTGGCCTCGATCCAGCGGGCCTGTTCGTCGGCGTCATCTCCGGGCAGGCCGCGGGTGACATCCTCAAGCGGCAGCTTGGAGAGGATCGCCACGCCGTTGAAGCTCTTTTGCCCATGGGTTTCGACGGTATAGCCCATGTCCTCGAAATGCTCGCGCGGGAAATTTTCGTCGATCGATTTGATTTCCTGCAAAAGGGCCACGTCAGGCTGTGCCTCTTGCAACCAATCAGACAGCGCGCCGATGCGTGCCTTGATGCCGTTGATATTGAAGCTGGCGATTTTCATGGCGGCCCCCTGTTTGGCGTTGACCTTTCTATCGCGCAGCGGGCGGGCAGGGGCAAGGCCCATGGTCAATCGCACCCTTGCTGCATGGGATTCCCATAGGTTGATTCGTCTTGTGGACGTCGATATAGGGTTGAAATTATCCACATTTGGGGGGTGTGGATAAGTTTTTCCGCTATATATCGAGGTATTTTTAACGGGCGAGAATTCAATCAATTAAAAACCCGGATAGGTAGAAATACCTTTGTGGATAACCCTCTGGACAGGAAAAAACGCTTTGGAAAGCAACCTTTGCGTGTAAGCGTTTTGGTGCTGCAACCAAATGCAACGCTGGAGGAAAACATGCTTGCACAACTCAAAACAGAAGAGCGCCTTGCCCCTGAAATCCACGCAGATCTGCACGCCGGACAGGCGGTTGAAGCCTTTACCACATCGCTGATCGCGGGGTCAGACATGGGCCTTGGCGAAGGCGTTGAAATGATGACCACATCGCTTGGCCCCGTCGCCGCAAGCGACGCGCAAAGCGGTGAGGCGGTCGAGGCCTTCACCACAAGCCTCTGACCTGCAAGCGAAACGGGGCATGCGCCCTTTCCACCCCCCGTGAAAAGGAGATCGGCAGATGGGTAACGTTGTTCCACTGGATGTCCTGTTTCGTCAGCACAGCATGGCCGCGCGGCAGGCGGCCATGCTGGACCGCTTCGCACAGGAGCGTCGCCGCGATGGCGACGTGTTCTGGCTCAAGGAAAATGCCGAGGCGCTTAACGTCTTGGAAAGCACGGGCGCGATATTGCCGGAGGGGGCGTTGGAGGTGCATCGCGGCTTTTACGATGAGGTCGAGCGCCGCATGGGGTTTTTCCCGCAATATTATCGTTTCTTTCTGGGTCTTTGCTTGGATCTTGAGGATCTTGGGATTGGCGGACAGAAGGGAGGCAAGCTGGTGCAGTGGGTTGCCGATCAGGGGCTGGCCCGCGCGGAGTTATCGGATTTGCAACGCGCCGAGGCGCGGCGGCTGTGCCTGCGACGGGGCGTTGACCCTGTGGCCGAGGATGGGGGGCTGACCGACCGGCTGCGCGGTTTTGCGCGGCGTTCGGAAACCTTCGCGCTGCCTAACAAGAAAGCCGCCTATGAGCTGACCCATATTATTTTTTACCTTTCGGAATATGGCCGGCAAGACCCGGAGGTGGGGCAGGACTTTATCGATAGCCTGCATTTCGCCGGCACACTCGCGTTCCTGGAATTGAACCTCGATCTTTTGGCCGAAATCTGCATCGCACTTCGCTTTGCCGGGGCCACGCCGCCGGAGGTCTGGGAAACTTGGCTGAGCGATCAGGTGGAACTTTTCCGGCTTGAGGCCGTGCCGGGCGCGGGTGCGCCGCAGGATGATTATCACCCTTGGCTTGTGGTCAACTGGGCCATGCGGGTGGCGGGAAAAGGCGGTTTTGCCCAGCAGATACCGGAAGGCCGGGTTGTCTTTCGCCAACCCGCGCCAACGGCGGGGCCGCTTAGGGAATTATCGGATTGCCTGTACCAGATGGACGAGGCGCGCCGCGGCGACTGGCAGAAGATGCGCACCCCTGTACAAGAGGCCCTTTCGGACGATGCGCGGCGGGTGCTCTTGGCCGCCGAGGCTGCGACCGACCGGTTCGAAACCTTCTTCGCGGGCTTTGCCCGAACGGGCATGCAACAGGTGGCGCTATAATGGCCCGGCCCTTGGTGCTCGGGCTGGCCCTGTGCCTGCTTTACACGGTGTTGATCACCGGGGCGGATGCCATCACCAAGCTGTTTGGCCAAGCCTATGCCGCGCCACAGTTGTTTGCCCTGTCAGGTCTGCTGGTGGCGGGGGCCTGCCTTGTTATCGGGCAGGTGGGGCATCACCGGGGGCATGGCCTGCGTACCAGTTGTCCAAGGGCGATGACCATACGGGCGGGGGCGACGGTTTTGGGATCGGTCGCCTTTTACTATGCCTTTGTCTTGCTGCCTTTTGCCGAAGTGTTCATTTTCGTCGCCTTGATTCCGCTGTTGGCGGCGCTGTTGTCTGGTCCTGTGCTGGGCGAGGGGGTACGCGGCCCGGTCTGGGGTGCCCTTGGCCTTGGAGCCTTTGGCGTGCTGTGGCTTTTTCCCGGCGGGCTGGGCGAGATTGGCATGGGCCATCTGGTGGCCTTTGTGGCGGTGGCACTTGGCACGGTGTCTTTGGTCACCTCGCGCTACATCAGCCAGCGGGAAAGCAACCTTCTGGCGCAGGTGTTTTACCCGAACCTCGCGCTTGGCGCGGTGATGTGCGCGGCCTTGCCCTTTGTTTTTGTGCCGATGGGGCTTGTCGATGTGGCCTGGGCCGTGGCCTATGCCGTGCTGCTCTTTGCGGCGCGGTGGGTGCTGGTGGCCGCGTTGCAGGCCTTGCCCGCCTATGTGGTGACGCCTTTGATGAACATGCAGTTCGTCTGGATGGTGCTGATTGGCGCAGTGGGTTTTGGCGAAACACCGGGGCCGGGCGTGTTTCTTGGGGCGATGATTGTCATGCTCGCCGGTCTGTGGTTGGTGCGGGATCAGGCGCGCCCGATACCCGGCCGAAGCGCGGCAATGCCTGCGGAATAGGCAGATTGGTGCCCGTGCGTTGGATTTTCCGGATTTCCCCGCGATTCCCGCCCCTGATTTGCGTAGCCTCTGGCAAGGCCAAAAATGAAAGGGGATGTCATGCTGGAATTTCTGAAACGTCTGGGCGGGGTCAGTGCGCCGAACAAACCCGAATCGCAGCGCGCGCGCTTTGAACGTCTGGTATCGGAGTTGAACGAGGCGCTGGACGAGTTGACGGACAAGCCAGCGGTGACCGTGCAGCCGGACAGCGGACACATATCCTTTGACATGCCCGAGCAGTTTCCGGACGAGGCTCTGACCCTGCCCAAGCCTGACACGACCGAGGCGACGTCAGAGGACAGGAATGATTCCGAAGCGGGCACAGATGAGCGCTCTGCTGAGGCGGGCGACGAGAAAGAGGCCAAAGCCGCCTGAAGGCGGCAAGCCAGCTTACATGGAGAAGGATGTTCCGCAGCCGCAAGAGCTGCTGGCGTTGGGGTTTTCGATGGTGAAGCGCGCGCCGATCAGTTCTTCGGTGAAGTCGATGGTTGCCCCGGTCAGGAAGGGCAGGGACACGCTGTCGACCACGACTTTTTGGCCTTGGCCTTCCAGCACCACGTCGTCTTGCGCCGGTTCGTCGAGCTTGATCTCGTATTGAAACCCGGAACAGCCGCCGCCTTCGACGGCGATCCGAAGGGCTTGACCCTGATCACCGGCGCCGATTTCGGCCAGCCGGGCAAAGGCGCGGTCGGTCACTTTCGGGGGCAATTGCATGGCACGCTCCTGACTGTTCCTTATTGAATTGCTTTACAATATATGGGGCGCGTCAACTGGCGACAAGGATGGCTGTTATGCAAATGCCCTATGCCTCGGACCCCGGCCATTCGCGTGGGCGGAAGGTAGAGGAGGAAGAAAGCGCGTTCCGCTCCTGTTATCAGCGGGATCGCGACCGGATCATCCACTCAAGCGCCTTTCGGCGGCTCAAGCACAAGACGCAGGTTTTCGTCGAGCATGAAGGCGATTATTTCCGCACGCGGTTGACCCATTCCATCGAAGTGGCGCAGGTGGCACGGACGATTGCCGGGGCGCTTGGCCTCAACCAGGAACTGACCGAGGCGGTGGCGCTGGCACATGATCTGGGGCACACGCCTTTCGGGCATACCGGCGAGGATGCGCTTGATGCGCTGATGCAGCCCTATGGCGGGTTCGATCACAACGCGCAGGCGGTGCGCATCGTCACCAGCCTTGAGCGGCACTATGCTGAATTCGACGGCCTGAACCTGACGTGGGACACGCTGGAAGGGATCGCCAAGCACAACGGGCCTGTCACGGGGGAATTGCCCTGGGCCTTGGCCGAGTACAACGCGCGGCACGATCTTGAGTTGCACAGCCATGCCAGTGCCGAGGCGCAGGTGGCCGCGCTGGCCGATGACATTGCCTATAACAACCACGACCTGCATGATGGGCTGCGTGCGGGGTTGTTTACCGAGGCCGATATTCGCGGCCTGCCCATAGTCGGGGCCTGTTACGCGGAGGTGGATGCTTTATATCCCGATATTGACGACTATCGCCGCCGCCACGAGGCGCTGCGCCGGGTCTTCGGCGTCATGGTCGGCGATGTGATCGACGCCTCGCGCGCCGTGCTGGCCGAGGTTGCGCCGGGCAGCGCGCAAGAGGTGCGCGATCTGGGCCGCCCGGTGATCTGTTTCTCGGATCAAGGCGGCCGGGATATTCGCGAGATCCATGCATTTCTGTTCGAGCGCATGTATCGCGCGCCCAGCGTGATCGAAATGCGCAAGCGCGTGACCCATGTGGTTGAAGATCTGTTCCCGTTTTATATGGCCAACCCGACTCATCTCCCAAGCCGTTGGCAGGGCGACGTGGTCGCAGCGCGGGACGAAACCGGCTTGGCGCGCCTGGTCAGTGACTATATCGCTGGAATGACTGACAGGTTCGCCTTGGAAAGCCATTCCCGGCTGCTGGGCGGCGCGAATGTCGGTATTGAACGTGGGGGTGTGTGACAATGGCCATTGAAACCGCGACCGACGGCGCAATGGCCCCGGTGATGGCCTTTGCCCTTGTGGGCGCGCTTGGGGTCGGCTCGCAATGGCTGGCGTGGCGCCTGCGGATGCCTGCGATTGTCTTGATGCTACTGGCCGGGCTTCTGGTGGGCCCGGTTCTGGGTGTGTTCGACCCCGAGCGTGATATCGGCCCGCTTATGGGGCCGATGATTTCGGTCGCTGTGGCGATCATCCTGTTCGAGGGTGGCCTGACCTTGAGCCTCCATTCCCTGCGTGGCGCGGCTGAGGGTGTGAAGCGTCTGGTTGTCGTCGGAGCGCCCTTGGGCTGGCTTTTGTCGACATTGGCGCTGCGCTATGTGGCGGGGCTGGATTGGGCGTCGTCCGCTGTTTTCGGGGGCATCATGATCGTCACCGGCCCGACGGTGATCGCCCCGTTGCTGCGTCAGGCGCGTCTGAACCATCGCCCGGCGCAATTGCTGCAATGGGAAGCCATCGTCAATGACCCGATCGGCGCCTTGGCGGCGGTGTTGGCTTTCGAAGTTGTTCTGGTCCTGCAAGCGGCGGAAACGATGGGCGACGCGGTCTGGGATATCGTGCGCGGGATCGTGGTGGCCAGTGTGCTGGGGGCCGCTGGCGGTTGGGTCATCTCCGAAGGTTTCCGGCGGGCCTATGTGCCGGAGTTCATGAAGGTGCCGGTGCTGTTTGCTGCGCTTTTGGGCATCTTTGCCCTGTCGGATTACGTGTTGCACGAAAGTGGGCTTTTGGCGGTGACGGTCATGGGCATCTGGATCGCCAATGCCGATCTGCCGAGTTACACCGAGCTTCGCCGGTTCAAGGAGCACGCGACGATCCTGCTGGTTTCGGGCGTGTTCATCCTTTTGGCGGCCAGTATGGATTTTGAAACGCTGGCGCTTTTGGATTGGCGCGCGGTGGGATTGGTTCTCGTGGTAATCCTCTTGGTGCGACCCGTTACGGTGTTGTTGTCCTTGGCCGGTACAGGTTTGCCGATGAAAGAGCGGCTTCTGGTGGGCTTCACGGGGCCGCGCGGTGTCGTACTGGTGGCGGTCGCCGGATTATTCGGTGAGAGGTTGGTTGCCGAAGGTATTGAAAAGGCGGCGCTTTTAACGCCGCTCGCCTTTGCCTTGGTGGCGGCGACGGTCGTCTTGCATGGCTTTTCCCTGCGTCCGATGGCGCGTGCGCTTGGGCTGGCCGGGGCGGCGACGCCGGGGGTGATCATCGTCGGTGGGTCACGATTTGCGGCCTCGCTGGCCAAAGCTCTGGGCGAGTTGGAGGTGCCGGTGCTGGTGACCGATGCCAACCGTACACGCCTGCGGGCCGCACGCGAGGAAGGGCTGCCGGTGTTCTTTGGTGACATCCTGTCGGAAGCCGCCGAGCACGGGGTTGAGATCATGAGCTACGGCAAGGTGATCGCCGCGTCGGACAATGACGCCTATAACACGCTTGTGGCCACCGACCTTGCGCCGGAATTTGGCCGTGAGAACGTGTTTCAGTTCAAGCGTGCGAAACAGGACAGCCGCCGCCATGCCCTTCCCTCGACCTTGGGCGGGCGGGCCATTGCGGGTGGTCTGACCTACTATGAAATTGCCTCGAAGATGAACACCGGCTGGGAGGTTCGAAGGACCCGGCTTAGCGAGGACTATACGCTTGATGACTGGCGAGAGGCGAATCCGGATGCGGTGCTTGTCGCCGAGGTGCCAGAGGGCGGTGACCTGCGCATTCTGGCCGAGGACGCCACGCCGAAGGCGGTACCGGGAACCCGCCTTTTGGCGTTGTCGGAACGGCGCGAAACGCGGAATGACGAGGCAAGGCAGGATTAAGCAATCTGTGGCCAATCTGGGGCTGCCAGTATGCGAGGGAAATACGCGCAAGCATGGATGCGGGAGAGTTCAGGGACAAGGTTGTCGTGATCCTGGCCGCGGGGTGCGCCGAGGGCCGCGATCTGGCGCGCATGGCGGCCTGCGCCGGGGCGCGCGTGGTTGTGGTGGACCACGATGCGGAGCAGGTGAAGGCGATCGCCAAAACCGCGCCGGACCGGATCGAGGCGTTGCATCTCGACGCCTTGCGCCCGGCGCATTGCCAGTTGCTCGGCACGACATGGGCGGCCGAACCGCTGGACCTTTTGATCCATTGTCAGGCGTTGCGTACGCCGCACCGGGCTGGGGCGGCCGTTCAGGGGATCGCGGCGCTGACCGAAGGCTTGTCAAAAGGGCTGACGCAAGGCCGGGGCCGTGTGCTTGTGCTGTTTTGGCCGGCAGCACCCGATGCCGGGCCGGGGCCTGCGGCGCTGATGCAAGCGCTTGAGGCATTGCCACCGCTCATGCAAGCCGAAAGCTGGGCCGGGGGGCTTGCGGTGACCGGGCTTCGCCTGCCGCGCACCAAAGCCACGGTCAAAAGCCTGCGCCGCGTGGTCTGTGGCCTGATGGCCGAAGATACGGCTTTTGCGCCGGGTGTGGTTTTGCCCTTGGCCCCTGATCCGATTGACGCGGGCGGTAAC
Organism: uncultured Roseovarius sp.; assembly: GCF_913057115.1. Taxonomy (GTDB): domain Bacteria; phylum Pseudomonadota; class Alphaproteobacteria; order Rhodobacterales; family Rhodobacteraceae; genus Roseovarius. The sequence continues at coordinate 14,714 of NZ_CAJXNN010000016.1, forward strand.
GGTGTTAAACCGACGCGCGACGAATGAGGGATAACACCATGAACCTTTTCACCGAAATCCATGCACTGGTTCTGGAAGCGCTGGCCGCGATGCAGGCCGATGGCGCGCTGCCCGAGGGGCTGGACCTTGGCAATGTGACGGTTGAGCCGCCGCGCGACCCCGCGCATGGCGACATGGCCACCAATGCCGCGATGGTGCTGGCCAAGCCCGCCAAATCCAAGCCCCGCGATATTGCCGAAGCACTGGCGACCCGTTTGCGCACGGATGAGCGGATCACGCAGGCCGAGGTGGCCGGGCCCGGCTTTCTGAACCTGCGGCTGGCCCCGTCGATGTGGCAGGCGGTAATGCGCTCCGCTCTGGAAACCGGCGATGATTTTGGCCGTTCTGACATGGGGCAGGGCAAGCGCGTGAACGTCGAATACGTCAGCGCCAATCCCACCGGCCCGCTGCACGTGGGCCACACGCGCGGCGCGGTCTTTGGCGATGCTTTGGCCAGCCTGCTGGATTTCGTGGGTTATGATGTGACCCGCGAATATTACATCAACGATGGCGGCGCGCAGGTCGATGTGCTCGCACGGTCGGTTTACCTGCGCTACTTGGAGGCCCATGGCCGCGAGGTGGCTTTCGAGGATGGCACCTATCCGGGCGATTACCTGATTGCCGTGGGCGAAGCGCTTATGACCGAGGTGGGCGAGGCCTATGTCGATCAGCCCGAAGCGGTCTGGCTGGCCGAAGTGCGGGCCTTTGCGACCGACGCGATGATGGGGATGATCCGCGAAGACCTTAAAGCGCTTGGTGTAGAGATGGATGTCTTCTTTTCGGAAAAATCGCTTTATGGCACGGGCCGGATCGAAGAGGCATTGAAGGCGCTGGAGGCCAAGGGCCTGATCTATGAAGGCGTGTTGGAGCCGCCCAAGGGCAAAAAGCCCGAGGACTGGGAGCCGCGCGAACAGACGCTGTTCAAGTCCACCGAGCATGGAGATGACGTGGACCGGCCCGTTAAAAAGTCCGACGGAAGCTGGACCTATTTCGCCCCCGATATCGCCTATCACTATGACAAGGTGGAACGCGGGTTCGATATGCTGATCGACGTCTTCGGCGCCGATCACGGCGGTTATGTCAAACGGATGAAGGCCGCCGTCTCGGCCCTTACGGATGGCAAGGTGCCGCTGGATATCAAGCTGACGCAGCTTGTGAAGCTCTACAAGAACGGTGAACCCTTCAAGATGTCGAAGCGGGCAGGCACCTTCGTGACCCTGCGCGATGTTGTCGATGCCGTGGGCAAGGATGTCACACGCTTCCACATGCTGACCCGCAAGAACGACGCGCCGCTGGACTTCGATTTCGATAAGGTGTTGGAGCAATCCAAGGACAACCCGGTGTTTTACGTGCAATACGCCAATGCCCGGGTGAACAGCGTTTTGCGCAAGGCGCGCGAGGCGGGGATTGACGTGGACGACGCCACGCTGGCCAAATCCGATCTGGCCAGCCTGACGCATGAGGCCGAACTGGCCGTTGCTAAGAAATTGGCCGAATGGCCGCGCATGGTGGAAATTGCAGGCCGCACGAACGAGCCGCATCGCGTGGCCTTTTACCTTTATGATCTGGCAAGCGAATTGCACGCGCTTTGGAACCGGGGCAACGATGATCCCTCCCTGCGGTTCTTGCAGGAGGGCGACGCGGCCACGTCACAGGCGAAAATCGCGCTGGCGCGGGCCACGACCGTTGTTATTTCCGCAGGTCTTGGTATTCTTGGCGTAACTCCGGCCGAGGAGATGCGGTAACAAATCGCACAGAACGCGCCGGGGCGAGGCAGATTAAGCAAACCCCGGCGGCCATGTACCGCCGTGGCAGTGAGGCGAGAAATGGCAGATATGCACGGGGCGCAGCCGGGCGCTGCGCCGGAGCAGAACAATGGATTTGCACGAATGGCCAATCTGGCGGGTGCGGCGGTATCGCTGACGCTGATCGTCGGGATTGGTATATGGGGCTACAAATTGTTGGTGCGCGACGTGAGCGGTGTGCCTGTGGTGCGCGCCGCCGAAGGTCCGATGCGCATTCAGCCCGACGATCCGGGTGGACGGCAAGCACTCAACCAAGGGCTGGCCGTCAACGAGGTGGCCGCAGAAGGCACGGCGGCTGGCCCGGTCGAGCAATTGATCCTTGCGCCCGAACCGCTGGATTTGACGCTCGAGGACACCCCGCCAACCGAAGTGGCCGCTGCGCCTGAGGATGAGGTAAGCCCCACAGCCGAGGCGGCAGAGCAGTTGAGCGCCGAGGATGAGGCCGTACAACTGGCCGCGGTCGAGGCCTTGGCGCAAGAGCTGACCGCCGGCGCCGCCCCGCTTGAAGAACTGGCCCCCGTGACCGAAGAAACCCCCGAGGCAAAACCGCAACCCGCGGTCACCGAGGGGATGGGCGTGTCCTTGCGTCCGAAATTACGCCCCGCGAACCTGTCCAATGTACAACAGGTTGCCGCAGTTGCGACCACGGCAGGCCCGCGCGACGTGGACCCTGACAATATCCCCACAGGAACCCGCCTTGCCCAGCTTGGTGCCTTCGAATCCGCCGAGGTGGCTCGCAAGGAATGGACGCGCCTGTCCGGCCGGTTCGAGGATTACTTGCAGGACAAGGACCGTGTGATCCAGAAGGCGCAAAGCGGCGGGCGGACCTTTTACCGGCTGCGCGCCATGGGCTTTGACGACCTGAGCGATGCGCGGCGGTTCTGTTCGGCTCTGGTGGCGGAAAACGCCGAATGCATCCCGGTGGTGACGCGGTGAGCGGCATTGGGGCCTGTATCCTTGATGCCGAAGGCCTGCGCCTGACCCCTGACGAGAAACAATTTTTCGCCGAGGCCAACCCCTTTGGCTTTATCCTGTTTGCCCGTAATATCGACACGCCCGAGCAAGTGCGTGCGCTTTGCGATGAACTGCGGCAGGCCGTTGGGCGCGAGGCGCCCATCACCATCGACCAGGAAGGCGGGCGGGTACAGCGATTGCGCGCGCCTGCGTGGCGCGAATGGTTGCCGCCCATGGAGCATGTCGGGGCCGCAGGAGAGCGGGCCGAAGAAGCCATGTACCTGCGCTATCGCCTGATCGCACATGAACTGCGCGATTTGGGAATCGACAGCAATTGCGCCCCCTTGGTGGATGTCGCCAGTGATGCCACCCACCCCTTCCTGAAAAACCGGTGCTACGGCACCGATCCGGCGCAGGTGGCGCGCATTGGTCGCGCCGTGGCCGATGGCATGTTGGAGGGCGGGGTGCTTCCAGTACTCAAGCATATTCCCGGACATGGCCGCGCCCAGGCGGATAGCCATCTTGAACTGCCCGAGGTCGATGCCGCGCGCGAGCAGTTGGAGGCGGTGGATTTTCTGCCCTTCAAGTTGCTCAACGGCCTGCCGATGGGGATGACTGCGCATCTGGTCTATTCGCAGATTGATGACCGCCCCGCGACCCTTTCGCCGGTGATGATGCAAGTGATCCGCGAGGATGTCGGCTTTGATGGATTGGTGATGACCGACGATATCTCGATGAAGGCTCTGTCCGGGTCGCTTGAGGATATCGCCGCAGGGTCGATCGAGGCGGGCTGCGATGTGGTGTTGCTTTGCAATGCCTCTTTGGACGATCGGCGTGCCGTCGCCGCAGCCTCGGGGCAACTTTGGGGGGCGTCCGAGGCCCGCGCCGCACGCGCGATTGCCGCGCGGCAGACCCCGACGGAGGTTGACATTCCCGCCCTTGAGGCAAAGCTGGATGCGCTGATATCAAGGCGCGGTAATGGCTGAGGACGATTTCGAGACAGAAACCACGGTGACCAGTGTCTCCGACCGGATGGCGGCGGAGGCGTTGATCGTTGATGTGGATGGGTTCGAAGGCCCTTTGGACGTGCTTCTGACCCTGAGCCGCACGCAGAAAGTTGACCTGCGGAAGATCTCGGTTCTGGAGTTGGCGCAGCAATATCTCGCCTTCGTGGAGCGCGCAAAGCAACTGCGTATCGAATTGGCCGCGGATTATCTTGTGATGGCGGCATGGCTGGCGTTTCTGAAATCGCGATTGTTGCTGCCGCCCGACCCTGAAGAAGAGGGGCCCTCTGGCGAGGAACTGGCCGCGCATCTGGCGTTTCAACTTGAGCGTCTTCAAGCCATGCGCGAACACGCTGCAAAGCTCATGGCGCGTGATCAGATGGGCCGCGATTTCTTTGCGCGGGGCATTCCCGAGGATGTGCAAAGGGTCAAGACGGTGACCTATACCGCGACGCTTCTGGACCTGATGCAAGGCTATGCGCGCATCCGCACGAAGGATGAATTCCGCCCATATACAATGGACCGCGAGGCGGTTTTCACCTTGGAGCAGGCCTTGGAGCGCATGCGCCCCCTGATTGGTTTTGCCGGGACCTGGACGGATATTTCAACCTATCTGCCCGAGGATTTTACCGGCGATCCGGCGCGTTTACGCTCGGCCACGGCCTCGACCTTTGCGGCCTCTTTGGAGTTGGTGAAAGAAGGCCGCGCCGAGATCAGGCAGACAGAGACATTCGCACCCATCGAGTTGCGCCGTAAGGATTAAGAGCATGTCGGAAGATATTGAAAACGCACAAGAAGATAGCGTTGACGCGCAAGCGGCAGAAAGTCTTTTCGAAGCTCCGCCCATCGCCGAACAAGAGCGGATGTGCGAAGCGATCCTCTTTGCCTCGGCTGAGCCTGTCAGCATCAAGGAGATGGAGGCACGCATGCCGCATGGCTGTGACGCTGCCGAGGCCGTGGTGCATTTGCGCAAGCGCTATGAGGGGCGCGGGGTGCGTGTGGTCAAGGTGGGCGATGCATGGGCCATTCGCACGGCCCCTGACCTTGGCTTCCTGATGCAAAAGGAAACCGTCGAGACCCGCAAGCTATCGCGCGCGGCGATCGAAACGCTGGCGATTATCGCCTACCATCAACCCGTCACCCGTGCCGAGATCGAGGAAATCCGTGGCGTATCCGTCAGCCGCGGCACAGTGGACCAACTGCTTGAGATGGAGTGGATTCGCTTTGGTCGTCGGCGGATGACGCCGGGCCGCCCGGTGACATTCGTCGTGACGCAGGAATTTCTGGATCACTTCGGGCTGGAATCAGCCCGCGATCTGCCAGGGCTCAAGGAATTGCGCTCGGCGGGCTTGCTGGAAAACCGTCCGCCGCCCGGCACCATGCCCCAGATGGGCGAAGGCGACGAGGATGCCGAGGAAGAAACGGAAGAAGGGCAAAGCGAGCTTTTCGAGGATTGAGCTCACAACAAAATTCGGGCCTTGCCCTGAAAATTGCATGATTGCGTGTTATATGCCGACCCAGAGGCAGAGAAGGAGGGCGCAATGAACGCCAACCAGATTATCAATATGGTGATGCGCATCGTGATGCGTAAAGTCATCGGTGCCGGCATCAACAAGGGCATGGGCGCAATGAGCAAGGGCCGCAAGTCCAAGCAACAGCGAGACCCCGGCGATCAATAGATCTTGGGCGCTTTCAAGCCCGGAAGTGCTTGGACAGTTTCAGGCCTTGACCCTGATAGTTGGATTTGATCCCCGCGCCATAAAGCTGCTGCGGGGCTTGATCCATGTGTTCATAGACCAAGCGGCCGACGACCTGCCCATGTTCCAGCACGAAAGGCGCTTCGTGGCACCGCACCTCCAATACCCCGCGTGATCCTTTGCCGCCCGCTGCGTCATGTCCGAAACCGGGGTCAAAGAACCCCGCATAATGCACCCGGAATTCGCCCACCATGGCCAGATAGGGGGCCATTTCGGCAGCATAGTCGGGGGGGATATGCACCGCCTCGCGGCTGACAAGGATATAGAAAGCACCGGGGTCAAGGATGATGCGCCCTGTTTCGGAATGCACCTCTTCCCAGTATTCCGCCGCCTCGTAGCCCGCGATGTTATCAAGGTCGATCACCCCGGTATGCGGTTTGGCTCGATAGCCCACCAGCGTTCCTTTTTCGGGCTTCAGATCGACAGAGAACCCCAAACCATCGCTGATCACCGCCTCGCCATCCACCAGCGGCGTTTCGGTGTGTAAAGCGCGCAGGGCATCGTCAGACAATTGCGCCTGACCCGCGCGGAAGCGGATTTGATTGAGGCGCATGCCGGGCCGCACCAGAACCGAGAAGGAGCGCGGGCAAATCTCGGCATATAGCGGGCCGGAATACCCTGGTGCGATACGGTCAAATTCGGTGCCGCCATCGGTGATGGCACGGGTCAACAGGTCAAGCCGCCCGGTCGAAGATTTGGCATTGGCCACCGCCTGCATATCGGCGGGCAGGTCCAGATGCTCCATCAGCGGCACAACGTAGACGCAACCCTTTTCCAGAACTGCGCCTTGGGACAGGTCGATGCGGTGCATTTCGAACTCGTCCAGACGGTCGGCCACCGTCCGGCTTTGCCCGGCCAGAAACGAGGCGCGTACGCGGTAGGCCACGGTGCCAAGGCGCAAATCAAGGCTGGCGGGTTGGACTTGTTCGGGCAGGATAGCGGGTTGGGCCGAAAGGCGGCCATCGGCGATCAGGGCCGAAATCTGTTGGCTTGCCAAAACACCGGTCATTGTCGCCCTCCCTGCGCGGGCGCCCTGCATCGGATCATGCCGGGGCAGGGGCCTGTGATGTCGGGGGCGGTTTGAAATGGTCGGGCTAGCAGGATTCGAACCTGCGACCTCCCGTCCCCCAGACGGACGCGCTACCAGACTGCGCTATAGCCCGACTGACGCGTTACATACCTGTTTTCGCACCGGGAACAAGGGGGATTTTCGGGTTTTTTGACGGAAACTCAGCCCGCGGAACGCGCGCCATCGTGCAAGGCGCGCAGGCGCTCCATGAGCGGTGCAAGCTCCTTGGCCATAGAGGGATCAAACCCATCCTTGCGGGAGAGCAACTGCGACAGAAGGCCGGGATCGGCATTTATGTCGTCGGTTGGGTCCTCGGGCACCTCGACCTGTGCCGGGGCGGCGGCGGGAACATCATCTTCGGGCGTGTCAACCTGTGGCGCTTCCTCTTCGGCGGCAGGCGTCGTTTCGTCCGCGCTGTCGCTTTCGGCCTCTCGGTGGCGCAGGAAACTCGGCATGACGGGGGCTTGCGGTTCTTCCGGTGCCTCGCTCTCGGTGGGTGTCTCGTCGGCATCCGCCAGCGCATTGAGCACCGTGTCCTCGACACCCTCGGGGGCGCCACCGGCCAAGGTATCAGGGGCCTGTTCCGGCGTTGTGTCGTCCAAAGTTGCAGGCGCTGCCTCGGGCAGCGTGTCTTCACCGATGCCAGCCAGAGTATCCGGGGCTTGATCGGGTTTGGCGATTGGATCGCCGTCGTCCGAATACTCGGGCTCATCTTTCAGCTCGGCGGTCGGCTCTGCGATCTCGGACTTGGCGGATGAGGACTTGAAATTCACCACTGTCGCGCTGTCAGGGGGAGCAGGCTCGGCATCAAGGGTGATACCGCTGGATGCGCCGTCAACTTCCAAGCCTTCTTCGAGGGGTTGGGACATGGCCGAAACGTGTTTGACGCCCTGTTCACGCAGGATTTTTTGAACGCCCTTGATGGTCATGCCATCGTCGTGCAGCAGTTTCTTGATCCCACCCAGAAGCAGCATATCCGTGGGCCGATAATAGCGCCGCCCGCCGGCCCGCTTGACCGGTTTGACCTGACTGAACTTGCTTTCCCAAAACCGCAGGACATGCGCTGGCGTTTCAAGCCAATCGGCAACTTCGCTTATGGTGCGAAAGGCATCTGCGGATTTGGGCATCTATGCGATCCGTGCCTAGCTTTTGTTGCCCGCCGCCACGCGTTCCTTCATCAGGTGCGAGGGCCGGAAGGTCAGAACGCGGCGCGGCTTGATCGGAACCTCTTCGCCGGTCTTGGGGTTGCGGCCGACGCGGGCCGATTTCTCGCGCACCGAAAAGGTGCCGAAAGACGAAATCTTGACCTGTTCACCCTTGGCCAGCGCGTCGGACATATGCGCCAGCACGCTTTCCACCAATTGCGATGAGTCATTGCGCGACAGCCCGACCTCTTGGAATACGGCCTCGCTCAAATCCAGTCTTGTTAATGTTTTATTATTCATCACGACCCCTCTGTCTTTGAAAGGACTTTAGGACCGAAGGATTTTCCGAGTCAATGTCAACGGCTTGCAGGGTGTTCTTTAAGCGGCGGAAAACAGCGATTTTTTGCGAGTCACCAGCGCAAAACCACGGCACCCCACGCTAGACCGCCACCAATCGCTTCGGAAAGGACAATGTCACCCGGTTTGATCCGGCCCTCGGATACGCCCACCGAAAGGGCCAGCGGGATTGACGCCGCCGAGGTATTGCCATGGTCTTGCACGGTGACGATGACCCGATCCATCGGCACGCCCATCTTCTTGGCCGTGCCTTGGATGATGCGGATATTGGCCTGATGCGGGACGATCCAATCCACGTCGGACCCCTGCATGCCGATCTTCTCCAGCGCGGTGTCGGCGGTCGAGGTCAGTTTTTCAACCGCCTGCCGGAAAAGCGGGTTGCCTTGCATCCGAAGTTTGCCAGCCGACCCCGAGGTCGACACCCCGCCATCGACATAGAGCATCTCCCGATAGCGCCCGTCGGAATTCAAATCCGCCGAGAGAATCCCTCGATCGGCATTGGTCCCGTCTCCTTCCTGTGCGCAGAGGACCACAGCGCCCGCGCCATCGCCGAACAACACGCATGTCGACCGGTCGGTCCAGTCCATAATCCGGCTGAAGGTTTCGGCGCCAATGACCAAAAGACGTTTGGCCTGACCGGCAAGGATAAGGGCGTTGGCATTGGTCAGCGCGTAAATGAACCCGGCACATACCGCTTGAACGTCAAACCCGAAACCGCGGGTCATGCCAAGGTCTCGCTGGACCATGGTGGCCACTGACGGAAAGGTCAGGTCGGGGGTTGAGGTGGCAACGAGAATACCGTCGATGTCGTCGATATTCAGCCCTGCGTTCTCAAGTGCCGCGCGTGCCGCGTGGACGGCCAGATCTGATGTCGTTTCATCATCCGCGGCAAAATGCCGACGCTCTATCCCAGAACGTGTCCGAATCCATTCATCCGATGTGTCGAGAGATTTTTCGAATTCCGAGTTTGGGACGACGCGATCAGGTAAGTAGTGCCCCACGCCCTCGACAACGGCGCGCAATGTCATTCTTTTTCACCGTTGGCTGAGTCTTCGGTGGTGGCATCTTGTTCGAGCATCGAGGCGGATGCAACCCGGGCCGCGAGTTTTTCGTTGAAGCCCGTCTGCGCCAGTTGAAACGCCAGTTTGACGGCCGAGGATACCCCCATTGCGTCGGCCGAGCCATGCGATTTCACCACCGTGCCATTCAGGCCCAGAAAGACACCGCCATTGGCGCGGCGCGGGTCGATCCGCTTTTTCAAACGCCGCAGTGAGGTCAGCGCCAAGAGCGAGGCCAGGCGCGACAGGGGCGAATAGCGGAACGCTTCTTTCAACAGATCCGAGATCAGCCCGGCGGTACCTTCGCCGGTCTTGAGCGCCACGTTGCCGGTAAATCCATCGGTCACGATCACGTCGCAAGTGGTGCCGGGCAGGTCTCGCCCCTCGACAAAGCCGACGAATTCGAAATCCGCATGCCGCGCGTTGGCCGAGATAAGGTCATGGGCCTCTTTGAGTTCAGCGCGGCCCTTGTGCTCTTCGGTGCCGACGTTCAGCAAGCCAACACGCGGGCGTTCCAGGTCGAACCCATTGCGCGCGTAGGATACTCCCATGAGCGCGTATTGCATCAAATCCTTGGCGTCGGCGCGGATATCGGCACCGCCATCCAGCATGATGTTGAAACGCTGCGGGTTTTGCGATGGCCACAAGACGCCGATCGCGGGGCGGTAAATTCCGGGAAGTTTTCGCAGGCGCATGACCGAAAGCAGCATCAGTGCGCCGGTGTTCCCACATGACACACATACCGTCGCCTCGCCGTCGCGCACCGAATCCAGCGCCGACCACATCGAGGTGTCGCGGCCGTGGCGCAAAACATGTGCCGGCTTGTCTTCCATCGCGACCACATCGGGCGCGTGGCGAACCTCACACCGGCCTGCCAAGTCGCGGCGCTTGGCGACCAATGGTTGAAGCACGTCTTTCTGACCGTGCAGGATAAAACCGATGTCAGGGTTCTTGTGGGCCGAACGGGCAACGCCGGCAACAACAGCTGCCGGCCCCTGATCGCCACCCATGGCGTCTACGGAGACAATGATGCGCCCGCGCGCTGCGGTCGACTGATCCACTGGTGCAGTCATGCGGACGCCCGCCCTTTGGCTTTATTAGGCTGCGTCGTCGTCCAGATCGACTTCGTCGGCCATCGCGACGACTTCACGGTCGGCATAGTGGCCGCAGGCCGAGCACACGTGGTGCGGGCGCTTGAGTTCGCCACAGTTGGGGCACTCGTTGGGGTTGGCCGCCGTCAGGGCGTCATGCGCACGACGATTGTTGCGGCGCGATTTCGATACTTTGTTCTGTTGGACAGCCATGTCACAACCTCAATTTCCTGTGGGCCCTGAGGCCCGGGTTTCACGGGTTAAGGCGGCTCTTAATCCGTCACGAGCCGCCGGTTCAACCCCAAATTCCGATGAGAGCGCGAAAATACAGCGAATCCCTTATAGAGCAAGCAGTTTTTTGCCTGAGCCTGATCTGGAGTCACTCATCGCCTTCCAGCTTCTTTTTCAGATCGGCCAGACCGGCAAACGGCTTTTGATGCTCGTCTTTGATCGGGCTGGCACCGGGCGGGGTGAATTCGGCCGCCACGGGGGGCGGATTGTCCTTGCGCGGATAGTCGGGCAGGGCAAGGGCAAGGGCCTCGATCATCACCGCCTCAAGGTCAATACGTTCGGTCAGCGGCTCAATCGTTTCGTCTTCGGACATTTCGATTTCCTCGGCATTTGCAGAGGGATTCGGCATCTCGTCAAGAAAACGGCGTGTCACATCGACATCCAGACGCGTGGTCACCGGCTCCAGCGTCACGACGCAGGGCTGGGTGACGGTGGCCCCCAGTTGCCCCTCCAGCCGCCAATCGCGGCCGCGATCCGCGGCAAGCTCACCCTTGAAGGACAATTTACGAAGTCCCGACAGGTCAAGCTGCGCCGCAATCGCCTCCTGCTTGGGGCGGTCGGGGCGAATTGAAAAGCGGTGCGGCTTGCGCTGCGAAAGATCGGCCAACCGCAAAACGGTGGTTTCAGGCGTGGTTTCGGGCATGATGAACGATCTTCCTTTCTTGAACCTTGCACTCACCTTGTTGTAAGCGGGATAAAAGCCGCATGCGGTCGAGATCAAGGGGGCAGCGATGTCTGCGAGTAGAAACCGAGTCGTGAAACTTGCTGCCGTACTGGGGTTGTCTGTGCTCACGGCATGTAGCGCGACCTATCGCAATCATGGATATGTCCCTCCCGAGGAAGACCTCCAGCAACTGGTCGTCGGGGTCGATACGCGCGCCACGGTGGACGATGTTGTGGGGCCGCCGTCGGTTGGCGGCGTTCTGGGAGATGGCAACTACTACTACGTCCGCAAAAGGGTGCGCGAATACGGCATGTTCCGCCCCGAGGTCATTGAGCGTCAGGTCTTGGCCATCAGTTTCGATGATACAGACGCGATTGCCAATATTGAACGCTTCGGGCTTGAGGACGGTCGCATCGTGCCGCTGTCCCGCCGCGTGACCGATTCTTCGGTGGTCGATAATGGGTTCCTGCGCCAGATGCTTGGCAATATCGGCAACTTCAACCCGGCCAATGCATTGGGTGGATAACGTCACAGATATGTCATGGCTTGCGTGATACGGGAGGCGGGCATACGCTTTCCCATGAGCGGGAGTATTCTGATGACTGGTTTTGCCAAAGGGCGATACATCGCGCGCCATGCCGAGGGCCCTGACGATGTCGAAGCCGCTCAGGCTTTGCGGTACAAGGCGTTTCACGGCTCTACCGAGGCAGGGCGCGACCGGGATGACTTCGACGATATTTGCACGCATATCCTCGTTGAGGAAGCCTCCAGCAAGCGGCTGGTGTGCTGTTTTCGCATCCTGCCTTTGTCCGGCGGTGGTGAAATAGGCCGCAGTTATTCCGCGCAGTTTTATGAATTGTCGGCACTTGCGGCCTTCGAGGGGCCGATGGTCGAGATGGGCCGCTTCTGCGTTGACCCCGAGGTGCGCGACCCGGATGTCGTGCGGGTCGCATGGGCCGCGATGACACGCTATGTCGATGACCACGGCGTCGAGATGCTTTTCGGCTGTTCGTCCTTCAAGGGAACCGATTCCGATACATACCACGACGCCTTTGCCATGCTGGCGGCAAAACACTTGGCGCCGCGCCGCTGGTGGCCAAGGGTCAAGGCGCCTTCGGTGGTCGAATTTGCCAAGAAGTTGCGCCGGCGCAGGCCGGATGCCAAGCAGGCCATGCTGCGGATGCCGCCCTTGCTCAGGACCTATCTTCTCATGGGCGGGTGGGTCAGTGATCATGCTGTGGTCGACCGTCAGATGAACACACTTCATGTCTTCACGGGGTTGGAGATCGCCGCCATCCCTCCGGCCCGCAAAAGGCTGTTGCGCGCCGTGGCGCAATAGGCGCGGTGCACCGACGCGATACCGACAAAAAACCGACGTGATGCCGACGTGGGTTTTCGGGCCACCTTGACGCCTGCGCGGCACCGGGATAGCCCGCCTGCATGGCTCGTGCTCCGCTTATGCAACTTTCCGACATATCGCTGACCTTCGGGGGCGATCCTGTGTTCCATGACCTCTCGCTAGTGATTCAGCCGGGGGACCGGGTGGCGCTTGTGGGGCGCAATGGGTCAGGTAAATCCACCTTGATGAAGGTCATGGCGGGGTTGGTGGAGGCCGACGCCGGGGGGCGCGTGGTTCCGCCGGGCACCAGCGTTGGTTACATGGAACAAGAGCCTGATATGTCGGGGTTTTCCACGCTTGGGGAATTTGCATCAAGCGCGCTTGAGGCCGGTGAAATGTATCGTGTCGAGATGGCGGCCGAAGGGTTGAAGTTCGACCCCGACCGCCCGGTGGAGACCGCTTCGGGCGGGGAGCGGCGGCGCGCAGCCTTGGCCAAGCTCATGGCCGAAGCGCCCGACCTGATGCTGTTGGACGAGCCTACGAACCACTTGGATATCGAAGCCATCGCATGGCTTGAGGCGGAGTTGAAACAGACACGCGCCGCCTTTGTCCTGATTAGCCACGATCGCGCGTTTTTGCGTGAACTTACCCGCGCAAACCTCTGGATTGACAGGGGAAAAGTGCGAAGGCAGGAACGCGGCTTCGAAGGGTTCGAGGCCTGGCGAGACAAGGTTTGGCAGGAAGAAGACGACGCGCGTCACAAGCTGGACCGCAAGATCAAATCCGAGGCCCGCTGGGCCGTGGAAGGCATCAGCGCTCGGCGCAAGCGCAATCAGGGCCGCGTGCGTGCCCTGCAAGACCTGCGCGCCGAACGGGCGGCGCAAATCAAGCGGCAAGGCACGGCGGCCATGGCGCTCGAGTCGGGGCCGAAGTCTGGTAAGAAAGTCATAGAAGCCAAAGATATTTCAAAGGCTTATGAAGATAAGCTCATCCTTCGCGATTTCTCGATCCGCATTCAACGCGGGGATCGTGTGGCCTTTGTCGGCCCCAATGGGGTGGGCAAAACCACGCTGCTCAAGATGTTGTTGAAAGAGGTGGAGCCTGACACGGGTACGGTGACACATGGCACCAACCTGCTGCCAGTGGTTTTCGACCAAGCCCGTGCGCAACTGGACCCGGAAATGACCCTTTGGGATAGCCTGACGGGCGACAAGGATATGCGGGTTTCAGGGCAGGCCGATCAGGTCATGGTGCGGGGCCAGCCGCGCCATGTGGTGGGGTATCTCAAGGACTTCCTATTCGATGAGCGGCAGGCAAGAGCGCCTGTTAAGTCTTTGTCTGGCGGGGAAAAAGCGCGCTTGCTACTAGCCAAGCTGATGGCGCGGGAAAGCAATGTTCTGGTGTTGGACGAACCCACGAACGATCTGGATATCGAAACCCTGGATCTGCTTCAGGAATTGCTGGACGATTACGATGGCACGGTCCTTTTGGTCAGTCACGACCGGGATTTTCTGGACCGCGTGGCCACGACGACAATTGCCATGGAGGGCAATGGGCGAGCCACGGTCTATGCCGGGGGCTGGAGCGACTATCAGGCGCAGAAGGGTGAGGATGCCCAGCCTGAATCCGCAAAAAAAGACGCAAAAACAAAACCCAAGCAGGCTGAATCAAAGTCAGCATCGCAAGCGAAGCCCAAGCTGAGTTTCACCGAGAAGCACCGGCTTGAGGAACTGCCCAAGGAGTTGGAACGGCTGGAAGCGGAGATTACCAAGCTGGAGGAATTACTGGCCGATCCGGAGCTTTTCACTCGTGAGCCAGTGAAGTTCAAGAAGGCGACCGAGGCCCTGACAACCCGGCAAGAGGCCTTGGAACAAGCCGAGGAAGAATGGCTTGAGCTGGCCGAGAAAGCGGAAAATGCTGGCTGAATCGGGCTGTCGGTATAACGTCGGTATCATGTCGGTAAAACGTCGGTGCAAAAATGGCTGAAGACAGACCCCTCAAAGACCGGATCAGGCTGCTCTACGAGGGACGCAGCAAGCGCGCATCGCGGTTTCGCTATGCGCTTCTGATCTTCGATGCGGTGACGATCATCTTCTTTCTGGCCACCGCAGCCATGCCCATCACGCGCGAGTTGCTGATGGCCGACGCGGTGATCGGCGGCTTGATCGCGCTGGACCTCATCCTGCGGTTATGGATTGCAGATAACAAGCTGCGCTTCCTACGGCGGTTCTACGTGATCGTGGATATTGCCGTTCTGGCTTCGCTTTTGGCGACGCCCTTCCTGGGGCAGGGGTTGGCGGTACTTCGGGTGCTCCGCTCGCTTCGACTTATTCATTCCTACCATCTGATGCGGGATTTGCGGCGGGACTCGCTTTTGTTCCGGCGGCATGAGGACACAATCGTTGCGGCGATAAACCTGTTGGTATTCATTTTCGCCATGACGGCGATTGTCTTGGTGGTGCGTGGGCAGGAAGAGCCGGGGATCACCAATTATGTCGATGCGCTGTATTTTACGGTTGCGACGCTGACCACGACCGGCTTTGGCGATATCACCATGACCACGCCCGCGGGACGGCTTTTGTCGGTGGGCATCATGGTGGTGGGCGTCGGCCTGTTCCTGCAATTGGTGCGGGCGATTTTCTCGCCCGCCAAGGTCAAGCACACTTGCCCGGAATGCGGGCTGACCAAGCATGATACGGATGCCATCCACTGCAAGCACTGTGGCAATGATCTGAAGATCGAGACCGAGGGCGCGACCTGAGGCGTTACTGCATGCGAAGGGCGCCGTCGAGGCGGATGACCTCGCCGTTCAGGTAATCGCATTCCACGATGAACCGCGCGAGCGAGGCATATTCCGCCGGATCGCCAAGCCGCTTGGGGAAGGTCACATCCTGCGCAAGGCTGTCTTGCACCTCTTGCGGCAGCCCTTGCATCATCGGGGTGAGGAAGATGCCCGGCGCAATCGCCATCACCCGGATGCCTTCGCGCGACAGATCCCGCGCCATGGGCAGCGAGAGGCCCACGATACCCCCCTTGGAGGCAGCATATGCGGCTTGGCCCTTTTGCCCGTCGAAGGCGGCGATGGAGGCGGTGTTGATAATCACGCCACGCTGGCCGTGCTGATCGGGGTCATTCTGGGCAATCTCGGCGGCGGCAAGGCGGGCCACGTTGAACGATCCAATGAGGTTGATGTCAATCGTGCGCTGGAAGGCAGAAAGGTCATGCGGGCCGTTTTTGCCAAGGGTTTTTTCGCCCGTGGCAATCCCTGCGCAATTGATGGCGGTGGTGATCTTGCCCATTTGCGATTTGGCGGTGGCAACGGCGTGTTTGACCGAATCCTCGTTGGTCACATCGGTTTCCACGAAGGTTGCGCCGATCTCTTTGGCCGTCGCCTCGCCCCGGGCGGTGTCGCGGTCAAGGATGGTGACCTTTGCGCCTTGGTCGCGGAAGTGGCGGGCGGTGGCCTCGCCCAGACCGGAGGCACCCCCGGTGATGATCGCAGCGGTTTCGGTGATGCGCATGGGTGACCTCCGTTTAAGAAAATGAACAAGTGTTCAGATAACGCAAGGCGCGGGCGCTGTCAAAGGAAACGGCGCAGCCAGCGGCGGGTGAGCGACAGCCCCAGCACGGTGATCAGGATGCGCCAGATGTGGTGCAGCGTGACGAGGGCCGGGTTGGCTTGCAGGCTAAGCGCCACAAGCGCCATTTCGGTCACGCCACCGGGGGCGAAGGAAATGAGCATGGTATCAAAAGGTTCGCCCAATGTGAGGTAAAGCGCCTCGGCGCAGAGGGCGGCGAGGATCAGCATCCCGGTGACCGAGATGATCGACAAGCCCGCGCCGCGCAGGATGAGCGCGCGGCTAAGCCCGGTGAACCGCATGCCAAGGGCGGTGCCCACCACGACCTGCGCCACATTGACCAGCCATTGCGGGATATCGAGCGGGTATGCCCCAGTAAGGGACAAGAGAGCGGCCACGGCCATCGGCCCGGTAAGTTGCTTTGCGGGCAGGCGCAGGAGGCGGCCGATTGCGAGGCCTGCAAGACCGGCCATGGCAATGCCGGGAAGCGCCTGCCATGGGACGACATCGCGGGCCAATGTCATGCCGCCGGCGCTGCCCACCGGTTCACCCAGCCAGAGCGAAAGGCCAAGGGGCAGGGCGGTAACCACCACGATCACCCGCAGGAATTGTTGCAAGGTCAGGCGGGCAAGGTCGGCCCCGGCCTCTTCTCCCATGGCGATGGATTCGAACAATCCGCCGGGGGTGGCGGCATAGAAGGCCGTGGCCCGGTCATAGGCCCCGAGGCGGCGAAAGACCGTGTAGTTGAAGGCATGGGCCACCACGACGAAGAGGGTGAGCGCCGCAAGGCTGAGCATCAGGCGCGGGATTTGCGCGAAAAGCGCGGGCGTGACCTGCGCGCCGATCATCAAGCCGATCACGGCGATGAACATGAGCCTGAGCCATGGCGGGAATTGGTAGCCATCCGGCAACCGCGTGGGCAGGGCCATGGCCACGGTGCCACTGAGTAGAAGCGGCCCCATCAGGAAAGGCAGCGGCAGGCCAAGGGCCTGCGCGCCAAAGGCGGCAAGCGTGCCAAATCCGAGCAGCGCGAGGGTGGTCAGGGCGTGGGACATGGCCCCATGAAACACCCCGCGCGGGGCTTGGCAAGGCAATGTCAGACGAAGGTGACGTGCTTGTTGAAGGGCATTTCGCGCAGGCGTTTGCCGGTGGCGGCGAAGATCGCGTTGGCCAGTGCCGGGGCGGCGGGGGGGACCGGTGGTTCGCCCACGCCGCGGACACTTTCACCGTTTTCCAGTCCGCGCACGGTGATCTCGGGGCATTGGTATTGGCGCAGGAAAGGGTAGGTATCGAAGTTCTGTTGCTCGGTCCGGCCTTCGGCGAAGGTAATCTCGCCCATCATGGCGTGACCAAGCCCCCAGATCAGGCCGCCTTGGACTTGGTTTTCGAAGTTCACCGGGTCGAGGACGCGGCCCACTTCGGCGGCGACGAAAGCGCGGTCAAGGCGGATGCCGTCGTCGCTATTGGTCACCTCGATGACCTCGGCGCAGGGCACACCGAACGAGAGGCAATAGGCCACGCCGCGGCCTTGGTTCTCGCCCAGGGGCGCGCCCCAGTCCGACATCTCGCCCACGGCCTCCAGCACCTTGCGGGAGGGGGCGTGGTTGCAAAGCCGAAGGCGCTCTTCCAGTGGGTCGGCACCTGCGGCGTGGATCAGTTCATCAAGGAAACTGTCGTGGAAGAAACCGTTGGAGGAGGCCCCGACGGAGCGCCAGGAGCTTACGGGCGCCAATCCCTCGACGCGGTAGCCGGTAACGCGGTAGTTGGGGATGGCGAAGGGTTGATCCCAAGCGCCAGCGATAATTTGCAAATCCGGGCCAGCGGCGGGCAGGCCTTGGCGGCCCATTTGCGAGGCTATGACCGAAGGCATGGCGATGCCAAGGTCGCAGGCGGTGACTTGGCCGTTGGCGACCGCACCGCGCCCACGGGCCATGGCGATTTGCCGGGGAAAGTCGTGCGAGATGTCTTCTTCGCGGCTGTAGGTGAGTTTGACGGGGCGGCCTTTGGCCTGCATCGCCAGTTCGGTGGCTTGGCGGACGACCATGTCTTCGAGCCGGTGGCCAAAGCTGCCGCCCATCATAAGCACATGCACATGGACGTTTTCAGCCTCAAGCCCTGTGATTTCAGCGACGTTATCCTGCACGAAACGGGGGATTTGCGTGCCGGTCCAGACGTCTACGCGGGTATCGGTGACGCGGACGGTGGCGTTGATGGGTTCCAATGGCGCATGGGCGAGGTAGGGGGCGCGGTAGTCGGCCTCGATCACCTTGGCGCTTTCGAGAACGGTGTCTACATCGCCCTCGTCCTTGTATTGGCTGTCTTGGGCATCGGGGGTGAAGCTGTTTTCAAGCCTTGCCCAATGATCTTCTTGGTTGGCGGGGTAAGGCGCGGGGCCCCAGTCCACCTTGACGGCCTGCACGGCCTGAAAGGCGCGCCACGTGTTGTCAGCCAGAACGCCGACGCCGCCGGTGATGGGAACGATTTTCTCGACGCCGCGCATGGTTTCGGCTTGGGCGGCATCAAAGCTATGCATTTCGCCGCCGATGGCGGGGTTGGTGCGGACGGCGGCGTGAATGAGGCCCTCCATCTCCACATCAATGCCGTAGTCCTGCGTGCCGGTGGATTTGGCCAGAATATCCAAGCGCTGCATGGGCTGGCCCAACTGACGCCACTGGCTTGGATGGCGCAGTGGGATACCCTCCACAGGCTCGATTTGCGCGGCTTTGCCGGCGAGCTCGGTATAGGGCATCAGGGTGTCGTCGGGCAGGATGACCGCGCCGCCACTGGTCATAAGCTCGTTGCGGGGTATTCCTGATTCGTGCGAGGCGGCCTCTTTCAGGGTTTCGCGGGCCATGGCTCCGGCACGGCGAAGTTTCTCGTAAGAATCCGGCACGGTGGTTGAGCCACCGGTGATTTGCACCCCAAGGAATTTCATCGGCGCGTCCAAAACGGCGCGGGTGGTTTCGGCCATGAACCCGGTATCGGTGGCCGGGAAGGGGGCCGCATCGGCTGAGAGCGCGGTGTTGTAATAGGCCGGGCTGGGCGGGCCTGGGTCGATTGAGACATCGGCCAGATCCACATCCAGTTCCTCGGCCAGAAGCGCGGCTTGTACGTGATAGGCCCCTTGGCCCAAATCGGCGCGCGGGGTGATCAGGGTGATCCCCTCGGGGCGGATCAGCACATAAGGTGTCAGGGCTGCTTCGCCGTCTTGCAGGTCGTCCAGCAGCGGATTGGCATGCGGGCGCTTGTAGGCCACGACGCCGAAGGCCACCCCGCCGGCAATGGCGGCCGATCCGATGAGGAAGGTACGACGGGCGATTTTTCCAGCGCGGCTCATCCCTTAGCCCTCCTGCAATGTTTGGGCGGCGGTTTTGACGGCGGCGCGAATGCGCGGGTAGGTGCCGCAGCGGCAGAGGTTGCCACTGAGCGCATCGTCGATATCAGTATCAGTGGGGTTTGGCACCTCGGCCAGAAGGGCGGCAGCAGCGGTGATCTGCCCCGATTGGCAATAACCGCATTGTGCCACTTGATGCTCGACCCAAGCGGCCTGGACCGCGTGCAGGGCCTTTGGCGTGCCAAGCCCGTGGATGGTGGTGACCTCGCCCCAGACATCGCCGGCCATCACCTGACAGGAGCGGACGGCTTGCCCGTCAATTTGAACGGTACAGGCCCCGCATTGCGCAATGCCACAGCCGTATTTCACGCCTTTCAGGTCAAGCTCGTCACGCAAGACCCACAAAAGGGGCATCTCGGGTTCAATGTCTAACTCGTGGGTCGTTCCATCAATAGTGAGTTGCATGGCGAGTGTCCTATTGGTGCCTTTTCGCCTACAAGTAAACCGACAAGTTCAGATGTCTAGGGGGGCGACCGTTTACCATACGTCATTTTGGGGGTGTCGCCACATTTTTGGCCCTGCGCCGGGACGGGCGCATTGGCCTTTGCGTTACTCTTCCGGGGTCAGGCCGACGGATTCGATTCCCGCCACGGCGGCGATCACATCGTTGTCGGAGGTGTCGCCGGTCACACCCACGGCACCGACGATGTTGCCGCGCTTGTCACGTACCAGAACGCCGCCCGGCACGGGTACGACCTGCCCACCGTAAACGCCGTTCACTGCGGCCATGAAATAGGCTTGCTGTTCGGCGCGGGCCATTTGCGCCCGGCCCGCCATGCCCAGCATGATCGCGCCATAGGCCTTGCCATGGGCGATGCCGAAGCGACCGGGGGCGGCACCATCTTCGCGCTCGAAGGCTTTGACGTGGCCGCCGGTGTCCAGCACGACGACGGAAAGCGGTTTGAAGCCTTCCTCGCGGCCCTTGGCCAAGGCCTTGCGGATGATCGAGCGGGCGCGGTTGAGCGAAAGTTCTGCCATAGTGGCCTCCTGTCTTATGCCGCGTCAGCGGCTTTGAGTTCCAACCGGCGGCGATGAAGCACCGGCTCGGTATAGCCCGAGGGCTGCTCGCGCCCTTTGAAGACCAGATCGCAGGCGGCTTGGAAGGCGATGCCGTCAAAACCGGGTGCCATGGGGCGATAGCTTGGATCGTCGGCGTTCTGCCGGTCCACCACCTTGGCCATCTTTTGCATGGCTTCCATCACCTCAACCTCGCTGACCACCCCATGGTGCAACCAGTTGGCGATATGTTGCGAACTGATCCGGCAGGTCGCGCGGTCTTCCATCAGGCCCACATCGTTGATGTCGGGCACCTTGGAACAGCCCACGCCCTGATCCACCCAGCGGACGACATAGCCAAGGATGCCTTGGGCGTTGTTTTCCACTTCCTTGAGAATCTGCTCTTTCGACCATTTCTGGAAGCTGGCCATGGGGATATCGAGCAGCGTATCGACAAAGGCGCGCCGCCCCCCGGCCTTGAGCTTGTCCTGCACGGCGAAGACATCGACCTTGTGATAGTGCAGCGCGTGCAGCGTGGCCGCCGTGGGTGAAGGGACCCAAGCGCAATTGGCGCCGGATTTGGGGTGTTCGATCTTTTGCTCCAGCATGGCGGCCATCATGTCGGGCATGGCCCACATGCCTTTGCCGATCTGGGCCTTGCCGGAAAGCCCACATTCCAGACCAATATCGACGTTCTGGTTCTCATAACCGCTGATCCATGCTTTGCGTTTGATAAAGTCTTTGCGGCTGAAGGGGCCGGCCTCCATGCTGGTGTGAATCTCGTCACCGGTGCGATCAAGGAAGCCCGTGTTGATAAAGGCCACGCGATGCGAGGCTGCGCGGATGCATTCCTTGAGGTTGACCGAGGTGCGGCGCTCTTCGTCCATCACGCCGATTTTGACGGTGTATTGCGGCAGGCCAAGGAAGCCCTCCACCTGATTGAAAATCTCGTTGGTGAAGGCCACTTCCTCGGGGCCGTGCATCTTGGGCTTCACGATATAGATCGAGCCATGCACGGAATTGCCGCTGTCGCGCTTGAGGTCATGCATGCCGATCAGCGTGGTGATGGCAGCATCCATCAGGCCCTCGGGGATTTCATTGCCGTCGGCGTCCAGAATGGCGGGGTTGGTCATCAGGTGGCCCACGTTGCGCACCCACATCAGGGCCCGGCCCTTGAGCGTCAGGTCACTGCCATCGGGCGCGGTATAGTGGCGGTCCTCGGCCAAGCGGCGGGTGATGGTCTTGCCGCCTTTGTCGAGGTTGGCCTCAAGATTGCCCTGCATCAGGCCCAGCCAGTTGGAATAGGCCAGCACCTTATCCTCGGCATCCACGCAGGCGACCGAATCTTCGCAATCCATGATGGCCGAGACCGCGCTCTCAATCTGCACATCGGCCAAGAGCGCCTGATCGCGGCAGCCGATGAAATGGGCGCGGTCGAAGATCAATTCCACGTGCAGCCCGTTGTTGCGCAGCAGGATGGCATCGGGGGCCTTGGGGTTGCCGCGGAAGCCGACGAATTTCTCCGGGCTGACCAGCGGGCAATCATCCACCAGAAGCGCGCCGTCTTGGACGTAGTATCGGCGCACATCGGCGTGGCTTGTTCCGACCAGCGGGAAGGCCTCGTCCAGGAAAACGCGCGCCCGCGCCACAACGCGGGCTCCGTGGCCACGGTCATAGCCGCCTTTGGGCGGCAGGCTGCCCATGGCGTCGGTGCCATAGAGACAGTCATAAAGGCTGCCCCAGCGGGCATTGGCGGCATTCAATGCGTAACGCGCATTGGTGACCGGCACGACAAGTTGCGGCCCGGGCACCTCGGCAATTTCTGGGTCGACATTGGTGGTTTCAATCTCGAAATCCGGGCCTTCTTCGACAAGATAGCCGATATCCTTGAGGAATTGTTTGTAGGCTTCGTGATCATGTGGCTGATTGCGGTGGCGAATATGCCAGTCGTCAATCTGCTGTTGAAGTTCGTCGCGGCGCTCAAGAAAAGCGGCGTTCTTTGGCGCCATGTCCTTGACCAGAGAGGCAAAGCCGGACCAAAACGCCCCGGGCGAGACACCCGTACCGGGCAGGGCCTTTTCATCCACGAAATTGGCCAGATCCTCGGCCACTTGCAAGCCGTGCTTTTCGATACGCTTCACCATGTCTCGCTCCCTCCCGGTCATGTTTCAAATGGGCATGCGGTTGCATGCGATTTTGGGGAAAGTAGCGGCAAAGTTTCCTATCGGCAACAAGATTGGTAAAAAAGAATTACCAATTACTGCCGTTGAGCCAAAAGGCACCAAGAAACACCGGCCCTAAAACGGTCCGGCGAAAAAGCTGTGCTTGGTAAAGTAAAATGGCGGAGAGACAGGGATTCGAACCCTGGGATCCCGTGAAGGATCAACGGTTTTCGAGACCGCCCCGTTCGACCACTCCGGCACCTCTCCGCGGGGGTCTGGGGGCTGCGTTTAATCGCCTCTGTCTGCTAAGACAAGGGGGTTTTGCATTGTTTGTGCAGAGTTTTTGCATAGGTTGGCGATACGGGCGAAGATCTTCGCCACGAAAGGAGATGCCATGACGATCAGAGTTGCGCGCGGCCCTTTAATGACAATGGTGCTGTCAGTCATTTTGGTGTTGGTCTTTGCTGCACCGTCCAAGGCGGCGGATCGGGACCGTCTGGAAGCGTTTCTTGAGGTCACTGGCTTTGGCGTGGCCCTTGATAGCTTGGCCCTGAACGCGGCAGACGCTCCGCAAATGCTGGGCATGCAGGCAAGTGATTTCGGCAGTGACTGGGAACGGGTCGCGCTTGACGTGTTCGATACGGACGAGATGCGCGATGTGGCGCTTGATATCCTGTCGCAAACGCTTTCGGACGAGGATCTGGCCCACGCAGCTGGGTTTTATGCCTCGGACTTGGGGCAGCGCTTGGTTGAGGTCGAAAATGCCTCGCATATGATTGAAGATGACAGCGCCAAGCGCGAGGACGGCGAAGAGCGTGTGGCAGACATGATGCGTGCGGGCGATGATCGCCTTCAGGTGCTCAAGGGGTTGAATGCGGCTGTGGACCAATCCGGCAACGCGGTCCGCGCAATACAGGAAGTACAGGTCAGGTTTCTGATGGCCGCTTCGCATGCCGGGGTTCTGGACCGTTCGATTGATGAGCAATCCCTGCGTGCGCTTTTGAAGGAGGGTGAAGACGAATTGCGCATCGAGCTCAAGGCCGGGGCCTTGGCCGGGGCGGCCTATACCTATGCGGATATTTCTACCGAGGATTTGAAGGCCTATCGCGAGGCGCTTGAGCATCCGCAGATGCAGCGGGTTTACGAATTGATGAATGCCGTTCAGTTCGAGATCATGGCGAGCCGCTATGAGCGGCTGGCAGTGCGGATGGCTGACCTGCACCCGGGGCAAGAACTGTGATGGCGCGCGTGATGCATCACTTCGGCCTGCTGGCGGCCCTTGTTGTCTGGCCCTTGGCCAGTTTTGCCGAGGAGGCACCGGTGCTGGATCGCCTGATGGAGGTCTTGCGGATTGCCGACACGATCGAGATCATGCGTGAAGAGGGCCGGGGCTATGGCGAGGATGTGGCCACCGAGATGCTGCCCGGAGCCGATCTTGACAGCTGGCAAAGTACCGTGATGCGGATTCATGACCCCGACCGCATGCAGCGCGTGATCCGGCAAGGGTTTGACGCGGCTTTGACCGAGCCGGAGATGCAGGCGGTCATTGACTTCTACGGCAGTGATCTGGGGGCCGAGATCGTGGCGTTGGAGATTTCCGCGCGCCGCGCCTTCTTGGAGCCGGAGATCGAAGAGCAGGCCCGCGCCCGCTATTCCGAAGATCACCCCGATGACTCCCGTTTGCGCGGTCAGGTGGAGCAGATGATCGCGGAAAGCGATTTGGTTGAACGTAACGTGTCGGGGGCCATGAACTCGACCATGATGTTTTATCGCGGGATGATGGATGGTGGCGAACTGGAGATGACGCAAAGTGATATGCTTGCCGATCTCTGGTCGCAAGAGGAGGCCTTTCGCAGTGACTCGGAAAACTGGTTGGGAGCGTTCTTGATGATGGCTTATGACCCGCTTTCTGCCGAGGATTTGGAAAGGTTTCTGGCGTTCTGGCGCGAGGATGCGGGGCGCGTCTTCAACAGTGCCATGTTCAAATCCTTCGACAGAATGTACGAGGAGCTTTCCTATTTGATGGGGCAGGCCGTGGCGCAGCACATGCAGAGTGAGAAACTCTGAGTTGGAACGTGTAGACCCCCTTGACTTTAAGCTCGATCTTTTGAATAAGCGCGCAACCCGGCAGCAGTCGCTGTACGGGCATGTATGAATTACGCCCATGACAGGGCGCGCAGTTCGAGGGTGGCCAAGGGCCGACAACGTCCGCCAAGGCGGGGACCACAGGACGCGGCAACGGAAAAGGAAGACGCAGATGTTTGCGGTCATCAAGACCGGTGGCAAGCAGTACAAGGTGCAGTCGGGTGACATGCTCCGTGTGGAAAAGCTTGCAGCGGACGCCGGTGAGAAAGTCCAATTCAACGAAATTCTGATGCTCGGCGGTGATAAACCGGTCGTGGGCGCACCTTTGGTGGACGGCGCAGCCGTTCAGGCCGAAGTCGTCGATCAGGTGAAGGGTGACAAGGTCATCAACTTCGTCAAGCGCCGCCGTAAGCACAGCTCTAAGCGGACCGTTGGCCACCGCCAGCAATTGACGCTTCTGCGCGTCACCGAGATCCTTGAAAAAGGCGCTGACAAATCGGGCGTGAAAGCCGCTGTTGGCGCAGGTTCGATTGCGGCTGTGGCCGCTGGTGCCGCCGCTGCTGCAAAGCCTGCCAAAAAAGCTGAGCCGAAAAAGGCCGAAGCCAAGGCAGAGCCGAAGAAAGCCGCCCCCAAGAAAGCCGCCAAGGCCGATGCGGGCGACGACCTCAAGGAATTGAGCGGTGTTGGCCCGGCGCTTGAGAAGAAATTGCACGAAGCAGGCGTCACCACCTTTGCCCAAATCGCGGCATGGACGGAAGCAGACGTTGCTGATATGGACGAGAAACTGTCGTTCAAAGGCCGGATCGAGCGCGAAGGCTGGATCGAACAGGCCAAAGAACTGGCTAAAGGTTAAGGAGAGACCCAATGGCACACAAGAAAGCAGGCGGTTCATCCCGTAACGGTCGCGACTCTGCCGGTCGTCGCCTTGGCGTCAAGAAATACGGCGGTCAGTCGGTCATTCCCGGCAACATCATCGCGCGTCAGCGCGGTAACAAGTTCTGGCCGGGTGAAGGTGTGGGTCAAGGCAAAGACCACACGCTGTTTGCTGTCGTTGAAGGGAACGTGAAGTTCCACAAGGGCATCAAAGGCCGCACCTTTGTATCGGTTCTGCCAGTGGCGGAGGCCGCCGAGTAAGCCGACCTTACGATATTTGAATCAAAAGGGGATCGGCGCCGCCGGTCCCTTTTTTCTTTGCAGGAGGCAACCGCATGGGCGTTGCCGTGATCAGTTTTCTGGCCTTCGCTGCCAGCCAGGTGGGCACGCCGGGGCCCGCCAACATGGCGCTTTTGGCCACAGGCGCGCGCTTTGGCTTCCGTACGGCCTTGCCGTTCGTGGCAGGCGTGGCGCTTGGCAAGCAACTGATCATCTGGCCCGTGGGTTTTGGCTTGATGGAACTGGCGGCACAGGCGCCTTGGGTGTTTACCGCGCTCAAATATGCCTCGGCGGCCTATATCTTCTGGTTGGCGTGGAAAGTGGCCAACCTGCGACTGGATCACGGGCGCGAGGTGGAGCGCGTGCCGGGGTTCGTGGCGGGGCTGATCGTGCATCCGCTCAATCCAAAGGCCTGGGCGATGATTGTGGCCGGGTTTACCAATTTCGTGGCTCCCGGCACGCCCGCGCTTCAGGCAACCATGGTGATCGCGGCGGGCCTTCTGGCCTTGCAGCTTTTGTTGCATCCGGTCTGGACCTTCGCGGGAGACCGGATTGCCCGCACCGTCGCCGGAACGCCAGCGGAAAAATACCTTATGTGGACCTTGGCGGGATTAACCGTCGCCTCGGTCTTGTTCGTGCTGTTTGGAGGAGGACAGGCATGACGATGGAAACACGGATCGACCAACCGTTGATCGAAGGCGATCGCTTTGACCTGCGGCCTTTGCGGGACTCGGACCGAGGGTTGATCGAGTTTTATGCAGGCGATGAGCGTGTGGCGGCGATGACCTCGTCGATCCCGCACCCCTTGCCGCCGGGCACGACCGAGGCCTTTATCACCCGCGCGCAGGCCCCTGACCGGGCCGAGGATGTCTGGGCCATGGATGGCACCAAGCAAGGCGGCCCCGAGGTCATGGGCCTGATTGGCCTGACGCGGATTGAGCAAGGTCAGTCCGAGGTTGGCTTTTGGGTGGCACCAGCCTTTTGGAACAGCGGCGTGGCATCGGCCGCGTTGGAGACGCTCCTTGGGGCCAATCCACATGCCTGCAAGACCTTTTTCGCCAGCGTGTTTCAGGATAACCCGGCCTCGGCACGGGTTTTGACGAACAGCGGTTTCGCCTATCTTGGCGATGCCGAAACATTCTCGGTCGCGCGGGGGGCCAAGGTGCCCACCTGGACCTATAGCCGCAAAGCGGATTGAGGCCGCAGCGGCCTTTGCGTAAGGAGACGACATGAAATTTCTCGATCTAGCAAAGGTCTATATCCGTTCGGGCGCGGGCGGTGGTGGCTGCGTCAGTTTTCGGCGCGAAAAGTATATTGAATACGGTGGCCCCGATGGGGGTGATGGCGGCGGTGGCGGTTCGGTCTATGCCGAGGCGGTCGAGGGGCTGAACACTCTGATAGACTTCCGCTATCAGCAGCACTTCTTCGCCAAGAACGGCCAGCCGGGCATGGGCAAGCAACGCACCGGCAAGGATGGCGATGACATCGTGTTGCGGGTGCCGGTCGGGACCGAGATTCTGGATGAGGATCAGGAAACGGTGATTGCCGATATGACCGAGGTGGGCCAGCGTGTGGAACTGGCGCGCGGCGGCAAT
Source organism: uncultured Roseovarius sp. (assembly GCF_913057115.1). Lineage (GTDB taxonomy): Bacteria > Pseudomonadota > Alphaproteobacteria > Rhodobacterales > Rhodobacteraceae > Roseovarius. The sequence goes on from NZ_CAJXNN010000016.1 coordinate 42,249, forward strand.
GGCGGCTGGGGCAACCTGCATTTCAAATCCTCGACCAACCAAGCGCCGCGCCGTGCCAACCCCGGCCAGCCGGGGGTTGAGCGCACGCTTTGGCTGCGGCTCAAGCTGATTGCCGATGTGGGGCTTTTGGGCCTGCCCAATGCGGGCAAGTCGACCTTCCTTGCGGCCACGTCGAACGCGCGGCCCAAGATCGCCGATTACCCCTTTACGACGCTGCACCCCAACCTTGGGGTGGTGGGCGTCGATGAGGTGGAATTCGTTGTCGCCGATATTCCTGGCCTGATTGATGGCGCGAGTGAGGGCAGGGGCCTTGGGGACTTGTTCTTGGGCCATGTCGAGCGCTGCGCGGTCTTGTTGCATCTGGTCGATGGCACCTCCGAGACCGTGGCAGAAGATTACCGCACGATCATTCAAGAATTGGAGGCTTATGGCGGGCAGTTGGCCGATAAACCGCGTGTGACGGTCCTCAACAAGGTGGATGCGCTTGACGATGCACGGCGCGCCGAGGCCAAGGCCGAGCTTGAAGCGGCCTGTGGCGGCGCGGTTTTCGAGATGTCGGGGGCCGCGAAACTGGGTGTGACCGAGGTGCTACGCGCCTTGCGATCCGAGATCGACGACAATCGCCTGCGCCAAAAGGCCCAAGACGAAGAGCCCGAGCCGTGGCAGCCCTGAGCCAAGCCAAACGCATTGTCATCAAGATCGGGTCTGCCCTGCTGGTCGACCGCGACAGTGGCGATTTGCGTGCCGATTGGCTGCGCGCCTTGGCCGATGACGTGGCGTGGCTGCGTGGGCGGGGAATCGACGTGATCCTTGTGTCATCAGGCTCTATCGCGCTTGGGCGGGGTGCGCTAGGCCTGCCCATGGCAGACCTGACGCTCGAGCAATCGCAGGCCGCCGCTGCCGTGGGGCAAATCGAACTGGCCCGCGCCTATGCCGAGGCTTTGGCGGGCCACGGCCTGCGTGCCGCCCAAGTCTTGGTGACGCTGGAAGACAGCACCGACCGGCGCAGATACCTCAATTCCCGCGCCACGCTGGAGCAGCTTTTGCAATTGGGTGCTGTGCCTATCGTGAACGAAAACGACACCGTCGCCACCGATGAAATCCGCTACGGCGACAATGACCGGATGGCGGCGCAGGTGGCGGTGACGGCGGGGGCCGACCAATTGATCCTGCTGTCGGATGTGGATGGGTTTTATTCCGCCAATCCTAGCCAAGACCCCGAGGCGCGCCGCTTTGATGTGATCGAGGTGATTACGCCTGAGATCGAGGCCATGGCAGGCGATGCCGGCTCGGGCCTTTCGAAAGGCGGGATGAAAACCAAGCTGATGGCTGGGAAAACCGCTACTGCGGCGGGCTGTGACATGGCGATCACCGAGGGCTCGGTCCTGAACCCGGTGCGCGCGCTTGCGGGCGGTGCGCCTGCCACATGGTTCCGCGCGCAAGGGGACCCGCAGCAAAAGCGCAAGGCGTGGATCGCGGCGATGAAGCCGCGCGGCCGTGTGGTTGTGGATGCCGGAGCCGCCAAGGCCCTGTTGCGTGGAAGTAGCCTTTTGCCGGCTGGGGTGAGCGCGGTTGAAGGCCGGTTCGAACGCGGTGATCCGCTGGAAATCGCCGATCAGACGGGCCGGGTTCTGGCGCAAGGCTTGACGCGTTATGATGCCGGGGACGCCGCCAAGATCAGCGGCCGCCGTAGCCAAGAGATTGAGGCGGTTCTGGGCTACCCGGGCCGTGGCCCGCTTATTCACCGCGATGATATGGCGATGTAAGAGATTGAACAGGATTTGACGATGAAAGACCTTGAAAACATCCCCGCCCTGATGGCCGACATCGGAATGCGCGCCCGCGCCGCCTCGGCTGAATTGGCCGTGGCCACATCGCAGGCGAAACAAACTGCGCTTGAGGCCGCCGCCGATGCGGTTTGGGCCCGCCGCGCCGAGATTATCGAGGCCAATGCCAAGGATCTGGACTTCGGCCGCGAGAAGGGCCTGTCGGATGCCATGATGGACCGGCTTTTGCTCAATGAGGACCGCATTCAAGGCATTTGCGACGGGCTGCGCGCCGTTGCGGCCCAAGACGATCCGGTGGGCGAAGTTCTGGCCGAATGGGATATGGAGAGCGGCTTGCACATCCGCCGTGTTCGCACGCCTTTGGGCGTCATCGGGGTGATCTATGAGAGCCGACCGAATGTGACCGCCGATGCGGGCGCGCTGTGCCTCAAATCGGGTAATGCGGTTATCTTGCGAGGTGGTTCGGAAAGTTTCCATTCCTCAGGGGCCATTCATGCCTGCCTTGTCGATGGCCTCAAATCAGCGGGCTTGCCCGAAGATGCCGTGCAACTGGTGCCCACCCGCGAACGTGCAGCGGTCTCCGAAATGCTTCGCATGACCGATTATATTGACGTGATCGTGCCGCGCGGGGGCAAGGGCCTTGTGGGGCTTGTCCAGCGCGAGGCGCGGGTGCCGGTGTTCGCCCATCTCGAAGGCATCGTGCATATCTACATCGACAAGGCGGCTGACCCTGAAAAGGCGCTACGAGTGGTGATGAACGCCAAGACACGGCGCACGGGCATTTGCGGCGCGGCTGAATGCCTTTTGATCCACAAGGATGTCGTGGACACCATAGGCCAGGGGGTCGTTCGCGCGCTGATGGATGCCGGCGTTGAGGTGCGGGCCGATGAGACCCTGCAAGCCATCAAAGGCACCCATGCCGCCGGAGATGGCGACTGGGGATGTGAATACCTAGACAAGATTATCGCCGCGAAGGTGGTCGAGGATATAGACGGGGCTATTGAGCATATCCGCAGGCATCACTCGCAGCATACCGATTGCATCATCACCGAAGATGACGCTGCCGCGGATAGGTTTTTCGCCCGGCTCGATAGTGCAATCTTGATGCGCAATGCCTCAACCCAGTTCGCTGATGGTGGCGAATTCGGCATGGGTGCCGAGATCGGTATCGCCACCGGCAAGATGCATGCGCGTGGCCCGGTTGGCGCCGCGCAATTGACCAGTTTCAAATACCTGGTCGAGGGCGATGGCGCGATCCGCAATTAAAGCGCGAGGCGGGCCTCGCCTTGGCTGAGCCTGTAGGTACAGGTTTTGCCACGTTCGGCCAAAAGGCGTGGCAAAAGCGCGAATTGAACCTGCGATGGAGCGATATCGCGATTTGGATAGGGACGGCCGAGATTTTCCCAAATCGATGGATCGGCCATGATGCGCGGGCCGGTCGCGATCAAGGTAAATGCTCTTTGCTCCTGCGTTACGGTTATGGTGCCACCTTGGGGAATGGCCTGTTCGCAACACAGTAGGGCCAGCATGAGCACTTGGGCATCCGCGCGTGGAAGCTCCAAAGGCGGGGTCCAATCGATTGTGACCCGGCTCTTGTCATAGACGTCTTTGAGGATGCCTCGAATCTCTTCACCGCTGGTGCTCTGGTCCGGCGTTGCCTGTCCAAATGCCAGACGAAAAAGCCGGATACGGGCATTGGCATTGGCCGCGCTTTCATTGACAAGGTCGAGCTCGGGGCCTTGGCCGCCAGCCATCGACATCAGTTCAAGCCCATTGGTGACAGCGCCAATCGGGCTTATCAGGTCATGGCAAATGCGAGACCCTATCAGGGCGGCGAGGTTATCGGTATGCTGGCCCATGACTTCCCTTCCCAAGAGGCGTGAGCGACGTGACAAACATGAACTCAATACTCGAACCCGGCATGCTGGTGCGTCACCCGACACAGCCCGATTGGGGCACGGGACAGGTGCAATCCAACATCGCGGGCAAGGTCACAGTGAACTTTCCCGACCATGGGAAAGTGGTGTTTGATGGTGCCCGCGTAGAACTGTTACCTGTCTTTGATGACTCATCAGGGTTACCAGAGGGTTAACACAACCTATGCGGTTGTAAAAGAGCGTTGCCGGCTGGCCGTTGCCAACCGGGCTTTGCCTGCATAAAACGCCTGACAGGCAAGGGGGCGAGGGCAAATCATGGATGCTGAGCCGAGGTTTCGGGTAAAGCTGGCAGAAACACAGGCAGAGCTGCGCGCGGCGCAGGCGTTGCGCTATCGTGTCTTTGTGCAGGAACTCGGCGGTGATGGCCCGTTGGTCGACCATGAGTCGGGTTTGGAGCGGGATAGGTTTGATCCGTTCTTTGACCATCTGTTGCTACTGGATGATGCGAAAAATGGCTCAGTCGTCGGGGTCTACCGTGTGTTGCGCGATGATCAGGCGGCGCGCGCCGGGCAGTTCTATTCGGAGGACGAGTATGATTTGAGGGTGCTCAAGTCTTCGGGTCGGCGGTTGTTGGAACTGGGCCGCTCTTGTTTGGAAGCGGAGTATCGCGGCGGTGCGGCCATGTTTCACCTTTGGCAGGGATTGGCACGCTATGTCACGGACCATGACATAGACATTCTGTTTGGCGTGGCCAGTTTCCATGGCACGGATGCCAGCCATCTGGCGCAGCCCCTGTCGATGCTGTATCACAACCATCTTGCGCCAGAGGCTCTGCGCGTGCGGGCGCATGAGGCGGCTTTTCAGGACATGAACCTGATTCCAAAGGAAAAATTGAACAGGGTATCAGCCATGAAACAGGTGCCCGCCTTGATCAAGGCCTATCTTCGTCTTGGTGGCTATGTGGGCGAAGGGGCCTTCGTGGACCGTGCTTTCAATACGACGGATGTCTGCCTTGTGATGGATGCGGCAACTATGAGTGAAAAGCAAAAAAGCATTTATACACGAGGCGTTAGGAAGTGAATTTCACGTGGTCACCAGAGGAAGAACCTACGCCGCAGCCGATCACCGTTATGGGCTGGCTCAGGGTGGCTTTGCGTGGTGGCTCACTGGCCTTTTTGGTTACATTAGGTGTGGTCGCTATGGCATTGATAAGGTTGATAGAACGACCTCTTCATGGTGTCCATCGGCCTTGGACGCCATGGATCACTCAATTGGTATGCCGCGGGGCTTTTGCGGTTCTTGGGATGCGTCATGAAACGCAGGGCGAGCGGATGACGCAACCCGGCGCGGTGGTTGCTAACCACGCGTCATGGCTGGATATTTTTTCCCTCAATGCTCGGAAGCGTATCTATTTCGTTTCGAAATCAGAAGTGGCCGGATGGCCGGGTATCGGGCTTCTGGCGAAGATAACCGGAACGGTCTTCATCGCGCGGGATCGCAAGCAGGCGAAAAAGCAGCAGGCGGTGTTCGAAGAGCGTTTGCTTGCCGGGCATAAATTGTTGTTTTTCCCGGAAGGGACCTCGACTGATGGATTGCGGGTTTTGCCTTTTAAATCAACGCTCTTTCAGGCATTCTTCACACCGGATTTGCGACATGAGTTGTTTATTCAACCGGTCACCGTGATCTACACCGCCCCGAAGGGTGAGGATGCGCGGTTCTACGGTTGGTGGGGAGATATGGATTTTGGCTCCCACCTTGTCCGGACGCTGGCTGTGCGGCGTCATGGGGCGGTGAAAGTCGTTTACCATCAACCTGTTAAGGTGGATAGCTTTGCCAATCGCAAGGCCCTGGCCGCGCATGTTGAAGACATGGTGCGACGCGGTATGCCATCCGAGCGGCAAATCGCTGGATAGGATCGTACGAGTCGTACGGCTAACCCCGGTATTTCGTACGAAATCCCGTCACGTCCCAAGGCACGTCGTACGAGTCGTACGAAACGCGTGCAACGATTGAACCGAGCACGGCATTTCTCGAACATCTGCCCATGAGGTTTTTCGCGAACGCATTAGCCCTGCATCGCGGCGATCAGGTCGCCCAATTGCGCGGCCGGGTCCTCAGCTTGCCAAATTTCATCGCCCAGACCGAAGAAGTCGGTCACCGGCGCGAGGCTGCGGATCAGCGTCTCATTGAGTGCGCCCTCGGCCACGACCGGCAGTTCGATCATCTGGCTCCACCATTCAAAAAGCTCCGCCGGGGCCTGCTCTCCACCCATCAGGGCCGAGGCTCCCACCGGGCCGAAGCTGATGTAATCGGCTCCCGCCTCGCCAGCACTCATGCCATCATGCTGCGAGGTGCCGCAGTAGGCACCAACGATGGCGTCATTGCCCAGTTCCTTGCGTGCCTTGCGGACCGAGCGCGCACTATCAGTCAAATGCACGCCATCCAGGCCCAGACGATCCACCAAAAGGATATGGCTTTCGATCACCAGCGCGATGTCTCGGGCATGGGTCACTTCGCGGCAGGCGTCGGCGGCGCGGCAAATGGCATCTTCGTCACGGGTGGCGAGGGCCAGCCGCACACAGGCCACGTCATGCGCATCAAGAACCTGCGACAACACCTTGGGAAAACGCGATAATTCAACCTCGGGTGGGGTGATCAGATAAATCTGCGGCTGCTCATCTTGTGCCATGTCTTGGGGCCTCCTGAGGATGGTTTTCGCCCTATAGCCGGGTTTGCAGCCTGCGTCCATCTTTGGCTTGGATAACCAGACGTTTACCCGCCCCGGCCTAACCTGGGGCGAGGGATATTTCAGATGGTGGTGCTACACCATCATTTCCTTGGTCGCCGACAGGGTGATATCGGGGTAATCCCGCTCAACCCGGTCGATATCCCATTGCAGGCGGGTGAGGTAGACAACGTCGCCATCGTTGTCGTGGCTGATGTGTTGTTTGTTGGCCTCGATGAATTTATCGACGGCCGCCTTGTCGCCGGTGACCCAGCGGGCCGAGGTGAATTGCGAGGCTTCAAAGCGCACCGGCAGGCCGTATTCCATCTCGATCCGGCTGCCCAGCACCTCGAACTGCAAGGCCCCCACGACGCCCACGATGAAGCCCGAGCCGAAGGCGGGTTTGAAGACTTTTGCCGCGCCTTCCTCGGCGAATTGCATGAGGGCCTTTTCAAGGTGCTTGGCCTTCATCGGGTCGCCCGCGCGGGCCGATTGCAGAAGCTCCGGCGCGAAAGAGGGGATGCCCGACACGCGCAGGGCCTCGCCCTCGGTCAGGGTGTCGCCGATGCGCAATTGCCCGTGGTTGGGGATGCCGATGATGTCGCCGGCCCAAGCCTCCTCGGCCAGCTCCCGGTCGGAGGCGAGGAAGAGCACGGGGTTCGAGACCGCCATGGGTTTCTTGCTGCGCACATGGGTGAGTTTCATGCCGCGTTTGAAATGCCCCGAGGCCATGCGCACAAAGGCCACCCGGTCGCGGTGCTTGGGGTCCATATTGGCCTGCACCTTGAAAACAAAGCCGGTAACCTTCTTTTCCTCGGGCGAGATTTGCCGGGGCGAGGCGCTTTGCGGTTGCGGTTCGGGGCCATAAGCGCCGATGCCGTCCATCAGTTCCTTCACCCCGAAGGAGTTGATGGCCGAGCCGAACCAGATCGGCGTCATATGCCCTTCGAGCACCGATTGCGGGTTGAGCGCGGGCAGCAATTCGCGGGCCATTTCGACCTCTTCGCGCAACTGTTCCAGCAGGTGGGCGGGGATGTTCTCGTCGAGCTTGGGGTCGTCCAGCCCTTCGATCTTGATCGATTCCGCCACCTTGTTGCGGTCGGCGCGGTCCATCAGTTCCAGCCGGTCGTTGAGCATGTCGTAACAGCCCAGAAAATCGCGGCCTACCCCGATGGGCCAACTGGCGGGCGTCACGTCAATCGCCAAATTTTCCTGAATTTCATCAATGATTTCAAAGGTATCGCGGCTTTCGCGGTCCATCTTGTTACAGAAGGTCAGGATCGGCAGATCGCGCAGCCGGCAAACCTCGAAGAGTTTGCGGGTCTGGGACTCGACGCCTTTCGCCCCGTCGATCACCATGACGGCGGCATCGACGGCGGTGAGGGTGCGGTACGTATCTTCCGAGAAATCAGAGTGGCCGGGGGTGTCGACCAAATTGAAGCGGAAGGTGTTGAAATCAAAGGACATCGCCGAGGCGGAGACCGAAATGCCCCGGTCTTTTTCCATCTGCATGAAGTCCGACCGGGTGCGCCGCGCCTCGCCCTTGGCGCGCACCTGGCCCGCCATCTGGATGGCGCCGCCGTAAAGCAGGAATTTCTCCGTCAAAGTGGTCTTGCCCGCATCAGGGTGGCTGATGATGGCAAAGGTGCGCCGCCGCGCGATTTCGGGCGGCAGATCGGGGCGGTTATGGGCGGTATCCAACATGGGAGCGCATATAGAGGGGCGGGCAGGGCGGTGCAATACAGGGTGTGACCGGGGAGGGCCTTCGATCACGGAACATCGGGGCCAGTTGTGCGTTACCGTTGCGAAAGGAAAGGTATTTCATGTCATCGAAAGACAAGACACCGCAAAAGCCTATTCGCACTGTAAAGCATGACCCGCCCAAGCCTGTTGCCGAGCGTGAGCCGGGGCAAACGGCGCATACTGCGAATAATGTAAAGGCCAAAGACCCTTTCGGCGCGCCCAAGCCGGATGCAGAGTGGACGCCAGAGGCGATCAAAACCGTGACGCGCAAGCCATCATTGGGCGGCGCGGATGACAAGGTAAAGCAAGAACAGGCCAAAGATAGCAAGACCTGACGCCCAGCTGTTATCCTTGCTGTTTTTTCATGGTTACCGCGTCGACGCACGCTTCAGAAGTTTTGCCGCGTCGGGGTGATTCAGCAAAGCCTCGGCCACCTCGTAATCCGTGCGCACCCGGGCATCGTGACCCGGCAGGGCTTCGCTGAGTTTTTCCGACAACTCCTCAGGTAGAGCGGGCCTTGTGCGGGTGTCGACCAGCAGGGTTTCGGCGGCGATGCCTTCGGCATAGATGATCTGATGCGTGTCGAAGAGCAGTTGGAAGTAATCAACGAAGCCGCCATCCTCCTGCACCACGCTATCGCCGTTCACCAGATGCCGCGCGCGGACCAGAACCTCGTGTCGCCCGGCGCCCAGCGCGTCGGAGCGTTGGTAGATGAAAAGCCGGTGATCAGGGCTGACCAGCAGGTCGTTTTCATTGTGCAATGTCCCCGCCTTGATGCGGATGGGGGCAAACTCGCCCACCGCGCGGACCGTCGATTGACCGATCCAGCGCACCTCTTGCGGGCCGTCGTCACGGGTCAGCACCATGTCGCCAACGGCCAGATCTTCAATCGCGCGCTGTTCGCCCGAGACCATGGTGATATGCGTGCCGCGCGAAAACGAGACACAGCCCACCTCGGCAAACTTGCGGCGGGCGTTCTCGCGGTCGATCCCGACGAGGGCATAGCCCATCCGGGGCGTCAACTCCGCCAGTGGCAGCATGTAAACCTCGGCGACGCAGCCCGCGTCATCCACCTCGACGAGGATCAGAATCTCGCTCGTCTGTCCGGTGCCGGCCATCATCGTCAGGCAACAATCCAGATGCAGAACGGCCCCGGGTCGGCCCAAGGCGCTGTTTTCGGCGATGGTGAACCGCCCGTCATCATCCATAAGCACGGCAAGGCGCTCAAGCTGCGCGTGCTTGTGCAGTTCGTAGGTGTCCCCCTGATCCAATTCGGCGGCGAAGGAGATCGGGTCGCCCAGGTTCGCGCCGTTGACCACGGAAAAATCCATCGCCGGGTAGACGGGGATGGATTGCGAGGGTCTGGGTGTGCTTTGCGACATGGCCGGTGAGGTATCTTCAAGCTCTATGGAACTGATTAAAAGAGGGGTAGCTTAGGATTGTGGCAGTATCGGGTCAACGGCGCGGTGTTTCGCTGGCATTCCGGCATGAAATCCTGATACCCGTCATGGCAGCAACGAACGGGAGGACCAAGATGGATTTGGGTTTGACAGGAAAACGCGCGCTGGTTTGTGCGTCGAGCAAGGGGCTGGGCCTTGGATGCGCGCGGGCCTTGGCCGAGGCGGGTGTGCATTTGGTCATGAACGCGCGTGGGACCGAGGCGCTGGAGGCGGCGGCCGAGGCGATTCGCGCTGATTTCGGTGTCGAGGTGACGACCGTGGCCTGTGACGTGACCACGCCCGAGGGGCAGGCGGCGGTGCTGGATGCGGCGGGGGCCGTCGATATTCTGGTCAACAACGCCGGTGGTCCTCCGCCGGGTATGTGGACCGATTGGGACCGCGAGGATTTCATCGCGGCACTCGATGCCAATATGCTGACCCCCATCGCGCTGATGAAGGCCATCGTGCCGGGCATGATGGAGCGCGGCTGGGGCCGGGTGGTGAATATCACCTCGCAAAGCGTGAAATCGCCCATTCCCGTGCTTGGCCTGTCGAATTCGGCGCGCGCGGGGCTGACGGGCTATGTCGCGGGCACCTCGCGGCAGGTGGCGGGCAAGGGTGTGACGATCAACAACCTTCTGCCGGGCATCCATGCCACGGACCGCGCCGATTCGCTCGATAAGGGCGTGGCCGAGCGGGAAGGGATTTCGATGGACGAGGCCAAGGCGCAGCGCTGCGCCACGATCCCCGCAGGCCGCTATGGGACAAAGGAAGAGTTCGGCGCCGCCTGTGCCTTCCTGTGTTCGCAGCATGCCGGCTTTATCGTGGGGCAGAACATCTTGCTGGATGGCGGCGCGGTGAACGCGACCTTGTAAGACCTGCTCTCGACCCATCACGTTCGCGTCAAACGACACAAGCGCGCTAGGCAGGCCCCGGCGCGCTTGCTAACCCGACGGGACCGATGGTTTTTGAAGGGTCCCGTGCATGCATCCCTTGGTTTTGATGGCCGGTTTCGGCGTTATCGTTCTCGCCTCGATCTTGGTGGCCCCGCGCCGCGCCAGTGTCGATGGTTTCTTTGGTGGTATGGGCGAGGCAGGCCGCGCCCCTGGGCTTTGGGTTCTGGTGCTGAGCCAAGTGACCACGTGGATCTTCGCGCGATCCCTGATGAATGCCGCGATCTTGGGGTATTTCTACGGCATCTGGGGCGTTCTGGCTTATGCCGCCTATTACGGTAGTTTCCTGACCGGCGGTTTGATCGTGGACCGCCTGCGCGAGGGTGGGGCAGGGTCGATGCAGGACTGGCTTGCGGCACGGTTCGGACGTGCGGGCGTTATGGCCTATAACGTGGTCATTGCCCTGCGTTTGCTGTCCGAGGTGTTTGCCAACCTGCTGGTGGTCGGCCTGATCTTCGGCGCGGTGTTGCCTGATATGACGCTGGCGCAACCGGTGGCGATTATCATCGTGGCGGTTTTGGGATTGGCCTATAGCGCTTGGGGTGGCTTGAGCGCATCGTTGCGCACGGATGTGGTGCAGATGGTGATCTTTCTGGCGGTGTTTCTGGTGGCGCTTTTCGCGCTGATCATGGCACCGGGGTTCCAGATTGGGGCTGTTCTGACGGCCACAGGGACAAGTGGCGCGTGGAATGGGCAAATCCTTTTGTTGGTGGCGTTCTTGCAGGTGTTTTCCTACCCGGCGCACGACCCGGTGATGATGGACCGGGGCTTTATCGCCGACCGGGTCACGACGCGGGCCTCTTTCCTGCATGCGTTCTGGATTTCCACGCTTTGCATCATCGGCTTTGGGCTTTTTGGCATTCAAGCCGCCTTGGTGGGGGCCGATTACGAAGGCCAGCTTTTAGGCACATGGGCCGCGATGTTCCCGGCTTGGGTCTTTGCGGCCTTGATGCTCTCGCTGCTGGTCAGTGCGCTCAGCACTCTCGATTCGGCACTGGCCAGTGCCGCGCGGCTGGTGGTGGAGGAACTGCGCCTTGCGCCCCGCAGCCTGTCGGGTGGACGCGCCGCGATGCTGGTGTTCATGGCGCTTGGGGCCGCCCTGACGCTTTGGGGGAACCAGACGCTGTTCGATGCTGTCGCCGTCAGCGGCACGGCCAGCATGTTCCTGGCGCCGGTTCTGGTGGTGGGACTCATCATGGGACGCCGGGTGGCGCTTTGGGCTTATCTGGTGGCTTTTGCGGCGGCGATTCTGGGGGCGGTGGCCTATTTCGCGCGGGACGGGGTGTTTGCCGCGCTCTTGCCAGTGGGTCACAAGTACGAACAGCTTCTTGCGATCTGCGTTGTGGTGCTCGGGGTGGGGTTTACGGCGGTTTTCGCCGGTGCAAGGCGCAAAGGCTGAGGCGTGCCATCTTGCACGGGGCGCGCGGGGTTGCTATCTGGCCTGTAGAAAACCCGATAAAATCAATCGGAAAGACCAAGAGGCATCCTGCTTGCAGCCCGACGCCATACCGAGATTGGAAACCAAGCACCTGATGCGCCGCTACGGCGGGCAACTGGTTGTGGATGATGTCTCGCTCCAGGTGATGCCGGGGCAGGTGACCTGCCTGCTTGGGCCGTCGGGATGCGGCAAGTCAACGACCCTGCGGATGATCGCGGGCGTCGAACTGCAGGACGAAGGCGAAATTTGGGTCGACGGCAAGCTGATCTGCGATACGGTTTTCCGGGTGCCGCCCGAACGCCGCCACATCGGGTTGATGTTCCAGGATTTCGCGTTGTTTCCACACCTGAGCGTCGGGGCGAACGTGGCCTTCGGCCTCTCGGGAGACCGGGCCGAGATGGGCCGCCGCGTGGACCAATTGCTCAAGCGGGTGGGCTTGGGCAATTACACCGACAAATACCCACACGAGTTGTCGGGAGGCGAGCAGCAGCGCGTGGCGCTGGCCCGTGCGCTCGCGCCGCGGCCGCGCATCATGCTGATGGATGAGCCCTTTTCGGGGCTGGATAACCGCCTGCGCGATGGCATCCGCGATGAAACCCTCGATATCCTGCGGGAACAGGATACGGCCGTGCTTCTTGTCACCCACGAGCCGGATGAGGCCATGCGCATGGCCGACCAGATCGCCCTGATGCGCCACGGCAAGATTGTCCAGCAAGGCGCGCCCTACAATATCTACAACGCCCCGGTTGATCGCGACGCGGTGGCCTTTTTCAGCGATATCAACGTTATTCGCGGGCGGGTCGAGGGGAGCCTCGTGCAGACCGCTTTCGGGCAGTTCCTTGCGCCCGGCGTCCATGAAGGCAACGAGGTGGACATCGTCATTCGCCCGCAACACATGAAGATCGACTTCGACCGGCAGGGGCGCGGTCCTGATCCCACGATCGAATACGGTACGCCGGCGCGAGGCATCGTGGAACGCGCACGTTTCATGGGATCCGAAAGCCTTGTCGAGTTCCGGATGGACCACGACGGCTCTTACCTGAAGGCCACCGTGCCCAATGTCTTCTTGCCGAAACTGGGCACACCCTTGTGGCTGATGATCCGCCGCGACCGTTGCTTTACCTTTCCGGTCAAGGACTGAAAGACGCCAAGTCTGGGGGCGCTGCCCCCGCCGCCCTTCGGGCGACTCCCCCGGGATATTTTTGAACAGAAGAAGAAAGAGGCAGGTTTTCTTCTGTTTCCAAATATCCCCGCCGGAGGCCCCGATAAGCCAAACCGGGCAAGGTTTGGTGTTGTCAACCGCCGGGCACGGTGGGCGATCCGGGGCGTGGAGCTACAGAGGCAGAACGCGCGATCAGTATGCGCACGCGCCGATCACAAGGAATTTTTTGCCCGAATCCGGCAGATCGGGGCGCATTGCGTCTTCCAACCCGCGCGCAGAGGGCTTAGATACGGTTGACGAAATTCCCGGGGGCGCGCACAAACAGTCCCCGACACTGGGAGAGAGAAACAATGTTCAACAATATCGGCCTTCCGGGCCTTCTTCTGATCGCCGTCGTGGTGCTGGTGCTGTTCGGGCGCGGCAAGATCTCTTCGCTCATGGGCGAAGTGGGCAAGGGCATCACCTCGTTCAAGAAGGGTGTCGCCGAAGGCAACAAGGAAATCGAAGACGCGGGCGAAGAGGCTGAAGAACCCGCTGAAACCGCAAAAGACGTCACACCCGACGCCGACAAAGACAAGGCATAAGCCTTAAATGTTGGATCTTGGCTGGACCGAGCTGCTTGTAATCGGCATCGTGGCGTTGATCGTCGTGGGGCCGAAAGACCTTCCGGGGATGTTCCGGACGGTTGGCAACTTCGTGGGCAAGGCCAAGCGCATGGCGCGTGATTTCAGCCAGGCGATGAACGATGCCGCCGATGATGCAGGGGTGCGGGATGTCTCGGACACCTTGCGCAAGGCCTCCAACCCGGTGGGCAGCGCCATGGACGAGGCCAAGAAGGCCACATCGACCTTCACGCAAGATACCATGGCCGGCCCCAAGAAAAGCGCGATGAGCGAAGAGCGCGCGGCAGACGCCGAGAAAATCCGCAAGAAATCCGCCGAAGTGGCCCAAGCGCGACTTGACCGCGAGGCCGAGGAACGCGCCGCCAAGGAGGCCGCAGAGGCAGCGGAATCGGCGGATTCCGGTGAGGATGGGGCCAAGACAGCCCCCGCCGAGGACAAGACTACATGAGCCCCAGCGACGAGATCGAAGACAGTTCGGCCCCCCTGATCGAGCATCTGACCGAGCTGCGCTCGCGGTTGATCAAGGCGGTCTTGGGTTTTTTGGTGGGCATGATCATCTGCTTCACCGTCGCCACGCCGATCTTCAATTTCCTTACCGCGCCGCTCTGTGATGTATTGGCCAGCCGCGGGCAGGACTGCGACCTGATTTTCATCAGCCCGCAGGAAGGCTTCTTCGTGGCGATCAAGGTCTCGCTTCTGGGCGGGTTTATCCTGGCGTTCCCTTACATCGCCAACCAGATGTGGCGATTCGTGGCACCGGGGCTTTACAAGTCCGAGAAGGGCGCATTTCTGCCGTTCCTGATCGCCTCGCCTTTCATGTTTTTCCTTGGCGCGGCCTTTGCCTTTTACGTGGTCACGCCGCTGGCCTATGATTTCTTCCTTGGTTTCCAGCAGTTTGGATCGGGCGGTGAGGCCCTGCCGGATGGCGACCCGCAGAACGCCGCGCCCTTGAGCGTGGTTTTCCAAGGCTCGGCGCAGGAATACCTGAACCTGACCATCAAGTTCATCGTGGCCTTTGGCCTTTGCTTCCAGCTTCCCGTGCTCTTGACGCTGATGGGCAAAGCCGGGCTGGTCAGTTCCGAGGGTTTGGGGAACGTGCGCAAATATGCTGTGGTGGGTATCCTTGTGCTGGCCGCATTGGTGACACCGCCCGATGTCATCACGCAGGTGATCCTGTTCGTCGTGGTCTATGGCCTTTACGAGATTTCCATCTTCCTTGTCCGGCGGGTTGAGAAAAAGCGCGAAGAGCAGCTTCGCGAAGAGGGGCTGTGGTTCGAAGAGGACGAAGACGAGGCCGATATGGATGAGGCGGAAGCCGCGTCCGAGCCGGCCGATGATCCGCTCTTGGACAACGATCCCCTGATGGATGAATTCGACGAGGATGACGACGATGACCCTGGCATGGTCAATCGCGGCGAGGATAAATGAGCGCCGACGCAATGGACCGGATCGCCGCCGCACTTGAGCGGATGAGCCCGGCGCCCATGGCGGCGCCGGATTTCGATGCCGCCGATGCTTTCGTCTGGCATGTTGAGCCGGACCGGCTACAACCGGTGCCAAAGGTCAACCGGGTTGATATGTCCCTTCTGGTGGGCATCGACCGCTCTCGCGATACGCTTATGGACAACACCCGGCAGTTCGCCAAGGGCCTGCCCGCCAACAACGCGCTTTTGTGGGGCGCGCGGGGAATGGGCAAATCCAGCCTTGTGAAGGCCGTGCATGCCGCCGTGCTGGACGAGGGGCTGCCGCTCAAGATCGTGGAATTGCAACGCGAGGATCTGGTGAGCGTGGGGCGGTTGCTCAACATCCTGCGTGAAGCGGCCGAAGAACGGTTTATCCTGTTCTGTGATGACTTGTCCTTTTCCTATGACGATCAGCATTACAAGAGCCTCAAGGCGGTGCTGGATGGCGGGATCGAAGGGCGGCCGGAGAACGTGGTCTTCTATGCCACCTCGAACCGCCGCCACCTGATGCCGCGCGACATGATCGAGAACGAACGCTCCAGCGCGATCAACCCATCGGAAGCGGTTGAGGAGAAGGTCTCGCTGTCGGATCGCTTCGGGCTTTGGCTGGGCTTTCACCCCTGCGATCAGGATGAATACCTTTCGATGATCGAAGGCTATTGTGCGGCCTATGGCGTGGAGATCGCGCCGGAGGCCCTGCGCGCCGAGGCGATCGAATGGCAGGCCACGCGCGGCGGACGGTCGGGCCGTGTGGCATGGCAGTTTTTTACCGATCTGGCGGGGCGTCACGGCGTCAAGGTTTAGGCCCAGGGCGCAAAATTGCGCGGGTCGGTTTTTTACAGGGATATATCGCAATCCTGCAGGTGGCGTCCTGCACTTCTGGCGAGACTATGGTCAAATCAGAAGGAGATGCGAGATGACCCTGCAAGAACGCAAACCCCGCGCCCGTTCCGGCGGCCGGTCTGCCCGCCGCGCGCTGCGCACCGCCCCCAAGCACGATATGCTGCCCGGTCTGACACGCGGTATTCCGTTCTGTGAGGTGATGGACGGGTCGCAGGTTGAGCGGATCGACGCGGCCTCGATGGATATTCTGGAAAACGTCGGCGTGCAGTTCCGCGACCCAATCGCGCTTGAAGATTGGAAACGCGTCGGTGCCAAGGTTGAAGGGGAGTTGGTCTATCTGGACCGTGGCCTCGTGCGCGAGTTGATCTCGACCATTCCCGAAAGCTTCACCTACCACGCGCGCGACCCGATGAAGAACGTGGCGCTTGGCGGGCCGCATTCGATTTTCGTGCCGATGACCGGCGCGCCCTTCCTGCGCGATCTGGACGATGTGCGGCGCAACCCGACGCTGGATGACCTGGCGATGTTTCACAAGCTGAGCCACATGCTGCCGGGCCTGCACAGTTCGGCGCACCATATCGTGGAACCCTATGACCACCCGATCAGTCAACGGCACCTGCGCATCACCTATTCGTCGATGAAACACTCGGACAAGACCTTCATGGGCATGACCACCAGCCCGAAGAACGCCGAGGATGTGATGGAGATGTGCGCGATCCTCTTTGGCGAGGATTTCCTTGAGGATCACCCGGTGACCACCGGCAACTGCAACGGCAACTCGCCGCTGGTGTGGGACGAAACCATGCTGGGCGCGATGCGCGCCTTCTGCAAGCGTAACCAACCGGTGTTGTGTTCGCCCTTCGTCTTGGGCGGAGCGAATACGCCTGCCAGCGTGCCGGCCACCGTGGCGCAACTCAATGCCGAGGCGCTCTCGGCATTGGCCTATACACAGGTCATTCGCAAAGGCGCGCCCGCGATTTACGGTCACTACCTGTCAACCGTCAGCATGAAATCCGGCGCGCCCATGGCGGGCACGCCCGAGATCAGCCTGATGAACTTCATGATCGGGCAGATGGCACGGTTCTATGGGATCCCCTGGCGCACCTCGAACACGCTTGGCGGGGCCAAGACCTTTGATGCGCAGGCGGGATACGAATCGGCTACCACGCTTTCCGCGGTGGTCCATGCCGGGGCCAACTATATCTGGCATTCGGCGGGCTGGAACGAGGCGGGCATGCATTGCTCCACCGCGAAATTCGTGGTCGATGCGGAACAATGCGCAATGGCCCACAAGATGGCGCGCGGCGTGGATTGGGGTGATTTCGATCAGGCCATGGCCGCCGTGCCCGATGTGGGGCCGGGCGGGCACTACCTTGGCCACCCGCACACGCAGGAAAACTTCCAAAGCGCCTTCTTCATGCCGGATATGTTCGACAACAACTCCATTGAACAATGGATCGCCGAAGGCAGCGTCGAGATCACCGAGCGCGCGCTCAATCACGCGCGCAAGCTATTATCCGAGTATCAGGAGCCGATGCTTGATGAGGCCAAGAACGAGGCGCTGCTGGAGTATATCGCACGGCGTGAGCGTGAAATCCCGGCGGCGGATGCATTGAACCAAGATTACTAAGCGGAGTGGCTGCGCCACCCACTATGATTTGAATGGGGGCTCTGCCCCCGTCGCCCGTTGGGCGACTCCCCCGGAGTATTGCAGGAAAGATGAAGCCCTGTCACGCCCCTCTTCATCTTTCCCGAAATACTCCCGCCGGAGGCATCCGACGATAAAGCCGGGTGCCTGCGGTTGCGATTACTCGGCCAAATGACAGGCCACGCGGGTGTCGCCAATTTTACGCATCTCGGGACGTTCTTTCTTGCAGCGGTCCACGGCCAGTGGGCAGCGCGGGTGAAAGGCGCAGCCTGAAGGCGGATTGATCGGGTCGGGGATTTCGCCCTTGGGAGGGTCGACCTCGCGCCCGAAGCCGTCCATGCGGGGGGCGGCGTCGAAAAGCATCTGGGTATAGGGGTGCTTGGGGTCGGAAAAAAGCCGGTCACGGGGGGCTTCCTCGACCAAGCGGCCAAGGTACAGCACGCCGATGACATCGGCCATATGGTGCACCACCGTGAGGTCGTGACTGATGAAAAGATAGGTCAGCCCCATCTCTTCCTGCAAATCCGACATCAGGTTGAGAACTTGGCTTTGCACCGAGACATCCAGCGCCGAGGTCGGTTCGTCACAGACGATGATGCGCGGGTTGGAGGCCAGCGCCCGGGCGATGCAAATACGCTGCCGTTGTCCGCCGGAAAACTCATGTGGGAACTTGCCTGCGTCCTGCGCCGACAGGCCCACCTGTTCAAGGAGTTTTTCGGCCAACCCCTCGGTTTTGCCGCCCCGCGCTGCCACCGGTTCGTTGATGATCTCGCGCACCCGCCAGCGTGGGTTGAGCGAGGCATATGGATCCTGAAAGATCATCTGTACTTCGGCGCGCACCTCGGCGACCTTGGCCGGGTCGGTTTCGGTGGCCAGATCGACGCCGTCGATTTCGACGTTGCCATCGCTGGCGGGCAGCAGGCCCACAACGATCTTGCCGATGGTGGATTTGCCCGAGCCGCTTTCGCCCACCAGCGCGTAAACGGTTTTGTCTTCCACATCGAAGCTGACGTCTGACACTGCCGTCAGATAAGCCTTGTCGCGCCGCTCCAGCACCCGGTTGAGCCATGGTTTCGAGACATCGAACACACGCGTGAGGTTCTTGATGGAAATCAGCGCGCTCATGCGGGCTCTCCCTTGGTGGTGTCTTTCTGGGCTAGGGGGTGCCAACAGGCCGCGCGGCCATCGCAATAGTCGATCCTCGGCGGCGGGTCGGCGCGGCATTCCGCGGTGGCCCGGTCACAGCGGGGATGGAAGGCGCAACCATGCGGCAGGGCGCCCAAGCGTGGCATTGCGCCGGGGATTTGCCGCAAGCGTTTCGCGCCTTGGCTGGCCATGGGCGTGGAGGCCATGAGACCGGCGGTATATGGATGACGGGCTTGGGTGATGACCTCGCGCACCGGCCCCAATTCTGCCAATCGCCCGGCATACATCACCGCTACGCGGTCGGCGGCCTCGGCAATCACGCCCATATCATGGGTGACCAGCATGACCGCGACGCCGCGTTCCCGGCAAAGCCTCTTCAAAAGCGCCACGATCTGCGCCTGAACGCTGACGTCAAGCGCCGTTGTCGGTTCATCGGCGATCACCAGTTCAGGCTCGGCACAAAGGGCCAGGGCAATCACCACCCGTTGCCGCATGCCGCCGGAAAACTCGTGCGGGTAGCTGCCGATCCGGTCGCGGGCGGCGGGAATCCCCACTTCCTCCAGAGCGGCGATGGCGCGTTCGCGGGCCTCCGATTGACTGACATCGAGATGCTCAAGGATGGTTTCGGTCAGTTGGTCGCCGATGGTGAGAAGCGGGTTGAGCGAGGTCAGGGGGTCTTGAAATATCATCCCCATTTTCTTGCCGCGCAGCTTGCGCAGCGCCTCGCGCTTGATGTTGTGAATGGGCTGCCCCGACAACAGGATTTCGCCATGAGTGATCCGGGCCGGTGGGTCCAGCAGGCCGATCACCGCGTTGCCGGTCATCGACTTGCCCGCGCCGGATTCGCCGACCACGCCAAGGATTTCACCGGCGTGAATGTCATAGCTCACCCGGTCCACCGGGCGCAGGATGCCGTGGCGGGTGGGGATTTCCACAACAAGGTCGCGGACGGAGAGTACCGGGTCTTTGTCCATCTCGGGGCCTTTCATTATCGCAGCTTCGGGTTCAGCGCGTCGCGCAGCCAGTCGCCCAGAAGGTTGATTGACAGGGCCAGCGCCAGAAGGGTGGCGGCGGGGAACACCAAAATCCACCATTCGCCCGAGAACATGAACTCTTGCCCGATGCGGATGAGCGTGCCGAGCGAGGGTTTGGTGGGCGGTGCGCCGACACCAAGGAACGAGAGCGTCGCCTCGGCAATGATCGCCAGCGCCAGTGAAATCGTGGCAATCACCAGCACGGGGTTCAGAACATTGGGCAGGATATGGCGCAGCATGATCGACAGCGGCGAGCGGCCCACAAGGCGCGCGGCCTGTACGTATTCCTTGTTCTTCTCAACCAGGGTGGCGCCGCGCACGACGCGGGCGAATTGCACCCAGTCGCTGAGGCCGATGGCAAGGATCAAAACCCAGATCGCCATCTGGTCGCGGTATTCCGGGGGCGTGATCCCCTTGGCGATGCCAAAGATCAGCATCGCCACTAGGATCGCCGGGAAGGTGAGCTGCACGTCGGCAACACGCATGATGATGGTTTCGGTCCAGCCGCCGGAGTAACCTGCCAAAAGGCCAAGCACGACGCCAAGCACCATGGCCAGAAGCACCGCCGAGAAGCCGACGAACAGCGAAATTCGCATCCCATAGAGGATGGTGGAAAACACATCGCGGCCTTGGTCATCAGTGCCAAGAAGGAAACTGTCACCGGTAAAGGCGTTCGCTTCACCCGGTGGTGTAAACCCATTCATCAGGTTCAGGGTGGCCGGGTCGAAGGGGTCATGCGGGGCGATGAGCGGAGCAAACACCGCACAGAGCACCAGTGTCAGCACCACGCAGAACGACACCACTGCCACCGGCGCGCGGCGGAAGGAGTATAAAAAATCGCTTTGCCATGCGCGCGCCAGACGGCTGGGCGCGCGTTCGGGCGTTGGCGGGATGGGAGGGGCGGTATCGGTCATGTGGTTTTCCCCGCGCTGCGATCCACGCGAAGGCGCGGATCAATGGCGAAATAAAGCAGGTCGACGATCAGGTTGATGCCCACGAACATGACCGAAATCATCATCAGGTAAGCGGCCATGACCGGGATATCGACGAACTGGATCGCGTTGATGAAAAGCAGGCCCACGCCGGGCCATTGGAACACGGTTTCGGTGATGATGGCGAAGGCGATGATCGAACCCAACTGCAGGCCCGTGATGGTGATCACCGGCACAAGGGTGTTTTTCAGAGCGTGTTTGAAATGCACCGACCGGTCGCGCAAGCCGCGGGCGCGGGCGAAGCGGATGTAATCGCCGCGCAGAACCTCAAGCATTTCGGTGCGCACCAGCCGCATGATCAGGGTCATTTGGTACAGGCCCAGTGTGATGGCAGGCAGGATCAGTGCCTTGAGGCCCGTTTCCGTCAGGAAGCCGGTTGTCCACCAATCGCCGATCCGAGTGACATCGCCGCGCCCGAAACTGGGTAACCAGCCCAGTTCGACGGAGAAGAGATAAATCAGCAAAACCCCGATCAGGAAGGTGGGTAGCGAAACCCCGACCAAAGACAGGGTCATGATCATATTGGCCGCCACCCCGCGTTTTCGAATGGCGGTGAAAATGCCTAGGCCAATGCCCCCCAAAAGGGCCAGAACACCCGATACAAAGGCCAGTTCCAAAGTGGCGGGCAGGCGTTCCACAAGGATTTCGGATACCGGGCGACCCTGCCTGTAACTCAGGCCAAAGTTGCCCTGCACCGCCTGTTCCAGGAAGCGCCAGTATTGCACCGGAAAGGGCTTGTCGAGGCCCAGATCCGCGCGCAGGCGTTCGATATCGGCCTGTGTGCGCTCCTGACCCAGCATGTTGTCCACGGGGTCGCCCACGAAGCTGAACATGGAAAAGGCCACAAGTCCCACGACCAGCAGGACCAGCAAGGATTGGAACACCCGGCGAATGATATAGGCAAGCATGACGGTCCCCCGATCACGGCAGAAAACCGCGCCCTTGGCAAAGGGCGCGGCAGGGCAGGGCCACCACCAAGGGTGGCCCCGGCTGTATCAGTTCATGGTGAAGAACTTCATTTTCGGGTCATCCTCGGGGCTGACCTCGGTGCCGACATCGGTCGACATACCCCAATTCAGCACCTGGTGGTGGATCGGGATGTACAGCTGTTCTTCCTGCACCACGTTCCAGATGGATTGGATGGTGTCATTGCGCTTGTCCAGATCGGTTTCCGAGGCAAGGCTGACGATCATTTCGTCAACTTCGGCGTTTGAGAACCCGGTGCCGTTCCAGCTTCCGCGCTCTTCGCCGCGGGTGTGGACAAGGAAGTTGAAGATGTATTCCGAGTCGTAGGTCGGAACACCCCAGCCCAGCATGTAGAAATCCGTCTGGTCATTGGTGATCAGCGGGAAGTGCTGTGCCTTGGGCTTGGCATCAAGGTTCACCTTGACGCCGATCTGCGCCAGCATGCCAACAGCGGCCTGACAGATCGCCTCGTCGTTGACATAGCGGTCATTCGGGCAATCGAGCTGGATCGAGAAGCCGTCTTCATAGCCCGCCTCGGCCATCAGCGCCTTGGCGGCATCCACATCGGTTTTCGAGGCGGCATCCATCTCGGCGGTCCAGCCGTTGACGAAGGGCGGTGCGATCATGCCTGCGGGGGCGCTTTGGCCACGCATCACCACTTGCTTGATGGCATCGCGGTTGATCGCCATCGACATGGCTTGCCGCACGCGCACATCGGCCAGCGGGTTGGCGCCTTCGACATCGTCATTGGCAATATCATCCGCCCCTTGGTTCAGGCCGAAGAAAATAACCCGGTTTTGCGGCGCGGTTTTCACGACCAGGCCCTCGGTGTCGGCCACGCGGCCAAGGTCTTGCACCGGTACGTCCTGGATAAAGTCCACTTCACCCGACAAAAGGGCCGCAACCCGCGTCGCGGCGTTTTGGATCGGGGTATAGACGATCTCGGTGATGTCGAGCGGAAAGTCATCCTTGCCCCAATAGGTGTCATTGGCGGTCAGAACGGTTTTCACATCCGGCTCACGGCTGACCAGAACATAGGCGCCCGTGCCGTTGGTATTGGTCGAGGCAAAGGTTTTCTCGCCGCCTTCGACGTCTTGCACTTCGACGGCGTCATTCGCCTCGGCCCAGCCTTTGTCCATCATGAACAGGTTGGTCAGGTTCGAGGGCAGAATGGGGTTCGGGCCGTTGGTGACGAATTCGACGGTGTGATCATCCACCGCGCGCACCTCGGAAATCGAACTGAGCAGTTCTTTCATGTTCGATTTCTCGGATTTCGCGCGGTTGATCGAAAACACCACGTCTTCTGCGGTGAAATCTGCCCCATCGTGGTATTTCACGCCTTGCCGCAGGTTGAAGACCCAGACATTCGGGTCATCCGCCTTGGGGCCCCAATCGGTGGCCAGCGCGCCTTGCATCGCGCCGGAATGGTCGCGGATGATCAGCGGCTCGTAGATCTGGTGGGCCAGCGTGTGTGTCGGCCCCTCGTTCTGCGCGTGCGGGTCCAGCGTGAGCGAATCGCCCGCGCGCGCCCAGCGCAGCGTTTCGGCCGAGGCCGCAAGCGTCGTGCTGGCCAGAAGAAGCGCCGTAAGTGCACCTACAACTTTCATGGAAATATCTCCCTGTGATTGGTTGGATCATGGCCGCCTGTTTCCGGCGGCTCTGACGGGGCAGCTTAAATCTTTTGCATCGACAAACAAGAGTCCGCACAAGATTTGACCGTCACAAATTGGCTGACGTCGGGGCAGGGCGTTATTCTTCGCGCGCTTTCCACTCTTTCAAACGCAGCACCGTATTCGCCCCCCATTCGCGAAAAGGCTGCGGGGGCAAGCGTTTAGGCGGCACCTCGGCAGTGAAATGCGATGTGATGTCAGTGGTTTGACCACAGGCCAGTTCAGCCGCCCCAATGCCGGTCAGCGTGCCGCGCGCGGTGCCAAGCCCGTTTTGCACGCAGGCCGAAAAGACACCGTCGGCCACTTCGCGCATGACCGACACCCCATTTAGGCTCAGGCACAAATGCCCGGCCCAAGTATGCTCCATCCGCATCCCCTTGAGTTGCGGAAACCGTGCCTCGAACTTGTCCTGCATGACCCGGCCCGCGCGGGCGACGTCGGATTTGCGCGCCGTCATGCCGGGGCGCAATGCGGCACAGGTCCGGGTGATGATCCGGTTGCCGCCTTGGCCGCTGTCGATGCGGCGCACGGTGGTGCCCATCGGGTCGGATGGCGTAATCCCCCAGCGCGGCGCGCCGCCCAAAGCCCTGATTTGCTCGTCCGAAAGCTCAGGCGTCATGGTGGCAAAAAGGAAAAGCTGCATCAGCCGCCCGCGCTCCACCCCGAAGCTCTCCAAATGACCGTTCACCGACAGGATCACGCGCGGGGCCGTCACCGTCCCCTTGGGGGTGATGCAGGCCCAATCGCTGCCCTTGGCCGTGATCCTTTGCACCGGGGACCGCTCGTAAATTTCGACCCCGTCGCGGCGAAGCCCCGTGGCCATGCCGCGAACGAAGCCCGCCGGTTGCAACATCACCGTACCGGGGGTGTAAAGCCCGGATTGATAATGTGAACTGCCGGTCAGCTCCCGCATGGCTTGGGCATCCAAGGCCTCGCTCGCCTCGCCGAGTCCCTCGAGATGCCGGGCATAGCTTTCGTTATGGGCCTGGGCCGCGTCGCTGACCGCGCCGTTTACCTTACCGGCTTGGTCGAAGTAATCGGGCGAGATGCCGTAATCCTCAACCGCCCCCCGCGCAAAGGCCTGCGCCTGACGGTTCAGGGCAATCATCGCCCGGTCATCGCCCGCCCCGGCATAATCTTCCGAGGTCAGTTCATGCGGCAAGTCGATCATAAAACCCGAGTTGCGCCCCGCCGCCCCTTCGGCCACGCGGCCCGCCTCCAGCACAACAATCTTGGCCTGCGGCTCAAGCTGCCGCAGCCGCCGCGCCGCCGCCATCCCTGCAAAACCCGCGCCGACGACAACCACATCGGCTGTGGTATCAGCCTCCAAAACCTGCGCGGCGGGCTGACCCGGCAGGATGGCCGACCACGCCGCAGGTCCGCGATGCATCGGCAGGTGACGGGCGGTGAAGGTCTTTGTCATGCGTCCGGCAATCCAAGTCTTGGGCGGAACGCATCCAACCCCTCGGTCAGTTCCTTGCGGGCCCCGGCCATCCGGTCGCGCAGGGTGGCGTTCAATCCGCCTTCGGTTGAAAGTGCGTCCAGCAATGCCTTGACCTCCCCCGATCCATCAAAGCGCATGTTTTTGAAATATCCCGCGATCAGGGCCGCGACATAGGCTTCGGCCTTGGCCGCATCTCCGGTGATATCGGCAAGCCAATCCGCCGTCGTCACCATCTCGGCCAGCACGACAGACGACAGGGCCGAAGCGGCAAAATGCGCGTTGAGCGCGGCTTCGCTGGTCACGGGCAGAACGATGTTCTCGGCCCCGAACAAGGCGGCGACGCTGCCAGTGTCGGGATAGACGGGCAGGGGGCAGCCCCCTTGGCCGATAAAAGGCATCGGGATGGTCACGGAAATATCGGTCACCGGGGCGGCCAGTTCGCGCAGGCTGTTCACCGAGACATCGACCATGACCGAGATCAGTTTTTGGCCCTCACGAAATGGTAGATCGGGCAAAACCGCGCGCGCCACATCGGCCATCAGGCAGGCGATGACCACCTCGCTTGCCGCGACGACGCGATCATTCGGGGCGATCTCGACCTCGGCAAACTGGGCGGCAAGGCGCGCCGACACCTCGGCGCTGCGCTCGGAGACAAGGATGTGGTGCCCCTTGCCCGAAAGTGCCTCGACCATCGGTGCGGCGATGCCGCCGGTGCCCAGAAACCCGATCTTCATCAGGCCACCGCCTCGTCTTCGTCATCGGCCAGATCAATCCAGATGGTCTTGAGCTGGGTGTACTGGTCATGGGCGTGCAGGCTGTTGTCGCGCCCGCCAAAGCCCGATTGCTTGTAGCCGCCGAAGGGGGTTGAGATATCGCCCTCGCCAAAGCTGTTGACCGTGACGGTGCCCGCCCGCAGCATCCGTGCGCCGCGAATGGCGCGCTTGGCATTGGCGGTGAAGATCGACGCGCAAAGGCCATAATCGGTGTCGTTGGCGATCTTGATGGCCTCATCGAAGCTGGAAACTTCGATGACCGATAGGACCGGGCCAAAAATCTCTTCGCGGGCCAGCGTGTCGTCGTTGCTGGCAACATTCACCACGGTCGGTTCGACAAAGCCCTTGTCGGCCTTGCCGCCCAGAACGATGTTTTCGGCCTTATCCAGATAGCCACAGACCTTGTTGTAATGGGTTTCGCTGACCAAGGCGCCGACGCGGGTTTCGGGGTCCAGCGGATCACCCACCACCCATTCGCGGGCGTGCGCCTCGATTCGTTTCAGCAGCTCGTCTTTGACGTTCTTGTGCACGATGAGCCGCGAGGTAGCCGAGCAGTTTTCGCCCATGTTCCAAAACGCCCCGTTGACGATATGGGCCGCGACGCGGTCGAGGTTTTCGGCGTCCTCCATGACGACGGCGGGGTTCTTTCCGCCCATCTCAAGCACCACCTCCTTGGCGTTGCTTTCCGCCGCATAGGTCAGGAAGCGTTTGCCAGTGACGGTGGAGCCGGTGAAGCTGACCATATCCACATCCATGTGACGGCCCAGCGGTTCGCCCACCTCGGCCCCGCCACCGGGCAGCACGTTCAGCACACCCTTGGGCAGCCCTGCCTCAGATGCCAATTCGGCCACCCGCAGGGCGGTCAGGCTGGTTTCCTCGGCGGGTTTCACCACCACCGAACAGCCCGCCGCCAGCGCCGGGCCGATCTTCCACGCGAGCATCAAAAGCGGGAAGTTCCATGGCAGGACAAGGCCCACCACGCCGATCGGTTCGCGCACCACCATGGCGATATGATCGTCACTGGCCGGGGCCACTTCGTCATTGATCTTGTCGATGACTTCGGCGTGCCACTTGATGGCGTGGATCGTCTCGGGGATGTCCACGGTTTCGCAATCAAAGATGGTCTTGCCGCTATCAAGGCTTTCCATGACGGCCAGTTCGCGGGCATTGCGGGTCATCAGTTTGCACAGACGGATCAGCACATCCTTGCGCTCGCTCGGGTGCATCTTGGACCAGCGGCCATCGTCAAAGGCCTCGCGCGCCTTCAAGACAGCGAAATCAACGTCTTCCGCCCCGCAGGCCGCAATCTCGGCCAAGGTCTCGCCCGTGGCGGGGTTCACACTGGTGAAGGTCTTGCCCGAGGCCGCGGCGCGATAGCCGCCATCCACGAAGGCCGAGGTCGGCAGCGTCAGGTCCTTGGCAATCGCCTTGTATTCGTCTTTGGTCAGCAAACCCATGCCTCAGCCCTCCGCCGTGATATCTGCAATGGTTGTCTTGAGAACGCGCGTGACTTGCTCCAGCGCGCGCTTGTCGTCCTTGTTGAGCGGCTTCAGCGGCGGGCGAACCGCGCCCGTATCAATCCCCGCCATGGTCACGCCGTGCTTGATCGTCTGGATGAACTTGCCGCCCTGTTCCAGTACCCGCATGAGCGGCATAAGAGCCGACATGATCCGGCGGCCCTTCCCAAAATCGCCCTCCAGAACACAGGCATTGTAAAGTGCCACATGCTCCTCGGGCAGGAAGTTCGAGCCACCACAGACCCAAAAGGGCGCGCCCCAGGCAAAGAACTCCAATGCCTGGTCATCCATGCCGCAACCCAGTTGAATATGCGGGTAATCGCGGGCCAGAAGATGCACCCGGTTGATATCGCCCGAACTTTCCTTGATGCCACAGAAATTCCGGCTGCGCCCGACCCGGTCCAAGAATTCCTCGCCCATCATGGTGCCGGTACGATGCGGGTAGTTATAGAGCATCACCGGCAGGTCCGCCGCCCGGTCAATCGCCAAGGCATTGAGCGCATTTTCCCGGTCCGTCGGCACCGAATAGGGCGGGGAGGCCAAAAGGATGCAATCGGCCCCAATGTCCCGCGCGGCTTCGGCCAAGGCAATGCTGTCCGGCGTCAGCATCGCGCCGGTGCCCATCACCAAGGGCACCCGGCCCTTGATCCGCTCATGGGTGAACTTGGCCAGCTCAACCCGTTCCGCCACGGTCTGGGCATAGTTTTCGCCGGTCGAGCCTCCGGTGATAATCCCATGCACACCCTTGTCGATCAGGTTTTCGATCACGTCGGCCAAAGCCTCAAGGTCGGGCGTGTGATCGGCGAAATAAGGGGTGACGACAGGGGTATATATCCCCTCGAACTTGAAAATAGGCGTCATATGCGGGCAGCCTTCTTATGCTGAGGTTGAACGGGGCAGGGTGCCAAGCGGTTGATCCATCCCCGCCGGCATCACGAAACTTTCAATCTGGTTGCGCGAGAGGTTCCAATGATCCTCGGCCAATTGCGCCGCCGTGGCCTCATTCCCCGCCTCAATGGCGGCGATGATGGCGTCGTGCTGCTGGCTGGCCTCCGAGACACTTTCGGCCATCTCCGGCGTGACCGGGCGGTAAAAGGTCATGGAAATCCGCGCGTGATCAATCAACAACCGATGGAACGAGGGCAGAAGATAGATATTGCCCGCCATCTCACCGGTGATCTCGTGGAAACGGTTGTTGGCGAGAGTCCGGTCGGTGGTCGACCCCTTGCGCAGGGCCTCGCGAAATTCCTCCTGCGCAGCCTTCAGGGCGGCAATCTGGGCGGAGGTGGCATTGAGCGCCGCCAACCGCAAAATCGCACCGTAAACCATCGGGGCCGCCAGAAAGAAATCGCGCAGCGTGGTGTGCGACATCTCGGACACCCGCGCACCGCGATTGGCGCGTAACTCTACGTACCCAAGGCCCGCCAATTCGCGCAGAACCTCGCGCAAGGGTGTCCGGGACAGGCCCGAATCTTCGCAAAGCTGGGCCTCGTCCAAATCGGCCCCCGGGCGCAACTCCTGCGTCAGGATCGCACGCTTGAGCCTGTCCAGAAGGTGGGTTTTTCGGTCTTTGCTGGTGTCAGGCACGCCGTGGCCCCCTGCTTCGAGTCATTTTGTATTTCTAAAAAATACATATTGCATACAAATTGTAAATCGGGAAAAATCCGAACATGACCATGACACAGCATTTTATCTTCATTCTCGTGGAAGACTTCGCGCATCTGGCTTTTTCCAACGCGGTCGAACCCCTGCGCATTGCCAACCTGATAAAGGGTGAGGCGCTTTATTCATGGTCCATCGGGGCGGAGAATGGCGAAAGCGTCCGCGCTTCGAACCAAACCGTGACATTGGTCAACCACGGGTTTGAGGATTTGCCACGTTGTGACCGTCTGTTCGTCCTCTCTGGCCTTGAGATGCGCAATCGGATCACGCCCGCGCTTTTGTCGATGCTGCGCCGTGAACGGGCGCGCGGCACCACGATCGGCGCCCTCTGTTCGGGGGCCTATATCCTTGCCAAGGCCGGGTTTCTGGAGGGACAGAAATGCGCCATCCACTGGGACTATCACGATAGCTTCATGGAGGAGTTCCCGGAAATCCCGCTGGTGCGCAATGTCTTTGTCGCCGATGAAAAGCACATCACCGCCTCGGGCGGGTCGGCCACGGCCGATCTGATGCTGCACCTCATCGAACAGGACCATGGCCGTGATTTGGCCGTCGCCGTGGCCGACCAGATGGTTTATACCGCCGTGCGCGAGGCAACGGCAGAACAGCGTGTCTCGCTGCAATCGCGCAACGGCATGCGCAACCCGCATCTGACCAAGGCCATCGCCCGGATGCACGACCACATAGAAGAGCCGATTTCGCCCTCGGTGATCGCCGAGGACATCGGCATTTCGACCCGGCAACTTGAGCGCCTGTTTGGCCGTTACCTCAATACCTCGCCCAAGAAGTACTTCATGGAGTTACGGCTTGAGCGGGCGCGCCATTTGCTGCTGCAAACTGAAATGTCAGTCACCGAAATCGCCTGTGCCTGCGGGTTCGAGGCCACGGGCCACTTCACCCGCGTGTACAAGGCGGCCTACGGCGTGACGCCCACGGGGCAGAAGGCGAAACTTGGGTAGGTTTTGAAAAGCCCCAGCCATACCTTGCCAACGTCCCATCAGCGGCCATCCGTTTAGCATGCGGCGAATGACCGGATCGAGCCCTTGCTTGACGTTCATTCAACGTTTCGCCCGGGCTTGCCCCGGGCCGCGCCCCGCTGCGTGACAG
>NZ_CAJXNN010000017.1 GCF_913057115.1 uncultured Roseovarius sp.
CCGTAGCCCACAACGAATGCGTCGGGAATGGTGAAACCGATCCAATCGGCGGTCACCTCGGCCTCGCGGCGTGAAGGCTTATCCAAAAGGGCGATGGTGCGCAGTTTGGCGGGCTGCCGGTTGCGCAGGAGCGTCAGCACATGGGCCAGTGTGTGACCGGTATCCACGATGTCTTCGACGACGAGAACGTCGCGCCCTTCAATATCGCCGCGCAAATCCTTGAGGATGCGCACCTCGCGGCTGGATTCGGTGCTGTTGCCGTAAGACGAGGTTTCAATGAAGTCCACCTCAACCTCCATATCCAGCCGCCGCACCAGATCGGCGATGAAGATGAAGGAGCCGCGCAAAAGCCCGACGACCACCAGCTTTCGGGTGTCTTGAAACTCTGATTTGATCTCTTGTGCCAGTTCTTCGATCCGGGAGGCAATCTCCGCGCTGCCGATCATCTGGTCGATTACATATGGCTGTTTACTCATCCCGCCCCCTTGAATTTCGCGGGCCAGTCTATGAAAAAGCCTCGGACTGTCACGCGAAAATCAAGGCCTGCTGCATCAATGCCCTCCCATTCAGAAAGCCGCCCGCTGCCTTATACGGCGCAACAGATGTATGACCTTGTGGCCGATGTGGGCAGCTACCCCAAGTTCTTGCCTTGGACAGCCGCGGCACGGGTGCGCAGCGTGACCGAACAACCCGATGGCTCGGAGGTGATGGAGGCCGATCTGGTCATCAGCTTCAAGGTCTTTCGCGAGCGGTTCGGAAGCCGGGTTGTCCTATGGCCCGAAGATCGCAAGATCGAAACCGAATACTTGGATGGGCCCTTCAAATACATGCGCTCGAACTGGCGGTTCGAGGAGGATGGCGAAGGCTGCATCGTGCATTTCGACGTGGATTTCGAATTCAAGAACATGATCCTGCAAAAAGCGGCGGGGTTGTTCTTCTATGAGGCGATGCAGCGGATCGTGCGCGCGTTTGAAGCCCGTGCGCAGGAGCTTTACGGATGAGTTTGGCCCGACAGATCGCGGCATTCGCCGTTGAGGCCCGCCCGACCGAGGCCGCGTACGGGGTCATGGCGCAATCGCTTTATGATTGGATGGTCTGTGGCATGGCAGGTGCGTCAGAGCCCGTGGCCGCGATCATGCGCGCGCAGGCGCTTGCGGATGGTGGCAGCGCGCAGGCGGTCATGTTTGGCGGCGGCCATGTACCCGCGCGCGCGGCGGCCTTGGCGAACGGGACGATTTCGCACGCTTTGGATTATGACGATACGCATTTCGCCCATATCGGGCATTTGTCTGTGGGTATCTTGCCTGCGGCAATTGCTTGTGCGCGCAAGGATGGGGCGGGACTGTTGGATGCCGCCTGTATTGGCTTTGAAGTGGCAACGCGTGTCGGCCTCTGGGTAGGGCGTGGGCATTATCAAGCCGGGTTTCACCAGACGGCCACGGCAGGGGCATTTGGAGCGACGGCCGCCGTGGCGCGTTTGCGTGGTCTTGATGCGGAGCAGGCGGCCCATGCGCTTGGATTGGCCACCACGCGGGCGGCGGGCCTAAAATCCCAATTCGGGACCATGGGTAAACCCATGAACGCCGGGCTTGCCGCTGAATGTGGTGTGATATGCGCCGACCTTGCGGCGCGCGGATTCCTGTCGAGCCCCGAGGCGCTTGATGGACCGCAGGGCTTTGGCCCGACTCATGCCGGTGAGGCGCAGGCAATAGCATGGGATGGGTTGGGTGACATTTGGAAGATGACCGAGGTATCGCACAAGCTGCACGCCTGTTGTCATGGGCTGCACGCGATGATCGAAGCCTTGAGCGCCTTGGAAACCAGCCCGGAGCGCGTCGAGCGGGTCGAAATCACCACTCATCCAAGATGGTTGAGTGTTTGCAATCAACCCGCACCGGATACCGGGCTTGGTGCCAAGTTCTCTTATGCCCATGTGGCGGGC
The DNA here is from genome assembly GCF_913057115.1 of uncultured Roseovarius sp. Taxonomy (GTDB): domain Bacteria; phylum Pseudomonadota; class Alphaproteobacteria; order Rhodobacterales; family Rhodobacteraceae; genus Roseovarius. The sequence goes on from NZ_CAJXNN010000017.1 coordinate 1,943, forward strand.
ATGGTTCTACATGGCTGGAACACCGCTGATATAGACAGTTTCTCCGATGCCTGCGCGCAGGATGCGACGCTTGTCGCATTCCGCGACAAGGTCCGTGTTGTGGCCCATGACAGCCTTGCCGAGACCGAGGCGCGCGTGAGGCTTGACCTGACGGATGGTACGCAGCTTTCAGGTCAGCATGATCTGATGGCGGCGCAAGACACAGACCAGAAGTGGCAAGCCCTGCGTCGCAAGGGAGCGGCTTTGTTGGGCGAGCGTGAGGCGCAGTTGTGGGAAGCCGTAAATCCGGAAGGCGTGCCCGATCTGGAGGCCCTTTCAGAATTGATGCAAATGGAAAGCGTCTAGTTCAGGGCCCGTTTGAGGAGCGCCAGAGCATGATCGCGTGACAGGCGGCGGACTTCTGCCCGGCCTTGTGCTCCGAACTCCTTGGTTTCGGTAAAGGTTTTAAGGCCGTTGCGGGCAAGGCCAAAGCAAACCCGTCCCTCGGGTTTGTGATCCGAAGCGCCGGGCCCTGCGATGCCAGTGATTGAGACCGCAAGATCGGCGTGGGAGTGTGACAGCGCACCCTCGGCCATTTCCCGGGCGGTCCGTTCCGAAACTGCACCTTGTGTTTCAAGGGTATCGGGGGATACGCCCAATTGCTCTTTTTTTGCGTTGTTCGAATAAGTTACGAAGCCACGTTCAAGTACATCCGAAGATCCGGGCAAATCGGTGAGAGCCGCTGATACCATGCCTCCCGTGCAGGATTCAGCGGTGGCGATCATCACGCCCTGAGCACGGGCGAGATCAAGAATTTCTTGTATGATCAAAGCCCGAAAACTCCATGCGATAGACCTGCAAATAATAACACACCGAGGGCCGCAAAGACACCGGCGATGATATCGTCAAGCATCACGCCCAACGCGTCGCCGCGACGGTCAGCCCAGCCGACCGGGCCGGGCTTCCAGATGTCGAAGAGGCGAAAGAGGACAAAGGCCGTGATCCAACCGGGCCAAAGCGCAGTGAGGGCGGCTCCGGTATGGGCGGCGCCGATGGAGACCGGCAGGAAGGCCAGCCATTGGCCCGCAACTTCGTCGATCACGATTTCCGAAGGGTCGTGATCGGATTTACCTTTTGTTTCCAACGCTGTGGCCCACCATCCTAAAGCAAATGACAGGATCACGCCAAGGGTCAGAAGGATCGGGCCGCCCAAGGCGTGCAGCCCCCAAGCCACGGGGATAGCGGCGAGAGAACCCCAAGTGCCGGGGGCTGGACGCAGGTGACCAACATAAAAAAACGTGGCTATAGAGCGGGTTACGGTCATATCTTCACCAAGCATGCACTGGCTTGGGCGGCGATGCCTTCCTCGCGGCCGGTGAAACCGAGGCGTTCAGATGTCGTGGCCTTGACGGAGATGCGGGAGGCGTCGAGGTCCATGATCTGTGATAGGGTCTCTTGCATGGCCTGTGCATGGGGCCCGATCTTGGGGCGCTCACATATAAGAGTGATGTCTACGTTGCTGATTTCAAACCCTTTTTCGCGCGTCATCTGAACCGCATGGCGCAGGAAGATGTGACTTTCGGCGCCTTTCCATTGCGGGTCACTTGGAGGGAAGTGACGGCCAATGTCCCCCAGGGCCAGCGCGCCATATATGGCGTCGGTCAGGGCGTGCATGCCAACATCTGCATCTGAATGGCCTTGCAGGCCACGGCTGTGTGGGATCTTGACGCCGCAGAGGAAAACGTGGTCGCCAGCGCCGAAACGGTGCACGTCATAACCATTGCCAAGGCGTATATCCATTTGAGATTCCAGTATTTTTTCAGCACGGGCAAAGTCGTGCGTGTGGGTGATCTTGAGGTTGTTTTCATCGCCTTCAATGATCCGCACGGGCAAGCCTGCGGTGCGGGCCACCTCGACATCATCGGCGGCGGGCGCATCATGCGCACGATGCGCTTCCAAAATGTCCCCAAAAACAAAGGCTTGCGGGGTTTGGGCGCGAAAGAGGCCAGTACGATCTTGGGTGCCTGACACCTCACCATCCTGACCGATCCAAAGCGCATCGGTGACGGGCAGAGCGGGTGCCACGGCGCGCTGTGGACCCTTGTCCAATTCGTACAAAACGTACGAAATATACGCCGGTTTCGTACAACTTCGCGCCACATCATGGATGGCAACGTACGAGTCGTACGAAAACCCGCTGTTCGACAGGTATTCGAGCCCAAGGCGTACCGAGTCGGACCGCTCCGCGCCGCCGGTTGTCACCTCGACCCCAACGGGCGGATCGTAGCGATCGAGATCGTCGGGGTGCAGAACCACGACAATGCGGCTGACCTCGGGGGTGGCTTGGAACGCGGCCACGGTCCAGTCAATCACGCGGCGCCCGGCGAGGGGTTGCCATTGCTTTGGCTGGTCCCCTCCGGCGCGAGTGCCGCGCCCGGCGGCGACGATGATGGCGGCGCTTTGCATGTCCGAAGACATAGGCGGAGGTTACGGCAAGCGCAATGCTACAGCGGGGTGCTTAATATTTAAGCATTTGCCTATCGTGTAACACGAAATCCCCTCGCAAATATTGTTGTAAACGAGGTAAACGCGTAGAGAGAAGGCATTGCACAAGGATTAAGCACAAGATGCTGCCCATCGCAGACAGACATCTGACACCACCGGTTCTACTGGCCCCGCTGGCGGGAATCACCGATTTGCCGTTTCGTAACCTCGTGGCGCGGTTCGGTGCCGGGCTGGTGGTCAGCGAAATGGTTGCCAGTCAGGAAATGGTGCAGGCCAAGCCGGGCGTGCGCGAACGGGCCGAACTGGGCTTTGGCGTGGAAAACACGTCCGTGCAACTGGCGGGTCGTGAGGCGCATTGGATGGCAGAGGCCGCGCGTATGGTCGAGGCCAATGGCGCACGACTGATTGATATCAACATGGGCTGTCCCGCCAAGAAAGTGACCAGCAGCAGCGGGGCCGGGGCCAGCGGCTCGGCGCTGATGAAAGATCTGGATCATGCGCTGAGCCTGATCGAGGCGGTGGTGGGCGCGGTTGACGTGCCTGTCACGCTCAAGACGCGGCTGGGATGGGATGAACAGCTTATGAATGCGCCGGAGCTGGCGAAGCGCGCCGAAGCGGTGGGCATCCAGATGATCACAATTCACGGCCGCACGCGCTGTCAGTTTTATAAGGGCCATGCCGATTGGAAGGCCATTCGTTCAGTCAAGGACGCGGTGAATATACCCGTGGTGGCCAATGGCGATATCGTGGATGGCGCAACGGCGCGTCAAGCGCTGGAGCAAAGCGGAGCCGATGGTGTGATGATCGGGCGCGGCGCGCAGGGTCGGCCATGGCTTTTGGCACAGGTGGCGGCCGAGCTTTGGGGCGCGCCCGCACCGCAGGTGCCGCAGGGTGGAGAGTTCGAGGATATGGTGGCGGAGCATTACGAAGACATGCTGCGATTCTACGGCCCGGAGTTGGGCAACCGTGTCTCGCGCAAGCATCTGGGGTGGTACCTGGACGTGGCCGGGACAGGTATAGAGATGCGCAAGCGGGTCTTGACCAGCCGGGATTGCGCCGAGGTATTGCGCCTGATTCCGCAGGCCATTCGTGACGGTGAAAGGATGGCGGCATGAGTGACGAGGCGATCTGGTCATCCTTGCCGGTGCCGGCGCTTGTCTTGGACGCCATGGACCGTATCCACCGGGTGAACCCGGCGGCAGAGGGTTTCTTGATGTCATCCTCCAAGGCGCTTCATGGGCAGCCTGTTTGGGACAAGCTGGCGGTGGATGCCCCGCTTGAGGAGGCCTTTGAGCGGGCGCGGCACAACGATGCGCCGCTGTTCGTGAATGATGTGGACGTCGGGACAGGCGACCGTGCACCGTTGCATTGCAACCTGCAAATCGCGCCCTTGGCGGGGGAGGCAGGGCATATGCTGCTCTTGATCTCGCCGCGGGAATTGGCAGGGCGGGTGACGCAGGGCCAATCGGTAAAATCGGCGGCGAAATCAGCGATCGGCATGGCCGAAATGCTGGCACATGAGATCAAGAACCCGCTGGCCGGGATAACCGGCGCGGCACAGCTTTTGTCGATGAACCTTGAGCCGCAGGATTTGGAACTGACCGATTTGATTGTCAGCGAAAGCCGCCGGATCGTGGGCCTGCTGGAGCAGGTCGAGCAATTCGGCAATGTCAGCGCGCCCAAGATTCAGGCGGTGAACCTGCATGATGTTCTGGACCGTGCGCGGCGCTCGGCCATCGTGGGCGTGGCGGCCGACATGACGATCATCGAGGATTACGACCCCTCGCTGCCCTTGGCACAGGGTGACCCGGACCAATTGTTGCAGGTCATTCAGAACCTTTTGAAGAACGCGGCGCAAGCGGCGGGCGAAGGCGGCGGGGTGATCCGCCTGCACACTTATTATGAGCAAAGCCTGCGGGTGCGGCGCGATGGCGGCGGCAAGAGCCTGCCATTGCAGATCGAGGTGATCGACGATGGCCCGGGCCTGCCCGAGGAGATCGCCGGTGATATTTTCGACCCCTTTGTTTCGGGGCGTGAGAACGGCACGGGGCTGGGCTTGGCCCTCGCGGCCAAGATCATTTCCGAACATGACGGCTGGATTTCCGTCAACTCGGTGCCCGGGCGCACGGTGTTTCGGATTTCCCTGCCACGGGCAGGCAAGGAATTGGAGGAAAGCTGATGGATGGCACCGTACTGGTCGCCGACGACGACCGCACGATCCGAACGGTTTTGACGCAGGCTCTGACGCGGGCGGGCTGCAAGGTGCATGCCACCTCGTCCTTGCATACGCTGATGCGGTGGGTCGGCGAGGGCAAGGGCGATGCGGTGATCACCGATGTGATGATGCCCGATGGCAATGGCCTTGAGATGCTGCCGAAGATCGCCGCTGACAGGCCGGGGCTTCCGGTGATCGTGATCTCGGCGCAGAACACGATCATGACGGCGATTCAGGCCGAAGAGGCGGATGCCTTTGATTATCTGCCGAAACCCTTTGATTTGCCCGACCTGATGAAGCGCACCTCGCGTGCCTTGGATGCAGGCGCGCGGCAGCCTGCGCCTGCACCCGCCGACGACCGGCCCGAGGAACTGCCGCTGATTGGGCGCACGCCTGCGATGCAGGGGCTTTACCGGGTGGTGGCGCGGTTGATGAACACCGATTTGCCGGTTCTGATCACCGGTGAGTCAGGGACGGGAAAGAGCCTGATTGCGCGGGCTGTGCATGATTTTTCCGACAGGCGGACCTTGCCCTTTGTGACCGTCACGCCGTCGGACCTGTCGGACCTGGAAGGGCCGGCCAAGGTGATGGCGCGGGCCAAGGGCGGGACGATCGTTCTGGACGAAGTCGGCGATCTGGACGCCGAGGCGCAGGCGCGCGTGGTGCGAATGATGGATGCGCCGGGCGATCACGTGCCGCGCTTCATGGCGACAAGTCAGGGGCGCTTGGCCGAAAAGCTGGAAAACGAGGGGTTCCGCGAGGATCTTTATTACCGGCTGTCGGGGGCTGTGATTGCCGTGCCGAGCCTGCGGGACCGCGTGGATGACGTGCCGCTGCTGGTCGAGCATTTCCTTTTGCGGGCCGAACGCGAAGGGCAGCCGCCGCGCCGGTTGTCGGACGACGCCTTGGAATTGATGCGGGCCTATAGCTGGCCCGGTAACGTGCGGCAGCTGGAAAATGCCGTGCGGCGGATCGGGTTGACCGCGCGCAACGAAGAGGTCAACCGCACCGAGGTCGAGGCCGTCCTGGGCAACCAGCCCGCCGCGCAGCCGGTGTTGAAACAAGGATCGGGGGAGACGCTGTCGGCGTCGGTCGAGCGGCACTTGCGGCGGTATTTTGATCTGCATGGCAATGTGATGCCGCCACCGGGCCTGTACAGCCGGATCTTGCGCGAGGTGGAGCTTCCGCTGATCGAAATCGCCTTGGATGCGACCGGTGGAAACCAAGCAAAATGCGCCGACCTTCTGGGCATTAACCGCAATACCTTGCGAAAGAAAATCACCGAGTTGGATATTCACGTGACACGCCGCCGCAAGTTGATGTAAAACTGCAACATCAGTGTGGCTTTTGGGGGCTGCCGCCCCAATCATGGCCATATCTTGCGGAGGCGCCCAAGGGCGCCACAACCTGATGGGGGACATGGGTGGCAACCCGGACACGTATACCGTCCATATTGACCTGGGAGGGCCTGACTCGGGTGCGGCGCAAGCGCCGGTTCCAGACCTTTGCCACGCTGGGCCTTGTGACTCTTGGGCCGATTCTTGCCGTTGTGACCTTTCTTGTGATGGGGCCGTTGGATCAGGGCGCGTCAAGCCGGGTGCTGCGCGGTGTGATGCTTCTGGACCTGGTCTATGTCATCATCGTCGCGGCCTTGGTCCTGCAACGGGTGGCGCGGATGGTTGCGGCACGGCGCAGGCGTTCGGCCGGGTCGCGCCTGCACCTGCGACTGACCGGGGTGTTCACCATCATGGCCCTGTTGCCCACGGTTGCGGTCGCGGTGTTTGCCACGCTTTCGGTCAACATGGGTCTTGAGGCGTGGTTTTCCGACCGCGTTGGCCGCGTGGTCGACAGTTCGGTGGCCGCAGCCCAGGCCTATGAGGAAGAACATCGCCGTGATCTGATCACCGACGCCCGGGCGCTGGCCTCAGTCATCAACGCCACCAAGCGGGCGGCGGTATTCATTGACGATGGCGACATCCGGCAAGTCCTGTCGCGTGGACAACGCGAAATTCAACGCGGGTTGCGCGAGGCATTCGTGATTGATGGAACCGGGGATTTGCGGTCGCGCGGCGAACGCTCCTACCTGTTCGACTATGAAAAACCGACCCCCGAGCAGATCGCCGAAGCACAAGAAGAGGGCGTGCTTGTCATTCAAGATTGGGACAACAACGAGTTTCGGGCCTTGATGCCGCTGCGGGAGCTTCCTGACCGCTATCTTTATGTCAGCCGCAATGTGGATGGCGATATCCTGAACCTTTTGGATGAAACGCAGGAAACGGCCGATTTCTACAAGCAGCGCGAAAGCGAGCGTGGTCGTGTCCTTTTCGAATTCGGCCTGCTCTACATCGGCTTTGCCCTGATCCTGATACTGGCCTCGATCTGGTTGGGGCTGTGGTTCGCGGAACGTCTGTCGCGGCCTGTGGGGCGGCTGACCAGTGCCGCGCGACGCGTGGGCGAAGGCGATCTGGACGTGCGCGTGCGCGAAGAGGAGGGCGATGACGAGATCGCCATGCTGTCCACCTACTTCAACCAGATGACCCACCAACTGAAAGGGCAGCGCGAGGCCCTTTTGGCCAATACCCGGCAAATCGAGCGCCGCCGGCGGCTGTTCGATTCCGTGCTTGGGTCGGTCTCATCCGGAGTTGTCGGCTTGGATGCGAAGGGGCGCGTGACCTTCGTCAATCGCTCTGCCGAGCGGCTATTGGATTGGCAGGATGATCAGCAATCGCTGGATATAAGCGTCGCGGTGCCCGAATTCGGAGCCTTGTTCCAGAGATTGCGTGTCTCGCCGGGGGGCTTTGTCCAAGAAGAAATTCGCGTGGCGCGGGCAGGACGGGTCGAGAACCTTCTGGTCCGGATGTCGACGCGGCACAGCGAGGAAGGCCGCCGCGAGGGCTATGTTGTGGCCTTTGACGATGTGACCGACCTGGTCACGGCGCAGCGCATGGCGGCCTGGGGCGATGTGGCGCGGCGCATCGCGCATGAGATCAAGAATCCGCTTACGCCGATTCAGTTGTCAGCCGAGCGCATCAAGCGCAAGTTCTCGCGCCAACTGGAGGCGGATCAGGCGCAATCGCTTGAGGAATTGACCGATGTCGTGGTGCGTCAGACCAACGACCTGCGGCGCATCGTCGATGAGTTCTCCAAGTTCGCGCGTATGCCCGAGCCGGAGACCAAGGAAGAAGACCTTGGCCAGATCCTGCGCGAAGCTGTCCTTCTTCAGGAGGCGGGCCAGCCCGAGGTGCGTTTCAACACCACGCTGACCAATGACGCGATGCCGGCGGATGTGGACGCCACGATGATCAGTCAGGCCCTGACCAACCTGATCAAGAACGCGGGCGAGGCGATCGAAAGCCTTCAGGAGGCCGGGGCGCCCGAAGGCCACAGCCCCGAGATCAGGATCGAGAGCCAGATCGACGGCGATAGCGCCATTATTCGGATTTGCGATAATGGCATTGGCCTGCCCGAGGACCGCACAAGGCTTTTCGAGCCATATGTGACGACACGTGAGAAGGGTACCGGCCTTGGCCTGCCCATCGTGAAGAAGATCATCGAAGAACACGGTGGGTCATTGGAATTGGACGATTCACCCGGTTTTGGAGAAGACGGGCATCGCGGGGCGATGGCCGTGGTGCGTCTGCCCTTGAAGGTGACAGGCGAGAGTACGAGTGACATGGAGCAACAGGCGGTATGAGGATAAAATGAGTGATATTCTGATTGTCGATGACGAACGGGACATTCGGGAACTGATTGCGGATATCCTTGAAGATGAAGGGTTTGGCACGCGGCTCGCGGGAAACTCGGACGAGTGCATGGCGCAATTCGCGGAGTCCCCGCCTGCGCTGTTGATCCTCGATATCTGGCTGAAAGACAGCCAGATGGACGGGATCGACATCCTGAAAACCGTCAAGCGCGATTACCCTGACGTGCCGGTGGTGATCATCTCCGGCCATGGCAATATCGAGATCGCCGTGGCGGCGATAAAGCAGGGGGCCTACGATTTCATCGAAAAGCCGTTCAATATCGACCAACTTCTGGTGGTCATCCGGCGCGGCATGGAAACCAGCCGGTTGCGGCGCGAGAACCAGCAACTCAAGCGGCGTGAAACCGGGCCGATGGAGATGCTGGGCGATAGCCCCGCGTTCCGGACCCTTGTCGGCCAATTGGACAAGGTCACCAAATCCAACGGTCGGGTGATGCTGAGCGGGCCGGCGGGATGCGGCAAGGAATTGGCCGCGCGGTACATCCATGCCAACTCGAACCGGGCCGAGGCACCATTTGTCACGGTAAGCTGTGCGGCGGTGGAGCCGGACCGGATGGAAGAGGTCCTGTTCGGTCGCGAGGGCGAAGACGGTGTGCAGCCGGGCCTTTTGGAAGAGGCCAATGGCGGGGTTCTCTATTTCGACGAGGTGGCGGATATGCCGCTTGGCACCCAGTCGAAAATCCTGCGGGTGCTGGTGGATCAGACCTTCTTGCGCGTGGGCGGCAGTGGCAAGGTGCAGGTGGATTTGCGCGTGATCTCTTCGACCTCGCGAGATCTGGAGGGTGAGATCGCCGCCGACAAGTTCCGGCGTGAGTTGTATCACCGCCTCAACGTGGTGCCGATCGACGTGCCGGGTCTGGAAGAGAGGCGTGAGGATATTCCGGCCTTGGCGGCGCATTTCATAGAAGGGCTGAACCGGACGCAGGGCCTGCCGCTGCGCGAGTTGAGCGATGAAGCGGCGGCGCTTTTGCAAACCATGCGCTGGCCGGGAAATGTGCGCCAACTGCGCAACGTGATTGAACGCGTGTTGATCCTTGGCGACAGCAGCGGTGAGATCGAAGCGCGCGAACTGCCGGGCGAAACCCAGGGTGCCACGGCCGAGGAGGGCCGCGTGGTACTGTCGGGGACGGTGGCCACCATGCCCCTGCGCGAGGCGCGCGAGGCCTTTGAGCGCGAATACCTGATGACCCAGATCAACCGCTTTGGGGGCAATATCAGCCGCACGGCGGAATTCGTCGGCATGGAGCGCAGCGCGTTGCACCGCAAGCTGAAGTCCTTGGGTGTTGTCACCGGGGCCAAGGCGGGGACGAAGACCAACGCCGAGGATGAAGAAACCGCGGCGGGGTGATCAACTTGCCAGTTTTGCCTGCGCCGCGAAGGGGCTGAGGCCAAGCCAGGACTGCATATTGTCGACCAGCACCCTGTCCCCGACCAACACGAGGGCATCGCTGTCGACGGCACTGGCGACACTTCTCAGGCCCATCCAGATTTCCGTCATCGTGCGCAGATCGACGGTGGCATAGAGGTCCACGTCGAACCCCGGGTCGATGTGGCACAGGTCGACCGTGCGGTCCGGTTCCACGATCAGCCACCACCTGCGTTGGGAACTGGGCAACTCGGGATAGATGAATTCGATCACCCTGCGCTGACGTGGCACGGGGTCGGTGTTCAGGTTGCGCCGCATGTCCCACATCAAGAGCTCGGGGTCGAGGTTTTCCAGCGAAGGCTCGGTTTCGACCCATTTTTGCCCCCACATGCCGATGGATTCCACCACGGGCTGTAGATCGCGCCCTGCCTTTGTCAGGCGGTAGGCGTCGATTTCGGGCGGGCCCGGGATGCGGTTGCGTTCGACGATGCCGGCGGTTTCCAATTCACTCAAGCGTTTGGAAAGCAAGGCGGGCGACATGCGCGGCACACCTCGGCGCAACTCGTTGAACCGTGTCGATCCGGCGATCAACTCGCGCAGAAGAACGATTGTCCATCGGGTGCACAGAACCTCGGCCGCCATGGCGACGGGGCAGAACTGTTTGTAGCTGGCGTTTGTCATGCTGGCCTCCTTTCTTAAAGGCAGGCCCAGTGTGCCACGCCCGGCCCGCATGCGGCCAGTTCAGATACTGTATCACCTTGGTTCACTTCGTGAACTGGCCCGACCGCTGCGCCATCTGTCAGCCTGTTCAGGCATCGGATGAAACCGGTGTTCAACGCAACCGATTGCAAAGAAAGGATAAATCAATGCCTCTTGTTGATATTCAACTCATCGAGGGTGTCTTTGACGACAGCCAGAAACAGAAAATGATCCACGACGTGACCGAGGCCATGATCGGCGTCGAGGGCGAGGCCATGCGCAGCGTGACATGGGTTAGGGTCCAGGAGGTTGCCAGTGGTGAGTGGGCGATTGGCGGCAAACCCCTGAGCGCTGCCGATGTCAGGGCGGTGCAAGCCGAACCCGCGTGACTGCACCGACGTCAAAACACCCAGAAAACTGAAAGGAGCGCGCGATGGCGCAATCACTTGCAAAAGACCTGTGCACGGTATCCTTGTTTGAACGGCTTGGCGGGGCGGCGGGAATTCGGCAGATCGTCGATGGTGCCGTTGCGGCGCATATGCGCAACCCAGTCATCAAGGACCGCTTTACGCCCTACGAGGACCAGCCGGACCGCGTTGAAGAGATCAAGCAGCACACCTGCGATTTCTTCGCCGCAGGCAGCGGAGGGCCTGACAGGTACCAAGGCCGCAGCATGGCCGACGCTCATCGCGACATGGATATCGACCCGGCGGAATACGAGGCCGCCTGTGACGATATCCTGACGACGATGCAGGCGCTCAACTACCGACGGGATGTCCGCGACGAGGTGCAAGGGATTTTACAGTCCTTGCAGGCCGAGATCATCCACAAGTAGCCCGGCAAGACAAAGGGAGGGCAGCCCTGTGACACCGCACGATTATTCGAGGCCATGATGCCTATGTTGAGGGCGTGGAACGGATTGAACTTATCCTGTTCGAAGCCCCCGCCGGGCCTCACTGACACGGCCTGACCAAACAGGTTGCGCGGGCATGTCCGGGGCCGCCTGCTACCCGGCTCCCGGTGTCACGATCTTCCAGCGGCCCGATTTCAGGCGGATGGCGCATGAGCTTTCGGTGAGCGGCGGGAAGGTTCGTGTCGCACTCAAGGGGCGGGCGGCGGCGACTTGTGCGGAGTCGCATTGCTTGATGCTGACTTTCTCGAAGCCCGCCCCGGCCATGCAAAGCCTCTCGGTTTTGAAGCGCAGGTTTTCGTTGGCATCGTAGCTTTCGTAGCGACCGGGGGTGATGATGCGCTGAAAGGTATAGCAATGGCCATTGGCATCGCAGCGGGTGTAAGGTGCTGTTGTCGGCGGAATATACCGCGTCAGGATACGCGGCGGCACCTTGCGCAGGGCCGTGATCTTGCAGTCGTTGAGGGTCTGCTCCATCGCGGCGACCGAGGCCCCTTGCTTGTAATAGACCGTCAATGGCGCACAGGCAGCCAAAAGCACGAACATGGCCCCGAGAAGGGCAGGGAGACCGTAGCGTTTCAGTGTCATAGCCTCAGTCTACAGGCATGCGGGCCAAGGACAAAGCAATTGACCAACCATAACCAACCTGTCATGCAACATTTTCGAGACAAGATGAGGCGCAAGACCCATGAAAGTCATCATCTGCGGGGCCGGTCAGGTTGGCTGGCAGATCGCCCGCCACCTGTCGGGCGAAAAGAACGATGTCACGGTGGTGGACAACAACCCCGATCTGGTGCGGCGGGCCACCGATACGCTGGACGTGCAGGGCTTGGCCGGCTTTGCCAGCTATCCCGACATTCTGGACCGGGCGGGTGCGCGCGATGCCGATATGATCATCGCCGCCACCTATTCCGACGAGGTGAACATGGTCACCTGTCAGGTGGCGCATTCGGTCTTTGCCATTCCGCGCAAGATCGCGCGGTTGCGCAGCCAATCCTATTTGGATGCGATTTATTCCGACCTTTACCGGCGCGATCACATGCCGATCGACGTGGTGATCAGCCCCGAGCGCGAGGTGGCCGAGGCCGCATTGCAGCGTTTGGCGGCACCTGCGGCTTTCGATACCGAGCAATTCCTTGGCGGACGAGCGCAGCTTATGGGCCTGCGGCTGGACGAGGAATGCCCGGTGGTCAACACGCCGCTGCGGCAGTTGAGCGATCTGTTTTCCACCCTTCGCGTGGTGGTCTTGGCCATCCGGCGCGAGGGGCACTTGTTCGCACCCGAGGCCGGCGACCAGTTGTTCGTCGGCGACGAAGCCTATGTTTTCGCCCCGCGCGACGATATTCCCCGCACGCTGGAGGTGTTTGGCAAGCGGCAGGACAAACAGGAACGTCTGGTCATTGTCGGCGGCGGCAATATCGGGTTGGCTGTGGCGCAGTCCTTGGAAGAGCATCGCACCGGCACCCGCACCAAGATTATCGAACGCGACCGCCGCTGCGCCGAGCGGGCCGCGGATGCCTTGGAACGAACCATCGTTCTGAATGGTGATGGCCTTGAGACCAGCCTGTTGAAAGAGGCGGGAATCGCACGTGCCGACGCGGTGCTTTGCGTGACAGACGACGACAAGACCAACATGCTGACCGCCGTGCGAGCCAAGGCGGCGGGGTGCCCCTATGCGATCGCCCTGATCAACGATCCGACATTGTCCGCGCTGATGGAGCCACTGGGGATCGACGCCTTCATCAATCCGCGCGCCACGACCGTGAGTTCGATCCTGCGCCATATCCGCCATGGTCGTGTGAAATCGGTCTATTCCATCGGTGACGCCGAGGCCGAGGTGATCGAGGCCGAGATCATGTCGACCTCCTCCATCGCGGGCAAGGCGATCCGTGATATCGACTTTCCGGAAGGGGTTTTGGTCGGGGCCGTGCGCAAGGGCGAGGAGATCCGCAAACCCTCTGGCGGCCTCAAGATCGAGGCGGGCGATGTGGTGGTGCTTTTTGCCTTGGCGGCGGATGTGGGCCGGGTGGAGCAATTGCTTCAGGTCTCGATTGATTTCTTCTGAGCCATGATTGCCCGGCTGCTCACCTTCCCTTTGATTTTGGTGCTCTGGGGCTTTTCCGCCTTGGCGATGCTTCTGCCGGCCCTGCACGCCCTGATGCTGGACGATCACAGCGTGGCACAGGCGTTTTTCTATTCCAGCGCGCTTGGCCTGACATTCGTGGTGATTATCGGCTTGGCGATGTCCGGGCGGCAAACCGGAGAGGCCACGGATATTCAACACCTTGGCGCGCTTTTCCTCGCCTATACCGCGCTGCCGCTCTATCTGGCCGTGCCGTTTTACGAAGGGTTGGAAACCACCCGCTTTCTCAACGCCTTTTTCGAAATGGTGTCATGCCTCACCACGACCGGGGCCACCTTGTTTGACAATCCGGGCCGCGTGCCGGAGCCCTTGCACCTGTGGCGCGGGCTTGTCGGCTGGTTCGGCGGCTTGATGATCTGGGTGGCGGCCTCGGCCATTCTGGCACCTTTGAACCTTGGCGGCTTCGAGGTGACGGCAAGCGCCGAACCCGGACAGGACGCGGCAGGGTTTCAAAGGTTCGAACGCGCGACGGCCACGAAACGGTTGCACCAGATGACCGGAGCACTGGCACCGGTGTATCTTGGCCTGACGGCGGTCTTGTGCCTGTTGCTCATGGTCAATGGCGAGCGCGCCTTCGTGGCGCTGATCCATGCCATGTCGACCATGGCAACCAGCGGCATTTCCCCCATCGGTGGCATTCATAACGGGGCGGCGGGCTATGGTGGTGAGGTGGTGCTGTTCCTGTTTATGCTGTTCGCGCTGTCCCGGCTGACTTTTTCGGCCGACACCTTGACCACCGGGCGACAAAGCCTGCTTGAAGATCCTGAATTCCGGCTGGGGCTGCTTTTGGTGCTTGGCGTGCCGCTCCTGCTGTTTTCCCGGCACTTCATTGGTGCATTCGACGTGGACGAAATGGAAAACCTGTCGCAAGCGGTCGGGGCGCTTTGGGGGGGGATGTTCACGGTCCTGTCGTTTTTGTCGACGACCGGCTTCGAAAGCCAGGCATGGGAAGCGGCGCGCGGGTGGTCCGGCCTTGGAACCCCCGGTTTGATCCTTTTGGGGCTGGCGCTTGTGGGAGGCGGCGTTGCGACCACGGCGGGCGGGGTAAAGTTGCTTCGGGTCTATGCGCTGTACCTGAACGGGCGGCGCGAGATGGAGCGGTTGGTTCATCCCTCGTCGGTTGGGCGCGCGACGGCGGGCAGTCGACGCTTGCGACGGCAGGGCGCCTTCATCGCATGGATATTCTTCATGCTGTTCGCACTCTCGCTGGCCTTGGTCACGGTTCTGATGGCTGCGCTTGGACAGAGCTTTCAGAACTCCATCATTTTGGCCATATCGGCGCTCAGTACCACCGGCCCATTGACGCAATCGGCCGCCGAGGTTCCGATTGACTTGCTCTCGATGAGCGCGCCTGCCAAACTCGTGCTGTGCGCGGCCATGGTTCTGGGGCGACTGGAAACGCTTGCCATTATCGCGCTTGCCAATCCGGGCCTTTGGCGCGATTGAAGCGGCCTGCAAGCGGCACCCTGCAAGGATTTGATTTTTGGGGTGGAAATGCACGCGTGACCGCTCCATACTCTGCCAGAGGGAGAGACCGTGCCGATCCGCGGCCAACGCAAGAACAAAGGTTTTCAATACCATGGCATCAGACCGACAGAATCTTCAGGACGCATTTCTCAATCAGGTCCGTAAAACAAAAATTCCGGTGACAATCTTCCTTATCAACGGTGTGAAGCTGCAAGGTGTCATCACTTGGTTCGATAATTTCTGCATCCTCCTGCGTCGCGACGGGCAATCACAACTTGTTTACAAGCATGCCGTGTCCACCATCATGCCGTCGCAGCCCCTGAGCCTTTACGAAGGCGACGAGCAAGGGTGACATCCCCGACGACGACGGAACGCGAAGACACCCGGGCCTGGGTGTTGCACCCAGACATTCGCGGCCACGAGGCCGCGCGTGACGCCGAGCTTGCCTTGGAAGAGGCGATCTCGCTTGCCCATGCGCTGCCCGGACTTGACGTTGTCGGCAGTGAAGTCGTGCGCCTGCCCCGACCGCACCCCGGGATGCTGTTCGGCAAAGGCAAGCTGGAGGAGCTGAAAGAGCGGTTGGCGGCGCATGACGTGGGCCTTGTACTGGTCGATGGGCCGGTCAGCCCCGTGCAACAGCGTAATCTGGAAAAGGCCTTGGGCGTCAAACTCCTTGACCGCACCGGGCTGATCCTTGAAATCTTCAGCGAACGCGCCGCGACCCGTGAGGGTGTTCTTCAGGTCGAGATGGCGGCGCTTTCCTATCAGCGCACGCGGCTGGTGCGGGCCTGGACCCACCTTGAACGTCAGCGGGGCGGGCTGGGATTCGTTGGCGGACCTGGGGAAACCCAGATCGAGGCTGACCGCCGCGCCATTGACGAACAGTTGGTGCGCTTGCGCCGTCAACTCGACAAGGTGGTGAAAACCCGCGAATTGCACCGCGCCTCGCGGGCTAAGGTGCCTTTTCCGATTGTCGCCTTGGTCGGCTATACCAATGCGGGCAAATCGACACTGTTCAACCGGATGACCGGGGCCAAGGTCATGGCCAAGGACATGCTTTTCGCCACGCTGGACCCCACGATGCGGCGCATCGAACTGCCCGGCGGCGGGCCCGAGGTGATCCTGTCGGACACGGTGGGCTTTATTTCCGATTTGCCCACTGAACTGGTCGCCGCCTTCCGCGCCACGCTTGAGGAGGTGCTGGCCGCCGATCTGATCGTGCATGTGCGCGATATCTCGCACCCCGAAACCGAGGAACAGGCCGAGGATGTGCGCGCCATCATGGACAGCCTTGGAGTGTCCGAGGACACGCCGCAAATCGAGGTCTGGAACAAGATCGACCGGCTGGATAAGGCTGACCGTGACGCAGTGGTGACCCGCGCCGCGCGCCTGGATCACGTGCAGGCGCTTTCGGCTTGGACCGGCGAAGGCATGGACTCGCTGATCGAGGCGATCACCGAAGGCATCACCGAGGCCACACATGAAACGCACCTTTCGCTTGGCTTCGACGAGGGACGCAAGCGCGCATGGTTGTTCGAAAAAGGCGTCGTCGAGGATGAACGCCAGACCGAAACGGGATTCGACCTGACCGTGCGCTGGAGCGCCAAGCAACAGGCGCAGTTCGAACAGCTTTAGGCCGGGATTCTAATGCGGTGTGGTGTTCGAGAACAGTTGAATTATCACGATTCCGCCCAGAATCATCCCAGTGCCGATGATTGCCGGCATGTCCAGTTTCTGACCGAACATCGCGAAACCGATAATCGCGATAAAGACGATCCCCAAACCGGACCAGACCGCATAGGCGACCCCAACGGGAATATACTTGAGCGTCAGCCCGAGAAGATAAAGTGCGACGGCATAGCCGACGACGGCCAAAAGGGTCGGCCCCAGCCGCGTGAACTGTTGGCTGGCCTGTAGCGCCGAGGTGCCCACGGTTTCAGCGGCAATTGCGAAGATCAGCAGAAGATACACATTGGTCATGGGCTTGGTCCTTTCGCGTTTCAACGCCTTGCTACGCGCTTCGTTCTACCGGGGCAATGCGCAAGAAACGGGTCGCTTGAAGGGGGGCGCTCGGGTTGCATGACGGCAAGGAGATGCCGCCATGTCCCAAACCCTGATCGCGCTTGTTCTGTTCCTTTTCCCCTTGGCCTATAGCCCCGGGCCGGGGAACCTGTTTTTCGCGGCCAATGGCGCGCGTTTCGGCTTTCGCTCAACACTCAGGGCGACTGCGGGGTATCATTTGGCCACCTGGGCCGTGACAGCCTTGATCGGGTTTGGCCTTCTGGGCGCGCTTGAACTCGTGCCGGGGGCGTTTCGCGCCTTGCAACTGGCGGGGGCGGGTTATGTCTTGTGGATCGCTTGGAGGATGCTGCGGGCCGGCGTACTGGAACAAGGGGGCAAGGCGCGCCCGGCCTCATTCATGGATGGGGTCATCCTGCTTTTGCTCAACCCCAAGGCTTATGTGATCATCACGCTGATGTTCACACAGTTTCTGACCCCCAGCGCGGTCAACCATGTGGTTCTGGTGCTGTTGATCACCACGATTTTCACCCTCAACAACCTGATTGCCTTTAGCCTTTGGACCTTGGCAGGTGACAGGCTGGCGGCCCTTTTCGCCCAAGACAGCAGCGCGCGGCGGCTGAACCTGCTTTTCGGCGGGATGCTGGCGGCGGTGGCCGTCTGGATGGCTTTGGCCTAGGCTAATGGCAAACGCGGGAGAAACGCCATGAGAACCGGACGATGCGAATGTGGCCAAGTGGCCTTTGAGGTTGACGAGGTCCGAGACACGGTGACCATATGCCATTGCAGCCAATGCCGTCGGACGAGCGGCCATTTGTGGGGGTCCACCCATGCGCCATTCGCCGCGCTCCGGTTGACACGGGACGACGGGCTTCGGTGGTATGCCTCATCCGAGATCGCCAAGCGGGGCTTTTGTCAGTTCTGCGGGTCCAGCCTTTTTTACCGGATGAACGGTGAAGACGGTATCGGCATCGCCACGGGCTGTTTGGATGACACGCGAGGCCTGGCTGTCAGCAAGCATATCTTCACCGACGACAGGGGTGATTATTATGATCTGGCTGAGGCTCCGGAAACCTAAGCGTATTCCTCGGCCCTTTCGAGCCGCGTCATCAGCAGCCGCGCCACGCAAACGGCCAGCAAAACGCCCGTCAACAAGGGCAGGGGCGTGCCGTCAAAGGCCAGACCCACGGGGATCGTCAGGATGACCGAGCCGACGGTCGCCAAGGCCCCCACGACACTGGCCGCCATGCCCGCCACATGGCCCAAGGGTTCCATCGCCAGCGCGTTGATATTGCCCAGTGTCAGGGCCGCTTGAAAAAAGATCGTGGTTTGCCAAACAAGATAGACCGGAAAGCGCAGCCCTTCGGGCAGACCGACAAGGAAAAGGCCAAGCACCAGCGCGGTAAACCCGATTTGCAGGCCCAAGGTGACCGAGATCATCCGGCGCATGCCCAAGCGCATCACAAGTGCCGCGTTCAGAAGGCTGCCCGTGCCCGCACAGATCGCCATCATGAAGAACCAAAGCGGGAATTGATCGGCCCGGTCGAAGGTGACTTCGAAAAGCTGCTGGATTGAGCTGATCGAGCTGAAAAGCGTGGTCAGGCAGAGGGTCTGCACGGCGATGGAGATGCGCACCACCCTGGGGGCCAAAACCGCGCGCAGGGCCTCGATCAAGGCCTTTATGCGAAACGGGCGACGGGCCTCGGCTGGCAGGGGTTCGGCCAGTCGCAGGGTGAGCCAAATACTTGTGATCGTTGCGAAAATCAGGAAGCTGGCGAAAATCCCGCGCCAACCGGTAAGCGCGATGATCCCGCTGCCCACCAAGGGGGCCACGGCGGGGGCGAGGGTGAACACCATCATCACGAAGCTGACGATCCGGGCCATTTCGCGGCCTGAATAGAGGTCACGGATAATGGCCAGCGGCACCACCCGCGCGGTGGCCGCGCCCAGCCCCTGAAGCACCCGGGCGGCCAGAATCAATTCCAGCGTCGGGGCCATGGCGGCCAGCGCCGCACCGGCCATGTAAACCGCGGCCCCCCAAAGGATGACCCGTTTGCGCCCGAAGCTGTCCGACAGCGGCCCGGTAAAAAACGTGCCCACACCAAGACCAAGGATGAAGGAGGTGATGATCAATTGCGCGCGGTTCAGCGCGTCGGGTGTCAATTCCTGCCCGATGCGGGGCATGGCGGGCAGCATGGCGTCAATGGAAAAGGCCACCGTGGCCACCAGCATCGCCATGAGGGCCACGAATTCGACGCGGCCCGGGGTTTGGGCGCTCATCGCTCGGAGCTTTCGGGCGTGTCGGGGTCGTTGGCGGCTTCGGGCTCGGCCTCATGGTCCGGGTGGCGATGGCCCAACCGCGCGATGAGCCATTCGGTATGCTCCTCGCGCTTGCGCACCGCGAAAGCACCAAACTGCTGGATTGCCACGGCGAAGATGCCAAGTCCCACGAGAATAAAAACCGTGGTGCCGATCTTGCCCATCGGCGTGGCGGGAACCAATTCGCCGTACCCAACGGTGGAAAGGGTCACGACCGTGAAGAAATAGCTGTCGAGCCACGACCAGCCCTCGACATGGTGAAAAAACACCGTGCCTCCGGCGATGATCAACACCAGCATCCCCAGAAGGGTCAGGGCTTTGGCTCCGCGCATGGGGTTAGCCTTCCTCGGTCATTTGGCCGGTGATCTCGTCGATCACCTTGATCCACAAGTCAGGGTCCTGCGCCCCGGGTACCGCATGTTGACCATTGACGATGAAGGTGGGGACCGAGGTAATGCCCATCTCGCGGAATTGCTTGTCGCGCTCAAGAATTGCCTGCTCATCAGCATCGCTGTCCAGAAGGCGGCGCACCACGGCGGCGTCCATTTCCAACCCATCGGCAAGATCGGCCAGAACATCGCGGTCGCCAATATCGCGGCCTTGCTCGAAATAGGCTTTGAACAGCGCCACGGCCATGGCCATTTGCCGGTCTTCGATGCCTGCCCAATGGATCAGGCGGTGCGCGTCCAGCGTGTTGGGCGTGCGTGCGATACCTTCGAAATTGATGTCGAGGCCCGCCTCCTTGGCTTTTTCCACCACCGGCAGATAGGCCTGCACCGCGCCGTCCTGCCCGCCGAACTTGGCCTCTAGGTATTCGCGGCGGTCCATGCCCTCGCGCGGCATGTCGGGGTTGAGCTGAAAGGGGTGCCATTCAATGGTGAAGGGGTGATTGGGGCGCTCGGCAAGCGCCTTGTCCAAAAGGGTTTTCCCGATGTAGCACCAAGGGCAGATCGGGTCGGAGATGATATCAAGTTTGACCATGTTGGGCCTTGTAGATCGGCCGCAATGCGCGACGCAGGAGTTTTCCGTTGGCGCCGGTCGGCAGCGCATCGAGGTGGTAAAAGCCGCGCGGGCGTTTGTAGGCGGCAAGGTTTTGGGTGACGTAGTCCTCAAGCGCGGCGGGATCAACCGGGTCGGGCGCGGTGTAGAAAGCCATGATCACGCGGGCGTCCTGTTTGACCTCGATGTCGGTCACTGCCGCTTGGGTGATGCCGGGGAAGGCATTGAGCACCGCTTCGACCTCCAGCGGAGAAACCCGAAAGCCGCCCGCATTCATCATATCGTCGGCGCGGCCCAGATAGGTGATGTCGCCTTGCGCATCCATCATACCTTGGTCGCCGGTGAGGAACCATTCGCCCTGAAACTTGTCGCGGGTGGCGTCTTCGGCCTTGAGGTAGCCCAGCATCAGGCCCGGATCGGTTTGATGGACCGCAATCGTGCCTTCCTCGCCAATCTCAACCGGGCCATTGTCACCGATCACGGCCACGCGCCGTCCCGGTTGCGGGCGGCCCAAAGTGCCGGGGGTGGCCGGATGGTCGGGGCTGGCCGAAATGAAGGTGGAACATTCCGACATCCCGTAAGCCTCGTGAATGGCGGTGCCTGTGGCCTTCTCCCAGTGCTGGCGGATGGTGTCGGAGAGTTTTTCACCGGCGGCCAAGCCATGCCGCAGTTTCGGCAGCGACAGGGGATTGCCCGTCAGCATTTTGCGGTAAACGCCGGGAGCGGCGGCAAAGATCGTCGCGTCATGGCGTTTGAGCAGCAGGGGCAGTTGCGCAGGTTCGATCCCCGCCTCAGGGATCAGGGCCGTGGCGCCCATCGTCCAAGGGTCCATCAACCCCGTGCCCAGCGTATAGGTCCAGTTGAAGGCCCCGGCGTGCAAAAGGCGATCCTCAGCGCGCAACCCGTACCAGCCCTGCATCATCATCTGCCGCGCCCAGATCGCGCGATGCGCGTGGCACACGGCGCGCGGCACGCCCGAGGTGCCGGAGGTATAGATGATATAGGCAAGGCGGTTGGGGTCGCCCATGTCGAAACCGGCGGGAGGCAGGTCGCGCATCGCCTCGAGGTCGGCTTGGTCGAGGATCGGCACATCCGTGTCGGGGCAGGCGATGCCGGGGCCACGCAGGATAAGCGCAGGCTCCAGCGTATCAATCATCTTGGCCACTTCCGGCGCGGTCAGCTGGCTTGAGGTGGGCACCGGCACGAGGCCCACGGCAATCGCGCCCAGGTAAGCGATGGGAAACTCCACCGTATTGCCAAGCCGCATCAGGACCCGGTCACCGGGTTTGAGGCCCATCTGCAAAAGCCCGGTGCCGGTGCCAAGCACAGCCGCCTTCAGGCGCGCATAGCTCCAGCGCTCCGAGCCACTCAGCCGCAAAACGGCCAGAGCGATCTTGTCAGGCGCGTCATCGGCCCGGCCCAGCACATGCGCGGCCAGATTGAAGGGCGCGGGGCAGGGGGGAAGAACATCGGAATGGCTTTCAGACAGCATGCCCATGGCTTAGGCCGCGTGTCCCTGAGTTGCAAGTGGCCCGGCCTCTGCGTATAGGGTTGAACATGCAGAAAACGACGCCCGAAAACCTGATCCGTGTCGCCCGTGAAAACGGCCAACAGGAAGCGGCTGAACCGCTCAACCTTGGCGAGCGGGTGCGCGAGTTGCGCACCGCGCGTGGCTGGACACTGGAACAGGCGGCCAAACAAGCGGGGCTGGCGCGCTCGACCCTGTCCAAAATCGAAAACGGGCAGATGTCTCCTACCTACGAGGCGCTGAAAAAGCTGGCCGTGGGTTTGGAGATTTCCGTACCGCAGCTTTTCACCCCGCCGCAGCGCGAACAGGTCAATGGCCGAATGTCGGTGACCAAGGCGGGCGAGGGCACGCATCAGGCCACCGCCACCTATGAGCACGAATTGCTGGGCGAGGCTCTGACCAAGAAGCAGATGCTCCCTTATCGCGCCCGCATCCGCGCCCGCGATATCGCCGAATTCGACGGCTGGGTGCGCCATGACGGCGAAGAGTTTCTTTATGTCCTCACCGGGGTCGTGCGGCTTTATACGGAATTTTACGAACCCATCGAGATGCGCCGCGGCGACAGCGCCTATTACGACGCCACCATGGGGCATAACGTGATCTCGGTCAGCGACGAGGACGCGACGATCCTCTGGGTGACCTCGCTGGTGTGAGGCGCGCAAGGGCTTTGCAAAGCCCTTGGCCCTGTTGCAACCGGTATGTTTACCGCCCCGGGATCAGACCCCGAGGGCTGAACCGCAGCACCAGCAGCAAGATCACCCCCATGGTCAGCAGGCGCATATGCGCCGCACTTTCCAGAAGGTGTTCTTTCAGGGCGCTGCCCTCGGACAAGGGGGCGGTGACAGTTTGCAAGACCCACAGGCCCATCGGCTCCACCTGCACCCAGAGAAACCAGATCAGGAAACCGCCCAGCACCGCCCCGAAATTGTTGCCCGATCCGCCGACAATCACCATTACCCAGATCAGGAAGGTGAAGCGCAGCGGTTGGTAGGATGTCGGGATGAACTGCCCGTCCAACGTGGTCATCATCGCGCCGGCGATCCCACAGACCGCACTGCCAAGGATGAACACCTGCAAGTGCCGGCGGGTGACGTCCTTGCCCATGGCCCGCGCGGCGGTTTCATTGTCGCGGATGGCGCGCATCATCCGGCCCCACGGGCTATTCAGGGCCAATTGCGCAAGAAGCAGGATCACGATGAGCACCACGGCAAAAAGCGCCGCATAGCCCAGTTTCACACTCAGCGACGAGGCGGTCACGGGGTCAAACCCCAGTCCCGTCACCCGATCCACGAAGCCGGGATCGTTCTGCAAATCGACCTCGTAAGGGACCGGGCGCGGCAACCCGTTGACGTTCTTCACGCCGCGCGCCAACCAATCCTCGTTTTTCAGAACGGCAAGGATGATCTCGGCAATCCCGAGCGTCGCAATCGCCAGGTAATCACTGCGCAGCCCGAGGGCCGCCTTGCCGATGATCCAAGCGGCCCCCGCGGCCAAAAGCCCGCCCACCGGCCAGGCCATCAAGACCGGCAGGCCAAGCCCGCCAAGATATCCCGTGGCGGCCGGGTTCACGTCCTCGACCGCCTCGACACCAAGGTCGAACACTCCGCGATAGGCAAAGAAACCGCCAACCAGGATGACGAGCATCACAAGAACGCGCAGGCGTCCGGCGGCCATACGATTGTAGGCCAGCCCCGCCGCCACGATCACCGCCGCGCCAAGCAGCAAGCCGGCGAGGACGTTGATACCTCCCGCCGCCCAGGCCTCGGGCACCGGCGGCATCGAGACCAGAACCGCCGCCAGACCGCCAAGCGCCACGAAGCCCATGACACCGACGTTGAACAACCCGGCAAATCCCCATTGCAGGTTCAGGCCCAGCGACATGATCGCGGAAATCAGCCCCATGTTCAGGATCAACAGCGCCGTGTTCCAGCTTTGCACAAAACCGGTGCCGACGATCAAAAGCGCCACCAGCGCGAAGAGGCCCGTGTTTTTCACGCTCTCGCTCATACCGCTTTCCCCCTGAAAAGGCCCGTCGGGCGGAACAGAAGCACGATCAGCAGGATCACGAAGCTGACCGCGAATTTATAGTTGGTCGACAAAAGCTGCACCAGACCATCCGGCTCCAGCGCCTCGGGTGTCAGATAGGTCAGCACCTTTTTCCACGCATAAGTGATCATCACTTCCGAAAAGGCGATGACGTAGCCACCGGCAATGGCGCCCAAGGGGCTGCCCAACCCCCCAACGATCGCCGCGGCAAAGACCGGCAGAAGTAGCTGGAAATAGGTGAAGGGCTTGAAACTCTTGTCCAGCCCGTAAAGTGCACCCGCCACCGTGGCCAAAGCGGCCACGATCAGCCAGGTCACCATCACCACCCGGTCAGGGTTGATCCCCGACAAAAGCGCCAGATCCTCGTTGTCGGAATAGGCCCGCATGCTCTTGCCCGTCCGCGTGCGGTTGAGAAACCAGAACAACAGCGCCACGACGATCACCGCCGTCACCACGGTGATGCCTTGGGTGGTTTTCAGGGCCAGCCCCTCGCGCAGCCCTGTCATCTCCTTGAAATCCCGGGCCGAAATGATGAAGCGTTCGCCATCGGCGAACCGCTGGTCCCCGGGGCCGATGATGAACCGGACAAGGCCATTCATGATGAACATGACCCCGATCGAGACGATCACGAAGATCACCGGCTTGGCTTTCTGATCGCGGTAGAAGCGATAGACCAGCCGGTCGGTCACCAGAACCAGAGCCATACAGGCCATGATGCCGAAGGGCAGGGCCAAAAGCGCCGTGGGCAGCGGGCCGAAACTCACGCCCCCGGCTTGCAACCCCCATGTCACGAGGATCGTCACCATGGTGCCGAAGGCCATGGTGTCGCCATGGGCGAAATTGGAAAACCGCAGGATGCCGTAAATCAACGTCACGCCAAGCGCGCCAAGCGCCAACTGGCTGCCATAAGTCACCGCCGGGACCAGCACAAAGTTCGAAAGCGCCACGATGGCGTTCAGAAAATCGATCATTTCCGGCATTCCCCATGATATCGCATCACAATTCCCCCTGACAGCGACCGCTGTAGCGCTTGCCGCGATTACCCCGATACAAGAAGGCTCCGTCGGCCTGCACGATCATCTCATGACGTTCGAACAAGGGCAGGGTCAGCCGTGTCTCATGCGCCCTGTGCGCAAGCTCGGCCCGATATGGCCCCTGCCGATCGATCCACATGTCCACCCATGCGCCGCGCCGCTTGGCGACGATCGAAAGGGACGAGGGGGCACACATCCGCTCGGCATCGCCTCGGCATTGCGTCTCGGCCACGCAGGTCAGCGCCATGACGGGCCCGGCGACCGAAACCGCCACCAATACGGCGGGGATATGAAATCCACCTCTCATCCGCCAAGGAAACTCTGGCGGACCTCGGCATCGGCCAAGAGTTCCTTGCCCGATCCCGTATGCGCATTGCGCCCCTGCACCAGAACATAGCCCTTGTCGGCAATCTCCAGCGCCTGACGCGCGTTCTGTTCCACCATCAACACCGGCAAGCCGGTGCGCGCCACCTCGATGATGCGGTCAAAAAGCTCATCCATCACGATGGGGCTCACCCCGGCGGTGGGCTCATCCAGCATCAGGACCTTTGGCTGGGTCATCAGCGCCCGGCCGACGGCCACCTGTTGCCGTTGCCCGCCCGAAAGCTCGCCCGCCGCCTGCGCGCGTTTGTCGCGCAATATCGGGAACAGCTCGAAGACCTGCTCCATGGTCCCCGAAATGTCGTCCTCGCGAATGAAGGCCCCCATCTCAAGGTTCTCCTCCACCGTCATCGAGGTGAAGATATTACTGGTCTGCGGCACAAACCCCATGCCATGGCGCACCCGCTCCTGCGGGCTCAGCGCGGTGATGTCCTGCCCATCCAGCCGCACCTGCCCCTCGCGCAGGTCAAGCATGCCGAAAACCGCCTTCATCGCGGTGGATTTGCCCGCCCCATTCGGTCCGACAATCACGGCGATCTCGCCACGATCCACGGCAATCGTGCAGTCATGCAGGATATCCGGCCCACCCCGGCCATAGCCACCGGTCATCGACTCACCGATCAAGAAGGGATCACTCACGGCCCATCCCTTCTTCTTCTGTTCTGAAATATCCCGGGGTGTTTGAGGGGCAGAGCCCCTCATTCCAACAAACCTGAGTGGCGCAGCCACGCCTTTGGATCACATCGCTCACGCGCCCACCTGTTCTTTATTCTTCAGTCCCGTGCCCAGATAGGCCTCGATCACCGCCTCGTTGGCCTTGATCTCCTCCAACGTGCCCTCGGCCAGAACCTTGCCCTCGGCCATGCAGATCACCGGATCACAAAGCCGGCCGATGAAATCCATGTCGTGTTCGATCACCACGAAGGTATAGCCGCGCTCGCGGTTCAGCTGCTGGATCGCTTCACCGATGGTCTTCAAAAGCGTGCGGTTCACACCCGCGCCAACCTCGTCCAGAAACACGATCCGGGCATCCACCATCATCGTCCGGCCCAGTTCCAACAGCTTCTTCTGACCGCCCGAAACCTCGCCCGCCTTGTGGTCGGCCAGATGCTCGATGGTCAGGAATTCCAGAACCTCGTCGGCCTTGGCCTTCAACGCGCGCTCTTCGTCGGCAATCCGCTTGCGCCCGAACCATGTGTTCCAAAGCCGCTCACCCGATTGCCCGCCCGGCACCATCATCAGGTTCTCCCGGCAGCTCATCGAGGCGAATTCATGCGCAATCTGGAAAGTGCGCAAGAGCCCCTTGTGAAACAATTCATGCGGCGGCAGCCCGGTGATGTCCTCGCCCGCCATGGTCACCCGGCCCGAGGTGGGCGGCAAAACCCCGGCAATCACGTTGAACAGCGTCGTCTTGCCCGCGCCATTGGGGCCGATCAACCCGGTGATCGTGCCTTCCTCGATGCGCAGGCTCGCGCCATCCACGGCGTGAAACCCGCCGAAATGCTTGTGCAGATCTTCGACGACGATCATGCAAGTCCCCCCACAACGGCCATATTGGCCGCCATTTATCGTTGGAACGGCCCCGCATATCCTACGGGGCCGCCCGATACCTCAGCTTTAAAAGTCGATCAACGGTATTTGACCGTTTCGATCTTGCCGTCTTCGAAAATGATCTCGCGGTAGTTGCCCGCCGATTCACCCGGGCCAATCAGTTCCACCGCAGTGGCGCCGACGTAATCGACGTCACCACCAGCCGCGATGATCTCCAGCGCCTTGCCCAACTCGCCGGGATAGATCTTTTCACCGGGCGCATTCGCCACATCCATCACGTGGTCTTTGTAATCCCCCGGTTCGACCGACCCGGCGGCCTGCATCGCCATCATGATGAGGGCGGCGGCGTCATAGCTTTCCGGCGCGAAGGGCGAGGTGGCTTCGAAACTGTCGCCGACCATTTCCTGGAACTTGGCCACGCCGGGGCTGTCGGTGCCCGGGTGCTGGCCGGTCGACCCGTCAATCTCGTCGCCGAAGTTTTCCTCCAGGGCGGTGCCGATCATCCCGTCGGGGAAATGGAAGGTATCGAATGCGCCTGAATCCAGCGCCGAGCGGACGATCCCGCTGCCGCCCTGATCGACGTAACCGGCTACCACAAGCAGATCGCCACCGCCCGAGGCCAGCGCGCCCACTTCAGCCGAATAGTCGGCCTTGCCATCCTCATGCGCGGCATTGATGGTGATCGTGCCGCCCTTGTCCTCATAGGCCTTGGCGAAACTGTCGGCCAGACCCTTGCCATAGTCGTTGTTGGTATAGGTCAACGCGACTTCTTCCATGCCGCGCTCCATCAGGATCGTCGCCATGACCTCACCCTGCCGGGCATCCGACGGGGCGGTACGGAAAAACAGGCCGTTGTCCTCGGCTGTCGACAAGGCGGGCGAGGTCGCCGAAGGCGATACCATGACAACGCCATTCGGCACCGCCACGTTCGACAGGATCGCGCCGGTCACGCCCGAGCAATCCGCGCCCATGATACCCTTCACCCCTTCCGAGGTGATCAGGCGTTCCGCGGCGGCGCTTGCAGCACCGGCGTCGATACAGGTGCTGTCGGCCCGCACCGGCATGACACTCATTCCATCCAGCAGCTTGCCGCTCTCGGTGACCTCGCTCATGGCCATTTCGGCCCCGGCCGCCATATGCGGCGTCAGCGATTCGATCGGCCCCGTGAAGCCAAGGATGATGCCCAGCTTCACCTCGTGATCATCGGCCTGTGCAGTCCCGGCCAAAAGCGCGGCAGCGGCGGTTGCGGTCAAAAGTTTTTTCATGTCGTTATCTCCCTGTGGAACGCTTTTCCACAGGGCAGCGTATGAGTTGCGCGTCAAAACGCAAGTGGATTCAAAATCACCGCGCCGTCTTGCGTGATTTGACCTTGGGTCACCGCGACCCCATCTTCAAAGGCATGTTTCGGTTTCAAAAGGACATCACCATGCCCCGCATCGCCCCGGTCATTGCCCTCGTGCTTGGTTTCAGCCTCGGCACCACAGCGCAGGCCATGGATAGCAGCGCAGGCCCGCTCGAAGTCACGCCGATCGCAACCGGGCTCGACACCCCCTGGGCGGTGGACACCCTGCCAAATGGCGCGATCCTGATCACCGAACGCAGCGGTCGGCTGCTCGTGGTCCACGACGGTCAAGCCCGGGATGTCCCCGGCGTCGGTCGCATCGCCGCACGCGGGCAGGGCGGCTTGCTCGATATCCTCGTTCCCAGGGATTTCGCCAAAACGCGAGAGTTGCTCTTCACCTTTTCGAAGCCACAACAGGGCGGAGCAGGCACCGCCCTGGCTCGCGCGACGCTCTCCGATGATCTTGCCCGTCTCACCGATTGGCGCGTACTGTGGGAGTTGACACCCGGTTCCGCCGGTGGGCGACACTTCGGCTCGCGTCTGGTCGAAGCGCCGGACGGCACCCTGTTTCTGACCGTGGGCGACCGCGGCGACCGTCCCTCGGCCCAGGACCTTACCCGCGAGAACGGCTCGGTCCTGCGCCTCAACCGTGATGGGAGCGTCCCCGCGGACAACCCCTTCACCAGCAGCCAAGCCGCGCAGCCTGAAATCTGGTCCTACGGACATCGCAACCCGCAAGGCGCGGCTCTCGGCCCGGATGGCGCGCTTTACACCGTCGAACACGGTGCACGCGGCGGCGATGAGGTCAACCGCATTACCAAAGGCGCCAATTATGGCTGGCCGGTGATTTCCTATGGCCGCCACTATTCGGGCGCCAAGATTGGCGAAGGCACCTCCAAAGAGGGCATGGAACAACCCGTTCACTATTGGGACCCTTCGATCGCGCCATCGGGCATGATGTTCCATAATGGACAGGAATTCCCCGAATGGCGCGGGGATGCCTTTATCGGATCGTTGAAGTTTGACCATATTTCACGACTGTCCGGGAACCCCCTGCGCGAGGTCGAGCGCCTGCAATCTCCCGAAACCCTGCGGGTGCGCGACGTCATCCAAGGCCCCGACGGCGCGATCTGGTTCCTGTCCGAAGGGCAGGGCGCGCTGTACCGGATCACCACACCCTGATCTTCATCTTTCCAAAAATACTCTGGGGGTGAGGCCCGTCTTGCAAGCGCTCTGGGAGAGCGATTGAGGGCCGAACGGGCGGAGCCCCGGCAAGCGCCCGAAGGGCGACGGGGGCAAAGCCCCCAATCGGAACCGGGCGGCCTTACACCGAAAGCCGCGCCGCCTGCGCGCCACGCTCGCGGTAGGGCGTGGTATTGTAATGCGCGCGGTAGCACTTCGAGAAATGCGAGGGCGAGGCAAAGCCACAGGCCAGCGCCACGTTGATCACCGTCATATCGGTCTGCATCAACAGGTTGCGGGCCTTTTGCAGGCGCAATTCCATGTAGTAGCGCTTTGGGCTGCGATTAAGATAGCGTCGGAACAGCCGCTCAAGCTGTCGCGTCGACATGCCCACATCCTTGGCCAGGATAGAGGGGCTGATCGGCTCCTCGATATTGGCTTCCATCATCTGGATCACCTGGCTCAATTTGGGGTGGCGCACACCGATTCGGGTCGGCACCGATAGCCTCTGCGTATCCTGGTCGGTGCGGATCGAGGAATAGATCAACTGATCGGCCACCGAATTGGCCAGTTTCTCACCATGGTCGTCGGCAATCAGCTTCAGCATCAGGTCAATCGAAGAGGTGCCACCAGCGGTGGTCATCCGGTTGCCATCCACCACGAAGACCGATTTGGTCAAATCGACCTCGTCGAATTCTTCCATGAAACTGTCGTGGTTTTCCCAGTGGATCGTCGCCCGCTTACCATCCAAAAGCCCGGCCCGCGCCAAGGTATAGGCAGCCGTGCACAATCCACCCAATCGCAGACCGCGCCGCGCCTCGCGTCGAACCCAATTCAGCAGTTTCTTTGTCGTGGATTTCTGGACGTCGGCGCCACCACAGATCAGGACCACGTCATCGCGGTTCAATTCGCACAAAGGCCCATCCACCTGGAAACGCGATCCGCTGGAGCACGACACCATGCCCTCGTCATCGGCGTCCCCGGTGATAAACCACTCGTAGAGGGTTTGGCCCGCCATGCGGTTGGCAATCCGCAAGCTATCGACAGCCGACGCAAAACTCAGAAGCGTGAAATTCTCAAGCAACACAAAGACAAAGCGCTTGGGCGCGCCCGGCGCCTCGAGTGCAACTGTTGATGTCTGCGTGGCCATCTGACACAACTCCCGACCGTGGACCTATGGAATCCCTAGCGCAAAGCCTGTTTCACGAACACCCCGTCTTGGCAAGGGTGAAGGCGGAAAAACGCATGAAACGGTAGACTCCACATATGGTCTCTTGTCTTTCGATTTAGTATAGACAGTTTTCGACTGTCTTTAAGCGGAGAATGACAATGAGCAAATGGCAGAAATCCGACTGGCGCAAGAAACCCCGCGTTCAGATGCCGGATTATACCGATGCGGCCGCCCTGGCAAAGGTCGAAGACCGCTTGTCTCACTATCCTCCGCTGGTTTTCGCTGGCGAGGCGCGCAAGCTCAAGCGCCAACTCGGCGCGGCGTCGCGTGGCGAGGCCTTCTTGCTGCAGGGTGGCGATTGCGCCGAAGCCTTCGATCAGTTCAGTGCCGATGCCATCCGCGACACCTTCAAGGTGATGCTGCAAATGGCCATGGTTCTGACCTACGGTGCCAAGGTTCCGGTGGTCAAAGTCGGCCGCATGGCGGGCCAATTCGCCAAACCGCGCAGTGCCCCCACCGAAACGGTCGATGGCGTGGAACTGCCCAGCTACCGGGGCGACATCATCAACGAGTTGGATTTCACGCCCGAGGCGCGCATCCCGAACCCCGAAAAGATGCTGCAAGCCTATACACAGGCGGCGGCCACGCTGAACCTGCTGCGCGCCTTTTCGACGGGCGGCTATGCCGATGTGCATCAGGTGCACCAGTGGACGCTTGGCTTTACCGAAGGTGAGAAAGCCGAACGCTACCGCGATCTGGCCAACCGGATCACCGACACACTGGATTTCATGAAGGCCGCCGGCATCGAGAGCGATCAGGCCCATACCCTGCAATCGGTCGATTTCTACACCAGCCATGAATCGCTCCTGCTGGAATACGAAGAGGCGCTTTGCCGCCTCGATTCCACCTCCGGCAACTGGCTGGCAGGCTCGGGCCACATGATCTGGATCGGCGACCGCACGCGGCAGCCCGACGGCGCGCATGTGGAATTCGCCCGTGGGGTGCTCAACCCCATCGGTCTCAAATGCGGGCCGACCATGGAAAGCGAAGACCTCAAGCGCCTCATGGCCACGCTCAACCCCGAGAACGAGGCCGGACGCCTGACCCTGATCGCGCGCTTCGGCGCGGGCAAGGTGGCAGACCACTTGCCGCGCCTGATCCGCACGGTCAAGGAAGAGGGGGCGAATGTGGTCTGGGTCTGTGACCCGATGCATGGCAACACGATCAAATCCGCCACCGGCTACAAGACGCGGCCCTTCGATAGCGTGCTGCGCGAGGTGCAGGATTTCTTCGCCGTCCACCGCTCCGAAGGCACCACCCCCGGCGGTGTGCATTTCGAGATGACCGGGCAGGACGTGACCGAATGCACCGGCGGCATGCGCGCGGTGAGCGAGGAAAACCTCTCCGATCGCTACCACACCGCCTGTGACCCACGCCTCAATGCCAGCCAATCGCTGGAACTGGCCTTCCTCGTGGCCGAGGAACTGTCGAACCTGCGCAGCAGCCGCGAAGCCGCCGCCCAGGCAGGCTGATCCAGCACCGCAGCTGACGGAAAGGCCGCGCCCAAAGCGCGGCCTTTTGTTATTTCACGATGCGCAGGTAAGGCCGTTCCGAAGGATGCGACACAGGGGCGACTGGCGCCACATTGGCCGCAAGGGAAAAACCGTCCACCCCGATTGGCCGCGTTTCAATCCCGGCAATGCGAAACCGGCGCGGCGTACGCCCAATCGGCCCTTGGACCACCAAACACCCAAGCGCACGGCTGACATCGCCCATATCGCTGCGCAACGGCAGCAAAAGCATCCGCCCGGTCAACGCGGGGCGGCCAAAACCACCCTCGGCCTCAAGCGCTACCGTAACCCGTGCGGGCCGGTCGAAAAGCTCCACCAACCCGGAGGCAAAACGTTCACGGTCTTGCGGCGCGATCAGGCAGGACAGCGGCATCGCCCGCACCTCCATGCCCATGATATCGGAAAGATGCATCCCGGCGATCCTGAGCCGTGCCATGCCCGACGCGACCCGCTCACAGACGAAGGCATTGGACAAAAACGCCTCGATTCCGCGCGGGTCGATCTGCGACCGGTAGGGGATATCGCCATCGGGGCACTTGCTGGCCCAATACCCCTCGAAACTGGTCAAGTCCGCGGTCCGCTCCGGCTCTTCCATCCGGCGAAACGGGGTCACCCCATTCAGTTCACGCAACTTGTTTTTGACATCGTCCAACATCGGCTCACCCTTGCCTTTACCTCTACGCCCCCAAGCACGGGCCCTGTCTTGGCCCCACCATTCTTTTGCCACATTTCGGTCAGAATCCCTCAAACATTCTGAACAATTGGTTAATGCCGCCGCGCCTTGCCAGCACGCGCAAGACGCTCTAGGACGTGAAAACCCAAGGCCCGGAGGACCCATGCTCAGATCAATGACCGCATTCGCCAGCGCCAAGGGCGCGACCGGGGGCTTCAGCTGGACTTGGGAATTGCGCAGCGTCAACGGCAAGGGGCTGGACCTTCGCCTGCGCGTGCCCGATTGGATCGAAGGGCTGGAAGCGGCCCTGCGCGCAGGGCTGTCAAAGGCGCTGACACGCGGCAACGTCAACCTGGCCCTCCGGGTGCAGGCCGAGGATCAGACCGGGCGCTTGGCACTCAATGCCGGACAATTGCATGACGTCCTGACCGCCATGGCCGAGGTGGAGGCCCAAGCCATGGACCGTGGCCTGTCGCTGGCACCCGCTACCGCTGCCGATATTCTGGGTCTGCGCGGGGTGCTGGATGCCGGGGCAGGGGCACAGGATACCACGGCCCTGCGCGCGGCCCTTCTGGAAGATTTCGAGGCGCTGCTTGCCGCCTTTGTCGAGATGCGCGAGACCGAAGGTGCCGCTTTGAAGGAGGTGCTGGACGACCAGTTGGATCAGATCGCCACGCTGACAGAACAGGCTGCGAAGGCCGCCGAGGCCCGCCAGCCTGAAATGCAAAAGGCCACCCGAGCGGCGCTTGTCCGGGTGATGGAAAATACCGACGGCGCGGATGAGGCGCGCGTCGCGCAGGAACTGGCGCTGATTGCCGTGAAGGCCGATGTGACCGAGGAAATCGACCGCCTGCGCGCCCATGTGCAGGCAGCCCGCGGTCTACTGGCCCAGGGCTCCCCAATCGGGCGAAAAATCGACTTTCTGTCACAAGAGTTTAATCGTGAGGCCAATACATTGTGTTCCAAGGCGCAGAATGCCGGGCTCACCAGTGTCGGGCTCGACCTCAAGGCCGTGATCGACCAGATGCGCGAGCAGGTACAGAACGTTGAATAGGCGGCAAATGCCCCGCCACGGGGGTTCCACCCCCGGACCCCCGGGGGTATTTTGGCCAAGAAAAAGCAGGAAAGACCTTAACACATGACGCGGCGCGGCCTTTTGATCATCCTCAGCTCGCCTTCGGGGGCGGGCAAATCCACCCTGACCCGGCGCTTGCGCGATTGGGATTCATCCTTGAGTTTTTCGGTCTCGGCCACCACCCGCACCCCGCGCGAGGGCGAAGTGGACGGCAAGGATTATCACTTCATGTCTCAGTCGGAATTCCAACGGCAGGTGGCCGATGGCGGCATGTTGGAACACGCCCATGTCTTCGGCAATTTCTATGGCTCGCCGCGTGGTCCGGTGGAGGAGGCGATCAACCAGGGCAATGACGTGCTTTTTGACATCGACTGGCAAGGCGCGCAGCAAATCCAGAACTCGGCCCTTGGGCAACATACCCTGTCGATCTTCATCCTGCCGCCCTCGATTCGCGAATTGCACCGGCGCTTGGTGACGCGCGGACAGGACAGTGACGAGGTGATCGCCAAGCGGATGCGCAAAAGCTGGGACGAAATCAGTCATTGGGCGGAATACGACTATGTCCTCGTCAATGACGATCTGGAGGCCACCGATAAACGGTTGAAAACCATCGTTGAGGCGGCACGCCTCAAACGCTTGCAACAACCGGGGCTGAATGCCCATGTCAAAGCCCTGCATTCTGAGTTCGAGGAAACCCAATGACCCTTTACATGCTGGATGGCCATAGCCCGAAAATCGCCCGCGACACATGGATTGCGCCTGATGCCAACCTGATTGGCAAGGTGGTGGTTGAGGAGGCCGCCTCGGTCTGGTTCGGCTGCACGCTGCGCGGCGACAACGAGGAGATATTGATCGGCGCGGGCAGCAACGTGCAGGAAAATACCGTCATGCACACCGATATGGGCTATCCGCTTGTCATCGGGGCGGGCTGCACCATTGGGCACAAGGCGATGCTGCACGGCTGTACCTTGGGTGAAAACACCCTGATCGGCATGGGCGCAACCGTTTTGAACGGCGCCAAGATTGGCAAGAACTGCCTGATTGGCGCCGGGGCCTTGGTGACCGAAGGCAAGGAAATCCCCGATGGCAGCCTTGTGATGGGCGCACCCGGCAAGGTGGTGCGCGCGCTGGACGAAAAGGCAATCGCGGGCCTGCGCGCCTCGGCCCTGCATTATCAGGAAAACATGCGTCGCTTCCGCGACGGATTACAGGCGATTTAACCCGGGATGGATCAATCCACGATCCCCGCGCTGTTGCAGGCCATTCCACTGCCCTCGGTGCTGATCGGCCGGGGGGAGCGGATTCTGGGGGCCAATCAAGCGGCACTGACACTGCTGGGGCAGGGCATCGTTGGGCGGCATTTCATCACCGCGATCCGCCAGCCCAATGTGCTGGACGCAATTGAAACGACCCTGCGCGAACGCGGCCAGCGCAGCGCGCGCTACCTCGGCGCCGACGGAGATCAGGAGACAACCTTCAACGTCACCTGCTCCAAGGTGCAGACCGATCTGGGCAGCGGGGTTCTGGTCTGTTTCGAGGATGTCACGCATCTTGAAAAGGCAAGCCAGATGCGGCGCGATTTCGTGGCCAACGTCAGCCACGAATTGCGCACGCCGCTGACCGCTTTGATGGGGTTTATCGAAACCCTGCAAGGCCCTGCAAAGGGCGATATCGCCGCCACCGAGCGGTTCCTCGGGATCATGGCGGGCGAAGCGGCGCGGATGGAGCGGCTGGTGCAGGACCTTTTGTCGCTCAGCCGGGTGGAGGCGGATGAACGGGTGCGCCCGACCGACCGGGTCGACCTTGGCGCGGTTCTGCAATCCGTGGTGCATTCCATCCGCCCGCTTGGCGAGGAGGCTAAGGTCGAGATCGCGGTCACGCTTCCCGGGGAAACCGTGATCATCCCCGCCGAGGACGATCAGATCCGGCAGGTGTTCACCAACCTCATCGAAAACGCCATCAAATACGGCGGCAGCGGCAAGACGGTTCATGTCACCCTGCGCACGCATGATCACGCGCCCTCGCTGCGCGGGCCCGGTGCCGTGGTCGAGGTGCGCGACGAAGGCCCCGGCATAGACCCCATCCACATCCCTCGGCTTACCGAACGCTTTTACCGCGTTGACAGCCACCGCTCGCGTGAAATGGGCGGCACGGGGCTTGGCTTGGCCATCGTCAAACACATCATCAGCCGCCACCGGGGCCGTCTTCGCATCGAATCGGAGCCAGGGAAAGGCAGCACGTTTCGGGTGATTCTCCCGCGGGTTGTAACAAACGCCTGACCACGCTTCACCACAGCCAAAAATGGACAAATTTCCCAGTTGTCTAATGGCCCGGTTTTCTTGGGTTTTAGCATCTTCTTTCAGCCTGTCATAAAACCGTTACAAAACTTTAACAAAAGGGTCGCGAAACGCGCCTAGCAGGCAGGGCGAGGCCATCGAGACCGGTGGCTGAAACCAGAAAAACTCAGGAGCTCTACATGTCCTTTCTGAAACTCACCGCGTCCGCGACTGCCATCGCAGCGCTTTCCACCACCGCCGCTTTCGCCCGTGACAACGTGCAGGTTGCCGGTTCGTCGACCGTTCTGCCCTACGCGTCGATCGTGGCCGAACTCTTCGGCGACAACACCGACTTCCCGACCCCGGTCGTCGAATCGGGCGGCTCCTCGGCGGGCCTCAAGCGCTTCTGCGAAGGCGTGGGTGAGAACACCATCGACGTGGCCAACGCCTCGCGCGCCATCCGCGAAAAAGAAATCAAGGCCTGCGCCGAGAACGGTGTCACCGACATCATCGAAGTGCGCATCGGCTATGACGGCATCGTCTTTGCCAGCCAACAGTCGGGCCCCGCGTTCACCGCATTCGAGCCGGCTGACATCTACAACGCCATTGGCGCCACCGTCCTGAAAGACGGCGAGTTGGTCGACAACCCCCACAACAGCTGGGCCGAGTTCAACGCCGACCTGCCCGATGCCGAGATCGCCATGTTCATCCCCGGCACCAAGCACGGCACCCGTGAAGTCTTCGAAGAAAAAGTCTTGCTGCAAGGCTGTGAAGACACCGGCGCCGTTGCCGCCATGGAAGAAAAAGGCATGGATGAAGACGCCATCGAAGACGCATGTTTCGACGTGCGCCAGGACGGCAAGTCGGTCGACATCGACGGTGACTACACCGAAACTCTGGCCCGCATCGACGCCAACACCAACGGCATCGGCGTGTTCGGTCTCGCGTTCTACGAGAACAACACCGACAAGCTGAAAGTGGCCACCATGTCGGGCGTGTCGCCTTCGACCGAAACCATCGCCTCGGGCGAATACCCGGTCTCGCGTCCGCTGTTCTTCTACGTGAAGAAAGCCCACATCGGCGTGATCCCCGGCCTGAAAGAATACGCTCAGTTCTTTACCGCTGACGAGATCGCAGGCCCCGGTGGTCCGCTGTCGAACTACGGCCTGGTTGCTGACCCGGAACTGGCCAAGACCCAAGCCAAAATCGCTGATGAAGTGACCATGGGCGAAGGCATGTAATCGAACCGATTACGGTCAGGGGGCGGCACATTCCGCCGCCCCCTTTTCCTTTTAGGACCTTTTCAATAAATCGACGGGGGGCACATGCCACTTTTCTGGCTTATCTTGATCGTGCTTGCGATTGCGGCGGGGGGCTTTCTCCTTGGGCGGCAACGCAGCTTGGCCAGTGCAGGCGGCGATAACCGCGAACTGCACTCCTTGCCCTCCTACTATGGCTGGAACGTGGCACTTAAGGCGGCGGTTCCGGCAATGCTGCTGATCGTCGTCTGGCTTCTGGTACAGCCGCTCTATGTCGGCTCGACGGTGTCGTCGATGATTCCCGATCACGCGGTGGATGATAACTCTTCTCGCGGGCTGGTCATGGCCGAGGTGCGCCGCACCGCCGAGGGCCTCGATAATGCAGTCTCCGAGGGCATCATGACCGAGGATTATGCCCGCGACCTGCGCGCCGACATCACCGATGTCACCCAACGCCTCAAGGATGCGGGCCAGATCGTCACCTCCGAGGTTACACAGCCGATCCTGAACGCCGCGCAGCGCTTCCGCGTGATGAATGCCGCCGGCAACCTCTACATGTCCATCGCGGCCATCGTGCTGGCCGCCTTGGGCGCGTTCTGGGGGCTCAAGGAAGCGCATTTCGATTTCCGCGCCCGCAATGTGGTGGAACATGGTATTCGCGCTATCCTCGTCGGCGCGGCCTCCATCGCCATCCTGACAACCGTGGGCATCGTGCTCAGCCTCGTCTTCAACACGATCGAGTTCTTCCGCCTCTATCCGGCATGGGATTTCTTCACCGGCCTCAACTGGGCGCCCAGCTTCTCTGGCCGGGGCGGCAGTTCAGATCTGGGCGTGATCCCGCTGCTCTGGGGGACCTTCTACATCTCCATCGTCGCGCTTGCCGTGGCCGTGCCGATCGGGCTGTTCTCGGCGGTTTACCTGTCTGAATACGCCAGCCGCCGGGTTCGGTCCGTCGCCAAACCGATGCTTGAAGTTCTGGCCGGTATCCCCACCATCGTCTACGGCCTTTTCGCCTTGCTCACCGTTGGCCCGCTCCTGCTGTCGGTCTTTGGCCGCGATGGGCTTGGCTGGATGCAAGCCGGGACCGCCGTTATGACCGCCGGGCTTGTCATGGGCATCATGCTCATTCCCTTCGTAAGCTCGCTGTCGGATGACATCATCAACGCCGTGCCGCAGGCCATGCGCGATGGCTCCTACGGGCTTGGTGCCACCAAGTCGGAAACCATCCGTCAGGTGGTGCTGCCCGCCGCATTGCCGGGCATCGTGGGGGCCATCCTTCTGGCCGCTTCACGGGCCATTGGCGAGACCATGATCGTGGTACTCGGGGCCGGGGCCGCCGCGAAACTCGCGCTCAACCCCTTCGAGGCCATGACGACGGTGACCGCCAAGATCGTGTCACAGCTGACTGGCGACGCCGATTTCGCCAGCCCCGAGGCGCTTGTCGCCTTCGCCCTCGGCATGACCCTCTTTGTCATCACCCTGGGCCTCAACGTTCTCGCCCTTTACATCGTGCGCAAATACCGGGAGCAGTACGAATGACCGACGCATCGCTCAACTCTTCGGACGCCCCGCGCAAAGGGTCGCTCCATGTGCAGGACGCGCAAACCACGCGCCGCAACCGCGCCGAGGCCCGCTTCAAGGGCTATGGCATCGCCGCCATCCTCGTGGGCCTCTTCTTCCTCGTGGTGCTCGCGGTCTCTATCGTGCGCTCGGGCGCGCCCGCCTTTACACGCACCGTGGTGGATGTGCAGTTCACCATGAGTTCCGCACAGGTTCAGGCCGCAGAAAACGAATTGTTCAAGACCAAGGCCTATCAAACCGCCTTCATCGACGCGCTGAAAACCCAGCTTGATGCGCGTGGTATGCAGGTCGAGTTCGACAACGCGGCCATCGAACGCCTGCTGGGCAAGATCGGTGGCGATCTGCGAACCTTCTACGCCGAAAACCCCGACCAGATCGGGCAGGAGGTCTCGTTCCAGCTTCCGGCCTCGTCGCGCGTTGATCGCTACCTCAACGGCGACCTGACCCGTGATGACATCGAAGACAGCCGTTTCCTGATGAAAGCCGACCTTGATCTGGTCGATGCACTGGAAGAGGCCGGGATCATCCGTGGCGCCTTCAACTGGACCTTCATCACCGGCACCGACTCAGGGGTGGATAACCCCGGCGGGGCAGGGCTTGGGGCCTCCGTGATCGGCTCGTTCTTCATGATGCTGGTGGTTCTGGTCCTGTCGCTGCCCATCGGCGTCGCCGCCTCGATCTATCTCGAGGAATTTGCGCCGCAAAACAAGTTCACCGACCTGATCGAGGTGAACATCTCGAACCTCGCCGCCGTGCCGTCGATCGTTTTCGGTATCCTTGGCCTTGCGGTCTTCATCCAGTTCATGCACCTGCCGCAATCCGCGCCGCTCGTGGGTGGCCTCGTGCTGACGCTGATGACCCTGCCAACGATCATCATCTCGACCCGCGCCTCGCTCAAATCCGTGCCGCCCTCCATTCGCGACGCGGCCCTTGGGGTCGGGGCCTCGAAAATGCAGGCGGTCTTCCACCACGTCCTGCCGCTCGCGATGCCCGGTATCCTGACCGGCACCATCATCGGCTTGGCCCAGGCGCTTGGCGAAACCGCGCCGCTACTACTCATCGGCATGGTCGGCTTTGTCGCCCGTGGCTACCCCGACGGCGTCATGGCCGGCTTCACCGAAGCCAACTCCGCCATGCCCGCGCAAATCTACACATGGGCCGCCCGCGCCGACGCCAGCTTCTACGAGAAAGCCTGGGGCGGGATCATCATCCTGCTGGCCTTCCTGCTCACCATGAATATCATCGCCATCATCCTGCGCCGCCGCTTCGAGCGCCGCTGGTAATCCGAGGGACAAACCCCATGTACGACGCACCAAACCTGGAGAGAACCGTGGCCCAAGACGACATCAAATTCGCCGCCCGCAAGGTGCAGGTCTACTACGGCGACACCCACGCCATCAAAGACGTGGATGTCGACATCCAAGACAAGACCGTCACCGCCTTCATCGGTCCCTCGGGCTGCGGCAAGTCGACCTTCCTGCGCTGCCTCAACCGGATGAACGACACCATCGACGTCTGCCGCGTCGAAGGCGATATCAAGCTCGACGGCGAAGACATCTACGACAAGCGCGTCGACCCGGTGCAACTGCGCGCCAAGGTGGGCATGGTCTTCCAGAAACCCAACCCTTTCCCCAAGTCGATCTACGACAACGTCGCCTACGGCCCGAAAATCCACGGCATGGCCAAGAACAAGGCCGAACTGGACGAGATCGTCGAAAAGGCCCTGCGCCGCGGCGCCATCTGGGACGAGGTGAAAGACCGCCTCGATGCCCCCGGCACCGGCTTGTCGGGCGGTCAGCAACAGCGGCTCTGCATTGCCCGCGCCGTGGCCACCGAACCCGAAGTGCTGCTGATGGACGAGCCCTGCTCGGCGCTTGACCCGATCGCCACCGCACAGGTCGAGGAACTGATTGACGAGCTGCGCCAGAACTACTCGGTCGTGATCGTCACCCACTCCATGCAACAGGCTGCACGTGTAAGCCAGAAAACCGCCTTCTTCCACCTCGGCAACCTCGTCGAATTCGGCGAAACGGGCCATATTTTCACCAACCCCGAGGATGAGCGCACCGAAAGCTACATCACCGGCCGGATCGGCTAAGGATATTTGAGATGAGCACCGACCAACACATCGCATCGGCCTTCGACCGCGACCTCGAAACCATTCAGGCCCAGATCATGAAAATGGGCGGACTGGTCGAAGAGGCGATCCTCAATGCCGCCAAATCGCTCGAAACCCGCGACGAGGAACTGGCCGAGGAGGTGCGCAAACGCGACAGCGCCATCGACCTGCTCGAAGAACAGATCAACGAGGAAGCCGCCCGCGTCATCGCCCTGCGCGCGCCCACCGCGATTGACCTGCGCCTGATCCTGTCGGTCATCAAGATTTCCGGCAATCTGGAACGTATCGGTGACTACGCCAAGAACATGGCCAAACGCACCACCGTTCTGTCCAGCATGCCGCAAATCAATGGTGCCACCGCCGCCCTGCGCCGCATGGCGCGGGAAGTCGAACGCATGCTGCGCGATGTGCTGGATGCCTATATCCAACGCGATTCCGATCTGGCACAGGACGTCATGCACCGCGATCACGACGTCGATCAGATGTACAATGCGCTGTTCCGCGAATTCATCACCTTCATGATGGAAGACCCGCGCAACATCACCCCCTGCATGCACCTGCATTTCATCGCCAAGAACACCGAGCGCATGGGCGATCACGTGACCTCCATCGCCGAACAGGTGATCTATCTGGTCACCGGCGAAATGCCCGAAGACCCGCGCCCCAAAAGCGACAAGACCTCGCTGAACCCCGAATACTCCGAGCCCAAGGCGTAATTCTCAGGAAGTCCAAGCATGTCCTCCGATCAACCCACCGTCCTGCTTGTCGAGGATGAACCGGCCCAACGCGAAGTCTTGGCCTATAACTTGGAGGCCGAAGGCTTCCGCGTTTCCCGTGCCGAAAACGGCGAGGAAGCGCTGATGCTCGTCGAGGAGGGCGCGCCCGACCTGATCGTGCTGGACTGGATGCTGCCCAATGTCTCTGGCATCGAGGTCTGCCGCCAACTCAAGACCCGCTCCGATACGCGCGGCGTGCCGATCATCATGCTCTCGGCCCGCTCCGAGGAGGTGGACCGCGTGCGCGGCTTGGAAACCGGGGCTGACGACTACGTGGTCAAACCCTATTCCGTGGTCGAACTCATGGCCCGCGTCCGCGCCCAACTGCGCCGCTCCCGGCCCAGCACCGTGGGCGAACGTCTGGAATACGAAGATATCGTGCTCGATTCCGAAACCCACCGCGTCACCCGCGACGGCAAGGATCTCAAGCTCGGCCCGACCGAATTTCGCCTGCTGTCGACCTTCATGGAAAAACCGGGCCGCGTCTGGAGCCGCGAACAATTGCTCGATCGCGTCTGGGGCCGCGACATCTATGTCGATACCCGCACCGTCGATGTCCATATCGGACGGCTGCGCAAAGCGCTCAGCAAACACGGCGGGGCCGACCCCCTGCGCACCGTGCGCGGCGCTGGCTACGCCTTGGGATAGGATTTCGTACGACTCGTACGAAGGTCCGTCATGCCGTGTGGATTCTCGTACGAAACCCTTTGGGTAGGCGTACGACTCGTACGAAAACGCGCTGACATGAATACTTCGGCAAAACTGCATAACTGGCGCGCGCCAGCATATGACTTTTTCGCAAATGCTCCTTACGGACCTCTCATGATCTGCCTTGGGGATTGGGTATTCTTGCCAAGAAAAGCCGAAGCTATTCATCTTTCCAAAAATACTCTGGGGGAGGCGCCCGCAGGGCGGCGGGGGCAAAGCCCCCAAAAAAATCCACCACCTCAATCCCTTAGCGGGGCAGGGGGTCTTCATCCTCGGTTTGGGTTGCCAGCCAATCGCGGAACTTTACCAAAGCCGCATCGCGGGATTTCTCCACCGGCCAGACAAGGTGATAGGCCCCGGGGCTTTGCGTCGGCCCGCCCCAAGCGCGCACAAGCCGCCCAGTGGCCAAATCCTGCTCGGCCAGATAGTCGGGCAGAAGCGCCACGCCCAAGCCATGCAAGGCCGCCTGCGTGATGGTCGAAAACTGGTCATAGATCGTGCCGGTCACCTGCACGCCCTCGATACCATGGGCGGCAAACCACGCGGGCCAGGCCTCGGGCCGGGTTTCGATATGTAGAAGCGGCAGGCGCAGCAGGTCTTTCGGCTCGCCCGGGCTGAAATCGCGCCGCAACTCGGGCGCACAAACCGCCACCACCGCCTCGGATTTCAGGCGCATGGCCTGCGTGCCGGGCCAATCGGCTTGGCCAAAATGTATAGCTGCATCAAAGCCTTCTGAGGCAAAGTTAAACGGCTTTAGCCGGGTGGACAGGTTGATCGTGACCTCCGGATGCCGCCGCGCGAAATCGGCCAGGCGCGGCACCAGCCAGCGCATCCCGAAGGTGGGCAGAATAGCCAGATCAAGGCTACCGCCCGCCGGGTTCACCGTCAGTTTCATCGAGGCCTGTGAGATTTTCTGCAAGGCGCCGCGCACCTCGGCGGCATAGTCGCGCGCCTCGGGCGTCAGCCACATGCGACGCCCTTCGCGAATGATTATCTCCACCCCCAACTGGCTTTCCAGCGTCTGCAACTGGCGGCTTACGGCACTTTGGCTGAGGTTCAGTTCTTCCGCCGCAGCCGTCGCACTTCCCAGACGGTCCAGCGCTTCCAGCGCGCGCAGCGCAGTGGTTGAGGGCAGGAAGCGGCGGACAGGGGGCATATATGCGTTTACCTCATAGATGGTTGCAGAATTCGCGATATTTCTTAGCTGAAAGTTAAGCTATCGTACAGAAAACACGCAATTTCCGCATAAGGAGTGTGCCGTATGAGCCTCGACGCCCCGAAACTCGCCCCGAAAGACAAGCCAGACCTTGGCTCTTTCGATTGGGCCGACCCGTTTTATCTTGAAAATCAACTGCTTGAAGAAGAGCGGATGATCGCGCAAAGCGCCCGCACTTTCGCGCAAGAAAATCTTCAGCCCC
This sequence comes from uncultured Roseovarius sp., assembly GCF_913057115.1. Classification (GTDB taxonomy): domain Bacteria; phylum Pseudomonadota; class Alphaproteobacteria; order Rhodobacterales; family Rhodobacteraceae; genus Roseovarius. Next base: position 46,018 of record NZ_CAJXNN010000017.1, read on the forward strand.
GTGTGATCCGCGCCTATGCCGAGGAACAGACCGACCCCGAGATCTTCCGCGAGATGGGCGAAATGGGCCTTTTGGGCACCACGATTCCGGAAGAATATGGTGGATTGTCAGCGGGTTACGTCAGTTACGGCCTTGTCGCGCGCGAGATCGAACGCGTCGACTCCGGCTACCGCTCCATGATGAGTGTCCAATCCTCATTGGTCATGTATCCCATCTATGCCTACGGCAGTGAAGAGCAGCGCGCTAAGTACTTGCCGGGATTGGCAAAAGGCGAGTTGATCGGCTGTTTCGGCCTCACCGAACCCGACGCCGGATCGGACCCCGCCGCGATGAAAACCCGCGCCGAGAAGGTCGACGGCGGCTATCGAATCACCGGCTCCAAGATGTGGATTTCCAACTCTCCCATCGCCGATGTTTTCGTCATCTGGGCCAAGTCCGATTCGCATGACGGCAAGATACGCGGCTTTGTTCTCGAAAAAGGAATGAAGGGGCTCAGCGCCCCGAAAATCCAAGGAAAACAAAGCCTTCGCGCCTCGATCACAGGCGAGATCGTGATCGATGGCGTCGAAGTGGGCGAGGACGCGCTTTTGCCCAATGTCGAAGGTCTCAAGGGGCCTTTCGGATGCCTTAACCGTGCGCGCTATGGCATCGCCTGGGGCGTCATGGGCAGCGCCGAATTCTGCTGGCACGCCGCAAGACAGTACGGTTTGGACCGCCAACAGTTCCGTCGCCCTCTGGCGCAAACCCAACTTTACCAGAAAAAGCTTGCCGATATGCAAACAGAGATCGCACTGGGTCTTCAGGCGGCGTTAAGGGTTGGCCGCCTCATGGATGAGGCGAATGCCGCACCCGAGATGATTTCACTGATCAAGAGGAACAATTGCGGCAAGGCGCTCGACATCGCACGACAGGCCCGAGACATGCATGGTGGTAATGGAATTTCTGAGGAATTTCAGGTCATTAGGCATATGATGAACCTGGAAACGGTCAACACCTACGAGGGCACGCACGACGTGCACGCCCTTATTTTGGGCCGTGCGCAAACAGGGTTGCAGGCGTTTTTCTGAACATGCCTCTTGCCATGGATGGCAGGGCCGATACCTTGCCGTCCAAAAGACGCACAGAGCTGTGAAATGAATAATCGCAATGCAAATTTTGCCACGAAGAGACAGCCATGAACGGGCTCGAATCCCTTTGGGCAGAAAGCACAGCCGAAAGAGTCTCGGCACAACGCTTGCGGGGCGACGATACCGCCGATCTGGCCATCATCGGAGGCGGTTTTACCGGCTGCTCCGCCGCTCTTGAAGCTGCGGGGCAGGGGGCTGACGTTGCCCTGATCGAAGCGCAAACCATCGGGTACGGCGGGTCCGGGCGTAACGTCGGTCTGGTCAATGCGGGTTTGTGGCTGCCGCCCGATGACGTTTGCAAAATTCTGGGGCCAGAGGCGGGCGAGCATCTGAACCGCGCTTTGGCCGAAGCACCCGGTGCGGTTTTTGACATTATAAACCAATACGATATCGCCTGCGAACCCAAGCGGCAGGGCACATTGCACCTGGCCCATGCGCCCTCTGCCATGGCCCAGCTTGAATCGCGATACGCGCAAATGGAGGCGCGCGGCGCGCCCGTCACCCTGTTGGATGAAAACGAGGCCCAGGCCCGCACTGGGACGCGCCAAGTCCACGGTGCGCTTCACGACGCCCGCGCCGGGACAATACAGCCCTTGGCCTACGCGCAGGGCCTCGCCCGGGCAGCGCAGGGGCAGGGCGCGCGCATCTATGAGAACACGCCCGCGCTCTCGGCCGCGCAACATGGCGGGCAGTGGGTCATTCGCACAGCCAGCGGCAAACTCCGTGCGAAACGCCTGCTGGTGGCCACCAATGCTTACCACGAGGGCATCCAGAATTTGACCATACCATCAACCTCGCGGGTGAATTTCTTCCAGTTGGCGACGGAACCCCTGGGCGACAATATCGCCAAAGATATCTTGCCAGGGGGCGAAGGATGTTGGGATACCGGGCTGATCATGTCGTCACTGCGCCGTGACAACGCCGGCCGCATCATTCTGGGCGGCATGGGCGACGACAAGGGGGTACAGGCGAACTGGGCGCGGCGCAAGCTGACCAAACTTTTCCCCGAGCTTTCCGCCGTCGAGGTCACGCATGCTTGGGCCGGACGCATCGCCATGACCTTCGATCATCTGCCGCGCATCTTGAACATTGGGTCAAACGGCTTGGCCGTCTTTGGCTATTCTGGCCGCGGCATCGCGCCAGGTACGCTTTTCGGTGCCAGTACAGCGCGCGCGCTTCTCAGCGGGGACCACCGCGGATTGCCGATCGCACCGGTAGATTATCACCGTGAACGCCTGACGGGTATGAAATCGGCGATCTTCGAGGCAGGGGCGCGGCTACGGCATATGATTGAAGGGCGGTGGTAGAGCCGATTGGCTCAACCCAAAATGCGCATAATCAGTATTATGTTGATTATTGTGCAGCCCAAGAAAGTGCCCATCACCGGAAACTTCCTCAATACCCGCAGGCCCTTAGACCAATACCCTAAAGCTCTGGACGCAGATACCCCTAACGGTCTATCACTGGAATAAAGGGATGGTGATTTATGACCTCAATTCTGATCCTCAATGGTCCGAACCTGAATTTGCTCGGCACGCGCCAGCCCGAGGTTTATGGGCAAACGACGCTTGCCGACATTCAAGCGCTCTGCGCCGAGACCGCCAAGGAGCTCGGTTGCGACATCACCTTTGAACAAAACAACTCTGAAGGCGCGCTCATTGATCTGATCCACGCCGCCCGCGAAACACACGACGGTATCATTCTCAACGCCGGGGCCTACACGCATACCTCGGTCGCCCTGATGGACGCCCTCGCCTCAGTCGAATTGCCCTGTATCGAGTTGCACCTGTCGAACATTCATGCACGCGAAGAGTTTCGCCACACCTCCTATATCTCGAAAGTGGCGCTTGGCGTGATCTGCGGGTTTGGCGCCCAAGGCTATCCGCTGGCGATCCGCGCCTTACATGGCCATCTGGGGTAACCACATGATTGATCCGGCTCGTCTCAACAATCTGCTGAACGCGCCCGGTATCGAAGCCCTCTGGGACATGCATTGCCGACAGATGGCAGAATTCGGGTTCGACCGGTTGCTATATGGCTTTACCCGTTACCGCACAGCAACAACGCTTGGAGATCCCGAGGATTTCGTCCTGCTCAGCAACCATGAGCCGGCCTATATCACAGGTTTCATCGAAGACCGGCTCTATGCCGATGCGCCGATGGTGAAATGGGCGCTGGAAAACGATGGCGCGTGCTCATGGTCGTGGATCCAGTCACTTGACCTGACACCCGCAGAACAAAACGTCTTGGCCTTCAACAAGGCGCATGACGTCACGGCGGGCTATTCCGTCAGCTTCAAAAGCGTCTCACCACGCGCCAAGGGCGCCATCGCACTCACGGCTACGCCTGATCTCGACCAGCAAGCGGTGGATGAGCTCTGGGCCGAACAAGGGGAAATCATCACTGCGCTCAATACCGTTGTCCATCTGCGCATCCTGTCCCTGCCCTATAATCCGCCCGGCCGCGCCTTGACGAAACGCCAGCGCGAGGTTCTGGAATGGGTCGGCGACGGAAAAACCGTGCAGGACACCGCACTCTTGATGGAACTGACCCCGGCCACCGTCGAAAAGCACCTCCGCTTGGCCCGCGAGGCGCTCAGCGTCGAGACCACCGCACAGGCGGTTCTGAAGGCGGCGTTTCACAATCAGATGTTCATCGTCGAACGCTGACCGAACCACGGCCCAATCTGCCGCTCGGAACTGCCTGGGACATGGGTCCGAAACCCTCTTTATACCTGGGGGGTAAGGAATCCCTGACTTACATTACCTAAGGTAAACAGAGCAAAGTGACAGCGTTCCGTGAGTGGTGGCTTTAGCCTGGGAACATAAGGGATGCATTACCCCGGTATTTCGCGGCTCTGCATCTCTCGTCCTACTTGGACATCTGGTCGTCGGTTCTATTTTTCGAACCGGCGGTCAGGGTCACGACCGGCCCACTCATCCCCAAATACGGGCAGGTCAAAAATTAAGGTGCCGCCAAAACTGGCGGCACCTTTTTCTTTTTCAATTAGGAAGAAGAGCTTAGCCTTGAGCGGCCTTGGCGACCTCAGCGGCGAAATCTTCTTCTTTTTTCTCGATGCCTTCGCCCACTTCAAGGCGAATGTATCCGATGATCTCGGCACCCGCTTCCTTGGCCGCAGCCTCGACCGTCAGGTCGGGGTTGATGACAAAGGACTGGCCCAGAAGCGTGACTTCCGACATGAACTTCTTCATGCGACCAACGATCATCTTTTCGATCACGTTGTCGGGCTTGCCGGATTCCTTCGCGATGTCGATCTGAACCTGACGCTCTTTCTCGACCACGGCGGGATCCAGCGAGGCCTCGTCCAGCGCGGCGGGGTTGGTCGCCGCGATATGCATGGCAACCTGCTTGCCAAAGGATTCGTCACCACCTTTCAGGGCCACCAGAACGCCGATCTTGCCCATGCCGTCGGCCATGGCGTTGTGCACGTAGCTGACAACGGTCTCGCCTTCGACTTTCGCCATTCGGCGCACGGACATGTTTTCGCCGATGGTGGCGATCTTGTCGGTGATGGTATCGGCCACGCTCTTGCCACCAAGGTCAGCAGCGGTCAGCCCCTCCATGTCGTCAACGCCAAGTGCGGCGTTGGCGATGTCGCCAACCATGCTCTGGAACTCGGCGTTCTTGGCAACAAAGTCGGTCTCGGCGTTCACCTCGACGGCCACACCTGTGCCGCCGTCCACCTTGACGGCCACAAGGCCCTCGGCAGCGGTCCGGTCAGATTTCTTGGCGGCCTTGGCAAGGCCCTTGGTGCGCAGCCAATCGGTGGCGGCTTCCATGTCGCCATCGTTCTCGGACAATGCTTTTTTCGCGTCCATCATGCCTGCGCCCGTCGCGTCGCGCAGTTCTTTCACCATTGCAGCTGTGATCGCCATATCGGCTCTCCTTGAAAGTCAGGGAATGCGGGGCGTGGTATGCCCACGCCCCATGTCAAATTCGTGAAAGCGGATCAGCTTTCCGCAGGGGCTTCAGTCGCGGCCTCTTCGGCGGCTTCCTCGGCAGGCGCTTCCGCCATCGCGCCGACGTCGACACCAGCAGCGCCAAGTTGCGCGGCGGTCCCGTCCAGCGCGGCACGGCTCACCAGATCGCAGTAAAGCGAGATGGCGCGCGCGGCGTCGTCGTTGCCGGGGATGATATAGTCGATGCCATCGGGCGAGCAGTTGGTGTCAACCACGGCGACAACCGGGATGCCCAGCTTGTTGGCTTCAGCCACAGCCAGAGCCTCTTTCTTGACGTCGATCACGAACAGCATGTCCGGCACGCCACCCATCTCGCGGATACCGCCAAGGCTGGCTTGCAGTTTCTCTTGGTCACGCTCGATGCCCAGACGCTCTTTCTTGGTCAGACCCTCACCACCTGCGGCCAGGATCTCGTCGATCTCGTTCAGGCGCTTGATCGACTGCGAAACGGTTTTCCAGTTGGTCAGCGTACCGCCCAGCCAGCGGTGGTTCATGTAGTATTGCGCGCATTTCTCGGCGGCTTCGGCGACCGGGCCGCTGGCCTGCCGCTTGGTGCCGACAAACAAAAGGCGGCCACCCTTGGCAACACATTCCCGCACGGCATTCAGCGCCGCGTCCATCATCGGGACGGTCTGCGTCAGGTCGACAATGTGGATGCCGTTGCGCGCACCATAAATGAACTCGCCCATACGGGGGTTCCAGCGCTGCGTTTGGTGACCAAAGTGAACGCCAGCTTCCAACAGCTGACGCATGGAGAATTCGGGAAGACCCATGTCGTTTTCCTTTTCCGGTTTTCGCCTCGGCACGGGGTGAGAAGCGGATGCTTCAACCGGTGGACCGCCGGGGATGTCTCCCCCGATCAGCCCGCCCATACCTGCGGATTGAATGCCGCGCGTATAGACCTATTCCCCGCCCCGCGCAACCCCCCTGCCCTTGAGGGCTTCATAAGGCCAAATGCGGGGTGCGTGCCGCATGACCACCCCTACCAGAATTTCCCTCTAGAGCCCCAAAAGACCAGACACCTCCTTTGCCAGCGCGCGCACTTCATCCGTCGCCGCCGCCGACCGCTTCGCTTCCATCACCCCCAGACCGCGCCCCAAGGCTTCGGCATAGACCACCCGATTGGCCAGCGTCGCCTGCAAGGGCTTGGCCTCAAGGCCGGCCACCGATTTTGCCACATCCTCGCCAACCCGCGTGCCGGTGCGTGTCCGGTTCATGACAATATGCGTCGGTGTCCCAACCCGGTCCGCCAAGTCCAAAACATCATGGGTGGCCCAGACATCCGCCTGACTGGCGGATACAGGGATCAGCACCAAATCCGCCTCGCGCAAGACCTGCCGTATATCGCTATCGGCCTTGGGCGGCGTATCGACCAAAATGACATCGGCCACATCCCCCACCCCTCTGAGGGCGCGCGAAATGCCATAGGCCGTCGCGGTCGCAAAGCGCAGGTTGTCATCCTCTCCCAAAGCCTCTTCACGAATATCCAGCCATTTGCCAAGACTGCCTTGCGGGTCAGTGTCCAAGAGACCAACGCGCTTGCCCTCCGCCAGATACGCGATTGCCAAATTGGACACGAGCGTCGTCTTCCCCGCGCCACCTTTCTGTTGCGCCACGCAGATGATTTGACTGCTCATGTTTCGATCCTCCAGATACCATTCTGCAGTGCAGCATATATTGTCTGGGGCATAAAGGCGATAGCTCCGTCGGAGTGTGACTTAAAGGCGAACCCGCCGTGGCTCTATCTGACGCAGTTGATGCGACCTCGCCGCTTTTCGCCGCAAGCCGGTTACCTGCTCCATCCACGTCCACCAACGTACGAAACACCCGTACAAAACGTACGAAAGTGGCCGCGCGGCGTGTTAACCTTGCGGTATTCGGGAAGAAATACCGACGCAATACCGACGTTTTACCGATGTGATGCAGACTGGGGTTTTTCCTGTTAATCAAGGGCTTAGTGCCGATTCGCGCCTCATTCGCAAAAGGACACCGCCGTGACCCGCATCTTCACACCCAGCCCTGAGGTGCAAGAGGCCCTCACCCATGACCGCCCCGTGGTGGCGCTGGAATCCACCATCATCACCCATGGCATGCCCTATCCCGACAACCTCCAAACCGCGCAACAGGTCGAAGAAGATGTACGCCAAGCCGGGGCGATACCGGCGACAATCGCCGTGATAGACGGTGATCTGCGCATAGGGCTTGAAGCCCAAACCCTTGAAAAACTGGCCAAATCCAAAAGCGCCGCCAAGCTCTCGCGCGCCGATCTGGCGGTGTGCATGGCCCGGGGCGGCACCGGCTCCACCACCGTATCCGCCACCATGATTGCCGCCCATCTGGCCGGTATCAAGGTCTTCGCCACCGGCGGCATCGGCGGTGTGCATCAAGGGGCCGAGCAAACCTTCGACATCTCCGCCGACCTGCAAGAACTGGCGCAAACCCCCGTCACCGTGGTCTGCGCCGGGGCCAAGGCCATTCTGGACCTGCCCAAGACCTTGGAAACATTGGAAACTCTGGGCGTGCCTGTTATCGCCTATGGCCAAGATGCCCTGCCCGCCTTCTGGTCGCGTGACAGCGGCTTGCCCGCGCCTCTTCGCCTTGATGATCCGGCGCAGATCGCCAAGGCACAGCTCATGCGCGCGCACCTCGGTCTGCCCGGTGGTCAGCTTGTCGCTAACCCGATCCCGCCGCGCGATGAAATACACTCCAGAATTCTTGCGCCACTGATTGCGCAGGCCCAATCCGAAGCCGCCGCGCAAGGTCTCAGCGGCAAGAGTGTGACCCCTTTCCTCCTGCAAAGGCTTTTCGAGCTAACCAATGGCCAATCCCTCACGGCAAATATCGCGCTTATCCGCAACAATGCCCGCCTCGCCGCCGGGATCGCCATGGAATTGACCGCCCAAAGCCCGGCCTGACCCATCCCGATTGCATATTTTACAAGCAAAAGCCCCATTATTTCGCGGCGGGTGACCTCGGCCCATTGTGACCTTCCGCGTTTCTGCTTAGATACGCCTGAAATTCACAGGCTCGTATCGCCCCATGAACACCCCATTCGACGAAGAACCACAGCACACCCGCAAACCCGGCATGTTGGCCGGCCTACGCGCCAGCTTCCTGACAGGGATTGTCGTCATCGCTCCGGTGGCGCTGACCGTATGGTTCGTCTGGGCGCTCATGGGCTGGGTCGACAGCGTGGTTTTGCCGCTGATTCCCTCCAGCTTCCGCCCGGAGCATTATATCGGCATTAACCTTCGCGGCGTAGGCGTGATCATCTTTCTGGTGTTCACCATTGTCGTGGGTTGGATCGCCAAGGGCCTGATCGGCAAATCGCTGATTCTTTTCGCGGAATCGCTGGTGGACCGCATGCCGGTCGTTCGCTCGATCTATTCGGGCGTCAAACAAATCGCCGAAACGGTCTTCGCGCAAAGCGAACGCAGTTTCGAAAAGGCCTGCCTGATCCAGTATCCACGCAAGGATATCTGGGCCATCGGCTTCATTTCCACCTCCGCCAGAGGCGAGGTGAATGCAAAGGCCGAATCCGGTTCGGACCTTCTGAGTGTCTTCGTGCCGACCACGCCAAACCCAACCAGCGGCTTTTTGTTGTTCTTTCCCAAGGAAGATGTGATCGAACTGGACATGAGTGTCGAAGATGCCGCCAAGCTGGTGATCTCGGCCGGGCTCGTCTACCCCGGCCAGGTAGACCCAAACGACCCGCGCCTGAAATCCAAGGGTAAAGGCTAACAAAATCTCAATTTGAGATAGATCAATGCGGCCCGCATGGAATCACATTCCATTTTAAATATGTGATTCCATTTGCCTAGCGGGGTGCGCCCATGATCAGAGCGATTGTTTTTATAGGGCTCACGTCCCTCGCCTCCCCTGTTTTCGCCCAAGACACCGCCCCCGGAGTCCCCGGCTCGGGCAGCACCGCAGACCATTCCAAATTCGAAGTCCTGCAAAAGGAATTCTCTTCCGGTCCCGAGGTGACCAAGGCCTGCCTGTCATGCCACACCGAAGCCGATGACCAAGTCATGCATTCCATCCATTTCAAATGGGAATTCGAGCATCCGGAAACCGGGCAGAGTTTAGGAAAACGCAACGTCATCAATGCCTTCTGCGGTGCCGTCGCCGGGAATGAGCCGCGCTGCACCTCCTGTCATGCGGGCTACGGCTGGGAGGATATGCAGCAATCCTCTGCACAGGCGCAGGCCACCCCGGATTGCCTTGTCTGCCACGACACATCGGGACAATACACCAAAACCGCCACCGGCGCGGGCCACCCGCCGCTTGATCCGGTGCCGCCCAATTCGAAAACCATCACAGGTGCCAAATCATGGCCCGTCGACCTTGGCAAAGCCGCGCGCAGCGTCGGAGAGCCGACCCGTGCCAACTGTGGCAACTGCCATTTCTACGGCGGCGGCGGCGATAACGTGAAGCACGGTGATCTGTCCTCGGCCCTCTATAATCCTGCCCGCGCCGTCGATGTCCACATGTCCCCCGAGGGCGAGGATTTCACCTGCTCCACCTGCCATGTCAGCGACCAACACGACTGGGCCGGTTCGCGTTACCTCATGCAGGCCAGTGATCCGCATGGGCAGGGCAAACCCGGCGCGGCCCGAAATGCCGCCACCTGCGAAAGCTGCCACGGCAACGCCCCGCATGAGGCCAACCTCAAAGGCCTCAAACTCAACGATCATACCGATACACTGGCTTGCCAAACCTGCCACATCCCCGAATTCGCCCGTGGCGGCGTGGCCACCAAAACCGTCTGGGATTGGTCCACCGCGGGCAAGCTGGATGAAGACGGCAATGCCATGGCCATCTCGGACTACCTCGAATCCGATGGCGACCACCGCCATACCTACATGTCCACCAAGGGCGATTTCGAATGGGGCGAGGACGTCCCACCCGTATACGCCTGGTTCAACGGCGTGGTCGAATACACCACCGGCGACCGCAAGATCGACCCGACCCAAACCGTTGAGATCAACCCCATCCACGGCCGCCCCGACGCCGCCGACAGCCGTATCTGGCCCTTCAAACGCATGGAAGGCCGCCAAGCCTATGACAGCGTGATGAACGAACTGGTCTACACCCACGTCTGGGGCCCCGACACCGATACCGCGCTTTGGACCAACTTCGATTGGGCCAAGGCGATCAAGGCGGGCATGGAGGCGGCGAGCGAAGACTATTCCGGCGAATATGACTTCGTGGATACCTACATGTATTGGCCCATCACCCACATGGTTGCCCCTGCCGAAGACGCGCTCGATTGCGCCACCTGCCACGCCAAGGATGGCCGCATGTCCGGCATCACCGGCGTCAACATGCCCGGAACCACCCCCTTCAATGCCGCTGGTCTTCTCGGCCTCGCCATGGTCATCGCCGCCCTCGCCGGTGTCGTGATCCATGCCCTGATCCGCATCACTCGCAAAGGAGGCTCCCATGGCTGAGCGTTTCGTCAAGGTCTACCCCCGCTTTGAACGCTTCTGGCACTGGTCGCAAATGGCGCTGATCATGGTGCTGCTCTTTACCGGGCTGGCCCTGAATGGCCTGCATGGGCTGATCCCCTTTGGTCCGGCCACCATGCTGCATATCATCGCCGCGCTGGCCCTGATCGTGCTCTGGGTTTTCGCGATCTTTTGGCACCTGACCACCGGCACGTGGAAACACTACGTCCCCACCCGCAAAGGCCTCCTGCGCGTCGCCAAGTTCTATGTCTGGGATATCTTCAAGGGTGATCCCCACCCCTACCGCAAGGCCTATTGGCGCAAACATAATCCACTACAGGCGGTGACTTATCTGGCTCTCAAGGTCCTGCTTTTCCCCGCCATCTGGATCACCGGCCTGCTCGCCCTCGGCTGGAACTTTTGGGAGGATATCCCCAACGCCCCAATGCTGGGCGCGCTGGTCTCCAATATCCATCTGCTGGCCGCCTATGCCATCGCCGCCTTCGTCATCGCCCATGTCTACCTTCTGACCGTGGGCCACTCCTTCCGCGAGCACGTGAAACCGATGATCACCGGCTTCGACAAGATCGACCTCACGCCTGCGGAAGAGGCCTATCTCGAAGCCGACGAACCCGGCCGCCTCAAACCCAAGGGGTAAAGCCTTTCCAGTCATTGTTGCATCACCAATACCCTGCCAGGCCTACGGCCTTCTCGGGACATTGGCGATGCAGTTTGAGTCAAGGTGAACTGGAAACGCTCTAACCATACATCGCGGCCATATCCACGGTGCTGCCCTGCCCCAGATCGTCCCTGTGCGCCGCAAGAAACCGCTCCGTTGCCGCATAGCCCGCATCATGCAACCGATGCAGAGTCACCGGCGACGGAACCAGCTTGGTCGCCACCGACAACTCCCGCATCAGCGCGTCATCGGCAATCATATGCACATAAAGCCGCTTCATTGTGCCTTGGTTCAGCGCGCCATCGTCCAACAAACGTTGCACGAAATGAATCGCCCGCAACTCCCGTAACAGCGAGGAGTTGAAACTGATCTCGTTGATCCGGTTCTGAATGTCCTGCGGGCTTCTCGGCACCTCCTCGCGTTCCAGCGGGTTGATATGCACGATCAAAATGTCGCTCGGCAAATCCCCCTCGAACAGCGGAAAAAGCGCCGGGTTGCCGGTATATCCGCCGTCCCAATAATGCGCGCCCTCGATCTCCACCGCCTTGAACAATGTCGGCAAACAGGCCGAGGCCAAAAGCGCCTCGGTCGAAATCTCCGCCCCACGAAACACCTTGATCTTGCCGGTATGCACATTGGTGGCACCCACGAAAAATGCAGGGCCGTCCTCGGCACAAACCGTGTCATAATGAAATTGCTCCACGATACGCGTCAGCGGATTGGCATAAAACGGCCCATAGGCATAGGGGCTCACCACCCGGCTCATGGCATCAGCGAAAAGATAGGGCGGTGACAATTCCAGCGCGCCGCTAAAGGCCTCCGGCTGCGGCATGACCCCCGCCATCCAGGCGGGCATCCGCATATCCTGCACCGCGCCCATCTGCTCCCACAACCACTCCAGGTTGGCCCGCGCTCCGTCGCGCCCGCCTTCCAGCAAGCCGGATTTCACCGCTGCCCCGTTCAAGGCCCCGGCCGATGTCCCCGAAATCCCGGCAATCTCGATGCCCTCATCTTCCAAAAGACGATCCAGAACACCCCAGGTAAAGGCGCCATGCGCGCCGCCACCCTGAAGCGCCAGGTTGATCCGCTTCACATTAGACACGTGACCCTCATCTTCTTCTGTTCATAAATATCCCGGGGGTCCGGGGGCAGCGCCCCCGGCCGGTCGGATCGCGTCAGCGATCCGAGACATCCTCACATCGCGGTCCAGCCGCCATCGACACTGATCGTGGTACCCGTCACCTGCGCCGCCGCATCCGAGCACAGGTAAAGCGCGGTGCCGCCCAATTGTTCGACCGTGGCAAATTCCTTCGACGGTTGCCGCTTGAGCATGACATCCTTGATCACATCCTCGCGGCTCATGTCGTATTCTTTCATCGTATCGGGAATCTGCGCTTCCACCAGCGGCGTCAGGACATACCCGGGGCAGATCGCATTGGCGGTAATCGGCTCCTGCGCGGTCTCAAGGGCGGTGACCTTGGTCAGGCCGACAACCCCGTGCTTGGCCGCCACATAGGCCGATTTGAAGGGGCTGGCGCGCAACCCGTGGGCACTGGCGACATTGATCACCCGGCCCCAGCCCGCCTTGCGCATCATCGGCAGCGCGGCGGCAGTCGTGTGAAAGGCCGAACTCATGTTAATGGCAATGATGGCATCCCATTTGTCGACTGGAAATTCCTCGATCCCGGCGACATGTTGGATACCGGCGTTGTTGACCAGAATATCGCAGGCCCCCGCCTGTTCGATCAGGGCGCGGCACTCGTCAGGCTTGGACATATCCGCCTTGATGTAACGCGCCTCGACCCCGTGCTCCTTGCCAATCCGCTCGGCGAGGGCGTGATCCTCGTCGCTATCGGTGAAGGAATTCAGAACCACCTTGGCCCCGGCCTTGGCCAATTCCTCGGCGATGCCCAGCCCGATACCCGAGTTCGATCCGGTGATAATCGCTGTCTTGCCTGTGACGCTCATGTCGTGTCTCCCGTTGCTTTGCGATTGCAGCATAAATGCCGCGCCCGCGAATTGCACCGGGAAAGACAGGTTCCTTTTGCCCCTGCCCTCTGATTGTGAGAACAAAAAAAAACGCCGGCACGAAGCCGGCGTTAAGTTATTGAGGCAGGTTTCATACAGGCAAGAAACCTATCGAGCAGTGCACTCTTTATAAGCAATCTGACGCCATGATCCAAGCTAAAAGTTTGAAAAGGCAAGAATCCCTGTCTACGGTCCTGCCCCAAGCATATAAAGGCCCCGGGGGATTGTTGCCAAAATGAGACCAGATTTTTTCCGTCTTGCAGGCATCGCAGCCACGTTATTTTTACTGGTCTTCGGCACGCTGCCCGGCCACGCAGAGAAGGCGCATGGCATAGCTATGTATGGCCAACCCGCCCTTCCACCTGATTTTGTGTCATTGCCATACGTCAATCCAGATGCGCCCAAGGGCGGGCGGGTCGTAACAGGCAACGTCGGCAGCTTCGATTCGCTCAATCCTTTCATCCTCAAAGGCAGTGCGCCGTGGCAGCTTCGCTACCTCACTCACGAATCTCTCATGGGCCGATCCTGGGATGAACCCTTCTCCCTTTACGGCCTTCTCGCCGAATCGATCGAGACAGGTCCGAATCGCGAATGGGTGGAATTCACCCTCCGTGAAGAGGCCCGATTCTCCGATGGAAGCCCCATCACCGTCGAAGATGTCCTCTGGTCCTATGAGGTCTTGGGCACCCAAGGGCACCCACGCTACCGCGCCTTTTGGGACAAACTCGCGTCGATTGAACAAACCGGCCCGCGAAGCCTGCGCCTCACCTTCACCGAAGAGGATCGCGAACTCGCCCTCATCGCCGGTCTGCGCCCTATCCTCCAGAAATCCCAATGGCAGGGCAAGGAATTCAGCGAAGGCACGATCAATGACATTCCCCTCGGTTCCGCCCCTTACGTTGTGGAGGACTTCGAGGTGGGCCGCCACGTCACCCTCAAACGCAACCCCGACTACTGGGGCAACGCCCTGCCCCTGCGCCAAGGTGTGCATAACTTCGATGAAATCCGCATTGAGTTCTACGGCGACAACACCGTGTTGAAAGAAGCCTTCAAAGCCAAGGCCATCTCCTACATCCGCGAGTTCAACGCCGAACGTTGGGAGAGCCAGTATGATTTTCCGGCCGTGCAATCCGGTGAAATCGTCAAATCCGAGATTCCACACCGCAAACCCTCGGGCATGACCGGCTTTGTCATGAACACCCGCAACCCACCGCTTGATGACTGGCGCGTGCGCGAGGCATTGATTCAGGCGTTTAACTTCGAGTTCATCAACGACACGCTCACCGGCGGGCGACAACCGCGCATCACCTCCTATTTCTCGGGCTCCGAACTGGCCATGCAGCCCGGCCCGGCCAAGGGGCCGGTGCGCGATTTGCTGGAACCCTTCGCCGATAGCCTCCTGCCCGGCACGCTGGACGGCTATGAGCTGCCGCAAAGCGATGGCTCCAAACGCAATCGCCGCAACCTGCGCCGTGCCATGAAGCTGCTGAACGAGGCCGGTTGGACCGTACAAGACGGCCTGTTGCGCAACGCAGCCGGCGAGGTGATGGAGCTTACAGTGCTTTTGCAGCAAGACGCGCTCATCCAGCAGGCTACGGCCATCATGGATATCTATGCCCGCGCACTGGAACGGCTTGGCATCATCCTCACCTTGCAATCCACCGACAAGGCGCAATACAACGAACGCCAGCGGGTCTATGATTTCGACCTCACATTCGCCCGTTGGTCGCTCAGCCTCAGCCCCGGCAACGAACAACTCTATTACTGGGGCACCGAGGCCGCCGACCAACCCGGCAGCCGCAACCTTATGGGCATGAAAAGCCCCGCCGCCGAGGCCATGGTCCAAGAAATGCTGACCGCCCGCACCCAAGAAGGCTTCACCGCCGCCGTGCGTGCCTTGGACCGGGTGTTGATTTCAGGTCGCTATGTGATTCCAATTCACTCTTATGCCGTTGGCCGCATTGCCCATTTGCGCGAATTGCGTTATCCACAGGATCGCTTGCCGATCTACGGGGATGGCATCGGCTTTCTCCCGACGGTTTGGTGGCACGAGGCAGAATAAGAAGCAGTCTTGATAAACAAGAGGCACAAAGCCATGAAGAAACTGATCGCTTTCTCGCTGATCGCGGCCCTCGCCGGCTGTGCTACAGTTGATGGCGTCGGACGCGATATCTCGGGTGCGGCGCGCGGGGTTCAAAGCTGGTTCTGATCCGAACCTGACCCTAGGCTTTCGATCACCGAAACGGGCGCAGGGCTTGCCTGATGCGCCCTTTCTTCGTGTTCTGACGGTTCTTCTGCGGAAGGTGCCGCAAGAGGCGTCTGGACACGCCAAGCTCCATGACCGGACTCAACAAATCCCGCATCAGGCTTGGCTGATGTGCGTATAGGCTTTCCTCTTCGGAGGGTCCCAGCTTCAATCGGTTCTCCAGCAAGGTGCCAAGGATACGCTCATCCAGTATCCACCGGCCACGCCGCCCCTCCTCGCGATCCGTCTGCTGAAACTCGAGCCAGCGCGCGACACGCTTTCGCGCCGCGATGTCCTGATTGGGGTAGGCAAGATAAAAGCCACTGTTCACCCGTAGACAGATATTGTCCAGAACCCGTGCCGCCCCACGAAATTCCGACGGCACATCCATCTTGCGCATGTAATTGAAGCGCTCCGGCTCGCCGTTGAAGAAAACTTCCAGTGCGACGCCAAGGTCAATGCCCTTTTGCGCCATGACCCAACCAAGAACGGCTTCGGGATGCATGGACCAATCGTATTGACGGGCCAGACGAGGCAACTCCTCGCGCGCCATCTTGCGCGCCTGCGCAAGATGCTCCTTGTCCGTGCCAGTGCTCCAATCGAACGCGCCGAAAGAATGCATTCCGTTTCTCCGAAACCGCAGCTAAGTTCGCCCCCATGGTGAACACCCCTGAAGATGACCTGCGAAAACGATCAGAGTTGGGAGCAATTGTGTCCCTCTTGCGGCCATTTCTCCGGTTGGGTCATCTGGTAATGGTTTTCGGGCTGCTCGCCGCCGGTCCGGGCGCAGCACAAGGCGTTCATGTCGCCCGATATGACAGCTTGCAACGCGAACTTGATGCACGCATTACGTTTGACAGCCTGCCAAAACGCGCCGAACCGGGGCTCAACTTCAATGCCCCCATGCGCATGGGCCGCGCCCAGCTTGGACAGCATTTCGAAGGCCAGATCCCGGAGTTTGCCGATGGCTTTGACCGGATTTCCGGCGCGCCCACCGAGCCTTTGACCCTCCGCCCCGGTCAATCCGGCCAAAACCTGTCGGTCGCAATGCATCGCGGCTTCGAAAGCAACGCACTCTTTCCGCTTGGGCGGGCCGGATTTCCGGCGCTGGATGCCCGCGGGGAAGGCGCGCTCGCCATTCTTTTCGACCAAGGGCAAAGGGCCATCGCGCTGCGCATCCATTCTGATTACCCTGCCCCGCTCGGGGGCGCACCGAAGCCGGGTCATGTCACCTTGAAGCTCTTTACCCGGCAAGGTCACCTTGTTGCCCGCCACAAGGCCCAGCTTTCCACCGGCATTACCGAGATCGGTCTGCGCCGCACGGGCGGCCTTCCCGATATCGCCGGCGTCATCATCACCAATGACGATCCGGGCGGGATTGCCATTGACGATATCCTCTATCAAACTGCCCCGGCGGCGTTCTGATAAGAAAGGGCCAAAACATGCCGAAAGGTTATCGGGTGGGTCACATGGATATCGACGATCCCCAGCAAGACGACTCCCATAAAGCCCCCAATTCCGCGCCAGTCGGTGAATGCGGCGCAGGCCTCCCGGCGTGCGTTGGCCACTTTCAAAGCCACAAGGGTTAAGCCATGTTCCAAGGCATTCTGAACGCCCTCAAGGCACCCAAGCCCGAACCGCTTCCAGAACCCGATGCCAAACTGGCCCTCGGGGCGTTGTTGGTTCGCGTGGCGCTGTCCGATCATCGTTACCGGGTCGAGGAGATAGGCCGCATAGACCGCCTTCTTGGCCGTTTGAACGGCCTGAACCCCGTCGAGGCGGCGAAAATGCGCGCCACCTGCGAAAAACTCGACAAACAGGCTCCCGACACCGAGGACTTCGCCCATCTCATCCGCGAAGCCGTCAGTTTCGAGGCCCGGATAGACGCTCTCGAAGCGATGTGGGAAGTCGTGCTTGCCGATGGCGTGCGCCGCGATGAAGAGGTTGCCGTGATCGCCGCCGCGCAAGAGGCGCTTGGACTTTCCCAAACCGACAGTGACGCCGCCCGTGCGCGCGCCGAGTCGGAAATGAAACACGGCTGAAACTGGCCTGAGGCTCCATAAGGTTTACATCACTCCCATGTTTGCAGATTTCATCAAATCCCTCCTCCAGGAGAACCCCGAACCCCTGACCGATACCGATGCGCGTATCCCGCTCACCGCTCTGCTTGTGCGCATCGCCCGGTCAGACAATGA
Source organism: uncultured Roseovarius sp. (assembly GCF_913057115.1). Lineage (GTDB taxonomy): Bacteria > Pseudomonadota > Alphaproteobacteria > Rhodobacterales > Rhodobacteraceae > Roseovarius. The sequence goes on from NZ_CAJXNN010000017.1 coordinate 63,722, forward strand.
CTATGCCGCCTCTGAAATGATCCGCATCGAAGAGATCGCGCAAACCCGCTTCGGCCTCAGCAAGACCGAGGCCGCGCGCCTGCGCGCCGACGCCGAGCAATTCGAATCCGAGGCCCCCGATACCGTCCGTTTCACACGCGCCATCAAGGATGCCGTGCCCTACGAGGCCCGCATCGGTGTGATCGAAGCCCTGTGGCAGGTCGCTCTCGCCGATGGCGAGCGTGATCAGCACGAAGATGCCCTGATCCGCCTTGCCGCCAACCTTCTTGGGGTAAACGATCGCGACAGCGCGCTGGCCCGTCAACGCGTCGACACCCAAAGCTGATATCTGCCTCCAAAACGGGCTGACCCTGCGTCAGATTGGCCAAATTTTCCCCTGGACGTCCGTTTTGCAAGTTGCATCGCGCCATTTTTTCGGCCCTATTGTCGGGTCAGATAAATCAAACACTCACGGATGCTGCCTTGGCCGACACCACGCCCGTTATCGAAATCCGCAACTTGCACAAGGCCTATGGCGCGCTCGAAGTCATCAAGGGCGTCGATATCACCGCCCACAAGGGCGATGTGGTCTCGCTGATCGGTTCGTCGGGGTCGGGCAAGTCCACGATCCTGCGCTGCGCCAATCTTTTGGAAGACAGCCAACAGGGCGATATCCTGTTCAAGGGCGAGCCGGTGAAATGGAAGGGCCAAGGCCTGAACCGCCACCCCTCCGATCCGCAGCAAGTCCTGCGTATCCGCACGAATTTGTCCATGGTCTTTCAACAGTTCAACCTGTGGGCTCATATGACAATTCTGGAAAACGTGATGGAGGCCCCTGTCACCGTGCTTGGACGAGACCGCGCCGAGGTGGAACAGGCCGCGCGGGGCTATTTGGACAAAGTGGGTATCGGCGACAAGGCCGATGTCTACCCTGCGCAAATGTCCGGCGGCCAGCAACAGCGCGCCGCGATTGCCCGCGCGCTTTGCATGGAGCCTGAGGCGCTTTTGTTCGATGAACCCACCTCCGCGCTCGACCCCGAGCTTGAGCAGGAGGTGGTCCGCGTCATCAAGGATCTGGCGGGCGAGGGCCGCACCATGATGATCGTCACCCACGACATGAAGATGGCGGCGGATGTCTCCGATCACGCCGTCTTCCTGCACCAAGGGCTGATCGAGGAACAGGGCGCACCAGACGCCCTCTTCGGCGCCCCCAAATCCGAGCGGCTCAAGCAGTTCCTAAGCTCGACAATGGCCGCCTGATAAACCAACCAAAGGGAGAAACTTGATGAAAAAACTGATCCTCTCCACCGCGGCACTGGCTTTCACCGCCAGCTTCGCCATGGCCCAGGACGTGGTGCGCATGGGCACCGAGGGCGCCTACCCTCCGTGGAACTTCCTCAATGACGCGGGCGAAGTAGACGGCTTCGAGCGTGAGCTTGGCGATGAGCTGTGCAAGCGTGCCGAACTCAACTGCGAATGGGTCACCAACGAGTGGGATTCGATCATTCCCAACCTCGTCTCGGGCAACTACGATGTGATCATCGCCGGTATGTCCATCACCGACGAGCGCGACGAAGTGATTGATTTCACGCAGAACTACACGCCGCCCGACCCTTCAGCCTATGTCGCCATGTCCGATGGCGTTGACGTGGAGACCGGCGTGATCGCGGCGCAAACCGGAACCCTGCAAGCGGGCTACATCGCGGATTCCGACGCCACTCTGGTCGAGTTCGCAACGCCCGAAGAAACGCTGGCCGCCGTCCGCAACGGCGAGGCCGATGCGGTTCTGGCTGACAAGTCGTTTCTCGCGCCGATCGTCGATGAAGATGCCGATCTCGTCTTCACTGGTCCTGACGTCCCGCTCGGCGGTGGCGTGGGCATGGGCCTGCGCGAGTCCGACAATGAGCTGCGCGACAAGTTTGACGCCGCCATTCAGTCTATGAAAGACGACGGCTCGCTCAACGAAATGATCACCAAGTGGGAAGTCTCGTCCACGTTCTGATCTGAAAGCACTGACGGAGGCCGCGGGCGGCCTCCGTCTTCCTTTGCGGGCTGACCTGAATGTTCTCCTACTGCGCCGACCCTGAAACGCTCTCGGGCCTGACATGGCTCTCATGCTACCTCACCACGGGGAAGCACATGGCGTTCTACGTCTCGTTCGGCGTCGTGCTTCTTTTGCTCGCAATCACCGCACCCACGGCGCTGGCCTTCGGCTTTGGCGGGGCGGCGGCGGCGCGCTCACGGTTCTTGCCACTTCAACTCTTCGGCAAAGGTTATATCGCCATCGTGCGCGGCGTCCCCGATATCGCCTTTTTCCTGTTTTTCGTTATTGCCCTCGACCAAGGCTTCGAATGGCTGCGCCATCAGGTGCTTTGCCCCGATTGGGATGAACCCATCCGCCAAGGCAATGATTTTGTCGTCTGCCAAGCAGCCAAATTGCCCTTGGGCAATGCCCCCCAATGGATTCACGAGGTCTATGGCTTCTTTCTTGCCGTGCTGACCTTTGCCATCGTCTTTGGCGCTTTCGCGGCCAATGTCCTGTTCGGTGCCATGCGTGCCGTGCCACACGCTCAGCTTGAGACCGCCGAAGCCTACGGCATGACCCGCCGCCAGACCTTCTGGCGCATCCTTGTGCCGCAAATGTGGGTCTATGCTCTGCCCGGTCTGTCCAACCTCTGGATGGTATTGATCAAAGCCACCCCCTTGCTCTTCCTGCTCGGGGTCGAAGATATCGTCTATTGGGCGCGAGAACTGGGCGCCACCGCGAATCCACGCTTCACCCAATACCCGCACGGCGATTGGCGCATGTGGTACTTCCTCGCGCTTCTGGTCTTTTATCTCGGCTTCACCCGGGTCTCCGAGGTGCTGCTGGAACGCCTCATGCAGAAACTCACCCACGGCCAAGCCACCACCGGCGGCGAAGCGCAACGGAAGGCAACGGCATGAGCTGCTGGGAAACCATCGCGGACTACGGCTTGCGCAGCCTCGGCATCGGCGAACGCCTATTGCCGCGTGAAAATTTCACGCTCTGCCAACAATTCACGCTGATCGGCTCTGGGCTTCTGTGGAACATCTACTTCGGTGTTCTGGCGCTCCTGACCGGGTTTTTCCTCGCCACCGCCGTGGCCTTGGGCAAGTTTTCTAACATCTGGGCGGTCCGGAAAACCTCGGAATGGTTCATATTCGTCTTCCGCGGCTCGCCCCTCTTCATCCAGTTCTTCTTTGCCTATTTCGCCTTCCAGTCGCTGAAATCGGTCTACCCGTTCTTCGACCCCTTCACCGCCGCATGGCTGGGCGCGCTGATCGTGCTGTTCCTCAATACCGCCGCCTACTCGGGTGAGATCTTCTACGGCGCGCTGCGCTCCATTCCCAAAGGCGATGTGGAAGCCGCAGATGCCTACGGCTTCTCAGGCTGGGCGCGATTTCGTCGGATCATCTGGCCCACAATGCTGCGCCTTGCCTGGCCTGCCTATACCAACGAGGCGATCTTTCTCTTTCACGCCACGACGCTCGTGTTCTTCTCGGGTTTTCCGGCCTGGCAACAACGCGGCGACGCGCTCTATTACGCAAGCTACTTCGCCGACAAGACCTTCAACCCCTTCGTCCCCTACCCCATTCTGGCGGGATATTTCATCTTACTGACGCTTGTGGTGATCGGGGTTTTCGGGCTGATCAACAAACGCCTCAATCGCCACCTGCCGCAAGAGGCCAGGCGCGGGCTGAAACTACGCATGAACTTGATCCGCTAACGCCCAAGCCCGTTCGAACGGGCTTGAGACACGCGGTTTCTAAACCGCGTCACAAGGGCCTTCGAAGGCCCTTGCACCAAGCCGCTTCGAAGCGGCTTGGACCTTACTCCGCCGCCGTCGCCTCGGACTCTCCCGCCTCGATCTCAGCGGCACGTTTCTCGACTTGCTCCACGATGTGGTCGATCATCTCGTCGTTGGTCATCTTGTGGCTGGCCTTGCCCGCCAGATAAACCATCCCGCTGCCCGCTCCACCTCCGGTAAAGCCAACATCGGTCATCAGTGCCTCACCGGGGCCATTCACCACGCAGCCGATGATCGACAGGCTCATCGGGGTCTTGATGTGCTCCAACCGCTGCTCTAGAGCCTCAACCGTCTTGATCACGTCAAACCCTTGCCGCGCACAACTCGGGCAGGAGATGATGTTCACCCCCCGGTGCCGCAGGCCCAGAGATTTCAAGATCTCGTAGCCCACCTTGACCTCTTCCACCGGATCGGCCGAGAGGCTGACGCGCAGGGTGTCGCCAATCCCCATCCACAAAAGCTGCCCGAGCCCGATGGAGGATTTGATCGTCCCGCTCATCAAGCCCCCGGCCTCGGTGATGCCAAGGTGAATCGGCGCGTCACAGGCCTCGGCCAATTGCTGGTAAGCCGCGGCGGCCATGAAGACATCGCTGGCTTTCACGCTGATCTTGAACTCGTGGAAATCATTGTCTTGCAGAATGCGCATATGCTCCATGCCCGACTCGACCATGGCATCGGGGCACGGCTCGCCGTATTTTTCCAACAGGTGCTTTTCCAAGCTGCCGGCATTGACGCCGATGCGCATGGAACAGCCATGATCGCGCGCCGCCGAAATCACCTCGCGCACCCGTTTTTCATCGCCGATATTGCCCGGGTTGATCCGCAAACAGGCCGCCCCGGCCTCCGCCGCCTCAATCCCGCGTTTGTAATGGAAATGAATATCCGCCACGATGGGCACCGGGCTTTCGCGCACGATCTCTTTCAATGCCTTGGCCGAGGCCTCGTCTGGCACAGAAACCCGCACGATATCCGCGCCCACCTCTGCTGCCGCCTGAACCTGCGCCACGGTGGCCGCCACATCGGTCGTGTCGGTATTCGTCATGGTTTGCACCGAGATCGGCGCATCGCCCCCCACGGGCACATTGCCCACGTGAATCTGGCGGCTCTTGCGGCGATAGATATTGCGCCACGGACGAATAGGATTGAGCGACATAAGGCCCCCTTCAGGGTTTAGTGCGGGCTTTAAGGGGAAGATAGGGCGCATGGCCCTACGCTGCAATCACTCAGACGCAGGCGTCTCCTGAGGAATGTCATTGGTCTGCAACTCCGCGACATAACGCGACAGATCCTGATCCTGAGTCACATCCGCAATCTCGAACCCTTGGGTCAGTCCGGTCGCGTCCAAAGCCAGATCCGAGGTCACCGATCCACGCGGCCCCGCAGGCCCGTAATGTGCACCATTCACATTGAAGTAGATCGCACCGGATTCGCCAACCCGAAGGGTCGGTGGTTCCTCGGTCGCGGGGACATCCCAAGTGTCGCCCGCATTCATGATCCCTTCATAGATGACCGTGCCATCGGCCGCCCTTACGCGAACCCACGCCGGACGCACGGCCACCATGCGAACACCTGCCGGCGGCGTTTCCAGAACTTGCGGACTGGGTCGCTCCTGCGCCTCGCTCACCGCCACCTCGATCGGGTCACGATCAGCTTGCGGCAAGTCAGGCCGCAACAGGCCCACCTGCGACGGACTCAGCGTGGAAATAGGCGCATCCCGCGCCACCATAACCGGCACGTCCAGAGCTTCCGGACGATATAGGCGGTCCAAACGATCTTCAGCCTCAGGCGCGCCGAAACCACCGGCCACATCCGTGCCCATGCCATCAACCTCTGGATCATCGCTGCGGACCACATCCTGCAAAGGATCAAGATCCGACAAGACATCAGGCGTGTTTTCGACCGGGGCAACCTGCACGCGCTGCACTTCGGTCAAAACGCTCCAACCGCCGTAGCCAATGCCACCAATCAAGGCGAGAAGAACAAGCGCCGAGCCAATCGCTCCCGGTTCGATCCGTGCCAAGAAACTTTCAGAAGCCGGCACAAACGGTGTACTGGGCGACATCAAGGGGTCGACAGGCTTTTTCGATTGCGCCATCCGGCGTGTACTGGCCTCGGTTTTCCGTCGGCTTGATGCTTCCTCCGACATGCCATGAGCGGTGGTGAACCCGCTTTCCGCACAAAAAGCGGAAAAGGCTTTGTCGGGGTCCATATTCAAATACCGGGCATAAGACCGCACGTAACCCGGGATAAAACCGGGCGTATCAAAAGCAGCGGGGTCTGCGTTTTCAATCGCTGCGATGTAGCTTGCTCTTATGCGAAGTTCGCGCTCCACGTCGAGAAGGGATTTTCCAAGGGTTGCGCGCTCCCCGCGCATCATGTCGCCCAAGCGCAACTCGAAATCATCGAACCCGCGAGGTTCGATATCTTCATCATCCTGCTTGCGCGAAAAACGGCGCCCAATCATGCAACCTGCCCCTTAGCGATGCTGCCCACGCTCAAATGTCCCGATTCGAACGTTTTTACGTTTCTTTCGCTTAAATTAGCACATCGCAAGGGTATTTGCACCTTTGGGGTGCTCAACCGGTTAATTCGGCGCGATTCAGCGCACAATGGCTCCAAAGTTCATCCATCGCCCGAATAAGCACATCCATTTCGTCCGGCCCATGCACCGGTGACGGTGTAAAGCGCAAGCGCTCGGTGCCGCGCGGCACGGTCGGGAAATTGATCGGTTGCACGTAACAGCCATAACCATCCAAAAGCATGTCAGACAGCTTCTTGGTGTGAACCGGGTCGCCCAC
>NZ_CAJXNN010000018.1 GCF_913057115.1 uncultured Roseovarius sp.
TACGTTCTGGCGTGACACTGCCCGGCTCATTCCGGGATGCAGTGAGACGTTAATTGATTGGAATTTAAGGAAGATTAATTCCGGTGGCACCCAGTGAGAACGTATGACACAAGAAGAATACCCCTCCGGCGGGAGTATTTTGGGAAAGATGAACAGGGGCGCCCCTTACTCTTCATCTTTCGCGAAATACTCCGGGGGGCTTTGAAAATCCTATTTTCAAAGTAGGGGCAGCGCCCCCATTGGGCGCGCGAATGCGCGCTGATCCTGCCGCGCCGCAGGCGCGTCCTTTTGAGAGCAGGGCATCAGCCTTGACGGATCACCCGGTTCACATGGCCCATCTTGCGCCCCGGCTTGACCTCGGCCTTGCTGTAGAGGTGCAGGGCGGCGTCGCGGTCTTGCGCGATGTCCGGCACCTTGTCCATGTCCTCGCCGATCAGGTTTTCCATCACCACATCGGCGTAGCGCCCGCCATCGCCCAGCGGCCAGCCGGCAACGGCACGGATGTGTTGCTCAAACTGATCCACAGTGCAGCCTTGCTGCGTCCAATGGCCCGAGTTGTGCACGCGCGGGGCGATTTCGTTGACCACCAAGCCTTGCGGCGTCACGAAAAGCTCCACGCCCATGACGCCCACGTAGTTCAGCGCATTGAGGATTTTGCCCGCCATCAGCACCGCATCGGTGCGCTGTGCGGTGCTCAGGCGCGCGGGCACTGTGGTGGTGCGCAGGATGCCACCTTCGTGCACGTTCTCGCCCGGATCGAAACAGGCCACATCGCCGGAAGCGCTACGCGCGCCTATGACTGAAACCTCGTGGCTGAACGCGACAAATCCCTCAAGGATCGCCTCTTGCCCGGTCATATCCGCCAGCGCTTGGGAGGCGTCGCCCGCTTGCATGATCCGTGCCTGCCCCTTGCCGTCATAGCCGAAGCGCCGGGTTTTCAGGATCGCGGGCAGCCCGATCTTTGCAATCGCCGCTTCCAGATCTTCGGCCGTGGTCACGGCGGCATAGGGCGCGGTGGTCAGGCCCAAGTCAGAGAGAAAATCCTTTTCGGTCAAGCGGTCCTGGCTGATGCGCAAGGCCTCGCGCCCCGGACGCACGGGGACCAGCGATTCGATCAGGTCCAGTGCGGCGGTGGGGATGTTTTCGAATTCATAGGTGACCACATCCACGGCTTCGGCAAAGCGGCGCAGGGCCTCTTCATCGTTGTAAGCGGCCTTGAAATGGAAATTCGACACATGGCTGGCCGGGCAATCGCCGCCGGGCTCGAACACACAGGTTTTGAAGCCCAGTCGGGAGGCCGCAACCGAGAGCATCCGGCCCAATTGGCCGCCGCCCAGGATCCCGATGGTGGCGCCGGTGGTCAGGGGGTCAGTCATCTTGCGGCTCGTCTGGAATGGAGGCGGAAAGGGCCTCGCGCCATGCGTCAAGGCGGGTGGCGAGGGCGTGGTCGTGGGTGGCCAAAATCCCAGCCGCCATCAGGCCTGCATTGGCCGCGCCCGGAGCACCAATGGCCATGGTCGCCACCGGAAAGCCCTTGGGCATCTGCACGATGGAATAGAGGCTGTCGACGCCCGAAAGCGCCTTGGTCTGAACCGGCACACCCACAACGGGCACGCGGGTTTTGCTGGCCATCATGCCCGGCAAATGCGCGGCACCACCAGCCCCGGCGATAATCACTTTCAAACCGCGCTCAGCGGCGGTTTTGCCGTAGTCCCACAGGCGGTCGGGCGTGCGATGGGCCGAGACGATCTTGGTCTCATAGGCGACGCCCAGTTCATCAAGAATGGTGGCGGCCTCGCGCATGGTTGGCCAATCGGATTGGCTGCCCATGATAATGCCCACTTGGATCTCTGCCATGTCTCATGCCCCTTGCAATGAAGGGCGCACTATACGCATCACGCGGGCTTACGCAATAATGTCCGGATAGAGCCTGTCTTCGATATAGGCGATCATGTCCTTGAGGCGCAGTTTTTGCTGTTTCAGCCGCTTGAGGGTCAGCGGATCGCGCGCGCCTTTTTCTTCGAGCGCGGTAATCGCCTCGTCCAGGTCGCGGTGTTGGCGGCGGAATTCCTCCAACTCGACGCGCAGGACCTCGTCGGATTTCATCGACAGATCGCCAAAAGCGTTCATGGCTCACGATTCCTTATCATGCGGAGTTTCAAGATACTGTATTCGCGCGATTTCGCAAAGCCCTTGCACAGCGCCAAAGCAGCCCCCATATTTCACGCGTGGGGTTGCCGTAACGGGGCCGCACGTTGGACTGTCGCTTTGAATATAAGGACGTGTCGATGACCAAGATGACATTGGGGGCACACCCCTATATGCTGGGGTTTGAGCAGTTGGAGCGTATGCTGGAACGCAGCGCGAAATCGGGCAACGAAGGTTACCCGCCGTTCAACATCGAACAAACCTCGGAGAATTCCTATCGCATCACGCTGGCTGTGGCTGGCTTTGCCGAGGATGATTTGGCGATTACCGTTGAAGACCGGCAGTTGGTGATCCGCGGCCGTCAATCCGACGACAGCCAAGACAGGGTTTTTCTGCACCGTGGCATTGCCGCGCGCCAATTCCAACGCTCTTTCGTGTTGGCCGATGGCGTTGAAGTTGGCGATGCGATCATGGAAAACGGTCTGCTTCATGTGGACCTGACCCGCGCGCAACCGGAGAGCGTGGTGCAGAGAATCAAGATCAACAAGGGGTAAGCGAGATGCAGACACCATATGATTTCGGCGCCGAAGCGGGCCGTCCCATCGTCTATGTGCGCGCGGTCAAGGTGGCCGACCTGCCCGAGGATATGCGCGAGCAAGCCATGGGCAGCGAGACTCTTTATGCCGTGCATACGTCCGACGGCGAGCGCCTTGCGTTGGTGCGGGACAGGCGCTTGGCCTTCATCCTGGCCCGTCAGAACGACATGGAGCCAGTGACGGTTCACTAAACCGACGTGGTGGCGCATCTGCGCCACCGGCGCGCTTGCCTTGGAGGGGCGCAGCGCATAATCACCCGGTGTTGACCACCGGAGTGTCCCATGTCCAACGATCAGCCCGTAGTTGCGATCCTGCCCAACCATGTCAAACTGGGTTGGACACCCGGTTCATTGCCGCTTGATGATATGATATGGCCCTTGGGGCAGCCCGACCGGCTGAAGGGCGGCGCATTGCGCGACCTCACGCCGGAGGATCATTTGATCGTCTTCCCGCGCGGCATGATCCATTGGCGTTTGGGCTTTGGCACCCGTGCCAAGGTATCGGTCATGATCCTTGAACCGCAAGCGATCCACGGCAAGCATGCGCGCCGCCTGCGCCTGTCTTATCGGCGCTTTTTCCGAGTGCTGAGCTTTTACGAGGATCTCTGCGCAACCCTGCCCAACGTTTTGTTCTTCCCCTTTGGAAGTACCTGGGTTCCGGATTGGCGGGAGCTCGAGATTGAAAAGGTCGAAATGTGCTCGCTGATCGCATCGGCCAAACGCTCGCTTGCTGGGCACGCGCTGCGCCACGAAATCGCCGATTGGGCGAATTCCCAAGGTATCGCCCTCGATGTCATGGGCGGGGGGTATCGGCCGTTCAAGGACAAGGCGGACGGGCTTGCGCCCTATCGCTACTCGGTGGTGATCGAAAACGTGCGCGAGCGGCATTACTTCACCGAGAAACTGATTGATGCGATCCTTTGCAAAACCGTCCCGATCTACTGGGGTTGCCCCAATATTGGCGACTATTTCGATACCTCGGGTATGGTGATCTGCGACAGCGCCGAGGATGTAAGGGCGGCGCTCTGCGCGATGTCCGAAGACGATTATGCGGCGCGTCTGCCTGCGCTTGAGGCTGCGCGCGGCCAAGCTGACGACTACGGCGATGTCTACGGACGCGCCGCTCGTGCCTTGCTTGAGGCCTCAGGCCAAATGCCATAGCGTCGGGTCAACGCCTCTGCGCAGGCCAGGTTGGCCGCATGCCGATCTTTGCCGCCGACCTTTGCTACCTGCAAGGCATGGGCATCATCAAAGGCAGGCCGCATCGCGGCACGGGCCCTTGCGACCTCGCACAGCGCGATCCCCTGCCGGGCCAATTGCCCTGACAGCCAGATATCGTCGACGGGCCACGCCGCATCGGGTGGGGTCATGTCCGGGGCCGCCAACCAAGCCGGATCAACGCAGACACCTGAAAACCCTTGGGCAATATCGGTGAACCCCGGCGCGGCACGGGTTTGCCGTTTCAAGCGCCTGACCGAATACCCTTGGCCCGTGCTTGCCACGCCATCGCCCGCGCTCTGCAAAAGCGCCGCCGCCCAGCCGGGGCCATAGGCCCAATCGTCATCGCAATAGATCAGTCGGTCCACCTTGCCTGCCAGATACCGCGAGGCGATCAAGGCCTTTCCCGCCGGGCCGAGGTCATGCTCAGACCACAACAGGTTTACCCCAGCGGGCAGAGCCGGGGGATGAACCACCCCGGAAAACCGGCGGTAGCTGCGCGGCAGGCAAAGATACACTGCCACGGGTGCCGGCCGTTGCGCCGAAAGCGCCTGCAAAACCGGTCCAAGCCGGTCAAAGCGCGGCGGAATCGAGGTAAGCGAAATCGCGTACATTCGCGGTGCCTAAACGAAATCGGGCCGCCCCGGCAAGGGCGGCCCGTGTAGTCGAAAAGCGCTCCGCAGGCCTTGTGGCCTTTGTCGCGGAAAAACGGATCAGCCCGCGATCAGGCCCATCTGTTCCAGCTTCAGAATCACCTGATGGGCGCAGTTGTCCACCTCGGTACCTTCTGTCTCAACCCGCAGTTCGGGGTCGGCAGGCACATCATAGGGATCGGAAATCCCGGTGAATTCCTTGATCTTGCCTTCGCGCGCCAGTTTGTACAGGCCCTTGCGGTCGCGGCGTTCGCATTCCTCGATCGAGGTGGCGACATGGACCTCAACGAAGGCACCATATTGCTCCACATCTTCGCGCACGGCGCGACGGGTGGTGGCATAGGGGGCAATCGGTGCACAGATCGCGATACCGCCGTTCTTGGTGATCTCACTGGCGACATAGCCGATCCGACGGATGTTCAGATCGCGGTGCTCTTTCGAGAAGCCCAACTCGCTTGAAAGGTTCTTGCGCACAATATCCCCATCCAAAAGGGTCACGGGGCGGCCACCCATCTCCATCAGCTTGACCATAAGCGCGTTGGCGATGGTCGATTTGCCCGAGCCCGAGAAGCCGGTGAAGAACACGGTAAAGCCCTGTTGGCTGCGCGGCGGCTTGGTGCGGCGCAGTTCGGCCACGACCTCGGGGAAGGAGAACCAATCGGGGATCTCAAGGCCTTCTTGCAACCGGCGGCGCAATTCGGTGCCCGAGATGTTGAGGATCGTGACATTGTCCTTGTCGGCGATCTCGTCGACGGCTTCGTATTGGGCGCGCTCCTGCACATAGACCATGTGCTTGAAGTCAACCATTTCGATGCCGATTTCCTCCTGATGCTCGCGGAAGAGGTCCTGCGCATCGTAGGGGCCATAGAAGTCTTCGCCCTGGCTGTTCTTGCCGGGGCCGGCATGGTCGCGGCCAACGATGAAATGGGTGCAGCCATGGTTTTTGCGGATCAACCCGTGCCAGACGGCCTCGCGCGGGCCGGCCATCCGCATGGCAAGGTTCAAAAGGCTCATCGTGGTGGTCGAGCCGGGATATTTGTCCAGCACCGCCTCGTAGCAGCGCACGCGCGTGAAGTGATCCACATCACCCGGTTTGGTCATGCCGACAACGGGATGAATCAACAGGTTCGCCTCGGCTTCTTTCGCCGCGCGGAACGTCAGTTCCTGATGCGCGCGGTGCAGCGGGTTGCGCGTTTGGAAGGCGACAACCTTGCGCCAGCCCAGCTTGCGAAAATAGGCGCGCAATTCATTGGGCGTGTCACGGCGACCACGGAAATCATAGTGCACGGGTTGCTGAATCCCGGTGACCGGCCCGCCCAGATACACCTTGCCCGCGGTGTTATGCAGGTAATTCACCGCCGGATGCGCCTCGTCGTCGGCGCCGAAAACCTTCTCGGCTTCGCGCGACTTGTTGGGCGTCCAACGGTCGGTGACCGTCATCGTGGCAAGGATCACACCTTCCTGATCCCGAAGGGCGATATCTTGGCCCAGCTCGATTCCCTCGGCAAAGCTTTCCGAGACATCCAGCGTGATGGGCATCGGCCAAAGCGTCCCATCGGCCAGCCGCATGTTCTCGACAACGCCGTTGTAATCCTCTTCCGACAAAAAGCCTTTAAGCGGGTTGAACCCGCCGTTCATCAAAAGCTCCAGATCGCAAATCTGGCGTGGGGTCATATCCCAGCTTGTCAAATCGGCGGCTTCAACTTTCAGCTTCTGGGCTGACTCGTAGGAAACGAAAAGTTCGGGGATAGGGGCCAGGTTCGGCTGGTGCATCACGACTCTCGGATTTGCTTGTAATTCTTTTGGTTCAAGCGCTCTGCGCTCTTCCTCCGCGCCTTAGACCCGAAGGGCCCGTTGGGGCAAGTCATGGCAGCCGGATTTCTGAAATAGAGGCAAAAATGACGCGCGCCTTTCGATTATTGGAACGATTTTTCGAAGCCCCCAAACATTCCGGAATTGATATGGATCAGGGTGCTGTGTCGACCGGCCTTATAGAATGATTCTAACGCGCGAGATTATGATATCGGAGACTTACTTCAATGAACCATTCTTGGACCCTTGCCCTCGGCACTGCCTCTTGTCTCGCGCTTGGCGCTGCCGCGCAGGCCTCTGAGCTACGAGATCAGGCGCTGGATATGTTCGCGGCTGTGCCCTCGACCATTCCCGCCATGACCGACAACCCGGTCACACCGGAAAAAATCGACCTCGGCAAGGCGCTCTTTTTCGATCCACGCATGTCCGCCTCGGGCGTGTTCTCGTGCAATTCCTGCCACAACCTCGCAACCGGTGGCGACGACAACATGCCCACCTCCATCGGCCATGGCTGGCAGAAGGGGCCGCGCAATTCCCCCACCGTGCTCAATGCCGTCTTCAACGAGGCGCAATTCTGGGACGGTCGTGCCGAAGACCTCAAGGCACAGGCCAAAGGCCCGGTTCAGGCGGGTGTGGAAATGGCCAACACGCCGGACAACGTGATCGCCACGCTGAATTCCATGCCGCAGTATCAGGAGTGGTTCAAAGCCTCCTTCCCGGATGAGGCTGACCCGGTCACCTTCGACAACTTCGCCAAGGCGATCGAGGCTTATGAGGCCACGCTGATCACTCCCGCGCCTTTCGATGCCTTCCTCAACGGCGATGACGCCGCCATGACGGATGAGGAAAAAGAGGGTCTCGCGCTGTTCATGGACAAGGGCTGTGCCTCTTGCCACAACGGGGTGAACCTTGGCGGCAATGGCTACTACCCCTTTGGCCTGATCGAAAAACCCGGTGCCGACATCCTGCCTGAAAACGATAAAGGCCGCTATGCAGTGACCGAAACGGCTGCCGATGAATATGTCTTCCGCGCTTCGCCCCTGCGCAACATTGACCAGACAGCCCCCTATTTCCATTCCGGGCTGGTCTGGGACCTTAAGGTCGCGGTGCAGATCATGGGTGAAAGCCAATTGGGTCAGGACCTGAACGACGAGGAGGCCGACAAGATCGTCGCCTTTCTCGGCGCATTGACTGGCGAAATGCCCGAGGTGGTTTACCCGGTCCTGCCGGCTGAAACCATGTCCACCCCGCGTCCCACGGGCGAGGTGATGCCGAACTGAGTTCCACGACAAGACCTGGAAACGGCGCGGTTATCGCGCCGTTTTCATTCTGCCGCTGACATTCGCGGCACAGTCGGTTGCGTTTTGGCAACCTCGGCGAAGATCCAGTCTTTGAACTGCTGGATCATCGGATCGTCGCCACGGCCCTCGGCATGGGCCACCGAGTAAATGACCGCAGGCATGGTGATCGTATCGAAAAGCCGGATCAAACGCCCACTTGCCACCGTGTCGCGTACCATCGAGTCATAGGCGAGCGACACGCCGCCGCCCTGTTCCGCCGCGGTTGTCGACAACTCGCAATTGGGAAAGACAGGGCCGGGTGGCATGGCCTGTGGCGACAGGCCCGCGGCGTCGAACCACTGGTCCCAAGCGTCATCGGTTTCATCGTACATCAAGGTCATGCGCAACAGATCCTCAGGGTGCTCGATGCCTTCGGCGTCTCGTAATCTTGGACTGATCACGGGGTAACGGCTTGATTGCATCAAGGGATAGGTTGACACGCCCGGAACGGGCGCATCGGCCCATTGGATCACCAAGTCACTATCGTTTTTGGCGAAATCCAGAGAGGGAGCCCCGGTCGAAACCCGCAGTTGCACCCGGTCGGCAAAGGGCAAACCTGACAAGCGCGGCACCAGCCAGCGCGCGGCGAAGCCCGGCGTGCATAGTACCCTGAACGGTCGCTCGCCCGCATGGCGCACCGCGCGCGTGCTCTCGTCCAGAAAATCCAGAAGCCCGGTCAGCTTCCCGGCATAGGCTTTCCCTGTCAGGGTCAGGTCCAACCGGTTGCCCTCGCGTTCGAAGAGCGCGGTATCCAGATACGCTTCCAGGGCGCGGATCTGGTGGCTGATCGCAGAGGGAGACAGGCACAATTCCTCCGCTGCCTTCTTGAAGCTCTTGTATCGTGCAGCGGCTTCAAAGGCCTTGACCGCCGCGAAAGGAGGAAGCTGTCGACCCATGGCAGGTGAATTTCCTTCATCTGCGGTTGAAAAATGGTCTTTTGCGCATAACGCGATCGCTAGCATAGCATCTTTTGCACAATCCGTCCAAACCAGATCCGGAGGATGCCATGCGCTTCCCCTCACGTGCCCGCCATTGGCTGGCCCGCGTCAGCTTTCTTTGTCTTGTGGTTTCCAGCACACAGGCCGGCGCCAAGGACCTTCTGGCATGGCGCGAGGCCCGCGATATCCAGGCGCTCGTCGTGCAACTCGAAGGCTGGCTTGATGCCAAAACCGATCTGCCCCGTCGCGACACAGCCCCTGCCATCCGCCTGATCTCAATGGCGCATCTGGCGCGGCTTGCGCCAATACGCGCGGCGAACGAGGCCTCGCATACCCGTGGCCTGTATGATCC
Source organism: uncultured Roseovarius sp. (assembly GCF_913057115.1). GTDB lineage: Bacteria > Pseudomonadota > Alphaproteobacteria > Rhodobacterales > Rhodobacteraceae > Roseovarius. Next base: position 9,057 of record NZ_CAJXNN010000018.1, read on the forward strand.
TGACACCGAGACCATTTGGCTAGTGCGGCCCTGGAGCCGCAAAAGCCCCTATGACGTCAGCGTCCTTTTACACGAACTCACCCACCACCGACAAGCCGAGCACGGCCATTGGTATTGCCCCGGCGCACAGGAATTGCCTGCCTACCGGCTGCAACAGGCATGGCTCAACGAACTGGGTCTTGAGCCGAATGTAAACTGGATCGCAGTCATCCTCGAAGCAGGCTGCACATCGCGCGACTTCCACCCAGACTGAAATGGCCTTTTGCGCTGTGCACCCGGCTTCTTCTGTTTCCAAATATCCTGGGGTGAGGCCGTAGGCCGAGGGGCAAAGCCCCTCTCCCGGCGCGCAAAAGCGCGCTTTAACCTGTCGCGCCGCAGGCGCGGCCTTTGGCTCAAGGGTCAAGCTTGCGGGACATAGGCCTCGGGGGCAGGGGCCTCATCCTCCATCTCGGCGATGAACTTTTCGGCATCCAGCGCCGCCATGCAGCCCATCCCGGCGCTGGTCACCGCCTGACGATAGATATGGTCGGTCAGGTCCCCGGCCGCGAACAGACCCGGCACCGAGGTGCGGGTGCTGCCCGCTTCGACCTTCACATATTCGCCGTGGTGCATTTCGACCTTGCCTTTGACCAATTCGTTGGCGGGTGCGTGACCAATCGCAATGAAAACACCCTTGCAGGGGATGTCCTGTGTCTCGCCGGTTTTCGAATGCTTGACGCGCACGCCGGTCACACCCTTGGGGTTGTCATCGCCCAGAACCTCGTCCAGCTCATGAAACCAAAGCGGTTCGATCTTGGGGTGCTTCAGCAGACGGTCCTGCAAAATCTTCTCGGCGCGCAACTCGTCGCGGCGGTGGATCAGTGTGACCTTGGAGGCGAAATTCGTCAGGAAGAGCGCCTCTTCCACGGCGGTGTTGCCGCCGCCGACCACCACGATCTCCTGACCGCGATAGAAAAAGCCGTCACAGGTGGCACAGGCCGAGACGCCAAAGCCCTTGAAAGCCTCTTCGCTCTCCAGCCCCAGCCACTTGGCCCGCGCGCCGGTGGCCAAGATCACGCTGTCGGCGGTGTAGGTTGTGCCGCTGTCGCCCTTGGCCACGAAGGGGCGGCTTTCCACGTCCAGCTCGGTGATGATATCCCCGATGATCTCGCAGCCCATCTCCTTGGCATGCGCTTCCATGCGCACCATCAGGTCCGGACCTTGCACCTCGGTATCACCGGGCCAGTTCTCGACCTCGGTCGTGGTGGTCAGCTGCCCGCCCGGTTCGATCCCCTGCACGAGGATCGGCTCCAGCATGGCGCGGCTGGCATAGACCCCGGCGGTATAGCCCGCCGGGCCCGAGCCGATGATCAGGGTTTTGGTATGACGGGTTTCGCCCATGGGTCACCTGTAGCGTTATCGGGTTGCATCAAAAGTCGTGGCAGATATAGCCCTGTGACGCGGTGCATGTAACCCCCACCGCAAGGTCAGGAGATAGCATCGGCAATCTTTTTGACCATGAAACGATATTGCGCCTTGGCGAAACATTATTGCGCGCATATATGGGCGTGATATAACAATCGAGAAACACGCCGAAGGATCGCCCAAGATGCCCGCAACCCGCCTTGACCCCATTGACCGCAAGATACTGGCCGAACTTCAGGCCGACGGTCGCATGACCAATGTAGAATTGGCCAAGCGTGTGGGAATCTCGGCTCCGCCCTGTCTGCGCCGTGTGCGCACGCTTGAGGAGCAGGGCTTTATCAAGGGCTACCATGCGGATGTGGACGCCCGCGAATTGGGCTTCGAAGTACAGGTTTTCGCCAGCGTCGGCTTGCAAAAACAGGCCGAGGCCGACCTCAGCGCATTCGAGGAACGCTGCAACGACTGGCCCTTGGTGCGCGAGTGTCACATGCTCAATGGCGAAGTTGATTTCATCCTCAAATGCGTGGCGCCTGACCTCTCGACCTTCCAACGCTTTCTGACCGAAGAATTGACTGCCGCCGAGAACGTGGCCAGCGTCAAGACCTCATTGGTCATTCGCGGCGCCAAGGACGAACCGGGTGTACCCTTCGACATCCTTGAAGAGAGATTGACCCAAAGCGCCTAGGCCGCTTCCAGTTCATCCGCTGACATCAACGGCAAACGCAGATGCGACAGCCCGCCGAACTCATGCGGTGCCTTGATGTGCGGGAAGAATGACAGGAACAGGCCAAGCATCTTATCGCCGATCTTGCGCTCGAACCCCGATCCCGGGTGATAGCTTTCGACCGAAAGGCCGCCCGCGTTGATCGTGGCATGCTTTGCAAGACACAGATGGTAAACGCTCACCGGTCGTGGCGGCATGACCTCGATAACGCCATGCCCGTCGTGCAGATGATGCATGGGCGTCAGTATCTTTTCATTGCCGATCTGCTCGCGAAGCCGCGCCGCCGGGGCCAGAACCCGTGCGCCGGGACCGAACATTATATTGGTCATGGGTTTGCCCATGCCAAAGGCCTCGGGCATGACACGGGTCATCCTTGCCTCGGGCGGGGCGGGACTATCTGGTTTTGGCACAAGGGTCATCGACCCGACCCAAAGCAGGCGAGTGGGGCCGTATTCGGCTGTCACGATCTCGTCGCCGGGCAGCAAATCCTCGATTGCGACGGGGCCATGTGCGGTCTGAATCAGGGTGCCGCGTGCAAAGGCGGAAAATGCGGCCTCGAACAGCGGCAGCGCCGGGCCGATTTGCTCGGACTGGCGGATATCGCCATCCGCGCGCAGCGCCGAAATCTGATACTTCCGCATGACCAGAGCACGCCGGGATTTGGTCGGCGAAACGCCGGGGCCGATCCTGCGAGGGAGTGCTGTAGAAGGGGTGGCCGCCGAGAGGCGGGCGGCCGTGGAGGGGGTAGCCATGATGCGTCACCTTTTCAGGTCGTCACACCCGCGCCGGCCCCCACCGACAACGACAGACTGACGAATACTGCTTACGTCTTGTGAAAACAGTAGGGCACCGTGGGCGATATTTCGTCAAATTCTTGTGGGAATTGTCACTGCTCCAGTCGCAATGGTGCCTAGAGCCGGAATTTGTTTCGCGCTTGTTAACGCACCTGCCACATTCTCCTCACCGAACGGTTTTGGGGCTGTCGAATCAGGGCAAAAAAATGAGGTCTCCATCAGGAGACCTCATGACACCGATGCCTGGAGGAATCGGGCTACGTCAGGGCCGGCTGCTTTCAGGCAGACTTGAGCTTGGCCATAGCAAGGATCGCCGGGCGCGGCTTGCGCTTTGCGCTGCGTTGAAACGGCAGGGCCGGGGCCTCTTGTTTGCTGGTTTCGATAACGCTTTTCATCCAACGCTTTTTCATGGTTTTGTCCTCTGCTTTGGCCTGCCCTTGCAGGGCTGTTGTATCCGATTGCCACCAAGTATTGCGGTGGTTTGCGGCCATCTTTTGACGCGATGCGAGAAAATCGGAAGCTTTTTGAGGGACGGTGTCGGGAAAATTTGGCAAGAGGCAGGGTTTCTCATAAAATATTGAATTTATTGTATTTTAAAAAATAGAAGCGCAGCAATATCAAGGAAATCCAAGCATTGTTTCCATTAATTGGGGCAATCCTGTGGGCATGTTTGCCCGGTTTTGGCCTGATTCAAAGCCGAATGGCGGAGATCATGCGGCCGTAATCCGCTTCACCCGCATGTGTCGCCCGGCGGTATGAGAAAAACCGTTCTGGATCGGAATAGGTGCAATGCCGCGTCCATTCCGCTTTGCCAATGCCAGCCTGCCGCATACGGTGCAGCCCGAAGGCCGGCAGGTCGAACAAGTACCTGTCGCCCTCGCCATTGGCGAAGAAGCGGTGGTTTTCGGGGTCGTCGTCCATGAACTCTTCAAGAAACTCCGGACCCACCTCGTAGGCGCGCTGACTGATCGAAGGGCCGATAACGGCGTGCAAGGCCTCTCGCTCGGCCCCCAAGCCTTCCATCGCCTCGATCGTGGCTTCCAGCACGCCATCCAAGGCCCCACGCCATCCGGCGTGCGCGGCGCCGACAACGCCGTTCTCGGCATCGGCGAAGAGCACGGGCTGGCAATCCGCGGTCAATACGGCGAGCGCCACGCCCGGCGTCGCGGACACGAGACCGTCGGCCTTGGGGCGAACGGCCAAGGGGCCATCCACTGTTGCCACGTCCGCCGAATGAACCTGATGCACGGTGATGAGGTTTTCCGGGGCGACGTGCATGGCGTCGGCCACGCGTGTTTTGTTGATGCTGACGATTTCGGATTGATCCGATGATCCCTGCCCACAGTTGAGGCCCTGAAACACCCCGGACGAGGCCCCGCCCTTGCGGGTAAAGAACCCGTGCCGCAGCGGTGCAAGGCTGTCGGATGTTAGGATCTCCAATGTCATGCCTCGAACCCCGGTGGTAGTGCGGCGCCTTCCGGATAAAGCGCCATGGCTTTGAAGAGCGTCCCCATTTCCTGTGGGTGGGTCAAGCGCCGATGCGCGGCGATGTGCTGACTCAGCGTATCGCCACTCAGCCGCTTGGCAAGAGCTTGCGCGCGCTGCGTGATGCCAAGGCGCTCAAGCAAAACCCCTTGCGGGGTCAGCCGACTATGTGCCGTTGGCGCGGCCCGCGCCAAGGCTTCGAAATCCACATGCGCGGTCAGGTCCGCCGTACCGGGGGTATCGAAGGGATCTACAGGTTCATGCGCTTGCAGCGCCTGAAATGTATCGCCCAACGAGCGCCAGTCGCCATAATCCACGATCAGTGCAGTGCCGCCCCGCAATTTGATCTTCGCGCCAATCGTCGCTGCAATGGCCTGTGCCGGGCTTGAAAACTCAACCACATCGCCGGGCCGCGTATCCTCAAGACGATGCTGCAAGGCGGGCAGCGGGGTTGCATCGCTCAGGCCAAGGGTCAACCGCCCGTCCTGCATACCAACGCAGCGCTCGCGCCATAGCTCGCCCTCGGCGCGCTCCACCTGGCGTATCGGCAGCGCATCGAAAAATTCATTGGCCACCAGATAAAGCGGGGCGTCGGGCAATGCCTCGACGCTTTTGTGCCACACGACACCCTCGCGCCCCAGCGTTTCGGCCTGCACAGCCCGCAAGGCGGGCGAGGTTTCGACCAAATGAACTGACATCGCTGCATGAAACCCCGAAACCGCGCGAGTCGCCCGCAGGATATCCGCCATCAGCGTCCCGCGACCGGGCCCAAGCTCGGCCAGGGTAAACCGTTCCGGTGTACCCTGTTCCATCCAGGCCTGTGCCAAGGTCAGACCGATCAATTCGCCGAACATCTGGCTGGTCTCGGGCGCGGTGATGAAATCGCCCGCCGTTCCCAAGGGGTCGCGGGTTGTGTAATAGCCATGCTCAGGGTGCGACAGGCAAAGCCCCATGTATTCCGACAGGGGCATTGGCCCCTCGGCCGCGACCCGCTTGACGATGATATCGTGCAGGCCGCTCATGCCGCCCTTCGGGCCTTGGCGATCACCAACAGGATCCCCCCGAACACCACCATGGGAAGTGACAACAGCTGCCCCATGCTCAGGCCCCACTCACCTGCCTGAACCACATATCCTAGGGGATTGTCCGGCGTGATGAATTGCGCATCCGCTTGCCGGACAAACTCCACGACAAAGCGTGAAAGCCCATAGCCGATGAAGAAGACGCCCGAGACCAAGCCCGGCATCCACAGCGCCCGCTGCCGCCAGACCAGCCATAGAAGAACAGCGCCCAGAACCAACCCCTCAAGCCCTGCCTCGTAAAGCTGTGAAGGGTGCCGCGCACAGGGTCCTGCCACATTCGGGCAATCCTGTGCCGCCGCCGTCGGGAAGACGACTCCCCAAGGCAGGTCCGTGGGCCGTCCCCAAAGCTCGGCGTTGATGAAGTTTGCGATGCGACCCAACAAAAGCCCCGCGGGTGTTGCCATGCAAAGCACATCCGCCAGCGACAGGAACGGCACGCGGCGCGTCCTTGCAAAGGCGAAACAGGCCACCATCACACCAAGCAATCCACCGTGAAAGGCCATGCCGCCTTGCCAGACCTTCAAGATCTCAACCGGGTTTTGCAGATAATACCCCGGCTGGTAGAACAAAACGAAGCCCAGCCGCCCACCAAGGATGACCCCAAGGATCACCCAAGTGAGAAGGTCTTCCACATCCCTCGATGTCAAAGGCGCCTCACCGCCGCGCCACAAATGCCCACGCCGCACTGCCATCACCACCAACCGCCAGCCCAGAACGATGCCCACGATATAGGCCAGTGCATACCAACGCAGAGCAAATTCCATGCCAAACAGCGAGATGCTGAAAATCTCGGGTGAAATATCGGGAAAGGGGATCACGGCCTGCATGTGCGTCTCTGTGCCTCTGGTTTGCGGGGGAAGTCAATCCTTGTCCCTTGTCTCTCATATGCCCATATAAGGGCAAAGCCCAACCGGAGTATGACCCATGCAATCCCGTAACAAAGTGCTCGACGATATTTCGCAGTTGATGACCAATGCCATGGGCGTGGCTCAGGGCGCGAAAGATGAGGCCGAAACCGCCATGAAATCGATGATGGACCGCTGGCTTGCCGACCGCGATTTCGTCACCCGTGAAGAGTTCGACGCCGTTCGCGCCATGGCCCAAAAAGCCCGTGAAGAAAACGAAGCGCTCAAAGCGCGCATCGAGGCACTTGAGAAGAAGTGAGGGCGCGCCCTGAGCAGAAGGCCCGCATCCTGCGCCTCGACTGAACCCAGCGCTTGATTGAAATTGGTGCAAACGGAGCCTGCATGGGTATTGCGCTTGTCTGGCTCTGCCGCGTCGCCGGCCGCACCATATGGCTGCCCATCCATGTCATGGAAGGCGCAGAGTGAGTATTCTGTCTGATCCGCTGCCCAAGGTGATCGAATCGCGCGACCGCCGCGAAGCGCCCGACATGACAAATGACGGACGTCCCCTGACCGAACTGGCCAGCGCCTTGCTCGACGCAGCGGCTGAGATTTTGGGTCCGTTGCACCGTCCTTGACCGAAGAAAGGTAAACACATGGCTAATCCCCTCTATGATGGACTCTTCGGTATCCATGCGGGCAAAACGACGCCCTTCCTGCATATCCCGGACGGGCGAACCATCACGCATCAGGAGTTCCTGTCCAAGGCCGCGCAACTCGCCACTGTCATGGTGCAGCTCGGCCTAACCCCCGGCGACAGGGTCGCGGCCCAAATCGAGAAATCCCCCGAGGCGCTGATGCTCTACGCCGCCTGCGCACAGGCCGGGTTGATTTTTCTCCCGCTCAATACCGCCTATACCGCCGACGAACTCAGCTATTTCATTGAAAACAGCGGTGCGGTCCTTATCGTCTGCGATGGCAAGAACCAAGACAGGCTCGCGCCTCTCGCACGTGGTCTAGGGGCACAGATCGAAACCTTGAACGCCGATGGTGGCGGCAGTCTATTGGACAAAGCCAAGACCGCCCCCAACAGCTTTGACACTGTCGCGCGCAGCGGCGAAGACCTTGCCGCCTTCCTATACACCTCCGGCACGACAGGGCGCTCCAAGGGCGCGATGCTGACCCAGAACAACTTGCTGTCCAATGCAAAAACCCTGGTCACCGAATGGCGTTTCACCGAGAAGGATGTCCTCCTTCACGCCTTGCCGATTTTCCACACCCACGGGCTCTTCGTGGCTACCAATATCGCACTGGCCGCTGGAAGCAGCATGATCTTCCTGCCGAAATTCGACCTCGATCAGGTCATAACCCAACTTCCCAAGGCCACAAGCATGATGGGTGTGCCCACCTTCTACACCCGGTTAATTGGTGATGACAGATTCACCAAGGGCCTTGCCCAACACATGCGCCTGTTCGTATCGGGGTCTGCCCCGCTTCTGGCGGAAACCCATGTGCAGTTCGAAGCGCGTACAGGCCATCGCATCCTCGAACGCTACGGCATGACAGAAACCAACATGAACACCTCTAATCCCTATGACGGCGAACGCCGCCCGGGAACGGTCGGCTTTCCCTTGCCGGGGGTTGAACTGAAGATTACCCACCCCGATACGGGAGATACCCTGCCCGCCGGCGAGATCGGCCAAATCGAAGTGCGTGGGCCAAACGTATTCAAGGGCTACTGGCAAATGCCGGAGAAAACCGCCGCTGAACTTCGCGAGGATGGGTTTTTCATAACCGGCGACTTGGGCAAGATCGACGAGGATGGCTACGTGCATATCGTCGGTCGCAACAAGGATCTCATCATTTCTGGGGGTTACAACATTTACCCCAAGGAAATCGAGTTGGTCTTGGACGAGCAACCCGGCGTTCTGGAGAGTGCCGTGATCGGTGTTCCGCACCCTGACTTCGGGGAAACGGTGGTGGGGATCATCGTGCCAGAGAAGGGCGCGACACCGGATGCCGGTGCGATGATGGAGGCAACCGGTGAGGCGTTGGCCCGGTTCAAACACCCTCGCAAGATCGTCGTTCTGGACGAACTTCCGCGCAACACGATGGGCAAGGTTCAAAAGAATGTCCTGCGAGAGCAGTACAAAGGCCTGTTCGTGTCCTGAGCCTGCGGGCGCGCCTGCTACGTGAACCATGAACCGACGTTTCTCGCAGATGTTTTGACAAGGCGTCAAAGACGGAAAGCAGCCGCGATTTGCTGACTTCCGCTGGTTGCCGCGCCTAGGAGCTTGTGTCCTAAAGTACTGAAGAAACACGTATTAATTGGCCGTCTCTTTCTGTGGATAACCAGAGGTTGCATAGAATCGTTTCCTGAGTCACTGTTTCACCCATAGGCGCAGCCATAATTTTTCGCGCCATCAATTAAGACATGACCAGTGAAATTGGCACCTTTCCTTTATCCAAGGGACTGTTGGACGATGATTAATCTCGAAAATAAAACCCTTTATGTATCTCTCTTTGGCCCGTTGCGCCTGCGGCAGGCTCAGGGGCTTCACGCCCTGAACCTCTCGGGTACGACGCGCGAACTCCTGACTTATCTTCTTAACCGCGCCGGCGAAGCGACCCGGCGCGATTCCCTGATCCACACATTTTGGCCGAACTCTCCGCAGGATAAGGGGCGGTCCGCGTTGAATACGGCGCTATGGCGGATCAACAAGATGCTTGATCGTATCGACGGGGTTGCCATCAGGGCGCTTGATGACCTCATTGTGCTGGAAACCTCTGAACATGTCTTTGTCGATGGGGCCGATCTGACACGGCTATACTGGCAAGCGCGCCGCATGATGACCGACGCTGGCCGCATCGACATCACGATCCGCCGAACCCTCTCGGATTTGCTTGAGCGCTGTAGTGGGAGCTTTCTGGAAGGCTGCAATGCGCAATGGGCCTTGGAAGACCGGGCCCGCGTCGAAGGCTTGCGGATGCGTGCCCTCGATCTGCTGATGGAGGATGCAAGCCGCCGCGACGCAGTGGGCGACGCCTTGAGTTGGGGCCGCCTGATCCTGACGATCGACCCCCTGCGCGAGACCGTATATCATGACATGATGTGCCTCTATGTCGAGAACGGCGAACGCCATAAGGCGCTGATGCTATATGAAGAATTGCGGGGAATTCTTGCGGAGGAACTGCAGGTCGATCTTGACCCGGCAACCCGTGAATTGCGCAATAGCATCATGGAAAGCCGCATCACGCGTCGCACCAAGCGCCCACTGCGCGACCACGAAAAGACCAGCAGAGAAAACGCTCGGCTTTAACAGTTAATACCCCAAGACAACTTGCCCCGCGCTCTTTCAGGAGCGCGGGGTTTTCCTTTTCAGATTGCAGGCTGTGACAGGTCTGTGACGGCGTGGTGAACACCGGGTGAGGGCAAGTGCATCTTGACGTGACCCTTCCCGAACCCCGCCAGCCTAGGGTGGTATCACGAAAGGATGTGATGCCGTGGCTGCTAACCGCTCTCGCAAATCTGCGCCCAAATTACGCGCTGCCGTTTTTGTCCTGCGCGTTCCCGGGCCGAACAGCCCGATTGAGGTGGAGTATGTCAACGCGGATCAAACGAGCCAGCACGAGACACTCGCAAAGGCGTTTGCGCTCATTGAAGCCATAGCATCCAACGTGCCGCCCGATTCCGATCAGGACCGATGGCACTGACCCCATGAGACAGAACAGGAAGGTTCCATGTTAACCAATCAGTTCCCGGGCGTTCACGTCAAAGAGATCCCAAGCGGTGCCCGCCCCATCGCGTCCATATCGACTTCGAACACGGTGTTCATTGACGTCTTCAAACGCGGACCAATGGACAAGGCCGTGCGCCTGACCTCGATGGCGGACTTCGAAACGATCTTTGGCGGCGTCTGGTCCAAATCCGAGGCCTCCTACGCGATCCAGCAATACTTCTTGAATGGCGGCAACGTGGCCTTTGTCATCCGCGTGGGTGCCGATGGTGCGGGGGACGGAAGCGAACCGCTCACCGCGGCATCTGCAACGATCAAGAAGGCCGGTGATCCGACGACCGACGCGCTGAGCATCGAGGCCAAGACGCCGGGTGCCGCGGGGAACAACATTTTTTATGGGCTGATCCCGGTTGACGGTGAAACCAAGTACCACCTGCTGGTTCGTCAATATGATGGCGCATTGGTGGTGGCCGAAGAAGTCTACGATAACATCAGCTACGCCACGAAATCCGGTGTCGATGCGGCGAACGCGAGTTCACGGCTTGTGACGCTGGATGCGGTTGGCAATAACAGTGCCAACCGCGAGCCCGAGCCATCGACCTCCGCGATTGACCTGACAGCGGTGACCGACGCCACCGATCGCCTCAACGCGCTGGTCGCTCTGGGCAAGTCCGACCTGACCGCACTTGCAGGTGGCCAACCTGACCCACAGTTGGTGAAAGCTACTCGTGCCGGGGCCGAGCTTTCCATTACTGCAAAGGAATTCGGGAGTTGGGGCAATTCGATTTATGTCGCCACGGCGGAACATGCCTCGGGCACAGAGTACGATTTGTTGGTTCGCCTCTATTCCGGGTCCAAGGTGATTGCCGAAGAGCTTTACCAAGGGATTTCAAATACGGATGATCCCACCAATCCGGCGATGGCCGAAAACATTGTCAACGGTGCCTCAACGCTTGTCTCTGTCGAGGTGCACGCCGCCGGGATACCAACAATCGGATCATTCACACCTGAAAATCTGTTGGATGGAACGACGCAGCCCGCGCAACCCAACTCGATGGAGGTCTTGGGGAACGGTGATGATGGCCTCGTCCCGTTTATCGGCGATTGGAGTCTGAACATCGCGAATGCGATCCAGGGTTCGAACGCGGCGCGGACGGGTATGAACGCGCTCGAAGATATCGTGCCGGATGTCTTTAACCTGATGTGCATCCCCGTCGCCTCCTTGATGGACGAGAGCGATGCGAAAAGCGTTTACGAAGCCGCCGAGAAATTCTGCCGTGATCGCTTTGCCTTCCTGTTGCTTGATCCTAGCGTCGATGCCACCAAGGAGGACGTTTACGATTGGTTCCAAGGCATGGGCAGTGCTGCGTCGCGCAATGCTGCCGGATATTTCCCACGGCTCAGCTTCTCGGACCCGCTTGCCGGTGGAGCGCCTCGCACGGTGGGGCCATCGGGGATGGTCGCGGGGATGATGGCCCGGATCGACGCCTCGCGCGGGGTTTGGAAATCCACCGCCGGAACGGAAACCCGCTTTGGCGGGGGCGCGCCGGGGCAGTTGCTCACCGATCTTGAACAGGAACCCTTGAACCGGCTGGGGGTCAATGTCCTGCGGTCCTTCCCGGTCTACGGCAACATCATCTGGGGTGCACGTACCATGGTCGGTGCCGACGATCTGGCGGATGAATACAAATACGTCGCCGTCCGACGAACTGCGATCTTCATCCAGCAAAGCCTGCAAAGAGGCCTGAAATGGACCGTCTTTGAAGGCAATGACGAACGCCTCTGGGGACAGATACGCATGAACGTGAAGGCCTTCATGCAGGGGCTTCACCGGCAAGGGGCCTTCCAGGGCACGATCGCCGATGATGCGTATCTCGTGAAATGCGACTCTGAAACAACCACGCAGGCCGATATCGACCTTGGCATCGTCAACATTCTTGTCGCCTTCGCGCCGCTCAAACCGGCAGAGTTCGTCGTTCTGAATTTCAAACAGCTGACCAAGCTGCCTGAATAAGTCACGGGAGAAGATCATGGCACATATATCTGCAACCGGTCAGCGCCTTGACCCCTACCTAAACTACAAGTTTCGCCTGCTTTGGGATGGTAAGCCCGTGGCGGGTGTGTCCAAGGTATCGGCCCTTAAGCGCACCCAGGAAGTTGTCGAGTTTCGCTCGGGGGGGGATCCGTCGACGCCCTACAAGCAGCCCGGCATCGTCAAATACGAGGCAATCACCGCCGAACGCGGCATCACTCATTCGGTCGAGTTCGAGCAATGGGCCAACAAGTCCTGGAACATTCGCAACGGCGTCGGGGCCGAGGTTTCGCTTGAGGATTTCCGCAAGGACATTCAGCTTGAGATGTTCAACGAGGCCGGGCAACTGGTTCTGCGGTACAACATCTTCAACTGCTGGATTTCCGAGTTCCAGCAAACCCCGGAACTCGATGCCAGTGCGGCGGGGATTGCCGTGGAAAGCCTCAAGATCGAGCATGAGGGCTTTGTTCGTGACTACGATGTGACCATGCCGAAAATGCCTGCCTTCACTGATCCGGCTTAACGATCATGGCGCTGCGTGATGCCGATCTGATCCGCATTTTCGAAGCGGGAGAAACGGGTGGGGCGGCGGCGAAGGCCGATGCGCTGCTGGCCGCCCTGTGCCCCGAACTTGACGGCAAGGCGCGCGGCGAAATCAGCTTGGGGGATAGGGACAGGCTCTTTTGGAGTTTCAAAACCGAATGGTTTTCGCGCGGTACCCAAATGCTTGCCAAGGTGAAATGCCAGTCCTGCGAAGAATGGAACAGCCTTGATCTGGGTGCCGATTTTGTCTTGCCCGCCAAAACAAGCGACGAGGTCAAAGTCACTTTCGCGGGCGAAGATTGGAACTTGCGATTACCCGCTCAGGCGGACCTGTCACAGGTCACTCCAGATGGCTTTCCATACTACAGGCTGAACCCGCAAGCGCCTTGGGATGATCCTGAATTTCGCGACGCTGCCGAAGCGGCAATTGAAGCGGCCGATCCTGCGATCGACGTGGTGATCGACGTACAGTGTCCGGAATGCGGCGCGACCACCCCCTGCGCCTTCGATGCCCTTTCGTTTTTATGGTCCGATGTCGAAGCACGTGCGCTTCGGGTGTTCTCGGACATTGCCACACTCGCACGCGCTTTTGGCTGGAGTGAAAGCGAAACCCTTGGCCTGACCGCGCGTCGACGCGCCCGCTACGTGGAGATGGTCAGTTGAGCGGCCTGTTCGACAGAATCGGGGCAAAAGTCCTTGGTGCAGAGGTTGCTGCCGAGGGGCAGGGGGCCGCCTTGTTGCAGCCGGTTTCGGTCGGGGTATTCGGCGAGGAGGGGATCACCTGGCTGGAAGAGGACGTTACACCGCCAGCACGGCCAAGACGGGACGCCCCGAGCGCTCGACCGCAACCTGAACGTGCCCCGACTCCGGATGACCCTGTCCTTGATACACCGGCGAGGATTCAGCCTGTCTATCACGAAACCACCCAGCGGTTTGAACGCACCCAAGTGCATCACAACCGGACCATCGAACGGCATGACGTTCCACGCGACACCCCTGAGAGTCAAAGCCCGTCGACATCCGACCACGTGGTTCCCCCGCAACGCCAGCCAACCGATCACAGGCCTGCACCGGCCAAAACCAAAAATCACCACGACGATAAAACTGTGAAGACCAAGCCGGTCGCTCAGCTTCAGCCCGTTACCCCCTCACCCGCGCCCAAAGTGCCTAACGCCACCACTCACCCGGGACAGGCAAGGGAACGGACCACCCCGCCGTCTTCGTCCCCAACCGTGCAACTGCGGATCGGAGCGATAACCGTGAAAGCCGCGCCACCGCCACAAGCGCCATCGCCGCCCGCCGCTGCGGCGCCACCCGCCTCTGCGCCCCCGGCCACGGCGCGCGCTGCCGGGGTGACCCTGACCTCGTACCTTGGGTGGAGGCGCTGATATGCCCAATGCCCTCGCCCTTGCCACGGTCACCGCGACCCTCAAGTCCTTGCTGGACACGACAGTCTCGGCCATCGAGTTGTCGCCGCTTTCGACGCCCGAAGTCACGGCGCGACCGCCGGACGCCATCATCGGCGAGGACGAAATCAATCGCCTCAATCTTTATCCTTGGAAGGTGATGCCGAACCCGGCCTTTGTGAACGAACGCCTTCCTGCCTATAGCGGTTCAGGCGCGCGGGCTCACAAACCAAGGCTAGGGCTGGACATGTACTATGTTCTGACGGCGACCGGGGCCTCGGACATGGCGGCTGAAATCCTTCTTGGTATCGGTATGCAGGTTTTGCACGAACACCCGATGCTGCTAGAGGACGACATCACGACAGCCATCGCACCGCCCGGCGGGGGTGGTACGGACAATCGTCCTGCCGCATTGAAGGTGCTTGAGACCTCCAACCTTGCTGAACAGGTTGAACGCATTGGGATTTCGCCCATACCGGCAACGGATGAGGAGCTTGGCAAGATCTGGCCCGCCTTCAACTCGGCACTGCGCATGTCGGCCTTCTACCGCGTATCGCTGGCCCTCATCGAACCCGAGGTCGAAATCCTTCCCGGCCCGCCGGTTCGCGAACCGGTGCTCGACCTCATGACACTGAGGACCCCCCGTATCGCCCGGATCGTGGCGCAAGCGGGCGGCGCGGACAGTGACCCGCGCCCCGGCACGCCCATCACCGCAGGCACCCGCGTTCTGATCATCGGTGGGGGGCTGTTTTCAAACGACAGTCGACTGCGCATTGGCAGTATGGAATTGGATGTGGCAACGCAAACGACTCCACGTAGCGAGGGACTTTCCCTGCTCGTGCCCGCCACGCAGCCCGGGGGGCGCCACGCGGTCTTGGTCGAGCACCTCAAAGACGGCGAGATTGCTATCGAACGCTCCAACATCGAGGTTCTTTCGATCCAGCCAGAGGTTTCGGCGATCAGTCGAAATACTGGTGCCGCAACGGTGACCCTCTCGAATCCGGTGAGCGATGAACAATCGGTCCGTCTATTCCTGAACCCGGACGACACGACCAAGGTCCCGCGCAGCTTCTTGGGTGAGACGCAGCAGGCCGACGCCACCAAGATCGACTTCGCGTTCCCGGATTTGGAAAATGGTGATTACGCTTGGCATGTCACCGTCGATGGCGTCGCCTCGGAGAGCGCGGCTTCAGAAACCTTCAATGGCTCGTGATGGACGATGGCGTGCGTCATATCCCGTGGCCCGAGGCCAATGCCGAGCTGACCAAGTTGGCCCTGAAACGTGCGGCCTGCCTCGTGCTGGGTGAGGATACCGAGCCTTTTCACTTCGACCGCCAGCAGGACGTGATCCGCGCCCGGATGCGAGGGCAGAGCGTTCTTGCGCAGATGGCCGCGCGTTTTGGGCTTGATGCCATTGCCACCGATGTGCTCGCAATCGTGGCTTTGTCCGATCAAACCCCAAAGCTCTCCGCCACGCTGGACGAAAACCAATACTCGGTCGAGGGGCGAGCGACACCAGCGCTTTTGCAGGATTGCTTGGGCGAAGACGCACTCACGGCGATATCGCCTGCGGCACCGCTTGTTCAGTCGGGGCTCTTGCACATTGGGGATGGTGGTCGGAGGTTCGACCGCCCGATCACGCTTTGCATGCCCGCGCTTGAGGCATTGGACGGGCGCATTGCCTTTGACCCTGCATGGTCGGACCTGATACAGCCACAGCCCGAAATGACGACCCAAGCGCCGGACGAGGGGTTGGCGCTGACGCTGCGCCGTGCGTTGCTTGCGGCGCGTCAGGTTGGCGGTGCTCGTGTCTTTCACGCGCCCGACGGCATCCCCCGCGTTGCCGCGACGCTGGCCATAATATCGGAAGCGCTGGACTGGCCGATGGTGCATATTTCGGTCAGCGATCTGCCCGATGCCGGCCCCGAGCGCGCCACCCTACTCAAGTATATGCGCCGGGATTTCATCCTGACCGGGGCCTTGCCCGTCCTTCATGTCGAGGACAGGGACATGGCCGTCGCCACCGTTGCCCGTGCCTTGCCGGGTCCGGTTGTCATGCTGGGCGGTGCCATCGAGGCCGGTACCGCTGCTGACGTCGCCACCATCCATGCCCCTGAACAAAACCACACACCATTGGCCATCTGGACAGAGCTTTTCGGCGAAGATCAGGCCGAGTCGTTCTGCGCTCCGGACGTGGCTGAAACCTTCAATCTATCGCCCGCGCGCGCCCGCCGGGCGGCGCGCAGCGTACAGTTCGGATTGGCCCCCGACCTTTGGCAGGCGGCGCGCGTTCAAGCTAGGGAAGACATTGGGGCATTGGCGCAAAAGCTGGACCGCCTGTGCCAATGGGATGATCTTGTTTTGCCTCACGCACAGTCCGAGGCACTGGAACAAATGGCGCAATTCCTGATGAACCGGCACAAGGTCAATGCCGGGTGGGGGTTTGGCCGAAAGTCCGCCCGTGGCCTTGGCATGGCGGCCCTCTTCTATGGCGACAGCGGCACCGGTAAAACCTCTGCCGCAGAGGCGCTGGTGGGTCGGATGCGCGATCAGCAGGGCGCGCCGATTTCCCTTTACCGGGTAAACACGGCGGCACTGGTTTCAAAATACATCGGCGAAACCTCTAAGAATTTTGCGCGGATATTCGAGGCCGGGCGCGCCTCAGGTGCTGCGCTCTTGTTCGACGAGGCTGAAGGGTTGTTTGGAAAACGCTCCAGCCAGAACCGCGACAGCATCGATAAACACGCCAATGCGGAACTTGGGTTCTTGCTGCAATGCCTTGAAAGCTATCCGGGCATCGCCATCCTGACCACCAACATGCGACAGGCGATTGATAGTGCCTTCTTCCGGCGCTTCCGTTTCGCCATCGAGTTTCCCTTTCCAGACCGGGCCGACCGAAAGGCCATATGGCAACGCGTCATTCCCCCGCAAATGCCCTGCGACGCCCTTGATTTCGAGGGTTTGTCGGCGCTGCCGCTTTCGGGGGGCAGTATCCGCTCGACCGTCTTGAACGCCGCCTTCATGGCGGCGGGTGATGGCACCGACCGGGTGACAATGCGGCACGTCACGCAGGCCCTGAGGCTCGAATTCGCCAAACTGGAAAAGGCCCTTCCTGAACGCATGCTTGCGGGGCTTGAGCAATGAGTTCCGCACCGGTCCCCACCTCCCTTGATCTAAGCATCGAGGGGATGACCTTCGATGGCTTTGATCAAGGCTTTGCCGACCGAGTCGCGCAAGCCTTCGAGACAGGCCTTCGCGATGGGCTGGCGCATCCCGATCTCGCCGCACGCTTGGCGGATCTCAATTCAAGGGCCTTGGGCGCGGTGGTTCTGGACCTGCCCCATGCGGCCACGCCTGAAGATTTTGGTGCTGCCTTGGCGCAGGTGATCTTGGACGAGGTGTCGCGATGAAATCCTCGGCCAAATGTAAGCCTGACCCAAAGGAGGCCCCGCGCCGCGCCAAACGGCCCGCCAGGAAGCCGGCAAAACCGGACTTCTCGAACCACCGGCCACCAAAACGCGAAACGGCCGATGTGATTGATTTATTCACGGGGCAGGCCCTGTCGCCCTACGAAGCCGCCTGCGAGGCGCTGAAACAGGCGATGGGCCGCGCCCCTCGCCGCCCCATTCCGCATCAGGATCAACTGGAAGATCACCTCGATGCGTCACTTGATCGTTTCGGGGCGGTCCTGTCGCAGGAAATCACTGGCCTTTTGCACGCCTTGGGGGCCGAGGCTGCGGTGCTTGGTGATCGCATGGCACTTTCACGCGAGAACGTCAGCTTCCAAACCCTTGCACACGAGGCCGCACATTTGCTGCAGGTCTCACAAGCCGCGCAATCACCGTCACCCGAGGTCGAGGCCGAGGCCGAAGCCCCACCCGACGGCCCGGTTGCCGAAACCCTCCCGCCCGACGTGCTGGCCTTTCGTAGCACGACCGATGCGCAGGACGAAGAGACCCTGCAAGACGCCGAAAGGCGCTTCCGCGCCCAAAATGCCGCTGACGAGGCCAAGTCCGACCGTGCGCCCGAGCCCGATCAGAGCGCTGAGCAAACCTCGGACATCGCAGGGGCCAAACCAGACCAAGCCATGCAAGATGAAGCAGAGGGGAGCGAACAAGACGCCGAAGGTCAAGCCGCCGAGAACGCGGGCATAGAAAGCGACTTGCCGGACATGCCACCCGAGGCGGAAGAGGCGAAGAAAGCCTTGGAGGCATCCATCGCCGCGCTGGATGCCGCCGTGACGCCCGAGGCCTACATGCAGGCCTTCAAAGCCGCGCCGCCCAGCCTCAAGGCAAAAAAACAAGCTACGCTGGATGCTGACATCGCCGCCCTCGCCGCGGGCGAGGCCAAGGCCTTTTCAGACGAACAGCCCGACTTCGCGGCCAAGATGTCGGGGGATGAGGCCGACGCGCCCAAGGTCGACCCGGTCGCGGTGCCCCAGGCCGCTGACCCGGTTCTGGAGGATCAAACCCCGGCCCCGACGCCCGACCCCGAGATTACCGAGACGCAAACCGGCACCTCGGAAAACGTCAACGCGCATCTTGCCGACTGGGCCCCGCCCATGGCCGATCGCGTGGACCCCGAGCACGTCGCAGGCGCGATCTCCGAGGTCAAGACGACGGACAAGACCATCGAAACCTCTCCCGGTCCTGCGCCTGTGGTGCCGCGAGAAGGGGAGAGCGACCCGAAACGTGCCACCGACCAAAAGGCTGTGGCTGAGTCTGAAACCGCCGCTCGACAGGCTGAGGCGGCACAGGCCGTTCTGGATGGTCCTGGCCCCGAGCAGGTCGAGATGCGCGAGGTCGAGGAAACCGTCACCTTGGAAATGGAGCAGCGGGAAACTGCGCTTGATGACATGGCGCAGGTCGAAGGCGCTGACCAATTCCTGTCGCGCGACCTGGATGCCGAAACCACAGCGCTTTTTGATGCCCATCACCAGACGGCCATGGAAGAAAGCCTGTCCGAGACCGACGCGGAAATGTCGGCCATGGTCACCGAACGCGATAGCAAGCGCGAGGCCGAGACATCCAAAGCGCGCGAGGACATGGCGGCTGCAGAGAAGGAGGCGAATGACAAGCAACAGGCCGAGGTCGGTGACGCCCGTCAAAAAATCCAGGATGAGCGGCAAGCCACCATGCAGGCCCAAGGGGCCGCCGTCGAGGAAATGAACGAAGAGGCACGCACCGAAAACGAGCGTGTCCAAGGCGAAATCAAATCGCGGGTCGAGCAGGACGAGGCCAAGATCGCCAAGGATTTCCAAGGCGCAGAACAGCAGGCCGAAACCAAGCTGCAAGATGCCGAGAAAGACGCCAAGGCCGAAAAGGAAAAGGCAGAGAAAGAAGCCGAAAGCAAAAGCTGGTGGGAACGCGCGGTCGATTGGGTCAGCGAGCAACTTTCGAAACTGGGTGACTTGATTGGCAAGATATTCGATGCGGTGCGCGCGGGTATCAACAAGATTCTCGATGGTGTGAAGGCCATTGCTGTCAAGCTGATCGACGCGGCGGCCAGCTTCATCAAGGGCGCGATCGAACTCTACGGTGAATTCCTGAAACTCGCCGTGAACCACATCGTCGGCTCGGTCTTCCCTGAACTGGCCGAAAAACTGAACGCCGTCATCGACGAAGGTGTGCGGCTGGCCAAGGCGGCCGTCGACAAGGTCGCCGAGGGCCTCAAGGCGGCCGTCAATGCGATTGTCGAGCTCTATAAAAAAGCGCTGAACGCGATCCTCGATTTCGTCGAAGGTGCGCTAAATACCGTGCTGGCCGTGGCGCAGGCCGCGCTTGCCGGTGACTGGTCCGAGGTCGCACGCCTCATTATTGAACCCATCCTGAAGATGCTGGGCATCAACAAGGATGACTTCTACGCCTTCTTTTCCAATGCCGCCGACGGGCTGATGAAGATCGTCAACGACCCTTTGGCGTTTCTTGGGCATTTGCTCGACACGGTGGTGGGCGGTTTCAAACTGTTCGGCCAGAACTTTGTCGATCACTTGATCGGCGGCGTGATTGGCTGGCTCACCGGCGCATTGGGCGGTGACATCACCATGCCCAAGAAATGGGACCTCTGGGGAGTTCTCGATATCGCCCGGCAAATCCTTGGCCTGACGCTGGACATGATGCGAAAGATTGCCGTTCGCATCATCGGCGAAGCCGCCGTCGAAAAGATCGAATTTTTCATCGATTACGCCAAGGAACTGATCATAGGAGGCTGGGGCGCGTTCTTCGAAAAGATCAAGAGTGATCTCGGTGGGTTGTTCGAAATGGTCATGGGTGAGTTGACGACCTTCCTTGTCGAGAAGGTCGTAAAGGCCGGAATCGTCTGGCTGGCCAGCCTCATCAATCCCGCGGGGGCCTTGGTGAAACTGGTCCTGATGATCTGGGACTTTGTGATGTGGATGAAGGATAACCTCGCCCGCTTTGTCGATATTATCACCACCGTGGTCAATGGCATCGTCGATATCGCCAACGGCAAGATCGAGCCGGCCTCCAAGGCCATCGAACGGGTGTTGGGCAATCTTCTTGCGCCCGCGATCGACCTGATCGCACGTCTTATTGGACTGGGTAATGTCGCGGGCCGTGTCCGCAAGATCATTGAAAATGTCCGCAAGCGGATCGAGGACGCCATCGTCAAACTGATCCGCAAGGTACTTGCCAAGTTCACCGGCAAAGGTGGTGGCAAGACGTCTGGCAAGGACGACAAGCCCGAGGCAGATGGAAAACTGATGACGCCCAGGCAATTCAAGGGCGCGGGCGAGACACACACGCTGTACCTTGAGGAAAAGGGAAAAGATGTGGTTCCCACAATGCGTTCCTCGCCGACGCCCGTGGAAACTTGGCTCAATGGCCTGAAGAAAGAGGATAACGTCAGGCCCTACATCAAGCGTGAAAACGACAAGGCCCCGGACAACAAGAAACTCGATGACGAGGGCCTTGAAGAACAGGTCAAACGCCGCACCGACGCTATCGCCCCTTATATCGCCGATGCTCTGAAAGAGGTGGGCCAACTTGATAAGGAAGGCGAACAAGCCCAAGACACCGCCACAAAGAAACCCGAGAAGCTATCCAAGGAAAGGGCTGACGTCGACAAGGAAGCCAAGGAAACGGTCTCGGCCCTTGAGACGATCCTTGAACTGCTGGGCATCGACAGTCCGGGCGAAGAACTGATCGACATCTTCGAACCCGACATCGCGAGGATCCATCCTGACTATCAGGCCGATGTGCGCAACAACATCCTCAAGGCGGCGATGAAGGATGCCACCCTCACCGACCAGATCCGCACCCAAACATGGGCCAAGGCGGCCCAGACCATCACCGCCAATCCGTCGCTTCTTCCTGCCGATTGGCTAAAGCCTCTACACGCGGATAATCACCTGCGTGACAACAATGCCTTCATCAAAGCGATCTTCGACGAGCTCAAGGAAATGTCCGATAAGGCGCCGGAAGAGTTCAACGACAAATCCTACGATGACCTGTTTCCTGTCGCCGAATTGGAGAAGGCGAAAACAAGTTATTTTCAGTACTACCTGCTCAAGATTCTGACCACCGACATGGTCCGCGACCTCAACGAGAAGATGCTGGGGCCGCCTCCCGCAGACTATTCCGCGTGGTTCTCGACGGCCTTCAAGGGGGCGCTGAAAGCTGCCCTCGTGAAATACGCCAACAAGGGTGAGAAAAACGAACCCGATCCTGAGTTCAAGAAAGCGGTGGCCGGATCACCCTTCAAAGAGGGCGGCGTATTTGAAACCGGCAAGTACAAGAATGAGACTTACGCCTTTGCAAACAGCAAGGCCGCCAGCAAGAAATCCCTCACTATCGTCGAGTTTTTCGACAAGACCTACACCGACAAATGGCAAGAGAATATCACCCACATGGCGGGTAGGGTTCGTGCCGCCGATACCGGAAAGCACGAATGGATTCCCTCCTCGATGTCCGGTCAGGCCATGCAGGCCACGATAGAAATCCTCGGCAGCACGCCGCATAAATTCGGCGAGGCGGCACATGGGTTTGCCGATCTACTCTACCTCCAGCATTCCGTGCGCACAGATACGGCAGAGCTTGTCTTCTCTCCCGAGTGGGTCACTGCCGTGGGAAAGAAGGAAGAGGCCCCTCATTTATCGGCCAGGCATGCGCATGAGTACGGAAAGCGCCCGGATGAAGAACCGGCTCAATCCGAATGGCAAAGCTATTACCCGAACGCGATGTTCAACAAGGATGTCCCGGTTCTGACGGGCCATGCCGGTGGCGTTTATTACCAGACCGCCGATGTTGATGGCAAAAAAATCAGCAATCTCGGCTACAAGGCAAGCCAGAGTGTCTCTCCACACTGGCACGGCAACAAATCCTCGGGCGGAGGGGTGTTTGGGCTGGCGCAGGAGTTGTTCTCGGGCACCGTCACGCCAGACAAGGTCAAAACCTTTGCCGGCAAGACGGTGGGTTATTTCAACTACACGGTTCTGACTGAAGCCTCCGAGGCTTCGGCCTTGCAAAACACCGGCGCGGGTGAGCCGTTCCAACTCTATCAATTCACCATCTCCGGCATTCCCGACAACATGAACTTCAAAGCCTTGATCAACAAGTTGATCAAGCAATCGACGGGCGCGCGCGACCGGCTTCAAAAGGATTTGGCCGAAATCATCGGCAGCTTCGACATCAAGGATTACAAGGGGTAAATCGGATGAGCAAACTTCCCGGACTTCCCAAGGTGGCCAAGGCGGCCTTGGTCGTTTTCGACCCGCCCAACCCTGTGCCAACGGTCATTACCTTCCAGTATAATCCCGGCACGATAAGCCGTGACATCAAGGCCAGTGCAGTCGAAGGCGGTGCGCGGTCTGACGCCTTCCGCCTCAAGGAGGCGCCGGTCGAAACCCTCAAGATGGACGC
Organism: uncultured Roseovarius sp.; assembly: GCF_913057115.1. Lineage (GTDB taxonomy): Bacteria > Pseudomonadota > Alphaproteobacteria > Rhodobacterales > Rhodobacteraceae > Roseovarius. The sequence continues at coordinate 31,988 of NZ_CAJXNN010000018.1, forward strand.
CCAGTTCGATGCGACGGATAAGCTCGCCAAGGGCGATCCGCTGGTCGTCAAGGCCGGTATCTACCCGGAACTCGCCAGCTTCGAGATGCTGATCGCTCCCAAAAGCCAGACGGTCATAGCCAATACCGCCCTTCTGGCCACTGGCACGATTGAAATATTACCCGCCGCCGCCCCCTTTACAATTCTTGTTTGGGGGCAGCGCGTGCTGCCGGTGCGCGTCACCGGCTTTTCCATCAGCGAAGAGGCGTTTGACACCAACCTCAACCCGATCCGCGCCACGGTCAGCCTTGATTTCACCGTTCTAACCTACTCGGACCTGGAGCGCGCGCATCCCGGATACGCGATGTATCTGGGCCACCAGATCGTCAAGGAAACGCTGGGCTATCAGGCCCGCGGCACCAATGCCGCCTCCATCCTCAGCCAGAAAATCAGCGCCAACTGAAAGGGTTCACATGTTCAAGGATACAAGCCGTTACAACAACCGCCCACTCAAACTCCATACGAAGCCGAATGGAGAGCAGGTCAGCTACGTTGCGCGCCGCTTCCTACCCAAGCCCGAAAGCTTACAGACCGCTGGCTATCAGCTGGTTGGTCAATCTGACCGTCTGGATCATGTAGCGCACCGCGCCTACGGCGACCCTGAACAATTCTGGCGCGTCGTGGATGCGACACTGGAATTCGATCCGCCGCGCCTGACCGACACGCCGGGGGCGAGGTTGCGTATTCCCATGGTCACACCGGAGTAAGCCATGTTCGATGCGGTCGGTGTCAGGCTCAATCTGCTTATGGGTATCGGCGCGCCAACGCCGCCACCTCCCTCTGTTATGGAGGCGCTCGACAACGTCGAGGTGGCGATCTCCGATCAAGAGCCTTCGGGCTTTTCCATGACCTTCAAACTGGGCCGCAGCAATGCAATGGCCGGAGAACTTCCGCTGCTCTCGCATCCCGCGATGCAGGCCGGATCTCGCGTCGTCATCACGGGCATTCTTGGCGTTCGTCCGCGCGTCTTGATGGATGGCATCGTGGAAGATGCCAAATCCGAACCGGGCGAGGGCAGTGAGGGGGGCAGCCTGACCCTGATGGGCCGCGACCTCACCGCCCTTTTTGACCAAAAAGAGGTTGTCGAGGAATTCCCCGGCATGGCCCCCGGTGACATCGCGCAAGCCATCATCGCGCGCTATGTGAGCCACGGGATCATCCCAGACGTGCGCCCGCCCCTTGCCGCCGATCGGGATGCCCCGGCCCAACGCACCCCGACACAGCGTGGCACGGACCTTGCCTATCTTAAGCAACTGGCCAAGGATTTCGACCATGTCTTCGTGGTTGATCCCGGTCCAACTCCGCTGACGGCAAGGGCCTACTGGGGGCCGCCGCCTCGTTCCGGTACGGTGCAATCGGCGATCACCGTCGATATGGGGCCTGAAAGCAATGCCACCGGCCTGAGTTTTGAAAACACCCCGTCGCAGGCAGCTTCGGTCGAAGGCGAAGTGCTTGACCGACAAACCGGCCAAAGCGTTCCGGTCACTTCGGCGGCTCCGACACGACCGCCGCTTTCGGCATCCCCGTCGCTGCTCAACCCGCTGACCTCAAGCACACGTATCCTGCGCCCGCAACCGGGTCAAAGTGCCACCCAGGCCATGGCACAGGCCGCCGCCCAATCCGGCCAAACAAGCGATACCGTGAAAGTCACCGGCGAGTTGGACCTCGGGCGGTATGGCCGCGTGCTCGAACCTCGCAAGCTGGTCGGACTGCGCGGCGCAGGCTTCCAGAACGATGGCTTTTATTATGTCCGCGACGTGGTTCACGCGATCACCCGTGGAAAATGGACCCAAAGCTTTACGCTGGTGCGCGACGGCTTGGGCACGACAACCCCAACAGTGAGGCCCTGACATGTATGACAATGGCTACTCCGCCGGATCAAGAAACGAGGCCGCCTCCGCCGGGCCTGAAACGACAGGCAAATGGTATGGCAAGTACAAGGGCAAGGTCGTCGGCAATACCGATATGACAAATTCGGGTCGCCTGAAAATCTCACTGCCGGATATCCTCAAAGACAAGGAACCCTGGGCCGATCCCTGTGTACCCTATGCTGCCTCCGACAAGAATGGGCTGTTCTTCATGCCTCCGACAGGCACCGCCGTCTGGATCGAGTTCGAAGGCGGCGATTTGAGCAAACCCATCTGGACGGGCTTCGCATGGGACGAGGGCAAAGCCCCAAGCGCCAACCCTGACGAGATGCTGATCAAGACCCCATCGGGCACGGTGAAATTCAACGCCTCAAAGTCCGGCGGGGATGTTGTGATCGAAACCGCGAAACTCTCGATAGTGTTGCGTGACGACACTGTGACGCTCACGGCATCCTCGACTTCCACAATCAAGATGCAGGGCGGCAGCACCGCGATAAACGGAAAGGGGCTTGAGGTGACGTGATGGCGGATCACATCGTTCAAAAAAGCGCACTGGTCACCTGTGACCACCAAGGCCAAGGACAGCCACAACTCCTGACCAGTCGGGTCAAGATCGGCGGTGAACCCGCCGTTGTCGTCCCGCAATCCTACAGCGTCGTGGCCTGTCCGCTGACCACAAACGCCGGGCCTGCGCCCTGTGCCACCATTACCTTCGCCAAGGGGACGACCCGCGTGAAAACCGTGGAAGGTGCGCTTTTGCTCAAAGGCTCCCAAGGCACCGCCATCGGCCCCTTGCCGGCCCAAGGCGGGGCCAGCATCAACGCCGTCCAAGACACGGTCAGCGCGGAATGACTCATCTAGCCTTTCCATATCGCTTCGATGCACGCGGCCGCACTGCCGAGGTGGCCACTCACCATCAACATGTCGCGAACCTGGTTGAACAAACCCTGCTCACCGCGCCCGGTGAACGTGTCAATCGGCCGGATTTCGGCGCAGGGCTGTTGGATATGGTGTTCGAGCCGGGATCGGACACCGTATCCGAGGCAACCGAGGCCCTTGTGCGGGCATCCCTGCAACGCTGGCTCCAGGACCTCGTGCGCATCGACGACCTTAGGGTCATTTTCGAGGAAGGCACGCTTAGCGTGCGGCTGACCTATACCGTTCTGGAAACCGGCCAAAGCCTGACCCAAGACGTGAGGCGCGCGGTATGACCTACCTGACCGAAACCTTCCTGCAACAGCGCCGCGAGGATCTGCGCAAAGACGAGGACCCGGCGGTTAACGGGATCGAGCGGCTTGTGGTCAATATGGCCGACCTCGCAATCGACGTCATCTTCGTTCATCCCTTCGACAAGGTGAAACGTGACGATCAGGGTCCGCCCACGGTTGTTCCCCCGCCTGAGAAGGAGCATTTTTCAATTCGCGGCGGCGACAGTATCCGCAATATACGGGTGCTCGACGGTCAAAAGGTCGGCGATCAAATCTTCCGTATTACCGTTGACAAGCTGGGCGACTTTTCGGCTTACGAACTTGCCGTTCTTGAGCTTGATGCTTTTGGCAATCCAACACACGACCCAGAACGCGTCCACGACAGCATGGACCCGATGCTGGCGCGCATCCGTTTCGGTTTTCGCACGGAATGTCCCTCGGATTTCGATTGCAAGACGGTTGAGAAACCGATGCCCGCGCCGCCGCCGTCGCCCGTACTCAACTATCTGGCCAAGGACTACGACAGCTTCCGACAGGCCATGTTCGACCGAATCGCGCAACTCAGCCCTGAACATACCGACAGGGAGGTGCCCGATACCGGCGTCGCGCTAGTGGAACTGCTGTCATACTTTGCCGATCACCTCAGTTACGCACAGGATGCCGCCGCGACCGAGGCTTACCTGTCAACGGCCCGCCGGCGCTCGTCGGTTCGCCGGCACGCGCAGCTTTTGGGCTATGACGTACATGACGGCCTTTCGGCACGCAGCTTCGTGCATGTAGAAATGAAAGGCAGCGGTGTCTACGACGCGACCTCCCTGGCCTTCATGACCCGCTCCAATGCTTTGCAGGGATCCGTCGTTCCCTTCGCTGACGTGGATATCGCCGCTGTTCTCGAAGAAGATGCACAAGTCTTCGAGCCAATACCGTTGCAACGCCCCAAGGATCCCGACGATCCCGAAGGCGATTTCGACGTTGAGGCCTATCAACTTGATGAGGCGCTCAACAAACTCATTCTGCACGATTGGGGTGTAAAGGGAGCGGTTCTGCCACGCGGCACGACGCGTGCATGGGTGCAAAAACCCAAGACCGTCGTGCACCCATTGAAAAAAGGCAGCTTTCTCAGCCTCGAAGTGCAGCGCGATATCGACACTCTTTTCGCCGCCGATGCCCGCCTCGAACAGCGCCAGATCGTCTGCCTGACGCGCGACCCCGTCCCCGAAGTGGACCGCGTCGGCGCGACCGAAACCGACCTTTGGCGGATCGAATGGCACCCCGACGACGCTTTACGCTTCGATCTGCCGATCTCAACGCTGCCCGATCTCACCGATCTGGATGAAGGGCCGCCGCAGATGGGGCTCGCCTTCGGCAATATCATTCCGGTCGATCACGGCCTTTTACTGGAAAAGACAGAGGCCTTGCCGCTGCCGGACAAGGATGATGTCGCCGCCGAGACGGATGAAATCACCGGTTTGTCCGAACTGGACCGCCCACGCCGTTATGCGCCCAAGCTCGCGCATCGCGGCATCAGCGTGAAAGCTGAACTGCGCCAAACCCCCGGCGCGTCCAGCGCCGCCGCTGTCACCGCACCCGGCGGGTGGTTGTCCCCGTGCAAAGCGATCTCCTTGGCATCCAGTGTCATGGGCGGCGCGACCTGGGCCCCGGTGAACACGCTGCTTCTCAGCGACCCGGGCGACCCGGTGTTCGTTCCTGAAACCGAACAGGACGGAACAACAACCCTGCGCTTCGGGCGCGACGGGCAGGGCGGCATGTTCCCCTCGTCCAAACCGTCTGAACAACTCTTTGCAAGTTACCGTGTCGGGGTCGGGCGCGCGGGCAACATCGGTGCCGACAGTATCGCCCATGTTCTGACCAAAGGCGTCAGCGGCCCCGTTTCGGCCCGCAACCCGGTACCGGGGCAGGGTGGGCGTGACCTTGAAACCGTGCCGGAGATCCGCGCCCGGGCCGTGGCCGCGCTGGATGACAACCGCCGTGCCGTCACCCGCGGTGATTACATCCGCCTGGCCACCGAACACCCGCAGGTGTCGCGCGCCCACGTGCGTACCATCGGCCATGGGTCATGGGATACGATCGTCATCGCGATTGATCCGGTGGGTGGGGTCGAAGCCGACGAGGCCTTGTTGCGCGAGGTGCGCAAATGGCTCGAACCGTATCGGCTCATGGGCCAGGATATCATGGTCGAGCGCCCCCGTTTCGCACCTCTGGAAATCGAACTGGCGATCTGCTCCTGTCCCGATTACCTGCCCAGCCAGGTCCGGCAGGCCGTGCTGCGGCAGCTGTCCTCAGACGTGCTGTCTGATGGCACTCTCGGCTTTTTCCACCCCGACAATCTCAGCTTCGGACAGCCGATCTATCACAGCCATATCGTCGCTGCGGCCCTGTCGGTGCCTGGGGTCACAGATGTGCGTTTCGTCACTTTCCGCCGCTGGCGGTCCAATGATGTTGCGGCACTCGACAATGGTGTGCTCACCTTCGATCCGGCTGAAATTCCCATTCTGATGAACGATCCCAGCTTCCCCGAGCGCGGCGTCCTGCGCGTCAGTGAATGGAGCGTCGCATGACCGGGGCCGCTAATCTCACGCCGCGCCTGATCGACAACCGCGCCGGCCTTGCCCGCTTCAAGCGCCGCATCGGCACGCAGCCCGAATTCCGCGAGGCGATGCTGCGCGCCATGCGCTCGCGGCATCGCCCGGGCCTGCATGACTATTCCACCTTGTCGGATGAGGATTGGACCATCGCGCTTGTCGACGCATGGGCCATGGTCTGCGACATCCTCACCTTCTACAACGAACGCCTCAACCACGAGGCCTACCTTCGCAGCGCCACCGAGGTCTTCTCGGTCGAGGCTCTGGCCGAACTGGTCGACTACAAACTATCCCCCGCCACTGCCGCCGAAACCCACCTCGCCTTCACCGCCGATGAGGACGGCCCGGCGCATCGGCTGGTCACCGTGCCCGCGCGCTTGGGCGTGAAATCCATCCCGGACGACGATCAGCAACCGCAGGTCTTCGAAACACTCGACGAGATGCGCGTCAAACCGGCATGGAACGCGCTCTTGCCGCTAAGATCTTGGCCGCAAGTCGTGGATCGTGGCGACGATGGTTTCCTCATAAATCCCGCTGCCGCTGCCGTGTCAGAGGGTACGCGCATCCTGCTTCTTGGTGAAAACGGCGAGCCCGAGCGCCGCCCCGACAACAGCGGCTACATGCACCGCGTAAGCCGCGTGACGCCGCTTTCCACAGGCCAAACCGAGCTGTCCTTCATCGCGCTTTCGGGCAGCGCACAGATGCCCGACCTTCCGACCCACGACAGCCTCCTGCTGCCTGAGGCCCCGACAGAGGCCACCCTGCGGATGTCCGACGCTGCCGCGATGTTGGTGGCGATGGAAGGTCAAAGCTGGCCGCGCGCCACAGTGATTGACGGGGCGGCCCATGTCGCCTTTGACCGGCAGGATCTTGGTACTACACTGCGTGCGGCCCCGCGCGTTGAAACCGGCTTGCAGCCCGTCATGCTGACACAAGGTTGCCGCCTCTTCGGTCACAACACCCTGAGCGAACGGGGTGATATTACGATAACCGCGCCCAGCTACATCGGCACCTCGTCTTTCTACGACGGCGACGAGGATCCGCTTCCACCCGACAAGATCGCGCTTTACCTTGATCGTGCCTATGAAGGCATCGCCGAAGGCATGATCGTCGTGATCCGTGGTGAAAACTATCTTGGCGACCCTTTGGAAGCCTGGACAAGGATCGAAGCGGCGGAAACCACCTCGGTTGAGGCCTATGGCATGAGCGGCGAGGTCACCCGCATCACCGTGCCAAGAACTTGGCAAGGCTCGATCTATGTCCCAAATCTGATCCTGCGTACCTGCGCACTCTTCACGCTGCCCAAATCCTTGCCGCTGGCCGATCTGCCGCTATCGGACAATATTCAAGGCTCCACGCTTTTGCTCGACCGTCCTGATGTCGACCTCGCGCCGGGGCAAACCCTTTACCTCACAGGGGAACGCGCCGACTTGCCCGGCGTCATCCGGTCCGAGCGGATCACTCTGCGTGACGTCGCAGTCAACGGCACCACCGGCTTGATCACCTTCGAGCCAGCGCTTACGGGCCCCTACCTGCGCCATAGTGTGACCCTCAACGCCAATGTCGCCAAGGCGACCCATGGCGAAACCGTGGAGGAGGTTCTGGGTTCGGGTGATGCCACCAAGCATTTCCAGAGCTTCACGCTCAAGGATGGGCCGCTGACCTACCTGTCCGCAGAAACCGAAACCGGCAATGCGTCAACGCTCGAAGTATTTGTAGACGGCGTGCAATGGGAAGAAGTCCGTGACTTTGGCGATGCGGCCCCCGGCGCACGTGTTTTCGTGCTGACGACGCTTTCGGACGGCAAAAGCCGGGTGACCTTCGGCAACGGCCTGATGGGGGCGACGCTGCCCACGGGCGAGAACAACATAACGGCACGCTATCGCAAAGGCGCGGGCGCGTCGGGGCGCCTGCGGGCCGGGCAACTCTCGTTGATGATGTCCAAGCCCCGTATTCTGTCGGCGGTGACGAACCCGTTGCCCAGTGCCGGTGGCAGCGACGGCGAAAGCCTCGAAACCGCGCGGATGAACGCGCCGCAAAAGATGATGACCATGGGCCGCGTTGTCTCTCTGACCGATTTTGCCGATTACGCCCGCGCCTTTTCTGGCGTGACGAAAGCCTTGGCAAGCTGGAGTTGGGTCGGCGGCGCACAAGGGGTTTTCCTGACCATCGCCGGCGAGACGCCCGACCCCTTGCCGCTTGACAGTGGCGTCTTGCCCAACCTCGCCGCCTCGATCGTGGCCAGCGCCCCCGAAGGCACGCGCGTCACCGTGGGCAATCTGCGCGTGGCAAGGTTCTCGCTGCACGCCAACCTGCGGATTGATCCGGCATACGTGGCCAAGACGGGAAGCTCGGACGAGGTTTTGGCTGCCGCCCGCGCAACATTGCGCAGCGGGTTTGCCTATGAACACCGCGCAATCGGGGCACCGGTCCGCGCCAGTGACGTAATTGCCAAGTTGCAAGCTGTGCCCGGCGTCGTCGCAGTCGATCTGGACCATCTTTACCGTACCGACATGCCTGCCGCGCGTCATCAGGTTCTTCTGGCCGATATGCCCCGTCGCGGCAGTTACGGGCCGCAGGAAGGGGCCGAGATCCTGATCCTCACCGACGATCCGGTTGAATTGGGAGAGTTCTGATGTCTTATCAACTTGACGATCTTTTCGAACTTCTGCCAGCGCTCTACCGGCTGCGCGACCACGATCAGGGCGGCGCCGCACGCGGCAAGGATGGCCCTGATCCCACCTATTCCGACCCGCGCGACTACGGGCCCCTGCGCTCACTTCTGTCGGTGATGGCGCACGAAGGGCAAATCGTCCACGACGATATCGCACAGCTCTATGACGATCATTTCATCGAAACCTGCGCGCCTTGGGTAATACCCTATATCGGTGATCTGGTGGGCGCGCGCGAGATGGAGGACATCGGCGACGACCAATCCGCCCGTCAACGCGTCGCTCTTACGCTTGCGCTTCGCCAGCGAAAAGGCACGCTCACGGCGTTGGAATTCGCCATGCGCGCCGCCACCGGTTGGCCTGTCATGGCCGTTGAATACTGGGACCGCCTCGCCACCACCGAAAGCCTGCGCCGGGTGCGGATGGACCCGGGCGGCACCGCGGATTTGTGCGACCCCGTGGCGCATTCGCATGTGAATACCGCGCTTGACCGCACCCCGCGCAGCGCCGAATTCGGACGCATAGCCACCGGCCACGGCCGTTGGAACCTGCCCAATATCGGGCTGCACTTTTACCGTCAGGAAGTGCGCATCCACGGCACCCCGCGCCAAGACAGCCCCGGCGACTTGGTGATGCCCATCAAGGGTGCGCCCGGCCATTATCGGTTCGGGCAACTCGGCGCGGATGAGCCGCTATTTCAACGCCCCGAGATGACCGCGCCGGATATGAACACCCGCGCAAGCGCCGACCGCATGCCAATGCGCCTCAGCCGCTGGATGTTGTTTGACGACCCCGCGCGTCACGTCGCGCCCACGTCGGATGCAACCGCCGGCAGCTTCTCCATCGCGATTGTCACAAATACCGGCCTCACCCGTTTCGGCGCCAACGACATCTTCTCTGCCAACCTGTCGAATAGAACGGCAAGCGCTTGGCACCATGGCCGGCATGCCGACAAGGTACTGGTCGATCCAGAGCTTGGCCGTTTCACCCTGCCGCTCAGCGTCGACACCAATGAGGTTCAAGGCGCATATGTCACTTGGCACCGCGGCCGCAGCCACGCCATCGGCGGTCACGAACGCTCAGACACTGAAACTCCCGGAGCTGACCCTGATGTCTCGGCCCTGTTCCCTGCCACAACCCGGCTGAAGATCAGCGAACTGACCCCGGCCTTTTCCTCGGCCATCGAGAGCATGAATGTTCTATCCAATGGCGTAAGGGTGACGCTCAAGTCCGGCGTCAACCGGATGATCGCCCTTCCGGGGGCGTTTCCGACGATCGACTGCGAAAACAAGCAGGTTTTTCTGATTTTCAGAGAACCCGACCTGCTGCTGTCGGGGCTGCGTTTCGTGAACACGCAACGAATCATCGCGACCAACGGCAACAAGACGGGCGACAACCGTGTGACCGTCGAGGATTGCACCGTCCTTGGCCGCCCACTGGGGAGCAATGGCCAACGAAAAGGCCCCCGTTGGGTCTTCCGCATGCAAAATACCCAGCATTTCGAAATCCGCCGATCCATTGTCGAAGGGCTCGAAACCCGCACCGATACTGAACTTGATATAGAAGACAGCGTGATTTGGGGTAACGCCCCCGATGTCGCGGCCATCAAACGCCGCAATTCCGGTGTCACAGGCGGGCTGGTTAGCCTGCGCCGCAGCACGGTACTGGGGCGTCTGGAGGTGGATGAACTCGGCGGCGGCTCACGCATGGATACCGCGATCATCGACGTGGCCAGTGAAACCGAACCCGACCGCGAGGTTGGCATCGAGAACTCAATCATCCTCGCCACGGCCACGGAAGACAAGGCGCCCATCGAGCTGGCGGTCACCAACACCGGGTGCGTGCGCTATTCCTACATACCCCCCGGTTCACAGGTGCCGCGCCGCTTTGCCTGCGTGCCGTCACTGGCTGACAATCCGCTTCAGGTCGCCCCCCGCTTCACCTCTCAATCCATTACCGATCCCGGGTTCTACCAAATGGAGTTCGACACCGACCCGGCCGTGTTTTCCGGCGCGGACGATGGTCAGGAGATGGGCGTCGGCAACAGCCTGCGTACCACCGCACGCCTCAACAACCTCGCCCGCACGAAGGAGGAATTCCTCCGCTTCGGTTTCGCTGCCGGCCCCTGTTTCGAAACGTAAGTTCGGGCTGTGCGCATGAAATCCGCCGCGCGGCCCCTCGCAAGGAGAATGAAAAATGATTGGTGACAAGGGACGTGAAACCTCGGTCTTCGGCCGGTCAAAACAATTCGACAGCCTGCGCTACTATAGTGGGCGTGCCTTCCTTGCCTCGGATGCCAACGAGGCACAGGATCTTCTGGTCCACGCCCGTGAACAGGCGCTGATCGACGTGATCGGGAGACTCGGCCAACCCCGGAGGCGGGGCGGGTTTGACGTCAGCAACACCAGCGGCCAACTGACAATCTCGGCAGGCGAGCTTTACGTGCACGGCGCCCGCTTCACCTGGCCCGAGGATCAAACCTTTGCCCCCGAAGACCTCGGAGCCGACCTGCCGCAAGGGGAACTGGTTCTCGTCGCCTGCTGTACCAAGTCCGAAGTTGACTTCCTGGATCACGAGTTCATCCGGGATGATGGCCTCGGTGGCCCCGACACCGCCGGACGCATGCAGAACGTGGTGCGTCTTGAATTGCTGCCGATCACCGATTTCGCACAGGCAAATGGCATCAGCGTTCCGGTGCTCAAATCCCGCGCCAAGGACGGCCATACGTTTGCGTCGCCGAAACTGGCCCCGCGCAACGGACGTGCCGCCTTTGCTCTCGCGCCGGTGGCTGGCGACGAAAACGATCTGTGCCGCATCTACGAGGAAGGCGGTTACACGCGCCACGGCAACTTCAACTATATCGTTCAAATCCATAAAGGCGGCCCGGCGGGTGGCGCCACATTTAAATGGGCGGCTGACGATGTGCGCGCCCGAATCCTCAGCACTCCCGACGGATTGTTCCTTGCCGAAGAACCCACCGACGACCAACGCAAGTTTGTCCAAGGCAAAACCATCGAGGTGAAAGGCGACCGCGAACGCCGCCTCAACCTGCCGGGTGTTCTTGGGCAAATACTCACGCTTGACGAAACCAGCCGCGAGGTAACCTTGACCGCCGATGCCACCGCGGCCGTCGGCGCAATGCAGGGCACCATCACGATCACCCGCTGGGATCACGATTTTGACGAGCACCCCGAAGGTGTCCCGACCAAGACAACCGCGGTTTCCCTTGAAGGCGGGGTTACTGTTACCTTCAAAAATCATCTCGCGTCTGGCGATTATTGGTATTGTGCCGCTCGCGTGCGCACTGGTGAAGTGCTCTGGCCGCCGCGGGACGAGGATGCCGTTGACGGCTATGTTCCGCCGTTTAACTGGGGCCCGCATTGCGTGGCACTCGCCTCGATGAGCCACACCGACGGCGGCATCGGCACGCCGCAAGGATTGCTCCCGGTATTTCCTGACCTCACCCATATCACCGCCGACGATGTCTCGATCAGTGCTCATCCCCCCTGTGGTCTGACCTCGAACATGACGGTGCAAGACGCACTCGAACGCCTGTGCGACATGACCCGCGATGTCTGCACCATCACGTTGCGACCTGATCGCATCCCCGATGACCTCAACGAGGTAAACCCAAGGCTGGCCAGCCTGCCCACCTTGGAAGAGGCACTCAGGATGCTGGCCGAGATCAACGAAAAACTGACGCCAACGGACAAACCGCTCGACAATGATCGTGGCGATGCCTTCACGCGTCGCGTGGCCCTTCGTTTCACCCAAGGGGATTACCGATGGCCGTTCGAGGCGATGCCGATCCTTCAGGATCTCCACAGCTTCTCGCTCGAAACCTGCTCGGCTGCGCCGGTCTCGCTGCATCTGGATGATTGGCTGGTTGCCGAACGCTGTCTTAACGTGCGACTCGACGGCATCCATTTCATTGGTGATGTGCAGAATTGCGGCCTGTCGATCTTTGGCGGGAAATCCATTGAGATGACGAATTGTTCGGTGCGCCGTGTTCACGACGAATTGGCGCCGCCGCTCAAGCTCAGGGCAGGGCGCCGCATCACCCTTCGCGAAACCCGCGTTCATGTCTCGGGTGGGGCCGCAAGCACCGGGTATCTGCCCGCCATTCAAGTGGTCGATGCCCGCGCGCAGACTCTCTTTGAGAACGTGCAAAGCAATGGCTCGCTGATCCTGGGCCCGGTTGTCCCGGTCAAGGCGGACAATGACCCGGTTCGCAAAATGCTGGATGCTGCCGTGGGCAGAGATATCAACACGCCTTTCGACGTGATGAACACGCGCGTAAAGCCTTATGGCCCTGAGCCCTCCTCTCCTGGCATGCGTGTCACTGGATGCAGGCTTTTGGGTATCTATCCCGACGCCACGATGATGGAAAAGCTCATCGCATGGACAACCGGGGACGCGCCCGAGGTTGATGACTTCGAGATCAAGGTGGCAGACCACGCCTTGCGCGAAAAACCACCCGTGGCACGGGGGATCAAGCCATCATGGGAATTCGTGATGATGCGCCATGGCGATGACTTCCAATTGGATATCGAAAGTCTGAGCAGACGAGACTTCCGGTTTAAACTGCCCAAGGATGTCATTCCCGACGAAGCCAAAACGCCTTTCTATTCTCTCGATATCACCGATAGCGAATTGGTGCGCGGCACAAGCATCCTGGTCGCCCGGCACGTCGGTCTGCGCAACACGCGGTTCGAGCAATTCGGTGATCATCACTGTGTGCATGGTGCCGAGATTGCAAACTCGCGGGGCAAAATGATTCTCGGGAATCCTGAATTGGAAAACATCCTCATGCATCCCTATGACGGGCAAACCAAGCGCCGTTGGTATCCGGTGTGTTTCACAGTCGGGGATCGTGTCGCATTGTCCGGCAATAGCGGTTCCCCTGAACAGGGTATCCGACATGAACGGTTCACCAATAGCGAAGACGAACGGTATGGCTTGCCCTTGATCCTCGATTTTTCGCGCCGTGATGAGTTTTCTTACCAAGGCGACGATCGGCAAATCGACAAGCAGTTTGAACTGTTTCATCAGGTCTACGATGCGATGAAATTCCATATCCTGACCTTCCACACCCGACGCGTCGAAGAGCGCTGAAAAGCTGGTAGAACACCATAAAATATTAGGTTTTCACACGAACTTGTGCTATCGTGAAATTGCTGGAGGGGTTTCCCTTCCGGTATGCATTAGCCGATCATAAAACGGCGTGGGGTGGTACCAATCAGGGCCACCCCTTAATGTTTTTAGGGCCTTGGCGGCGTCCCGTGGGCGATACTGTTTGTGAACCCTGTAAAGGCGCATCCCGGCTGCCCGTGTTCTTACGCGAAACCGGGGTCTGAACGTCCAGAACGTGCAAGAAATCCAAGCTGAACACCGGAGAGACCCGCGTGTTCAGCTGGTCTCTTCCTCAAGGTGAATCTTCATGTCGATCAAGACCTGCTGCAATTGAGTGGTCTCTCGCAAAAGCCGCTTTGCCTCGTTCACGGTGATGACGCCATCCTCAATCGACTGCTGATACTCAGCCATAAGCATCGCGAACCGTTGGGACAATGCGATCACATCGCTGTTCACACCGCCTTCGCGCTCTCTATTACGACGGCTTCCGTCAAAACTCAGGCCAATGCCCTTCAATTCGGCTAAGGCGCTGGTAACATGGGGGTAATTCGCTGCTTCTTCCAAGGCCGCCACCGCGTCAATCGGCATGAACCGATCCGCATGCTCCTCGTGATCCGAGTAATACCGCCCCAAGGTCGCCTTCGACTTGCCGGTCAGTTCACAGGCTGGCTCTATACCTACATCTTTAACCAACGCCTCGGTGTGCTTTTTCAGATAGCTTCCGATCTTCGACATTTACTCATCCCCAGTTCCGGTACCCGCCACGCGGGGAAGTCCAGGATATCTTTCCCATTCAGCGCTTTATCACAGTATGCAAGCCTCAACGCAATCCCGGTCTTTGGGGATATACTTATGCCCGGCGTCCCCAGCGTTGGGCAGAGGGGCGAGGCTATCAGCGATGGCCAAACCCCGGTCGCCTGTTCGTCGGACCGGTCATTCATCCCCTGGGCTTCGTGCCCACCCGTTCCAAAACGAGCAGGCGGCCCAAAGACCGAGCAAGGGCGCAGGTCGTCTATGCGCGTTCGACAAGAACTGATCCAACCGAATACCCGGCCCCGAAAGAGCATATCAAACCTTGGTCGCCTGCCTTCAAGTCATTGGAATATTTCGAAAAAGCCACGATCGACCCGGCCGAGGATGTATTTGCGTAATCCTGTAGGATGTTGGGCTGTTCCTCGGGCGTAGGTGCCCGGCCCATGACTTTCTTGCCAATGAAGTCATTCATCGACTTGTTGGCTTGGTGCAGCCACAGCCGTTTGAGATCGGCCGAGTCCACCCCCTCATCCTGCAAATGTGCGCTGATGTGTTTCGAGACCAGCGGCAAGACTTCCTTGAACACCTTGCGACCCTCTTGCACGAATTGCATATCGCGCCGGTCCACCATCCCATCGGGACGACTGCGGCGCAAAAAGCCGTTGTTATTGCGAATATTGTTTGAAAACTGGGTCGCACAGCGCGTCGAGCGCACGATGAAATGCGGCCCCTGCGCGTCCTCGGCCCGTTCCAGCACGACCGCCGTACAAACATCTCCAAAGATGAAATGACAGTCCCGGTCCCGCCACTCCAAATGCCCCGAACATATTTCCGGGTTCACAACAACCGCGCAGCGCACGGATCCGGACCGGATCATATCGGCAGCGGCCTGGATGCCGAAGGTGGCCGAGGAACAGGCGACATTCATGTCAAAGGCAAAGCCCCCCGCGCCCATAAGCTCTTGAATTTCAATGGCGATTGCAGGGTAGGGGCGTTCGTGATTGGAGGCTGCGCAAATCACCAGGTCAACATCCTCGGCACTGCGCCCGGCCTGTTCCAGCGCCTTGCCGCAAGCGTCCAGCGCCATCTCGGCCATGATGCCGGGTTCGTCGTTGCCCCGCTCCCGTAGGCGCGGATGCATCACCTCAGGGTCCAACACCCCCGCCTTGTCCATCACATGACGTTGCTCGATCCCCGAGGCGCCGAAGATGAATTCCGGGGATGATGGCCCTTTAGCTTCAATGTCACCCGCCGCAATCGCCTCGGCATTCTCGGTATTGAATTTGTCCGCATAGGCATTGAAGGCCACGACCAGTTCGTCGTTGGTGATGACCTCTTCTGGTGTGAAAACGCCGCTGCCTGTGAGCGCAGGGGTATACATGGGCTGACTCCGAAAACTGCCCGGCCAGATCAACCCATGCCTGCCCTCGCGTCAAGCCTGACTGCGCGGAACTTTAGGCCTTATGCAATAAGGTTCGGCGGGGTCTCGCCGGAAAGGGCCGCACGCAGGTTCTCCACGGCCAGCATTCCCATGGCCTCCCGCACTTCCAGCGCCGCCGTGCCAAGGTGCGGCAGAAGTGTCACGTTCTCCATGGCGCAAAGGGCGTCCGGCACGTCCGGCTCATGCTCGTAGACGTCCAATCCGGCTCCGGCGATCTGCCCGGTTTCAAGCGCCTTGATCAGGGCCGTTTCCTTGACGACATCGCCGCGCGCGATGTTGATGAAATGCCCAGTAGGTTTCATCGCCTCGAAGACCGGCGTGCTGATGATGTGATGGGTATCCGACCCGCCCGGGACCGCGACCACGACGATATCGGCACGCGATGCAACCGCCGCCATGCTATCCAACCGTGTTGCCGGAAACTCCAACTCCTTGGCCGAGCGGTTGAAATAAACCACGTCCATCCCGAAGCCATGATGGCAACGCCGGGCGATCGCTTGCCCGATCCGGCCCATCCCGATGATCCCGACGGTCTTGCCCGTCACATGCAGGCCAAGCATTTGGGTCGGATGCCAGCCATCCCAATTCCCCGCCCGCAGCATGCGTTCGCCCTCGCCGGCGCGGCGCGCGCTCATCAGGATAAGCGTCATGGCGATATCCGCCGTGGCGTCTGTGACGGCACCGGGGGTGTTGGTCACCATGACGCCAGCCGCATTCGCCGCTTCCACGTCGATGTGGTTATAGCCCACGCCGAAATTCGCCAGCACCTTGCAGCGCGGGTTTTGCGCCTCTTCAAAGACCTCGGCCGAGAACATATCGCCCAAGGTCGGCAAAACCCCGTCATAAAGGTTCAGCGCCGCGCGCATCTGTCCGATTTTCAACGGCGCGGTATCATCGCGCACTTCGACCTCGTCAAAAAGCTCGCGCGCGCGGGTGAGGACCGCGTCGGGCAAGGGGCGGGTCAGGTAAACGCGGCTCAATGCATGCGCTCCCCGTTTTCGACCGGTTGGTCTGGTCCCAACAAGACGATTCCGCCGTCCGGGTCCGACAGGCCCAGCACCAGAACCTCGGACATGAAAGGCCCGATTTGGCGGGGCGGGAAATTGGTCACTGCGATCACTTGGCGGCCCTGCATATCCTCCGGCGTGTAGTGCGCGGTGATCTGGGCTGAAGTTTTCTTTTCTCCAAGCTCCGGGCCGAAGTCGATCCAGAGCTTTATGGCGGGCTTGCGTGCTTCGGGGAAGGCTTCGGCTTGGGTGACGGTGCCGACCCGAATATCGACCTTCAGAAAGTCGTCGATGCCAATCTCCTCAGCCATCCCGCAACTCCCGCGATCGGTCGGCGGCGGCCTTTACGGTGCGCTGCATCAAATCGGGTAAGCCACTGGTTTCATTCATCAAAACCTCAAGCCCGGCCTGCGTGGTGCCATTGGGGCTGGTGACATTCTTGCGCAGTTGTGCGGGCGTTTCGTCGGCGGCTTCGGCCAGCGCGCCCGCCCCGGCCACGGTGGCTTGGGCAAGCTGCATGGCAAGCTCCGGGGCCAGCCCTTCGGCCTCGCCCGCGCGAGCCATGCATTCGATCATGTGGAACACGTACGCCGGGCCAGAGCCGGAGACGCCGGTGACCGCATCCATCTGGTCTTCATTGTCCAGCCGCACCACTTGGCCCACGGCTTCCAGCAGGGCTTGGCTGAGGTCCAGATGGGCAGGTGTGGCATGGGCGTTGCCGATGATCGCGGTGATGCCCCGCCCCACGGCGGCGGGGGTGTTGGGCATCGCGCGGATGATTGGGGAGCTCTCGCCAAGCACTTGTTCGAAAACGGAAATCGGCGTTCCTGCGGCAACCGAGACAAACAGGGTCTTCCCATTTCCCATGGCCGCAATTGCGGGCAGGGCATTGCCCATCATCTGGGGCTTCACGGCAATCAACACGATGGCGGGGGCGGCGGGAAGATCGGTGTTGATATGAACCCCAGTGTTTTGCAACCAATCCGAAGGGTTCGGGTCAATCACCCAGACCGAGCTATTGGGCAATCCCTTGGCAAGCCAGCCTTCGAGCATGGCCGACCCCATCTTGCCACAGCCCAACAAAACCAATCCATTGCGGCTGACATGGTCCATGTCCATGAATTCACTCCCCTTTTCCTGTCGGCCTTCAAGCGCTTTCTTTAAGGATTACGCCGACAAAAGGGCTTGTGCAATGGGGCGGGCGAAAGGCCGCTCAAGCGCGGCCGTAGGCCTCGGCGATGGCCACTTGCAGGGCGTCTTGCGGGGTGCGGTCGCCCCAGACAACCAATTGAAATGCCGGGTAAAATCGCTCTGCGCTCAGAACGGCGGCGCGGATCAGCGTATCCACCTGATCGGGGCTGACGCCTTGGCCGCCGGCCATGACCAGACCATAGCGATAGACCATCAGTTTCTGCTCGGCCCAATAGGTGAAGGCCCCCGCCCAGCATTGATCGTTTACGTCGTTAAGTGTCTGATACAAAACGGGAAGTTTGTCTTCTGGCGGCTCCATCTCGAAGGTGCAGACCATGCGCAGGGTTTCGTCATACCCAGACCACGCGAGGGTGATGGAGTAGGTGCGCCACTGGCCTTCTACGGCCATTGCGATTTGATCGTCGGCGATGCGGTCGAAATCCCAATCATGGTGTTCGGCCAAATGTTCAACGATATCAATGGGATGAAGGTCTTCTTGGAAGAAATGCTCGGACAGTGCCATGGCCCACCTCATTTGGTTGTAGCGCGCGGGGATGGCAGCGCCCCAAGCGCTATGTGCCTGCTCTATGGGAAGGGGCTGTTGCCCTGACCCATACAAGATATGGTGCGGGCAGAAAGGCGTTCTGTAAAGCAATTTGTTGTGGATAACCGCAATAAGTTGTGGATGACATCAAAACTTCATCAAGATTAAGCGGCCCCCCGGGCGTTTCGTACGACTCGTACGCAACGGGGCGGAGTTTCGTACGAAAATCGGGGGTGCGGCGGGACCTATCGTACGAGTCGTACGAAAATCGCGGCTGTACAGGTTGTACGTTTTGTAGGTGGGTTTTGTACAAAAAAATCGGGGGGGCGAATGAGGGTATGTACAGACTGTACAGAACAGGGCGTGTCTTTCGGGTGCTTAAGGTAATGTTAAGGCGTTTGGGGTAGGCTGATTGTGATCATTGGAGGAACGATGGCGTGATTGTCTTATTTCAGCCCGAAGCGGACCCAAAACCCCCCGACGTCAATAGGTGATAGCTGACCTTCGCTGCGCGGGTCACGAGCTGGTAAGATGCGGGACTTTTCTGCCGTTCATAGAGCAGGCGTGAATGGCAGCTCTTCGACAAACTCAGGATGCAAGCGAAATTCTAAACTCCAAGGTCTCATGGCCCCCGAGCGCCTTGTTGGCTGTATAATTTCTTACCAACTGACCGCCCGCCTTTTCTATGACACGAACCGATGCAGGATTGTCGGGACTGGTGGTTATCTCAACAGATTGCAAGCCAACTGCTTTCGCCTCTGGTAGAATTGCTACGAGGGCCGCAGATGCCAACCCTTCGCGTTGCCGCCACGGAACTACAGCGTATCCGATGTGCCCCGAACAAGTGGGCGGCAATTCCTCAGTCCCTGGTTTCCATCGCAAACCAATATGGCCACAAAACTCGCTAGACCATATCCAGCGGCGAATGCTCGGCAAACGCGGTACCTTCGAGCCATCTGGCAGAGTAACTGGCCCTGCTTTTGCAGTTGGATCGTCAAGGTTTGCGACGAAAGATGCCGCATCTCTGTCAATTGCCAGTAACTGCTCTTGAGCAGCCTCGGGCCGCAAATTGTCCGGCGACCAGCCTCTTTGCAATGCCGCCACATATGCTGGAATGTGATCAATACTCGGTTTGAGCAGTTTCATTTTGCCGTCTCGACATTGAAGTCCTTCTCAGAACGGACATTCATGCACGTCGCAGCATCGGTCAACAAGGGCTCTCACCCGGCACTCGCCGCACTTGGCCTGAAAGTCCGCTATCAGGAAATCGCCCAACCTTTGCAAACTCCACTCCCCGCGCAAAGCTGCCACACAATCCCCGCGCGGGATCAAGGCGCGTAGCGCCGCCGCGCATCGCCGGGCCGCCCCCACGGCACGGCGATTGGGTTGGTCATGGCGCTTAGATTAGAGGTTGCGCGCCAGTGGTTGGGATAAAGTGCATTAGCTCAACCGTTTGATCGCCGCACCGCGGCCCGTCAATGCGCGGCTTGGGGGCAATGGCTAACAAGGGTTCAAACCCGGCCTTCGCGGCATATGAACCGAACGGCTGCTTTTGAAAACCGCATGAACTTTACCCCCTCCTTGCGCATTG
This sequence comes from uncultured Roseovarius sp., assembly GCF_913057115.1. Lineage (GTDB taxonomy): Bacteria > Pseudomonadota > Alphaproteobacteria > Rhodobacterales > Rhodobacteraceae > Roseovarius. The sequence goes on from NZ_CAJXNN010000018.1 coordinate 52,038, forward strand.
CGGCCTGTGTCGGGGGGCTGCACCGATCAATCTGCGCGCAAAGCCGGTCCGGCGCGGTGGCTTGGGGGCCCTGCGCCCTCATCCTCCCCTTGGATCGAGCAGTTTCGAGAAAATCCGGGCGCGGGTGATCTGGCCCAGAAGCCGGCCGTCCTCGACCACGCCCACAGGGGCTTCACTGCCTTGGGCGGCTTCCATGACGTCGCGAATCGTGGCGTCGGGGCCGACGCTGGTTTTCGTCGTGTCCTGTGCCGGTTCCATGACATCGCGGGCGCAGAGTACGCCGAGCGGGTTCATGTGGGCGACGAAATCGGCCACGTAGTCGGTTGCGGGGTTGGTGAAAATCTCCTGCGGGGTGCCGCATTGCACGATGCGCCCGCCTTCCATGATGGCGATGCGGTTGCCAATCTTGAAGGCTTCATCCAGATCGTGGCTGACGAAGATGATCGTGCGGTTGAGCTTGGATTGAAGCTCCAGCAGCTCATCCTGCAAATGGGTGCGGATAAGCGGGTCCAGCGCGCTGAAGGGTTCATCCATCAGCAAGATGGGCGCGTCTGTGGCAAAGGCGCGGGCAAGGCCCACGCGCTGTTGCATGCCGCCTGACAGTTCGCCCACCTTGCGGTCGGCCCAGTCCGACAGGCCCACAAGGTCAAGCTGTGTCTGGGTGCGGCTGGCGCGTTCGGCCTTGGGCAGGCCGGCCAGTTCCAGCCCCAGCCAGACGTTTTCGCGGACCGTGCGCCATGGCAGCAGGCCGAATTGCTGGAACACCATCGCGATTTGCGTCTGTCGCATCTCGCGCAGTGTCTGCGCATTGGCATTCGTGATATCGACCATGCCTTGGCCATCGCTGACCTGCACGCTGCCCCGGACCACGGGGTTGAGGCCGTTCACCGCCCGCAAGAGCGTTGACTTGCCAGAGCCCGACAGGCCCATGAGAACGACGATTTCGCCTTCCTCGACCTCGATCGAGCAGTCATGCACGCCAAGGACCTGGCCCGTCTTGGTTTGAATCTCCGGGCGCTCCAGCCCTTGATCCATCAGGGGCAGGGCGCTTTGCGGCTTGTCGCCGAAGACGATGGAGACCTTGTCGAATGTAACGGCTGTGCTCATCCCTTGCGCTCCATACGTAGCATGCGGTCCAGCAGAATGGCGACCACGACGATGACGAAACCGGATTCGAACCCAAGCGAGGTATTGACCGAATTGAGCGCGCGGACCACCGGCACGCCAAGGCCGTCAGCCCCGACGAGGGCCGCGATCACCACCATCGAGAGCGACAGCATGATGGTCTGGTTCAGGCCCGCCATGATCTGCGGCAGGGCATAGGGGAGTTCAACTTTCCATAGCACTTGGCGATTGGTGGCCCCGAAGGCTTGTGCCGCTTCCAGAAGGGCGGTGGGGGTCGAGGAAATGCCGAGATGCGTGAGGCGAATGGGGGCGGGGACCACGAAGATGACCGTGGCAATCAGGCCCGGCACCATGCCGATGCCGAAAAAGACAATCGCGGGGATGAGGTAGACGAAGGGCGGCAGCGTTTGCATGAGGTCCAGCACCGGCCGCATGGCGGCGTAAAGCCGGGGCCGGTGGGCGGCGGCGATACCTATGGGCATGCCCACGCCCATGCAGACCACGCAGGCCGACAGGACGAGGGTCAGGCTTTCGGTGGTTTCCTCCCAATAGCCTTGATTGACGATGAAGAGAAAGCCAAGCGCCACCCCGAGCGACAGCTGCCAGCGGCGCTGCACGGCATAGGTCAGGCCCGCGAAAACCGCAATCACGATCAGAGGGTGGGGGGATTGCAAAACCCAGAGGATACCTTCGATCAACGCCTCGAGCGCGATGGACATGGTATCGAAGACCACAAAGAAATTGTCCTGAAGCCAGTCAAAGACCCCGGCGGCCCAATCGCCCACGGGGATTTTGTTATCGGTGAGCCAGTTCATCTGATCGCTTTCTACCGTCCCTTATTGGCCCCCGGCGGATCGTTTCGCCGGGGGTTTTGTTCTTGGCACACGGCCCACCAGAGCCGCGCGCGGGATTATTCCATTGCCGCTTTGACGGCTTCCATCGCGTCGCCACCGTCTTTGGCGGTCACGCCCTCGAGCCACGGGCCAAGCACCTCGGGGTTGGCTTTGAGCCATGCGCTTGCGGCCTCGGCGGGGTCTTCGCCATCATTGAGGATCGCGCCCATGATCTCGTTTTCCATGGCCAGCGAAAACTCGAGGTTTTGCAGCAGTTTGCCGACGTTCGGGCATTCCTCGACATAGCCTGCGGAGGTGTTGGTATAGACCGTGGCCCCGCCCAGGTTGGGGCCGAACCAGTCATCGCCGCCCGTCAGATAGGTCATGTCGAAATTGGCGTTCATCGGGTGCGGTTCCCAGCCCAGGAAGATGATCGGCTCATCGCGGCGGGTAGCGCGTTCGACCTGCGCCAGCATGCCTTGTTCCGAGCTTTCCTTGACCTCGAAGCCGTCAAGCCCGAAGGCATCATCGGCGATCATATCCATGATCAGGCGGTTGCCGTCGTTGCCCGGCTCGATGCCGTAGATGGTGGCATCCAGCGCCTCGGCGTGATCGGCGATCTTCGAGAAATCGTCGATGCCAAGGGCGGCCCCGGCAGAGTTGGTGGCCAGGGTGTATTTCGCGCCTTCAAGGTTGGCGCGGACAGTGTCCACGGTGCCCGCTTCGCGGTAGGGGGCGATATCGCCTTCCATGGTGGGCATCCAGTTGCCCAAGAACACGTCGATGTCGCCCGCGGCCAGCGAGGTGTATGTCACCGGCACGGACAGCACTTTGATATCGGTTTCATAGCCCAAAGCCTGCAAGACGGTGGTGGTTGCGGCGGTGGTGGCGGTGATATCGGTCCAGCCCACATCCGAGAAGGTGACGGTGTCGCAATCGGCCCAAGCGGTGGCCGTGGTGGCGGCCAGCGTGGCGGCGACGGTGAGGGTGGTTTTGAGGGTCATTGTCGGGTCTCTCCCTATTTTATCGTGGTTCAGTTCTGCCCAAAAGGCAGCGCCGGCGCGATGGTCCGCGCCGACGCATGTGATGTCAAACGGCTTTTAGGCCGGTGCGCCCGCGATCAGGCCATCCACCAGCGTTCCATCCAGCGTTCGCCGTCCATCTCCCAGTTCGAGGCCATCTCGCCATGCATGACCTTGTCGGATTTGGCCTGCACGTAGTTGGCGAACATCGGGATGATGACACCGCCTTTGTTGGAGACGAGGTCCTGCATCTCCCAGTACATGTCGCGGCGTTTGTCCTCGTCCAGTTCGGCGCGTGCCTTGACCAGCAGTTCGTCAAAGCGCTCGTTGCACCAGAAGCTGTCGTTCCATGACGCTCCGCATTTATAGGCGGTGGCGAACATCTGGTCTTCGACCGGGCGACCGCCCCAGTAGACCGCCGTGAAGGGCTTTTTCATCCAGACGTCGGACCAATAGCCATCCTTCGGCTCGCGTACGACATCGATGTTGATGCCAGCCTGCTTCGCCGAGGCTTGGAACAGAACGCCCGCGTCGACCGCACCCGCGAAGGCCGCATCCGAGGCATGCAGCGCCACATCGACGCTGTCGACACCGGCCTGCTTGAGGAAATACTTGGCCTTGTCGGGGTCGTATGTCTTCTGCTCAAGCTCGGAGTTGTAATAGCGCTGCCCCTCGCCAATCGGGTGGTCGTTGCCGACCGAGCCGTAGCCGAACAGGATCTTGTCGACGAGTTCCTGACGGTTGATACCGTATTTCAGGGCCTGACGGATATTGTTGTCGGTGTAGGGGTCCTTGTTGGTGGACATCGCGAAAGTGTAGTGCTGTGTCCCGGCGATTGTTTCCACCTCGATGCCCGGGTTGCGGCCCAGTAGGCCCGCTGTCTTGAGGTCGACCCTGTCGACCGCATCGACATCGCCCGCGACAAGCGCGCTGGTGCGGGCATTCTGATCGACGATGGACAGCAATTCACAGCTGTCGATCCATGCCACGTCATCGCGCCAATGGTTCGGGTTGCGCTCAAAGCTTGCCGAGACGCCGGGCTTGAAGCTCTTGAGCACGTAGCTGCCACAGCCATCGCCCGATTTCCAATCAATGCTGTCGCCCTCGGCTTTGCACATCGCAAGGTGATAATCCGACAGGATGAAGGGGAAGTCGGCGTTGCCGCCCGACAGGGTGAAAATGATCGTGTCGTCGCCCTCGGTCGCGATCTCTTGGATCGGCTCGACAATGGGCCCCGCGGCCGAGGTCGAATCCTCGCCCCGGTGGTGGTTGATCGAGGCCACGACATCTTCCACTGTGAGCGGCTTGCCCGAATGGAAGGTCACGCCCTTACGCAGCTTGAACCGCCAGACCGAGGCATCGTCCGAGGCTTCCCAGCTTTCGGCCAGTTCCGGCACAAGGCTGCCATCGGGGGCAACCTGGGTCAGGAAGCCATGGATGCCAAAGCCCACGGCCAGCATGAAGCCGTTTTCCCATTGGCCCGGGTCCAGCGTGTCGGTGGTTTGGCCGTGGCCCTTGGCAACGCGCAGGTGGCCGCCGCGCTTGGGTGTCTGGGCCATGGCACCGCCCAAGGGCAGGGTGGCTGCGACCGCACCTGCCGCCGTGGTCTTGAGAAATCCGCGACGATCCAGAAGTCCGCCTTTGATCAATGACATATCTTTTTCTCCCTGTGTCATTTGCGTTCGCTCCAAGCCCATACCGGGCAGGGCGCTGTCAACCTGTCGCGGCCACCTGTCGTGGAAGCGACACTGTTGTTACGTTTCCGACGTTATTATGACGCGCTTATGAAGTGCAACGTTATAGTTCAGTTTGTTTCGATGCTGAATTTGCCGTCCCGTTTTTTATTGATTGACGAGTCAATTAAACGGTTTTACCCACGTCTGGCAAGCAAGAAAGGACGCGCTTTGCCAAAGCTGGGGATGGAACCGATACGCCGTTCGGCGCTTTTGGAGGCCACGATCCACGAGATCGGGGCCCGTGGCACGCTGGATGTGACCGTGAGCCAGATCGCCAAGCGGGCGGGCATGTCCTCGGCTTTGGCGCATCACTATTTCGGCTCCAAGGAACAGATTTTCGCCGCCGCCATGCGCCATATCCTCAGCCTTTACGGGGCCGAGGTGCGCGGCGCTTTGAGCATGGCCAAATCGCCGCGTGAGCGAATCGAGGCGGTGATCCGGGCCAGTTTCACGCCCGCGCAGTTCCGCCCCGAGATGGTCTCGGCCTGGCTGAATTTCTACGTTCAGGCGCAACGTTCGGACGAGGCGCGGCGCTTGCTGCATATCTACCAGCGGCGGGTGCGCTCGAATCTGCACCATGCCTTCCGGCAGATCGCGCCTGACCGCGCCCGGACGCTCACGCGCGGTACGGCTGCGATGATCGACGGGCTTTATATCCGGCAGGCGCTGGGCGAGCGGGGCATTGCGCCCGAGGCCGCTGTCGACGTTCTTCTGCATTATCTCGACACCTCATTGGCACAGGACAGCACGGCATGACCAAACGGCCCAACATCCTCATTTTCATGGTGGATCAACTCAACGGCACCTTGTTTCCCGACGGCCCGGCGGACTGGCTGCATGCGCCCAACCTCAAGGCGCTGGCCGACCGCTCCACGCGGTTTCGCAATGCCTATACCGCCTCGCCGCTCTGCGCGCCGGGGCGGGCGAGCTTCATGTCGGGGCTTTTGCCCTCGCGGTCGCGTGTCTATGACAATGCCGCCGAATTCTCTGCTGATATTCCCACCTATGCCCACCACCTGCGCCGTGCGGGCTATCAAACCTGCCTTTCGGGCAAGATGCATTTCGTCGGCCCCGATCAGTTGCACGGGTTCGAGGAACGCCTGACCACCGATATCTACCCCGCCGATTTCGGCTGGACGCCCGATTACCGCAAGCCGGGTGAGCGGATTGATTGGTGGTATCACAACCTTGGATCGGTGACCGGCGCGGGCGTGGCCGAAATATCCAACCAGATGGAGTATGACGACGAGGTGGCCTATCACGCCACCCGCAAGGTCTATGATTTGGGCCGCGGCCATGACGACCGGCCTTGGTGCCTGACCGTCAGCTTCACCCATCCGCATGACCCTTACGTGGCGCGCCGCAAATACTGGGACTTGTACGAGGAGTGCGAGCATCTTCTGCCCGAGATCCCGGCGATGAACTATGAGGATCACGACCCCCATTCCAAGCGCATCTTCGATGCCAACGACTGGCGGTCGTTCAACATCTCGCAAGAGGATATCCGCCGCTCCCGCCGCGCCTATTTCGCCAATATCTCCTACCTTGATGACAAGATCGGCGAGGTGATGGAGGCCCTGCGCGGCACGCGTCAGGAGGAGGACACCATCATCCTCTTTGTCTCGGATCACGGCGATATGCTGGGCGAACGGGGGCTTTGGTTCAAGATGTCCTTCTATGAAGGCTCCGCCCGCGTCCCCCTGATGATCTCCTCGCCCAATATGGAGCCGGGGCTGGTGACCGAACCGGTCAGCAATATCGACGTCTGCCCGACGCTTTGCGATCTGGCGGGCGTGTCGATGGAGGAGGTCGCCCCCTGGACCGAAGGCCAAAGCCTTGTGCCCCAAGGCCAAGGCACCACGCGCGCCGCTCCGGTGGCCATGGAATACGCCGCCGAAGCCTCCTACGCGCCGCTTGTCAGCCTGCGGGAGAGCCGCTGGAAATACACCCGCTGCGCGCTCGACCCCGATCAACTCTTTGATCTCGACGCCGACCCGCATGAGCTGACCAACCTCGCCGAGGACCCGGCCCACACTGAGACCCTCAAGCATTTCAGCGACATGGCCGATGACCGCTGGTGCTTGGATCAATTCGACGCGCAGGTCCGCGAAAGCCAAGCCCGCCGCTGGGTGGTTTACGAGGCCCTGCGCCAGGGCGGCTATTACCCTTGGGATTACCAACCGCTGCAAAAGGCCTCGGAACGCTACATGCGCAACCACATGGACCTCAACGAGGTGGAAGAAAACCAACGCTTCCCACGTGGCGAATAACCCCTTCATCTTTCCCCAAATACTCCCGCCGGAGGCGACATGACCTATCCAACCCAACCCAAGGCCAGCCATTTCGTGAATGGCCAGTACATGGAAGACGAAAGCGGCACGCCGCTGCCGGTGATCTACCCCGCCACAGGCGAGGAGATCGCGCAGCTGCATGAGGCCACGCCCGAGGTTCTGGACGCAGCGATTAGCGCCGCAGAGGCCGCCCAAAAGGACTGGGCCAGGCTCTCGGGGATGGAGCGGGGCCGCGTGCTGCGTCGCGCCGCCGATATCATGCGCGAGCGCAACCATGATCTCTCGGTGCTGGAAACCATGGACACCGGCAAGCCTTATCAGGAAACCAGCGTGGCCGATGCCACCAGCGGCGCGGATGCTTTGGAGTATTTCGGCGGGCTGGCCGCCTCCCTGACGGGCGAACATATCCCCCTGCCGGGCGGCGATTGGGCCTATACCATTCGCGAGCCCTTGGGCGTTTGCGCCGGGATCGGGGCGTGGAACTACCCCACGCAAATCGCCTGCTGGAAAGCCGCCCCGGCCTTGGCCTGCGGCAATGCCATGGTGTTCAAACCCTCGGAGGTCACGCCCTTGTCGGCGCTGAAAGTGGCCGAAATCCTGATGGAGGCGGGCGCGCCGGCAGGCCTCTTTAACGTGGTGCAAGGCAAGGGTGGCGTTGGGGCCCCCTTGGTCACCGATCCGCGCGTCGCCAAGGTCTCGCTCACCGGGTCGGTGCCGACGGGGCGCAAGGTTTATGCGGCGGCGGCCGAGGGCATGAAGCATGTCACCATGGAGTTGGGCGGCAAATCCCCCATGGTGGTCTTTGACGACGCCAGCCTTGAGGATGCGATTTCCGGCGCGATCCTTGGGAATTTCTATTCCACGGGGCAGGTCTGTTCCAACGGGACGCGGGTTTTCGTGCATCAATCCATAAAGGAGGCGTTTCTGGCCCGCATGGCCGAGCGCCTGAAAGATGCCGTTATCGGTGACCCGCTGGACGAAGCCACCAGCTTTGGCCCCATGGTCAGCGAAGCGCAATTGCAGATCGTGCTGGGCTATATCGAGAAGGGCAAATCCGAGGGGGCGCGCTTGATCACCGGCGGCAACCGCATCGACAAGCCGGGTTGCTGGATCGAACCGACGGTCTTTGCCGATGTCAGGGACGATATGACCATCGCCCGCGAAGAGATTTTTGGCCCGGTGCTGAGCGTCTTGGACTTCGAGGATGAGGATGAAGTGATCGCCCGGGCCAACGCCACGCCTTATGGGCTGTCGGCAGGGGTCTATACCTGCGATCTGCAGCGCGGTCACCGGGTGATCGGACAGCTTCAGGCGGGCAGTTGCTTCATCAACTCCTACAACGACGCCCCGGTCGAGGTGCCCTTTGGCGGGGTCAAGGCCTCGGGCGTGGGGCGCGAGAACTCGAAAGAGGCGATCGCGCATTATTCACAGGTCAAATCCGTCTACGTCCGCATGGGCGAGACAGAGGCACCATTCTGACATTTTAGCCCGGGGGGATCGCGGGTATGGAAGCCGATTACATCATCGTGGGCGCAGGCAGCGCGGGCTGCGCCATGGCTTACCGGTTGTCCGAGGCCGGGCATCGGGTGCTGGTGCTGGAACATGGCGGCAGTGATGCCGGGCCGTTCATCCAGATGCCCGGTGCCTTGAGTTATCCGATGAATATGCGCCGCTATGACTGGGGCTATCAAAGCGAGCCCGAGCCGCATTTGGGCAACCGCCGTTTGGCCTGTCCGCGTGGCAAGGTGATTGGTGGCTCAAGCTCGATCAACGGCATGGCCTATGTGCGCGGCCATGCGCATGACTTTGACCATTGGCGCGATAGCGGGGCCGAGGGCTGGGGCTATGCCGATGTGCTGCCCTATTTCAAGCGGCAGGAATGCTGGCATGACGGTGGTCATGGCGGTGATCCATCGTGGCGCGGCACGGACGGGCCGTTGCATGTCACGCGCGGGGCGATGAAAAATCCGCTGACACGCGCCTTTGTCGAGGCTGGTGGGCAGGCTGGGTATCCGATCACCAAGGACTATAACGGTGAACAGCAAGAGGGCTTCGGCCCCTTCGATATGACCGTCCACAAGGGGCAACGCTGGTCTGCCGCCAGTGCCTACCTCAAGCCTGCGTTGAAGCGCGAGAACTGCGACCTGCTGCGGTGTTTCGTGCAGCGCGTGGTGATCGAGGATGGCCGCGCGGTGGGGGTGGAGGCTCAGGTGAACGGCCGAATTCAGGTGATCCGCGCACGGGCCGAGGTGGTCCTTGCGGCCTCGTCGATCAATTCCCCCAAGCTCCTGATGCTCTCGGGTGTCGGCCCCGCCGCGCATCTGGCCGAGCATGGCATTGACGTGAAAGCCGACCGCCCCGGCGTGGGCGCGAACCTGCAAGACCACCTTGAGGTTTACGTGCAGATGGCGGCCAGCCAGCCGGTAAGCCTCTACAAATACTGGAACCTCTTTGGCAAGGCCTGGGTCGGGGCGCAGTGGCTGTTCACCCGCACGGGGCCGGGCGCCTCGAACCAGTTCGAATCCTGCGGCTTCATCCGCTCGGAGGCCGGGGTCGATTACCCCGATATCCAGTTCCATTTCCTGCCTATTGCTGTGCGCTATGACGGAAAGGTGGCCGCCGAGGGGCATGGCTTTCAGGCGCATGTCGGCCCGATGCGCAGCAAGTCGCGCGGCACGATCAGCCTGCGCAGTGCCGACCCGGGTGATGACCCGGTGATCCGGTTCAACTACATGTCCGAGGAAAGCGACTGGCAAGAGTTCCGCAAATGTATCCGCCTCACGCGCGAGATTATCGGGCAGGAGGCCTTCAAACCCTACCTCAGCCATGAAATCCAACCCGGTGCAGAGGTTCAAAGCGATGATGAGATAGATGGCTTCATCCGCGAACACGCCGAAAGCGCCTATCACCCCTGCGGCACCTGCAAGATGGGCCGGGCAGATGATCGCATGGCGGTGGTCGACAGTGAAACCCGGGTGATCGGGGTGGAGGGCCTGCGTCTGGCCGATAGCTCGATCTTCCCGCGCATCACCAACGGCAACCTCAATGCGCCGTCGATCATGGTGGGCGAAAAGGCCAGCGACCATATCCTTGGCCGCGCGCCCTTGCCCCCCGAGAATGCCCAGCCCTGGGTGCATCCTGATTGGCGGGCGGCGCAGCGGTGAGTGGCAAGAACCGTCGCTAACCCCTTGGTCAACAAGAAAAACGGTCATCTGCTTTGCGTCGGCACAACGTCGGTATCGCGTCGGTATTGTGCAGGGCGTGCGGTGCAGAACCTACGAAACGTCGGTGCCTTTTGTACGCCTCTCCCGTGATGTCCGGTTTTCGTGGTCGGCCGTGAAAGGCGTTTCGAAACGCCTTTCTCCAAGCGCCTTCGAAGGCGCTTTGGACGCAAATTCGAATTTGCGTTGTCCAAGGCGTTTCGAAACGCCTTGGCGGTTGTGCTGGCCTATCCGTTTTAACCCTTTGGCGAGCCTTGGCTTGATCGGTGCCGCCAACCCGGCCATATGGGAGGGATGTTAAGGATTTGTTCATCTTTTGGCCTCGTGTTTTTTCTGGCGGGGTGTATCGGCTCCGAGGTGCCCGAGGTGTCCGATGGGCAGGTGCGGGTCATGGATGGCGATACCTTGATGGTAGCGGGGGAGACCGTGCGGCTTTTCGGAATTGATGCGCCTGAGCATGATCAGCGGTGCGAGGACGCGCGCGGTGGCGACTGGCCCTGCGGGCAAGCGGCAAAGGCAAGGTTGCGGCAGATCATCGGCGGCACGCCGGTGGCCTGCCAGCCGCGTGAGCGTGACCGCTTTGGCCGCCTTGTCGCGACCTGCCGCGCCGGAGGCGCAGACATCGGCGCGCGGATGGTTGAGGCGGGCATGGCCGTGGCCTATCGCCAGTATTCGCGGGCCTATGTCGCCCATGAGGCGCGGGCCAAGGCCGCGCGACGCGGCCTGCACGCGGGGCGCTACACCGCGCCCGAGGCGTTTCGCCATGGCAAGCGGCGAGCCGTGCAAGGGGCCTGCCGGATCAAGGGCAATATCTCCCGCAGTGGTGCGCGGATTTACCATCGGCCCGGGCAGGAACACTACGACCGCACGCGAATTTCGCCCTCCCGCGGGGAGCGGTGGTTCTGTTCCGAGGCAGAGGCGCGAAAAGCCGGCTGGCGGGCGTCGAAATCACCCTTCATTTGATCTTGGTCAAAGCCGAGAGGCCCTGTCCATGACTAGCCTGTCCCGGAACAACGACAAACAAGGAGTCGCGCGACATGTCTCACACCCCCCACGAACTGCACGAGGAATTCCCCGAACTGGCCGGCAAGATCACCGAGATGAAATCCTCGGATGCGCATTTCGCCAAGCTGGCCGATGAATATCACGAGGTGAACCGCGCCGTGCACCGGGCGGAAACCAACGTGGAGCCCGTTGGCCAGTTCGCCGAGGAAGACATGCGCAAGAAGCGCGCGGCGCTGAAGGATGAGCTGTACCAGATGCTCAAGGCCTGATATTGGCAAGACATAATACAAAATGGGGCGGTCCAAGTGGCCGCCTTATTCATTTATAATCAAAACACTACGGTTCTTAATTAACGCGATTGATGAAGGTCCAAAGCTCTGGCACGGTATCGCTGCGCCAAAGATCGGTGTGGCCCGCACCGGGGACTTCCAAAAACCGTTTGTCGTCGCTGGCCGCCGCCTCAAAAAGCGCACGGCCCTGCTCCGGCGGGATCATCTGGTCGTTCTGCCCATGCACCACCAAAAGCGGCATGGTCAGTTGCGCGGCCCCCGACATGCTGGCCCACTCCTGCGTCAGATGCGCCAGTAGCGGATCAATGCCGGGGTAAAGATGCCGGGCCACGTCGTGGACCGAGGTAAAGGGCGCCTCAAGGATCACGCCCGCGGGGGACAGGCCATTTTCCGCATCCGTCACGACCGAGCCCAAAAGCTGTACCGCCACGCCCGTCCCAAGGCTTTCGCCATAGATCACCACGCGCGCGTCCTGTGGCAAATCGCGCCAGATGTCCGCGATGGCCTTGGTGATCGCCTCTTGCGAGGGGGTGCCGGCGCTGCCGGAAGAGCCGGGGTAAGCGGGCGCAATCACGCCATAGCCCCGCGCCATGAAGCGCGAAAACCGGCCCGCGCGGTTTGCCAGGTTTCCGGCATTGCCGTGCAGGTAGAAGATCGTGGGCTGACCGGGTTTCGCGGTGGCCTCCCAAACCACCAGCCCGGCGCGTTCCACCTCCTGCATTTCCGGCACACCCGCAGTGGCCGGGGCGATGCGCGTGGCGTCAAAAGGATAGACAATTGCACGTTCGATCGCGTGCAATGAAAACCAAGCGCCACCGGTCAACAGCCCAAAGACCAAGGCCAGCCGCCACAGCATGGCTTAACCCACGCGGTAAGGCAGCACGTCGCGTTCATCCGGCGTGACCTGCAATTGCCGTTCCAGCGGCGGGACCGAGCGTTGGTGGCAATTGGTGCGCTCGCAGATACGGCAAGAGATGCCGATAGGCTCAAAGCCATGGGAATTGGTCAGGTCCAGATCGTCGGCATAGACCAGCGCGTCGGCGTGTTTCACCTCGCACCCCAGGGCGATGGCGAAGCGGCGCACGGGCGCGCCGAAGCTGCCGCCCGGTTTGCTGACGTCGCGGGCAAGGCTGATATAGCGCACACCATCGGGGGTTTCGGCCAGTTGGCGCAGGAAGCGGCCCGGTGTCTCGAACGCGCGGTGCACGTTCCAAAGCGGGCAGGCCCCGCCGAAGCGGGCGAATTGCAGGCGCGTGGCGCTGTGGCGTTTGGTGATGGTGCCCGCCTGATCGACGCGGACGAAGAAAAACGGCACGCCCTTGGCTCCGGGGCGTTGCAGGGTGCTGAGGCGGTGGCAGATCTGCTCGATGGAGGCCCCGAAGCGGTTGGCGAGGATTTCCAGATCGTGGCGAGTTTCCTGGGCGGCCTCAAGGAACATGCCATAGGGCATGAGAGCCGCGCCCGCGAAGTAATTGGCCAGCCCCATCTTGGCGATGGCACGGGCGGCGTCGGATTGGAAGCGAGCCAGATCAAGCGTGGCTTCGATCAGCTTGTCTTGGGTCAGCAGGGCGACCTGTAGAAGCATCTGGAAGGTACGGGTTTCCGGCTCGGCCCGGGACGACAGGTAAAGCGTGCCGCTGTCGCGGTCGAAGTGGCGCAGCTTGCCGGTGTCGGCAAGGCTGACGCTGATGCCCATGTCTGACAGGCGATCATGGGCGATATCGCGCACGCCGCGTTGTGCGCCGGTGGGCTGGGCAAAGCCTTCGGCGGCGTGGTCGACCGCGTCGATGTAGTTGTCGCAGTAGTGGAAGAAATCGCGCACCTCGTCCCATGGACTGGGCTGGGTGCGGGCATCCTCGCGGCCAAGCGCCTCGTCCAGACTGGCAAGGCGTTCGTGTGTTTGCCGGTAGCTGCGGTGCAGTTCCAGAAAGGCGCGGGCCAAGGCAGGCGCGTTGGAGGCTGTCAGGCGCAGGTCCGACAGGGGCGGGGGATCGTCGGCGAAAACCGGGTCGGCCAGCGCCTCGCGCATATCGCTGACCATACGTTCGGCGTCGCCGGTGGAAAGTTCGGTGACGTCAAAGCCGAACTCTTGCGCGAGGGCCAGAACCACCGTGGTGCTGACCGGCCGGTTGTTGTTTTCCATCTGGTTGAGATAGGGCAGCGAGACCCCCAGCTTGCCCGCGAAATCCTTTTGCGTCAGGCCAAGGCGTTGCCGGGTTTCGCGCAGCTTGGCCCCGGCATAGAGTTTCTGGGTTGGCATGGTGGTTGTCCCCCGCAGGCATGGTTTGCAGATTTGCCGTGTTGCAATCATCTTTTGCAAATTTGCGGATGGCGCGTAAAGGGGGTTTTGCCGGTGGTTCGTACGACTCGTACGAAGGGCTCCGGCATCGGGGCGATTTTCGTACGAAAATAGGGGGTTGGTCGTACGACTCGTACGTTATGCCATGGTCAGCTTGCGTTCGCGCCAAATGACCACCCCGATGGCTACGATGGCGCCCATGGCGGTGCACAGCATGATCCACAAAAGCGGGAATGCACCGGTCCCGGGGCCTAGCAAAGCACCCGCGAGGGCCGACAGCGCAGCGCCCCCGCCAATCATCATCGCACCCGACAACCCGCTTGCCGTGCCTGCCAGATGCGGGCGCACCGAAAGCGCGCCTGCGGTGGCGTTGGGAATCAGCATGCCGTTGCCCAAGCCCATCATGGTCATCAGGCCAAAGAAGGTCAGCGGCGTGCCCAGCCCTGCGTAAAAAAGCAATAAATTCAATCCGATACCGCCTGCATTGAACAGCGTGCCCCAAAGCACCATGCGGTTCACGCCGACGCGGACGGAGAAACGGCCCGAGATGAAATTGCCGAGGAAATACCCGATCGCGGGCGCTCCGAAATAAAGGCCCAGCGTGGCCGGGTCGAGGCCGAAGACCCTGTCGCCGACGAAGGGCGCGCCGCCCAGATAGGCAAAAAAGGCCCCCGAGGCCAGCGCGGCGGCCATGGAGTAGCCCCAGAAGCGCGGCGAGGTCAGAAGCTCAGGGTATTCGCGGAATTGCTGCGCCAGGCTGCGGCCTGAAAGCGGGGCGGTTTCGCCCAAATCGCGCCATGTGAGCCAGAAGACGCCCACGCCAAGGATGAAAAGCGCCCAGAAATTCGCTTTCCAACCAAAGACTTGGTCCAAAACGCCGCCGATGGCCGGGCCGATCATCGGCACCACGGCCATGCCCATGGTGACATAGCCGATCATGCTGGCGGCTTCGCGTTCGGGAACCATGTCGCGCACCACCGCGCGGCTGAGAACCATGGCCACGACGACGGTGGCCTGAATCATGCGAAATGTCAGGAATATCAATATGTTGGAGGCAAAGATGCAGCCAAGCGTAGCGAGGAGGAAAATGCCCATACCGCCGAGGATCACCGGCCTGCGGCCCAGCCGGTCCGAGATCGGCCCCATGATGATTTGCAGGCTTGCGTTGACCGCGAGGTAAAGCGCAACCGAGAGTTGGATAAGCCGGTATTCGGTGTCGAAATAGGCGGTCATGCCCGGAAGCGAGGGCAAAAAGATGTTCATCGCCAAGGCCGATATTCCGGCCAGCAGAATCAACGTCAGGATATGCGGCGGGGTGCTACGATCCAGCAGGCGTATGGTGGGACGGTCGTTCATAATCCAGCGTTAGGACCACCCACTCGCTTTGTCCATGCACAGCATTCTGTGACGCGCTGCACAGAGCAGTCAATTTTGCAGTTATTCAATTTTGCAGATAAGGCTTTGCTTTTCTTTGCAAATTTGCCGAAATCTTCTTTGTGTCAAGGTATGTTTTGCCTATGGTCCGGGCAAAATCGCAAGGGGACCGCCATGAAAGATATTCTTCAAGAACTAGAAGGACGCCGGACCGAGGCCCGTTTGGGCGGCGGCGAGAAGCGTATTGATGCACAGCACTCCAAGGGCAAGCTGACCGCGCGTGAGCGCATAGACCTGTTGTTGGATGAAGGCAGCTTTGAAGAGTTCGACATGTTCGTCGCGCATCGTTGCACCGACTTCGGGATGGAGAAAAACCGCCCCTATGGCGATGGTGTCGTGACCGGCTGGGGCACGATCAATGGTCGTCAGGTCTATGTTTTCAGTCAGGACTTTACGGTTCTGGGCGGGTCGGTGTCGGCCACCCATGCGATGAAGATTTGCAAGATCATGGACATGGCGATGCAAAACGGCGCGCCGGTGATCGGCATCAACGATTCGGGTGGTGCCCGGATTCAGGAAGGCGTGGACAGCCTTGCCGGATA
>NZ_CAJXNN010000019.1 GCF_913057115.1 uncultured Roseovarius sp.
TGCAAGGAGGCTCTGGCGGGGCGGTTTGAGACGGGGCTTTTCGTTCTCTATCGCAAGTTTGCCGATAGCGGGATTTCGGTGATGCGCCCGGCGGCTGTTTTGGCGGGGCTTTGGGCGTTGGGGGCGGCGATGTTCTGGGGCTATTTTCTGGCCCCGATGGGCCATGATGTGCCCGAACGTGTCGCGGCCTCGCCCGGGTGGTCGGGGATTGGCCTGTCGTTTGCGAATGTCTTTGCGTTTCTGGGGTTGTCGCGGGCGTTTTTCGCGGAGGTCTTGGTGGGGTTGCCGATTAGCCTGAAATATTTTGCAGGGTTGCAGACGGTATTCGGGGCGGTGTTTTTCTTCCTGCTGGCCTTGGGCCTGCGCAATCGGTTTCGGTTGAAGTGAGGGCTTGGCCATAAGTTTGGCCCGGACTGCAAGGCCGGGCCGCGCCCGTCCGGCGCTTTGCGCGTTCGAGGCTGAAACGCTCCGCCGGAGCGTTTCCGGGACGCCTCTCACCCCTCCCCCCGGGAGGGCGCTTTGGCGAGGTCATGCGCAGTATGCGCGACATCTCTTCTTTTGAGCGTGCGGCGGAAATCAGATGGTGTGGTGCGCCCACCCAGGGTCGGGCGCGTCCCTTCGTTCTTAGATTCTGAGAACTGGCGCGGGTTTGTGCTGTGCCCCAAGACTCTGCTTGCGCCTTTGCCGTGTCATCCCTAGAAGGGCGCTTGATTTTGACCGCCGCGGACGCCTCCGCGGCCCGATGCATATGAGAGGACGACAATGCAGGTCACCGAGACCCTGAATGAAGGGCTGAAACGCGGATATAAATTGCTTCTGACCGCGCAGGAGCTTGACGACAAGGTGATGGACAAGCTGAAAGACGCGCAGCCTGACATCGAGATGAAGGGCTTTCGCAAGGGCAAGGTGCCGCTGCCGCTTTTGAAAAAGCAGTTCGGCCAGCGTGTTCTGGGTGAGGCCATGCAGGAAGCCGTTGACGGTGCGATGTCGAAGCACTTTGAGGACAGCGGCGAGCGCCCGGCGGCGGAACCGGCCGTGAAGATGACCAATGAGAATTGGCAAGAGGGCGACGATGTCGAGGTCGAGATGACCTATGAGGCGCTGCCCGATATCCCCGAGGTGGACCTGAAATCCATCAAGCTGGAGAAGATGGTTGTCAAAGCCGACGATGCGGCTGTTGACGAGGCGCTTGGCAATCTGGCCGAGAGCGCGCAGGACTTCAAGGACCGCAAGAAAGGCACCAAGTCGAAAGACGGCGATCAGGTCGTGATCGACTTTGTCGGCAAGGTCGATGGCGAGGCCTTTGAAGGGGGGTCTGCCGAGGATTACCCGCTGACGCTGGGCTCGGACAGCTTTATCCCCGGGTTCGAGGAGCAGCTTGTTGGCGTGAAGGCCGGTGAGGAGAAAGAGGTCAAGGTGACCTTCCCCGAGGAATACGGGGCCGAGCATCTGGCCGGTAAAGACGCGGTTTTCGAATGTACCGTCAAGGAAGTGAAGGAACCCGTCGCCGCCGAGATCAACGACGAGTTGGCTACCAAGTATGGCGCCGAGAGCCTTGACGACCTGAAGGGACAGATCCGCGAGCGTCTGGAATCCGAGTATGCCGGCGCGGGTCGTGCGGTGATGAAGCGCGCGATGCTGGACGAGCTGGACAAGATGGTATCCTTCGAGCTGCCGCCGAGCATGGTGGAGGCCGAGGCCAAGCAGATTGCCCACCAGATGTGGCACGAGGATAACCCCGAGGTCGAGGGCCACGATCATCCCGAGATCGAGCCCACCGAGGAGCACACCAAGCTGGCCGAGCGCCGGGTGCGCCTGGGCCTGCTTTTGGCTGAACTGGGCCAGAAGGCCGAGGTTGAGGTGACCGATGCGGAAATGACCCAGGCGGTCATGGAACAGGCGCGTCAGTACCCCGGTCAGGAACGTCAGTTCTTCGAGTTCGTGCAGAACAACCCGCAGATGCGTCAGCAGCTGCGCGCGCCGATCTTCGAGGATAAGGTCATTGACTATGTGGCTGAGTTGGCCTCTGTGACCGAGAAAGAGGTCAGCAAGGACGATCTGGAGAAAGCCATCGAGGAGATGGACGCCGAATAAGCGTTCTCTTGACCTATGCGAGATGAAAAGGGCCGCCTAATGGGCGGCCCTTTTGCTAACTGCGACGTCGGGGGGGTGCCGTTAAGCGTCGCAGTTTGGTTGTGTGCTGAAGGCGCTGCGGAGCGTGCGTTGCAGGGCCAGGGCCGCTTCCCTTTCTTTCTCGGTGCGGGCATCCGAGATTTGCTGGTCGCAGTAATCGGTCAGGTCGGGTGAGAGGTCCGGGCCTTTACCCCGTGCGGCGAGGGCTTCGGCAACGGTATTCTCGTCCGCGAAGATGTTGCCGGTGATACCTGCGAAGGCGCGGATGCGGTTGATCCGTTCCTCTGTGATGTCGCTGAGAGCGGCGAGCGCCTTGGTTTTGCCCATCTGCACGGTTTTGCCGATATAGTCGCAGGGGGCATTGTCGCTGCGCTTGAGGATACGGTCCATCGCCGGGTCGACGACGGAGATCACATCGGAGATGCCGGAGTCATAGGCGTATTCGGCGATCCCGGCCATCAGTTCGCAGGCGGTATAGGAAACGCTGCGCCCATCGTTCTTGCGCTTGATGCGGTCGGTGTCGATGCAAAAGCGCGTGTTTTCCCAGACCGTGGCGCTGCGCAGGGGCGGTTCGCCGCAGAGGATGTCCTGGAACACGTCGGCCAGCATGTGCGGGCCCGTGGTTTGCAGCATCCGGTTGCATCCGACGACCTGATAGTCGTCGTCCAGCGCGACAAGATATGCGGGGTCAAGATCGTCGAACAGGTCGAATTCACGTCCGTTGCGCACTTTGACGTCCCATCCCATGCGGTCTTTGAAGACGCGCGCACGAAGTTTGTACATGTCGTCCAGAACAGAGCCGAACCGATGCCGGTTCAGAGCGTCGATAACTAAGATCATGGTCTTGCTTCCTCGGCTTATTAGTATTGGTCCGAGAATAGCACCAGCGATGCGAGGCGGTATTGGGGGAATCCCGTATGCAAGTGCGCGAAAACATGGATTCGGCGTGCGACTGTGGATAAGTCAACTACTTGGGGTTGCACTACCTTTTGCGGCGCGCCGTGCCGGTGTCAGCCGGGTTGAATGATCCCGAGGCTGACGGCGCGTCCCACGGCCTGTGCTGTGGAGATGGTGCAGAGCTTCTCGCGTGTGGAGCGCAGGTGCACCTCGACCGTGCGGGGCGAGATTGAAAGGATGTCGCCCACGTCCTGCTGTGACTTGCCCGCGGCGACCCATTGCAGGATTTCAATCTCGCGGCTGGAAAGATTGGGTTGGCGCAAGGCGCGCAGAAGCGGGTCGGAATTCATCACCGTGTCGTGCAGGTGAACCGCGTTGCTGAGCAGATCCCCGGTGATGTCGCGGCGCAACTTGGTCCATTCGTTGGAGGACATGGTGGCGCAGGCGCAGAGCAGGCCGATTTCACCGAACAGGCCGCGGATCGGGACCGTGACCCCTTGATTGGGCAGGCCAAAATCATTGGCATCGCGGAAGACGCGACCGAAGGCGTCGTTGCGATCCAGCCGTTTCCAATCAACCGGGGCCACGGACCGCGCCGCTGAACTCAGGGTCGGATCGTGGGTTTGCAGGCCCTCGCTGACGTAGTGCGCTTTCCACGCGTCGGGGTAGGTGGTGAAGCCGTGCATCGTACCCGAGATGGGATTGGCCGAAAAATACGTTGCGTGTTCCACGCCGAGACTGTCGCAAAGCGTTTTCAGGTGCGCGACGTAATCACGTTGCCTGCCCGGGGTGCTGGCGATATCGACGAGGTTCGTGGGCTTGATCATCGGAGGTTGGTTGCATTCCTATGGCGAGGCGGAGCTTTGCAGTTTCTGAGACAGCTGCCGCGCGTATGTCATGAGCTCGACCCGTCGTGTCGCGGGCATGGCGGTGTACAGATCGAGCAGTTCAAGCGGTGTACCCGGCCCATCGCCGCCGTCTTCACCGATGTCCTGAAAAAGCGACAGAACCGAAATTCCCAGTGCATCGGAGATGTCCCAAAGTCGGGACGCGGCGACGCGGTTGGCACCGCTTTCGTATTTTTGGACCTGTTGAAACGTGATACCAATTTCTTTGGCAAGGTCTGTCTGGCTGAGCCCCAGCGCTTTACGGTAGGTACGGATGCGTGCGCCGATGGCTTTGTCAATACTAACTGTGTTCATGGTAACCCTTGCATTCGGTGACGTCGACTACTGATACGCGACTATACAAATTATTGCGCCCCAAGACGTTAACACGCATTATAAATCGCTGTCGAGATGGCGCGGGATCATAAAAAAAGCCGCGCAAAACGATTTGCGCGGCCTTTCGTGATTGTTTCTGGACTGAGATCAGTCTTGCTTGCTCTCTTCGTCCTCGTCGGACTCGGGCAGGACTTCTTCAACGGCTTCGGCCAGTTCTTCGTCGTCCGACGCGGCGGAGCCGATATCGTCGAAGAGTTCGGCGATCTCGTAGTCGGCGGCGGCCTCGGCCTCGGCGGCGGCGTCCTGAATGGATTTGCCGGTGGACTGAAGCTCGGCCTCTTCGGGAGAACGGGCGACGTTGAGGGTGATCACGGCCTCGACCTCGGGGTGCAGGTGCACCTCGACCTCGTGCAGACCGAGGGTTTTGATCGGCTGACGGATGATGACCTGCTTGCGGTCAACAGTCACACCTTCCTCTTTGGCCACGGCTGCGGCGTCACGGGTTGAGACCGAGCCGTAGAGGCTGCCGCCGTCGGAGGCTTGGCGAATCACGACGAATTGCTGACCGTCGATCTTCGCGGCCAGGGCTTCGGCCTCTTTCTTGGTTTCAAGGTTGCGGGCTTCGAGCTGCGCCTTGCGGGCTTCGAAGTCTGCGATGTTCTGATCCGATGCTGACAGGGCCTTGCCCTGGGGCAGCAGGAAGTTGCGCGCAAAGCCGGGCTTGACGTCGACGACGTCGCCCATCTGGCCCAGTTTGGCCACGCGTTCGAGAAGGATAACTTGCATGATGCTCTCTCCTTACTTCACGGCGTAGGGCAGCAGGGCGAGGAAGCGCGCGCGCTTGATGGCGCGGGACAGTTCACGCTGCTTCTTGGCCGAGACGGCGGTGATGCGCGAGGGCACGATCTTGCCGCGTTCGCTGATGTAGCGTTGCAGCAGTTTGGTGTCCTTGTAGTCGATCTTGGGTGCATTGTCGCCCGAGAAGGGGCAGACCTTGCGGCGGCGGAAAAACGGTTTTGCAGCCATGGGTTAGTGTCCTTTCTTCAAGCGATGATCAACGACGTTCGCGGCGTTCGCCACGGTCGTCTTTTTTCTGCATCTGGACCGAGGGGCCTTCCTCGTGCTCGTCGACCTTGATGGTCATGACGCGCATGACGTCGTCGTGCAGGCGCATCAGGCGCTCCATTTCCTGAACGGCCGAGGCGGGTGCGTCGGTGCGCAGGAAGGCGTAGTGGCCCTTGCGGTTCTTGTTGATCTTGTAGGCCATGGTTTTGACGCCCCAGTACTCGCTATCCACGAGTTTGCCGCCGTTGTCGGACAGCACGGTGCCAAAATGTTCGATGAGGCCTTCAGCTTGCGCGTTGGACAAATCCTGACGCGAAATAAAAACATGCTCGTAGAGCGGCATGTTATCTCCACTTCTGTCTGGGCGCATTTCAAAGGCGGGTCTTGCATCCTTCCGCGACCCGTCCACGAGAGACTGCGCGGTTCATGAAAAACTGCGAAAGGAAGCGTGTCTTTACGATGGATTGCAGCGCGGTGCAAGAGGCCAGTCCGGTGCGAAAAGAAACCTTGGCCCTGCCGTATTCTTGTCCGTTTTCGCGAAGAGATTGGGCAGCGAGGACAAGAAACAGCAAGACGAGGAGGGGACGACGATGGTTGCTTTTCCAGATGGCCCGAACACCTTTTCCGAGGATCGCCTTTCACGCGGCAGGGCGTCGGTGGGTTGTGCCCTGAAGCGTGGGATCAAGATGGGTGTCGGGACGGCCCTGTTGATGGCCGCGGTTGGCATGTGGGCCGTGCCCGCGGGCGACGCGGCGATGCAGATGATCAAACTCTTCGTGTCGGTGTGCATGCTGGGCCTCGGGCTGATGCTGATCAGCGCTTTGGATCAGACCGAGGACATGCCCGAGGTACATCTTGATACATTGAACCGGCAGTTGCGTGTCGTGACGACGGATGCCTGCGGCAACCTTCGCCTGCGCGAGGTTTATGACCTTGACGCGCTGTCGGAGGTGTCGCTTGAGGGGCATGCTTTGACCGCATGTGATGCGACGGGCCAGCAGATCGTTTCGATCCGCTTGCCCGATGCCGAGACCGAAAAGGCCCTGCGCGGGCTTTTGCCCCAGGCGGCCTGATCTGCGGCCCGTCCGCGGGTCGGTGGCGCAATGTTCGCCAGATAACAGATTATGTTTGACCTTGCGGGATTGTTTATCGGGGTAGGTGCTCCATTCTAAGGTTTGTATTTTTTAAAGCCAGGAGGCACCTCAAATGAAAAACACAGCGCTCGCGACGGCGGCAGTTCTTGCCCTGACCGCAACCGGAGCCGTGGCGGAACCGGAGAAATACGTTCTGGATTCGAGCCACAGCCAAGTTGTTTTTTCTTATAATCACCTCGGATATTCGACCACTTACGGCATGTTCTCGGGCTTTGAGGGCGAGATCATGTTCGACCAGGAAGACCCGGCGGCCTCGTCGGTTTCCGTGTCGATGCCGACCATGTCGATGCTGACCGGCTGGGAGAAGCGGTTCGAGCATTTCATGTCGGACGACTTCTTCGGCGCGAGCGAGGGCGACATGATCACCTTCACCTCCACGGGTATCGAGGTGACGGGCGAGGATACCGCCAAGATCACCGGTGATCTGACTGTGAACGACACAACCCAATCGGTTGTTCTTGACGCCAAGCTGAACAAAGCGGCCTCGCACCCCATGCAGAACAAGGACTGGGCCGGGTTCGATGCCACCACGACACTGATGCGGTCGGACTTCGGCCTTGGCAAATTTGCTCCGGCGGTGGGCGACGAGGTTGAGGTGATGATCTCGATCGAGGCGATGAAAGCCGAGTAAGGTCTCACTCTCGGACTATTTCAGGGCCTGCCGGTTCGGCAGGCCCTTTCTTGTTGGCGGGCCGGGTTGGCGCTCATCAGCCCTTACGGGCTTTTTCGCGATGAGAGGTTGCAAAAGGGCGGTGCGCATGCATGCGCACCCTACGGATGGGGGAGCTTTCAGGCTGTGGCCGTGATCCGCGTCCAGAGCGGCTTGACGAATTTCACGCCGATGGGGATCAGCACGATGCCGAGGGCGAGACCGAAGAGCCCGTCCAAGCCGGCAGTAACGCCCCATTCCACGGCCCCCGACCAATCGCCTTTGCCTTCGGCGGCGGCGACAGCCACGTGGTGAATCCAGTCGTAAAGCGCCGGAAAGCCCATTTGGTCGAGCGCGTGCAGGATGATCGACCCACCCACCCAAAGCATCGCGGCGGTGCCGACGATCATCAGCAGCTTCATGAACCCCGGCATGGCCCGGACAATGCCGCGCCCCAAGGCGCGCGTCAGGCCCAACCGCCCGTTTTCGGCCATGAACAGCCCCGCGTCATCGGCCTTCACGATCAACGCCACCGCACCATAGACCAGCGCGGTGATCCCCACGGCCACCATGGCCAGCGTGGCAGCTTCCATCCAGAAATTGCTTTCGGGGATGGCGGCGAGGGCGATGGTCATGATCTCGGCGGAGAGGATGAAATCGGTCTTGATGGCCCCGGCGACTTTCTCTTCTTCAAGATGGGCTTTGTCGCCTTCCGCATGGCTGCCGTCCGGTCCCCCGTGGCCTTTGCCAAAGCCAAGGGCATGGGCGATTTTCTCGGCCCCTTCGAAGCATAAATAGCCGCCGCCCAGCATCAGCAGGGGCGGGATCATCCATGGCGCGAAGGCCGAAAGTGCCAGCCCGGCGGGCAGCAGGAACACCAGCTTGTTGAAGAGCGAGGCGCGGGCGATGCGCCAGACCATGGGCAATTCGCGGGCGGGAGAAAACCCTTGCATGTATTTGGGGGTGACGGCGGCGTCGTCGATCACCGCGCCTGCGGCTTTCGATCCGGCCTTGGCGGCTTGGCCTGCCACGTCATCGACCGAGGTGGCGGCCAGTTTGGCCAAGGCTGCCACATCGTCCAGAAGTGCCATCAATCCGCTCATGCCTGTCCCCTGCAAAGCCTGTTTCGGGCAACTATCGCCTGCGTAGGGCAGGGGATCAAGCGGCTAGTCCCGCGTGGCGGTTAATTCGAAGCGGATATCGACGCTGGCCGCGAGAGAATCCGTGGCCTCGCCGCCGATGTTGAAGGCGCGGCGATCAACGGTCAGGCTCCCCGTGGCGGTGGCTGTGTCGCCTTCGATGGCCAGTTCGAAGGGCATTTCGACGGGCACCGATTGATCCTTGATGGTCAGCGTCCCTTCCGCAATGAGGCCTTCGGCCTCGATGATCTCGGCTTTGAAGGTGGCCGTGGGGTGGGCTTCGGCGTTGAAATACTCAGGCCCCATGGCCTGATCGGTGACGGAGCCGAGGGTGAGCGAGGGAATCGAGACGGTGACCGTCACATCGCCCTTGGGGTTTTCGGCCTCCGCCTCGTAGCTGATGTCGGCGGTCCAGTCGGCGAAGCTGCCTGTGACCTCGGAGCCCATTTGGACGACGGTGATTTGCAGTGTGCCGTTTTCGACCGTCCAGTCGCTTTCGACAGAGGCGAGGGCTTGCGCGGGGGCCTGTTCGGTGGAGTCAACCTTGAACCAGCCAAGGGAATTGGCCCCGATCAGTACCAGGGCCCAGACCGCCAGTGCGCCCAATAGGGGCAACCCGTGGCCGGGTTGTTTGGCGGTGGGTTGGGCCGGCGTATGCCCCGGCAGCATCCGGCGCAGGGTGGCGTCTTGGTCGATCACGTGGTGTTTGAGTGCGCCGGCGATGTGCAGGGCCAGCGCGCCGACCAGCACCCATTGCAGCACGAAGTGCAGGGTGGCGGTGATTTGCGCGACGCTTTCATCCTTGGGCACGAAGGGCAGGGATTGACCGAAGGGCCACCAGATGGGGGCAAAGCCGGTGGTGGAGGCGTGATGCGCCCAGCCCGATAGCGGCACGGCGACGAGCGAGCCGTAAAGCAGCCAGTGGACCACTTCGGCGAGGCGTGATTCCAGAACCGTGTCGCCGTTCAGCAAGCCGGGTTTGGTCTGTGTCAGCGCCCAGAGGATGCGGGCGAGGGCCACGAAAAACACGGTCAGACCGATTGTCTTGTGCAGCGAGAATAGCAGGGCCGCGCGGGCCACCTGCGCATCGGTGGTTGCAATCTCGGGGTTCTCAATTGCGTGGGCAAGATCATTGGCGAAATAGCCCAAGGGCAAGGCCAGAAAAATGCCAAGCGCCGTGAGCCAGTGAAAGGTCTTGGTGACTGCGCCATAGGCGGTGGGGGTGTTGCCGAGGGGCATTGGGGAATCCTGACCGTTATCTGTGGGATGAATGGTATCCCGCTGCACGGGGCATACAATGGCGACCTTTGCACAGGCGGCGTGCATCTATGCCCAACCGGGTTTGTGCGTTGCCTCGCGCGGCGAGGCGCGCTATCGGGGGAAGGGCAAAGCCATGAGAAGAGGGACAGTGATGAGCCGCGCATTCGTATTTCCCGGTCAGGGGGCACAGACCATCGGCATGGGCAAGGAGCTGGCCGAGGCCTATCCGGCGGCCCGGGCCGTGTTCGATGAGGTGGACGAAGCCTTGGGCGAAAGCCTCTCGTCGCTGATCTGGGAGGGGGAGCAGGAGGAGCTGACCCTGACCCAGAATGCGCAGCCTGCTTTGATGGCGACCTCGCTGGCGGCGATGCGGGCCTTGGAGGCCGAGGGCATCGGGATTGACGCGGCCAGCATGGTCGCGGGGCATAGCCTTGGGGAATATTCCGCGCTGGCGGCGGCGGGGGCCTTGAGCCTGGCCGATTGCGCGCGGCTGTTGCGGACGCGCGGCGAGGCCATGCAGAAAGCCGTTCCCGTGGGCGAGGGGGCCATGGCCGCCATTTTGGGCCTCGATCTGGAGGCGGTGCGCGAGGTGGCCGAAGGGGCCGCGCAGGGCGAGGTGTGCCAAGCGGCGAATGACAACGATCCGGGGCAGGTTGTGGTCTCGGGCCATAAGGCCGCGGTGGAGCGGGCCGTGGAGCTGGCCAAGGAAAAGGGGGCCAAGCGCGCCATGCTGTTGCCGGTAAGCGCGCCCTTCCATTGCGCCTTGATGCAGCCTGCGGCGGATGTGATGGCCGAGGCCTTGGCGGCGGTCGAGATCAAGGCCCCCTCCGTGCCGGTGGTGGCCAATGTGCGCGCCGAGGCGGTGAGCGACCCGGACGAGATTCGCACGCTGCTGGTGGAGCAGGTCACCGGATCGGTTCGCTGGCGCGAATCGGTTTTGTACATGGCAGCGCAAGGCGTGACCGAGGTGTGGGAGATTGGCGCGGGCAAGGCGCTTTCGGGGATGATCCGGCGGATTGATCGCAGCGTTGCCTGCCGCAACCTGGGCACGCCGGGCGATGTGACGGCGGCCAAAGACGCCTTGAACGGCTGAACCGACAAGACAAGGGAATTCGAAATGTTTGATCTGACAGGAAAATGCGCGCTGGTCACCGGGGCCTCGGGCGGTATTGGCGGCGCGATTGCCAAGGCGCTGCACGAGGCGGGGGCGACCGTGGGGCTTTCGGGCACGCGGGTGGAGCCGTTGGAGGCTTTGGCCGCTGAATTGGGCGAGCGGGCGCATGTTCTGCCCTGTAACCTGAGCGATGGCGAGGCCGTGGATGCCTTGCCCAAGCAGGCGATCGAGGCGATGGGTGCCTTGGATATTCTGGTGAACAACGCCGGGATCACCCGAGACCAGATTTTCATGCGCATGTCGGACGAGGAATGGCAGAGCGTGATTGATGTGAACCTGACCTCGACCATGCGGCTGTGCCGAGGGGTCATGCGGCCGATGATGAAGGCGCGCTGGGGCCGGATCATCAATATCAGTTCGATCGTGGGTACCACGGGCAATCCGGGGCAGGTGAACTATGCTGCCTCGAAAGCGGGCATGGTGGGAATGACCAAGTCCATCGCTTACGAGGTCGCGAGCCGGGGAATCACCGCCAATGCCGTGGCGCCCGGCTTTATCGCGACGGCCATGACCGAGAAGCTGACCGATGACCAGAAAGAGGCCATCAACGCCAAGATCCCGGCGGCACGCATGGGCGCGCCAGAGGAAATTGCGGCGGCAGTGTTGTATCTTGCAAGCCCCGAGGCCGGATATGTCACCGGTGCGACCTTGCATGTGAACGGCGGTATGGCCATGGTGTAGGTGGCCTTGGCCTGCCCCGTGCAGGCCTTGTCTGGAAAGCATTTGCCATTCTTGCGCCATGTGCTATAGGCGGCGCACATTCGCCGGCGGTGGGTCCGTTCCGACCCCGGTGTGCCCTGAAAATGGGCAGTCAGAGCCGCCCGGACGGGCATTAGCAAACCCGCTTCCCGGCGAGGGCAGGGGCGGAAAACGAGCCGAACGGTTCGAAAAGAAAATGAGGATTTAGACATGAGCGACATCGCAGATCGCGTGAAAAAGATCGTTGTGGAACATCTGGGCGTTGAAGAGGACAAGGTGGTCGAGAACGCCTCGTTCATCGACGATCTGGGCGCTGACAGCCTTGACACCGTTGAGCTGGTCATGGCCTTCGAAGAAGAGTTCGGCATCGAGATCCCCGATGACGCGGCCGAAACCATCCAGACCTTCGGCGACGCGGTGAAGTTCATCAACGAAGCGTCGTAAGACAGGCTTCACGTCGTTTTTTGAAAGGCCCCTGCCGGATGGCGGGGGCCTTTTTCGTTTTTGCTGCTCAGGAACGGCGCGAATTGGCTGCATCATGCCGATTTGGTACAACCGTTGATGTGTGAGACACTCCAGAATCGATACTGGCCGCGAAGATTTGCGCGGAGGGCGATGCGATGGAAAGGCACGGCTGGAATGATCATTTATCCCACCCTAGAACTGCATAACGGTAAATGTGTTTCGCTGACGCGGGGCCGCTTGGAAGAACCCGTGATCTGGCATGTGGACCCTGTGGAAACCGCGCGTGGCTTTGCCGCTGCCGGGGCCGAATGGATGCATGTCACTGATATCAACGCCTTGGCAGGTGACGGCGACAACGCCGAACTGTTGGAAGAGATCATCCGTGCGGCGGGCATCCCTGTGCAATTGGGCGGCGGGTTCCGGTCGCGCGATGCGGTGGAACGCTGGATCGATAAAGGCGCGGGGCGTATCGTTATCGGCACGATGGCCGCGCATGACCCGGATTTGCTGCGCGAATTGGCCAAGTATTTCCCCGATCAGATCGTTCTGGCGGTGGATGTCTTCAACGGCGCGGTTATGACCGAAGGGTGGAAATCGCAATCGGCGTTCACGCCCGAGGATTACATCAAGGCGTTTGACGATGCGCCACTGGCTGGAATTATCGTGACCGATATCGACGCAGATATCGAAGACACCGATGGCAGCCTTGGGGTGATTACCCAACTGGCCGCGCAGACCCATCACCCGGTGATCGCACGCGGTACGGTGCGCAGCGCCGATGATGTCTCGCGCCTCAAGTATGTGCCGAACGTGGCTGGTACGCTGATTGGTCGTGCGCTTCTGTCGCGCGATGTGGATTTGGAAGAGGTGCTGAGCCTTGCGCAGGCGGCCCCTGAGCCCACGGCCGAGTTCCAGTAACTCTGCTGCGCCTGCTTGCATGGCGAGAAACACTGGCATGGCCCCGCTTGCGGGGCCTGCTTGGGCTTGCCCCCCGGGGGCAAGGCGCGCTATGAGCAGCCGAGGAAATTGTTGAGAGGGCAGCAGGATGCGTCGTGTCGTTGTTACCGGCCTTGGATTGGTCACGCCTTTGGCGTCGGGGGTCGAAGAAAGCTGGAAGCGCTTGCTGGACGGGCAATCGGGGGCGGGAACGATCACCCGTTTCGATCCTCAGAACGTAGCAACGAAATACGCCTGCGAAGTGCCGCTTGGTGATGGCAGCGATGGCACCTTCAATGCCGACGATCACATGGCTCCGAAAGAACGGCGCAAGGTGGATGATTTCATCCTTTATGGCATGGCGGCGGCAGATCAGGCCGTTGCCGATGCGGGCTGGACGCCGGAGGATGAGGAAAGCCTTCTGCGCACGGGCGTCATGCTGGGCTCGGGCATTGGTGGCTTGCAGTCGATTGAACAGACCACGCTTTTGATCCGTGACAAGGGGGTGCGTCGTGTCTCGCCGTTCTTTATTCCCGGTGCGCTGATCAACCTTATCAGTGGTCAGGTGAGCATCCGCTATGGCTTCAAGGGGCCGAACCATTCGGTGGTGACGGCCTGTTCGACCGGTGCGCATGCGATTGGCGATGCCTCGCGGCTGATCAAATACGGTGATGCCGATGTGATGGTGGCCGGTGGGGCCGAGGCGGCGATCTGCGAGATCGGGATTGCGGGTTTCAATGCCTGCAAGGCCCTGTCGACCAAGCGGGCCGATGATCCGAAAGCGGCCAGCCGCCCTTATGACGAAGATCGGGATGGGTTTGTCATGGGCGAGGGTGCGGGTGTTGTCGTGCTGGAGGAATACGAGCACGCAAAGGCACGCGGGGCCAAGATTTACGCCGAGGTTCTGGGCTATGGTCTGTCGGGCGATGCCTATCACATCACGGCCCCCTCTGAGGATGGCGATGGTGGCTTCCGGGCCATGCAGGCGGCCTTGAAAAACGCGGAAATCGACCCGGGGCAAGTGGATTACATGAACGCGCATGGCACTTCGACCATGGCCGATACCATTGAATTGCAAGCGGTTGAGCGACTTTTGGGCGCGGCGGCGAGCAAGGCGACCATGACCTCGACGAAATCCTCGACTGGGCACCTGTTGGGGGCGGCGGGCGCGATCGAGGCGATCTTCTCGATCCTCGCGGTGCGCGATCAGGTGGCGCCGCCGACCATCAACCTTGATAACCCGGCGGTGGAGACTCCGCTGGACCTTGCGCCCAATGCGGCGCGGGAACGGGAGATCAACGTGGCGATGTCCAATAGCTTTGGGTTTGGTGGGACCAATGCCTCGCTCTGCGTCGGGAAATTGCGCTGATGTGGCGGCATATTGCCTCTAACTTCCTGACTTTCCTTGTTGTTTTGGTCTTCCTCCTGGGGGGTGTCATCCTCTGGGGGCAGTCGGAATATACCGCGCAGGGGCCGCTGGACGAGCCGATCTGCCTGCGGGTCGAGCGGGGCAGCAACATGCGCGCCGTATCTCGCCAGTTGGAGGCTCAGGGTGCCCTGAGCAATGCGACGATATTCCGGGTCGGGGCGGACTATTCCAATAAAACCAGCCTGTTGAAGGCTGGTAGTTGGCTTATCCCCGAGGGCGCCAGCATGCGCGAGATCACCGATATCGTCACGCGCGGTGGGGCCAGCACCTGTGGCACCGAGGTGGTTTATCGAATCGGTGTCACCAGTTCGGAAGTCGAGGTGCGCGAGTTGGACCCGGCCACGAACCGCTATGTCGAGAAGGCCGAGTTTACGCCCGGCGAGGATGAGGCCCCGCAAATCTTTGAAAATGTGCGTGAGAAAGCCGATACGCGCTATCGGATCGCGGTGGCCGAGGGGGTGACCAGTTGGCAGATCGTCAATGGATTGCAATCGGTCGACGTTCTGGCGGGAGAGGTTAACGAAACCCCGCCAGAGGGGAGCCTTGCGCCCGATAGCTATGAGGTGCGCGAGGGCGATACGCGCGGCAGCGTGATCGAAAGAATGCGGCAGGCGCAGGATGTTATCCTTGCCGCCGCCTGGCAGAACCGGGCCGAGGGGATACCGCTTGAGTCACCGTATGAGGCCTTAATACTGGCCTCGATCATCGAGAAGGAAACCGGGGTGCCAAGTGAGCGCGGGCAGGTCGCCAGTGTTTTCACCAATCGTTTGCGGCAGGGGATGCGTTTGCAAACCGATCCGACCGTGATTTACGGGATTACCGAGGGTGAAGGCGTGTTGGGCCGAGGGCTGCGGCGGAGTGAACTTCGGGCTGAAACCCCTTGGAATACTTACGTAATTGACGGTTTGCCGCCAACACCGATTGCCAATCCGGGGCGGGCGAGCATCGAGGCAGCGGTCAACCCACTGGACACGGATTTCATCTTCTTCGTGGCCAAAACGCTGGATCCTCGTGATGGCCATGCCTTTGCCGAAACGCTGACAGAGCACAATGAGAATGTCGCCCGCTACCGTGCCTTGGAAGCCGAACGCGACAACAATTAGGACGTCTGTACAAGTTGTACGTTTACCCCCCGAGTTCTGTACAGACCTCGGGGGGTTTTCGTTTGAAGATGTACAAGTTGTACAGGATGGTGCGATGCTGCGCCTCATCCTGTCCCGGCATACCCCTTTACGCAGGGGGGCTTTGATGGAAACGGCGCGCTGCTTGGATCAATGGGTTTTGATCAGCTTGTCCTGCACATCGTGCAGTCGGGTCAGCCCCAGTTGGCCCATGTTGGCGATCAGGTCTTGAGCCAGGATGTGGGCAAGGTGCGCGGGGCCGTCTTCGCCCAAGGCACCAAGCGCATAGTGCCACGCCCGGCCCATCATCACGAAATCCGCCCCTAGGGCGAAGGCCCGCAGGATGTCGAGGCCCGTCTCGATCCCGCCGTCGATGATCACCGGCAGGGAAGTGGCCGCGCGAATGGCGGGCAGCATTTCGATGGTGGCCGGGGCGGCGTCGAATTGGCGGCCTGCGTGATTGGAAATCCAGATGGCGTCGACGCCTTCGGCCTCAAGCGCCTTGGCATCGTCGGCAGACAGCACGCCCTTGATCACGAAGGGGCCATCCCAGGCCTCGCGCAGCCAGCGCAGGTAATCCCAATCGGGCGCGGTGCGCAGCAGGTATCCGGCGTGTTTGTTCGACGGCAAGCCCGAGGTTTTCCCGGCGTATTCGTCGATCAGGCGCATCCGCGGCATGCCGCGCTGCGCCATGCCCATGGCCCATGCCGGGCAACGCGCCACTTGGGCCAAGAGGCGCGGGGTGAGGCGCGGCGGTTGGGTCAGCCCCGAGCGCACCTGCCGCTCCCGGCGGCTGGGGATGGGAACATCGACCGTGAGGATCAGGGTGGAAAACCCGGCGCGCTTGGCGCGGTCCATCATGTCTTGGCGAATCTCGGGGTCGCGTGGCGGATACATCTGGAACCACGCGTGCTGGCCGATGTCGCCCGAGAGGTCTTCGGGGGTTTGGCTTGCCACGGTCGAGAGGCCATAGGGGATACCGGTCTTGGCGGCGGCACGGGCCAGCATGCCCTCGGCGCCGGGCCAGACCATGCCCGACATGCCAACGGGCGCGATGCCGAAGGGCAAAGGATAGGTTTGGCCCAAGAGGTTTGCCGAAAGATCGGAGGTCACCTCGCCATGCAGGATGGAGGGCATGAGGGTGACCTTGTCGAGTTCGCTACGGTTGCGTGACTGCGTGGCCTCGGTTCCGGTGGCGCTGTCGAGGTATTCCCAGACAAAGCGGGGGATGCGGCGCTTGGCATGGGCGCGCAGGTCGGTGAGGGCGGGGTATTTGGCGTCGAGGCTCATGGCGGTAGTTGTGCGGGTTTGGGGGAAATTGTCTAGAGGAGAGTGGCGGGCAGAATATTTCGCGACACATGGGAACATTCCCTGAACATTCTCTTTAACTCATTTTTAAGCCGCGCTATCTTCGGCCCATGAGCAGTTTTGACGAATCCGACGCCTTTGAAGGAGCGAGCCTTGCGGCGCGGGCCATGGCGGCGCGGCCGATGCCCTATCTGGATGACCTCAATCCGCAGCAACGCGCGGCGGTTGAGGCTTTGCAGGGCCCGGTCCTGATGCTGGCCGGGGCGGGCACGGGCAAGACCAAGGCCCTGACCACGCGGATTGTGCATTTGCTGAACACTGGCACGGCGCGCCCCAATGAAATTCTGGCGGTGACCTTTACCAACAAGGCGGCGCGCGAGATGAAGATGCGCGTGGGCCGGACGCTGGGCGAGGCGGTGGAGGGGATGCCGTGGCTGGGTACCTTCCATTCGATCTGTGTGAAGCTTTTGCGCCGCCATGCGGAATTGGTCGATCTGAAATCAAATTTCACCATTCTGGATACCGACGATCAAATCCGGCTGCTGAAACAGTTGATCCAAGCGGCGGGGATTGACGATAAACGCTGGCCCGCGCGGGCGCTGGCCGGGGTCATCGACAATTGGAAGAACCGGGCCTGGACGCCGGATAATGTGCCCGCGAGTGAGGCGAGCGCCTTTGATGGCAAGGCCCCGGCGCTGTATCGGCAGTATCAGACGCGGTTGCGTGAGCTGAACGCGGTGGATTTCGGGGACCTGCTCTTGCACATGGTCACGATTTTCCAGACCCACGAGGATATTCTGGCGCAGTATCAGCGGTGGTTCCGATACATTCTGGTGGACGAGTATCAGGATACCAACGTCGCCCAATACCTCTGGCTGCGGCTTTTGGCGGGTGGGCACAAGAACATCTGTTGTGTGGGCGATGATGACCAGTCGATCTATGGTTGGCGCGGGGCCGAAGTGGGCAATATCCTGCGGTTCGAAAAGGATTTTCCCGGGGCGGAAGTGATCCGTCTGGAGCAGAATTACCGCTCAACCCCGCATATCTTGGCCGCGGCTGGTGGGGTGATTGCCGGTAACAAGGGGCGCTTGGGCAAGGAGCTTTGGACGCAAGCGCCCGAGGGTGAGAAGGTACGCCTTATCGGCCATTGGGATGGCGAGGAAGAGGCGCGTTGGATCGGCGAAGAGATTGAGTCCATGCAGCGCGGCACGCGCGGGATGCGCGCCTTTGGGCTGGATGATATGGCGATTCTTGTCCGCGCCTCGCACCAGATGCGGGCCTTCGAGGACCGGTTCTTGACCATCGGCTTGCCCTATCGGGTGATCGGCGGGCCACGGTTTTACGAGCGGATGGAGATCCGCGATGCCATGGCTTATTTCCGGCTGGTGGTCAGCCCCTCGGATGATCTGGCCTTTGAGCGGATCGTGAACACGCCCAAGCGCGGGCTTGGTGACAAGGCGCAGCAGACCATTCAGCGGATTGCGCGGGACAATGGTGTGTCCTTGCTGGATGGGGCGGCCTTGGCGGTGGAGCAGGGCGCGATCAAGGGCAAGGGGGCCAATGCGCTGGGCAAGCTGGTGGTGGACCTGTCGCGCTGGGGCCGGATGACCGGGGATAAGGACCTAAGCCATGTGGAACTGGCCGAGATCATCCTTGATGAGTCCGGCTATACCGAGATGTGGCAAAACGACAAGACGCCCGAAGCGCCGGGGCGGTTGGAGAATCTCAAGGAACTGGTGAAGGCCTTGGAGCAGTTCGAGAACCTTGGTGGGTTCCTCGAACACGTCAGCCTGATCATGGACAATGAGAGCGAGGAGCAGGGCGAGAAGGTCAGCATTATGACCCTGCACGCCGCCAAGGGGCTGGAATTTCCCGCCGTGTTCCTGCCGGGGTGGGAGGATGGCCTCTTTCCCTCGCAGCGCTCAATGGACGAGAGCGGCCTCAAGGGCGTGGAGGAAGAGCGGCGACTGGCCTATGTGGGTATCACCCGGGCTGAAGAGATTTGCACCATTTCCTTCGCCGGCAATCGGCGGGTCTATGGCCAGTGGCAAAGCCAGATGCCGAGCCGGTTCATTGATGAGTTGCCCGAGGAGCATGTCGAGGTTCTGACCCCGCCGGGATTATATGGCGGGGGCTATGGTGCCGCGGGTGGGATCGGCCAATCGGGGCTTGAGCAGATGGCGGCGGAGGCCAATGTCTACAACTCCCCCGGCTGGCGGCGGATGCAGTCGCGCGCAGGCGAGCGGCCCATTTCCCAACCCCGCGAAAGCAAATCCAGCGTGATCGACGCGCAGGCGGTGAGTTCCCACACCATGGGCGAGCGGGTCTTTCACCAGAAGTTCGGCTATGGCGCGATTGTCGGGATCGAGGGGGACAAGCTGGAGATTGATTTCGAGAAGGCGGGCGTGAAAAAGGTTGTGGCGCGGTTTGTCACCGGCGCGGATGATGTGCCGTTTTGAGCGAAAATCCATCGCGAAACGCCCCTTTTCACGGCTCGTATCTAAGTTATATATGCAGGTCACGACACAGGGTTGAGACAGCGCGTTGAGCATGAGCCAGCATCAGGTGATCACGGCAGGGCCTATGGGGGACGACGGGGATGATACCTCGGTCGTGGTGGAAACCCGTACCAAGACCAAGCGGCCACCGCTCTACAAGGTTTTGCTGTTGAACGATGACTATACGCCGATGGAATTCGTGGTGGCTGTGCTGGAGCGGTTTTTCGGCATGAACCACGCGCAGGCCTTCGAGATCATGCTGACTGTGCATAAAAAGGGCGTGGCCGTGGTCGGTGTCTTCAGCCATGAGATTGCCGAGACCAAGGTGGCGCAGGTGATGGATTTCGCACGCCAGCACCAGCACCCGCTGCAATGCACCATGGAAAAAGAGTAACGTGGCGCAGGTGTCTCGCCTGACGCTGGCCGTGGAGGCGGGCGATTTGGCCTTGCCCGAGGTGGGGCGCATTGCGGTTTTCGCGCCGCGAGGCGACACTGATCTGTCGGCGCTTCCCAAGGGCCGGGTGCAGGTGATCACCGGGTTCAAGCCGGATGTCGATGCCTTTGCCAAGCAAGAGTTCAACTGTGCAGTTGCGCCGCAGCGAACCTATGCCGCCGCTGTCGTCTTTGTGCCGCGCGCCAAGGCGCAGGCGCGGGCGCTTGTGGCCAAGGCTTGTGCGGTAAGCGAGGGCATTGTCATTGTTGATGGGGCCAAGACCGACGGGGTGGATTCGATCCTCAAAGCGGTGCGGGGCCGAGTGCCGGTCTGGGGTCCTGTGAACAAGGCGCATGGCAAATTGTTCTGGTTCGAGGCGGGCGCGCATTTCACCGATTGGGCCGTCGCAGGAACGCAGGAAATTGCGGGCGGTTATGTCACCGCGCCGGGGGTATTTTCCGCCGATGGGGTCGACCCGGCCTCACGGCTGTTGGGCGATCACTTGCCTGAGAAATTGGGAGCGGTGGTGGCCGACCTAGGGGCCGGTTGGGGATACCTGAGCCGCCGGGTTCTGGAACGCGAAAGCGTCGAGCGGGTGCATTTGGTGGAGGCCGATCACGCCGCCTTGGACTGCGCCAAGCAGAACGTAAGTGATCCGCGCGCCGCGTTCTATTGGGCCGATGCCACAACATGGCACGCGCCCGAGCCGGTGGATAGCGTTGTGATGAACCCCCCCTTTCACACCGGTCGTGCCGCCGACCCCGACCTTGGCCGTGCCTTCATTGCGCAGGCGGCCGGGATGCTGAAGCCCAAGGGACAGCTTTGGATGGTCGCAAACCGGCATTTGCCCTATGAAACCGCGCTGTCCGAGCGGTTTGGTGAGGTAACGGAAATCACCGGCGACAATCGCTTCAAGGTGCTGCGCGCCACGCGGCCTGCGCGAAAGCATAGGTAGAAAGCCCTTTTCCCGGTTTTGCTGCTTGGCGTAGGTTCAACCGGCAGAATCACCACAGGAGTGTTCCGCGCATGTCATTTTCAATTTCCGGCAAGACCGCCATCGTCACCGGCGGGGCCAATGGTATCGGGCTAGCCATCGGGCGGCACTTTGCCGACAAGGGCGCGAATGTGATGTTCGCCGATATGGACGAAGAGCGCCTGATCAAGGAATTGGGGGAAAACAAGGAGGATAGCAATATCCGCTATTTCGCCGGGGACCTTCGGGAAAAACTGACCTTGGCCAACCTTTTGTCGGCGACGATTGATGCCTTCGATCAGGTGGATATCCTGATCAACGGGTCACGGCAGGTGGTGCCCTCGGACCCGCTCAATCCCGATGACGACGCGGTTGAGATGCTGTTACGGCAAAACCTGTTGACCTCGCTTCGGTTGAGCCAGTTGGTGGCCAAGCGGATGATCAAGCAGGCGGAGGGCAAGGAGGGGGGCATGGCGGGCACCATCGTCAACCTGTCGTCGATTGCTGCGCGCCGTACGCATCCCGATCTGCTGGCCTATTCGGTGTCCACGGCGGCCCTGGACCAGATGACGCGCAGTTTGGCGGTGGCCTTGGCGCCGCACCGCATTCGGGTAAACGCGGTGGCCTTCGGGTCGGTCATGTCGGCCTCGCTGAAAGACACGTTGCGCGACAACCGCAGTTTCCGCAGTGACATCGAGGAGCACACGCCGTTGGGACGGATCGCCTCGCCCACGGAATTGGCCGAGGCGGTGCAGTATCTGTCGTGTGACGGGTCGGGGTTCATGACCGGGCAGATCATGACGGTGGATGGCGGGCGGTCTTTGCTGGACCCGGTTGCGGCACCTGCGCACTGAGGCTGGTCTTGGCTTGGGGTGCCTGCTAGGGAACGCCAAAGACAGGAGGAACACGCCCATGACATCCGATTTCACCGAAGAAAAACGCCGTGCGGCTGCGTGGTTTCGAAGCCTGCGTGATGAGATCGTCGCCGCTTTCGAAGGCTTGGAAGACAGCCACGCCGAGGGGCCGTTGAGCGATGCGGAGCCGGGCCGTTTCGAGGTGAGTGAGACCAAGCGCAAAAGCGACGACGGGTCAGACGCGGGCGGCGGGTTGATGAGCGTCATGCGTGGCGGGCGCGTATTTGAGAAAGTCGGCGTCAATGTCTCCGAAGTGTACGGGACATTGGGCGAGGCGGCGCAAAAGGCCATGGCGGCGCGCGGTGTGCCGGGGATGGACAGTGACCCGCGTTTCTGGGCCAGCGGCATCAGCCTTGTGGCCCATATGCAGAACCCGCATGCGCCGGCGGTTCACATGAACACGCGGATGTTCTGGACGCCGGGGGCGTGGTGGTTCGGCGGCGGGTCGGACTTGAACCCTTGCATTGAGTATGACGAGGACACCGCCCATTTCCACGCCACGCAAAAGGCGCATCTCGACCCGCATGGCGCGGATATTTACCCGTGGCTCAAGGATTGGGCGGATGAGTATTTCTATATCCCGCACCGGCACCGGGCGCGGGGTGTGGGCGGTATTTTCATGGATGACCGCAATACCGGCGATTGGGAGGCCGATTTCGCCCTGACGCAGGATATTGGCCGGGCCTTCCTGCCCGCCTTCCTGCCCTTGGTGGAAAGGCGCCGGGTGCAGGAGTGGGACGCGGCCGACAAGGACGCGCAATTGGTCCATCGCGGGCTCTATGCCGAATACAACCTTGTCTACGACCGAGGCACCAAGTTTGGCCTTGCCACGGGCCATGATGCCAATGCGGTGTTGATGAGCCTGCCGCCCTTGGCGAAATGGATTTAAGGTGCCGAAATCTTCAAAAGATTTCGGTCCGATTTCTTTTGAAGAAATCGGGGGTCGGCTTGGTTACAGTGGCCAGAATACAAGGATCGCCGGGATGGATACCGCGATGACCAAGATTTCAAGCGGCAGGCCCATGCGCCAGTAATCTCCGAAACGATAACCGCCGGGGCCGAGGATCAGGGTATTGTTCTTGTGGCCGATGGGGGTGAGGAACGCCGCCGAGGCCGCGACCGCGATGGCCATCAGAAAGGCATCGGGCGAGGCATCGAGCCGGCGTGCCATTTCGATACCCACGGGGGCGGCCACGAGGCTTGTGGCGGTGTTGTTGAGCACATCCGAGAGGGTCATCGTGACCGCCATCAGGATCGCAAGGATGGCCCAGCCGGGCAGGCCATCGGTCAGCCCGATCAACTGTCCGGCCAAAAGATCGGCCCCGCCGCTGTCATTGAGCGCGGTGCCCAGTGGAATGAGAGAGCCCAGCAGCACCACGACCGGCCACTCGATCTGGTCATAAAGCTCGCGCAGGGGGATGATGCCCGTCAGCACATAGGCCATGACCACGGCCCCGAGGCCGATCGGCAGGCTGAGGACCCCGAAGGTGGCCGCGCCCACGGCGGCGGCGAAAAGCGTTATCGCCAGCCATGCCTTGTTTTGCTTGGTGATCGACAGGCCTCGCTCGGCCAGAGGCAGGCACCCCAGCCAGTTGACAATCTGTGGGCCGCTGTCCACGGGGGTCAGCAGCAGAAGAATGTCGCCCGCCTTGATCTTGGCGCGTCGCAGGTTGTCGGATATACGCCGCCCCTGCCGAGAGACGCCAACGATTATGGCACGTTGTCTCCAGTGCAGACCTATGGCCTGTGCCGTCGTTTCGGCGATACGCGCATCGCGGGGCACCACCGCTTCGATCAGGGCAAGGCCTTCGGCCTCACCCTCGATCACGTCGCGGCGGTCGGAATCGGTATAGGCCAAGCCCTGACT
Organism: uncultured Roseovarius sp.; assembly: GCF_913057115.1. Lineage (GTDB taxonomy): Bacteria > Pseudomonadota > Alphaproteobacteria > Rhodobacterales > Rhodobacteraceae > Roseovarius. Next base: position 23,338 of record NZ_CAJXNN010000019.1, read on the forward strand.
GGCCCGGAAATCATCCAGGGCGTCGGGGTGCGCTTCGATGACAAGGATATCGTCAGGTTCAAGCCGGGTGCTGCGGGCGCTGCCATAGCGGCGTTTGCCATCGCGGATCAGCCCCAGAATGGCGACTTCGGATTCGTCGGCGGCCTCGTAGAGTGCACCAAGGGGTTCGCCGATGGCGGAGTTGCCTTCGGGCACCGAAAGCTCGGCAAGATAAGCGGATGTTTCATGCAGGGCATCGGCCGGGTCGCTTCTCGTGGCGCGTTTGGGGATGAAACGCCAGCCGATCAAGGTGATGAACGCCATACCGGCAAGGGCGACGGTAGCGCCCACCGGGGCGAAATCGAACATTTGGAAGGGTTCGCCCATTTCCTCGGCCCGGATCGAGGCAATGATGATATTGGGCGGTGTGCCGATCAGGGTGACCATGCCACCAAGGATGGTGGCGAAGCTGAGCGGCATGAGGGTTAGCCCCGGTGAGCGGCCCGCTTTGCGTGCGGCGCGCATATCGACCGGGATCAGCAGGGCCAAAGCTGCTACGTTATTGATAAACCCTGATAAAATCGCGCCTCCGCCGCCCAGAACGGCGATGTGGCCCTGCAAGGACCGGCCACTGTCGACAACCACGCTGGTGATAAGCTGCACGGCGCCGGCCTTGGCCAACCCGGCCGAGACCACAAGGACAAGTGCGACGATGATGGTGGCGTGATGGCCGAAGCCCGAAAAGGCGTCTTCGGTGGGGACCACGCCTAGGATGACGCCCAGAAGGAGGACGGAAAAGGCAACGATATCATAGCGATAGCGCCCCCAGAGCAGCAAGGTGAAGAGCAGGCCGAAGAGGCTGAAAAGGATAATCTGGTCACTGGTCACTGGCGCGCCTCCATTGTCGTTTTCAGCCAAACGGAAATCCCGAGGGTTTGCAACCGGCTTGCGGGCTTGGGGGGGAGTGGCCTATATCAGGCGAAACTCACGCAATTCCCGAGGGAGAGACCCCATGGCCGGCCATTCTAAATGGGCAAATATCCAGCACCGTAAAGGGCGGCAGGACGCCGCGCGATCCAAACTTTTTTCCAAGCTCTCCAAGGAGATAACCGTTGCCGCCAAGATGGGCGACCCGGACCCGGAGAAGAACCCGCGCCTGCGTCTGGCTGTGAAGGAAGCGAAATCGAATTCCGTTCCGAAGGATGTGATTGACCGGGCGATCAAGAAATCCACCGCAGGCGACGGGGAAGACTATGAAGAAATCCGTTACGAAGGCTACGGCCCTGACGGCGTGGCGGTGATTGTCGAGGCGATGACCGACAACCGCAATCGCACCGCCAGCAACGTGCGCTCGACCTTTACCAAGAACGGCGGCAACCTTGGTGAGACCGGCAGCGTGGGGTTCATGTTCGAACGCAAGGGTGAGGTGACTTATCCGGCCGAGGTGGGCGATGCCGACACGGTGATGATGGCCGCCATCGAGGCCGGCGCGGAAGACGTGGAATCGGGTGAGGATGGCCACACGATCTGGTGTGCGGATACGGATTTGAACGATGTTTCCAATGGGTTGGAGGCCGAACTGGGCGAGAGTGAATCGACCAAACTGGTGTGGAAGCCCACGACCACGACCGAGTTGGACCTTGAAGGCATGCAAAAGCTGATGAAGCTGATCGACGCGCTTGAGGATGACGACGACGTGCAGCGCGTGACGACCAACTTTGAAGCCTCAGACGAGGTCATGGCGCAACTGGCCGCCGAGTGATTTTCGCGCCCGGACGGGCGCATTTTCACCGAATCGTACGACTCGTACGTTTGCCCCCCGGTTTTCGTACGAAAATCGGGGGTTTTGTTTGGCCGGTCGTACGAGTCGTACGGAACTTGGCGGGTTTCTGTACGGATTGCACAGAGTGTACGTGTTTTCTGCACAAAATTTCGGGCCGGGCAGGGCGACAATGTACAGGTTGTACTGAACCTGTGGCTGAACTGGGGTAAAGCGCGCCGCGGCAAGCCATTGTTAATACATTTCATGCGAGTGTCACCCCGAGGTGAACTTTGAAAGGAGATGTGCAAGTGAGGATGCAGACCTTGAGCAGTTATTGAGTGATTGTCTGGATGGTGGACAAATCCTCCGTTGGATGCCCTCGAGCCAAAGAGTATGCGGCCTTGATTGCGGCTTCATTCATTGCTTTGCGGTTTTGGCGCGAAAGCGTATGCAGCCCCTCGGGTTGAATGCCGCCGGGGCACGCTGTGATCGTCTGTTTTCGGCGCGGGCCGCATCGTTCAGGTCTTCGGGGACAGTTTCGAGGCCAGGCGCTTGAGCGTGCCGTGTACGATCCATTTATGGGCGATACCCACCGGGATCATGTAGGCCCGCCCGAACCAGTTATGGATGCGTACCGAGGAGGTGATGCTGACCGTGGGGCCATCGCATGAAATACAGGTCATCACGTCAAGGTGGCGGTCACGTTCGGTCAGGACGAGGGCTGTCTGGTCAATATATTCAACCAGAAAAAAATCCAGATGGTCGCCGGGTTCGACGTTGGTCACGGTTTTGCCGCTGAAGCCACCGATTTTCTTGACGCCGAAACACGATGAGATGGCATCGCGGATGCGGAAGGCGAGTTGCATGAATGGCTGTGGGTCGGCCATGGCGAGAGCCCAAGCCTCTAGTGGACGGACCGGGTGGGGGAGGTTGATGCTTTGACTGTCGTAGTAGTCAAGCGCCGGGACCGGGGCGAGAACGCGGATATGGGTGTTGGGCAGAGTGATCATGGCTTGGTTTAGCGAGGGGCCTGCGCCGGGGAAAGAGAGAGCGGCGTTTGAGCCAGTGGTCAGGGTGTGGCAAGTGGATGCAGGGCGCTTTTGGCCGCCTCGCGCAGGGCGCGGGTGAGCGGGGAGAGGGCTTCGGCGAAAAGGCGGGGGCATTGCCAGTAGAGGGCGGTGTCGACCTCGGCCCCCGGTAGAAGCGGCACGAGGTGCCCTTGGGCGATCTCGGTGCGGACCAGTGCTTCGGGGTTGAGGCCCCAGCCGAGGCCGAGGCGGGCCGCGTCGACGAAGCCTTGGGAGCTGGCGATGTCATGACAGGGCGGCGTGAGGCCGGGGCCCATATGCCGCGAGAGCCAGTTGTGTTGCAGGCGGTCTTTTTCGTTGAAGCGCATCATAGGGGCGCGGGCCATGGCCTGTGGCGTGATCCCATCCGGGAAATGCCGCGCGATGAAGGCGGGGCTGGCGGTAGGGATGTAGCGTAGCGCACCCAGCGGCGTGACATCGCAGCCGGTGACAGGCCGGGCGCTGGCGGTGATCGCGCCCATGACCTCGCCCCGGCGGAGCCAATCGGCCGAGACATCCTGATCGTCCAGCACAAGGTCGAACACGTGCTCGCCCAGTTGTGCCAGTGCGGGCAAAACCCATGTGGCGAGGCTATCGGCATTGACTGCGAGGCGCAGGCGGGTGCCCGGCGTGGCCTGCCCCAGATCACGGGTCAGCTGCGCATCGAGCAGGGCCAGTTGATCGGCATGGGCGGCAAGGCGGTTGCCGGTCGGCGTGCCGGTACAGGGTGTGCCGCGGGTGACGAGCCGAGTGCCGATCCGGTCCTCCAGCGCCTTGAGGCGTTGCGAAATGGCTGATTGCGTCACGCCCAGATCATGGGCCGCGCCTTCGAAGCTGCCGTTGCGCAGGATGGCGGCGAGGGCGGTGAGGTGCTTGGGGTCGATACGCATAAGAAGTACTTATGAAGGCGTAAGGTTTTTAATTTGTGTAATCGCGTGGCGCCACCTAAGCAAGCCCGGCATGAAAGAGGAGGCAGCGCATGCAGGCGGTAATTGACGGATATCTTCTGGGGTTTTCGCTGATCCTTGCGATCGGGGCGCAGAATGCCTTTGTGCTGCGGCAAGGGCTCAGGCGGGAGCATGTCTTGCCGGTGGTCTTGTTGTGCGGAGCCTCGGATGCGGCCTTGGTGACAGCCGGCGTGCTGGGATTCGGGGCCTTGTCGCAGGCGGTGCCGGGCCTCGAGCGGGTGATGCTTTTTGGTGGTGTCGCATTCTTGCTGTGGTACGGGGCGAGAAACCTTTTGGCGGCATGGCGCGGTGGCGAGGTTCTGGAGGCCGGGGAGGCGGCTGGCAGTCTGCGGCGGGCGCTTTTGACCTGTCTGGCGCTGACCTGGCTGAACCCGCATGTCTACCTGGATACGGTGGTTTTGCTTGGCTCGGTCTCGGCGCAGTATGACGACACGCTGGGTTTTGGCGCCGGGGCGGTGACGGCGAGTTTCAGCTTTTTCTTCATGCTGGGGTATGGCGCGCGGCTTTTGGCGCCGTTTTTCCGGCGGCCGTCAAGCTGGCGTGTGCTGGACCTGATCGTGGGGCTGACCATGTGGGGGATCGCGGCCAAACTTTTGTGGGGCTGAGGGGCTTGCACAGAATATGTGCGGGGGTGTCGGGGTGATTGGGCGCTTGGCTTTGCTATCTTCTTGTGAGGATAGATTGGAGGAATGCCATGAGTTGGAACCCCACGTTAGAGCCGCAATGCCCCGAGGCCGGGAGCCTTGACGATATCGAGACCCTGATCGTGCCCCGCGCGCGCGACATCGGCGGCTTCGAGGTGCGGCGCGCGCTTCCGGCCCCACGGCGGCAGATGGTGGGGCCGTTCATTTTCTTCGATCAGATGGGGCCGGCGGAGTTTCTGACGGGGCAGGGAATTGACGTGCGCCCGCATCCGCATATCGGCTTGGGGACGGTGACCTATCTGTATGACGGCGAGTTTCAGCATCGCGACAGTCTGGGCACTGATCAGATGATTTACCCCGGGGCGGTGAACTGGATGGTGGCGGGGCGCGGCGTGACCCATTCGGAACGCACCAGCGAGGCCACCCGCAAGGGACAAAGCAAGCTGTTCGGGATTCAGACATGGGTGGCCTTGCCCGAACAGGCCGAGGAGCGCGAGGCCAGTTTCGAGCATCATGCGCAGGAGGCGTTGCCGGTGCTGGAGGGTGAGGGCAAGCAGTTGCGCCTGATCATGGGGCGCGGTTGGGGCGCGGAGGCGCCGGTCAGTACATTTTCCGAGATGTTCTATGCCGATGTCACGATGGAGGCGGGGGCGAAGCTGCCGTTGCCCGACGATCACGAGGATCGTGGGGTTTATGTGACCCAAGGATCGGTAAGCGTGGCAGGCGAGGTGTTCGAGGCGGGCCGTATGATGGTCTTTCGCCCCGGTGATGCGATCACCCTGACGGCGGGGGCGCAGGGCGCGCGGCTGATGGCATTGGGCGGCGAGACGCTCAATGGGCCGCGCTATATCTGGTGGAATTTCGTGGCCTCCAGCCGGGAAAAGATCGAGGCGGCCAAGGTGGCCTGGGCCGAGGGGGATTGGGCGCATGGGCGATTCCAATTGCCGCCCGGGGATGACGATGAGTTCATCCCGCTGCCTTAGGGGGTTTTCATTCCTGTCCAAGCAGCCCTAAATGCGACCATGAGTTCCGACCAAGGCAATCGCCCCGGATGGGGTATCTTCTGGATGGTGGTGACCGGCCTGCAATTCGTGGGTGTTACGGCGCTTGTCAAAACCCTTGGGACGCGCATTCCCGCGCCCGAGGCGGCCTTTATCCGCTATGTATTGGGCTTGGTTTTCTTGCTTCCGGTGCTGGGGCAGTTGCGGCGCTTACGCCCGGGCAAGCGTGTTATGGCTTTGTTCGGATTGCGGGGGCTGGCGCATACTTTGGGCGTGGTGCTGTGGTTTTATGCCATGGCGCGAATCCCGATCGCCGATGTGACGGCGATGAACTACCTTTCACCGATCTACGTCACGCTGGGGGCGGCCCTGTTCCTTGGGGAGCGGCTGGCGCTGCGGCGGGTCTTGGCGATTGTCGTGGCCCTGATTGGCGCGCTGATCATCCTGCGGCCGGGCTTTCGCGAGGTTGGGGCCGGTCATCTGGCGATGATTTTCACGGCGATCTTCTTTGGCGCGTCTTACCTGACGGCCAAGCGGCTCTCGCAGGAAGTGGGCCCCGGTCTGGTGGTGGCGATGCTGTCGATCACCGTGACCATCGGCCTAGCCCCCTTGGCGGCGATGGAGTGGGTCTGGCCCACGGCGTGGGAAACGCTGATCCTCTTTGGAGTGGCCTGCCTTGCCACGGGCGGGCATTTCACCATGACCTTGGCCTTCCGGGCGGCCCCATTGGCGGTGACGCAGCCGGTGACCTTCTTGCAGCTGGTTTGGGCGGTGGCACTTGGGGCCTTGGTGTTCAACGAAGGGGTGGACCCATATGTCGTGCTGGGCGGTATGGTGATTGTCGGCGCGGTGAGCTTCATCAGTTGGCGCGAGGCGGTGTTGAAGGGCCGTGCCGTGACCCCGCCGGTGTCGGCCACAAAAGGGTGAAGGGCAATTGCGTCGCAAGGTGAAAGAATCCTTGCGTGCGCCTGCGGCCTGCGACAGAGTTTTCTTATCAAGGTGCTGCACACCGGTCATTCGGGGTGCGGAGAATTGGGAAGCCGGTGAGAGACCGGCGCTGCCCCCGCAACGGTAAGGATGGGGGCAAGGGCATCAAGCCACTGGACCGCCGCCATGGTCCGGGAAGGCGCCCTTGCCAGACCCGCCAAGCCCGGAAACCAGCCTTGTGTCACGTCAAGCCGCGGGGGGCGGTGCGGGCGCGTGTCATGGACCGCTTCCCTTAACATCCCCTCGCCCCAGACCGGCCCGGGGTGTGGCCGGGGGAAGAGAAGTAGAAGTGAGCGTTACCCAGATTTTGGATGGATTGGAAGCGATGCCCGAAACCGGGGCCGAGGCCGATAGTGCCGCGCGCCTTGGGTTCCTGGAATGGGTTTTTGCCATGCCGGGGGCTGCGACGCCGCAGGCGGCACGGGATGCTCTGGCCACCGAGGCCGCACAGGAGGCCACGAGCCCGGCGGCGCGCGCCTTTGTTGAATTTCTGCAAGCGGCCTGCGTGCCGGTGCGCGGCGCAAGGGGCCGGGCGCGGCGGGGCCGGGTGCTGCACTAACCCCTTTGGACCGAAATCTTTAAAAGATTTCGGTCCGATTTCTTTTCAAGAAATCGGGCGCTAAGCCATTCCGCCTTGCACGAGCCTATCGGCCAGTTGGGCGTAGGCCTGAGCCATGGGGCTGTCGCCTGCGGCAATTGGTGTACCGGCATCCCCGGCCAGCCGGGTGTCGAGGTCGATGGGCAGGGCACCGAGAAAGGGGATGCCCAGTTTGTCGGATTCCGCCTGAACCCCGCCATGGCCGAAGATATGCGCCTCGTGTCCGCATTCGGGGCAGTGGAAGGTGGACATATTCTCGATCAGCCCGAGTACCGGGGTTTTCAGGGTGTTGAACATGTCCATCGCCTTGCGCGCATCCAGAAGCGCCACGTCTTGTGGCGTGGAGACCACCAGCGCGCCGGTGGGAGCGGATTTCTGGCATAGGGTCAATTGCACATCGCCGGTGCCGGGAGGCAGGTCGACGATCAGGACGTCCAATTCGCCCCAGTTCACCTGCGTCATCATCTGTTGCAGCGCCCCCATGAGCATGGGGCCGCGCCAGACCACGGCCTTGTCGGGGTCCAGCATCAGGCCGATGGACATCAGCGTGACGCCATGGGCGTGCAGCGGTTCTATGATCTTGCCATCGGGGCTGGCCGGGCGCTGATTGACGCCCATCATGCGAGGTTGACTGGGGCCATAGATATCGGCATCCAGCAGGCCCACGCGGCGGCCTTGCTTGGCCAGCGCCACGGCGAGGTTCGAGGACACCGTGGATTTGCCGACGCCGCCCTTGCCCGAGGCCACGGCGAGAATCGAGCGGACCCCGGCAGGGCGCACCGGTTCGTTGCCGCCCTTGGGGTGGCCGCCGATCTTGAGGCTGGGGGCCTCTTTTTGGGGGGGCTGTTTGCCGCCGTCATGCGCCGTCAACGCCACGCTGGCGTGATCCACCCCCGGCACCGAGAGGGCGGCGCGTTCGGCGGCGGCGCGCAGCGGCTCCATTTGCTGCGCCATGGCGGGCGAGGGCGCCTCGATGACGAATCGGGCGGTTGCTCCCTCGATCGACAGGGCGCGCACCATGTCGCGCGAGACCAGATCGCCGCCGTCTGGCAGCTCCAGTTTTTTCAGTTCATCGAGAATCGCGTCGCGTGTCGCTGCCATTTTTGCCACCCCCTTCATCGCTTTGCCGCAATAGGTGGCAGCTTTGACACGGAGGGCAAGGGGGTGCGTAAAGATTGATGAAAAATTCACCTTATTGCTTAACGTTAGGTCAGCAATGCGTATGCATTTGCTGCATGGCAGCATTGAGAATTCGGGGATTGTGCAAGTGCAGCATTGGGTTATCTTTGGATCAACAAACGAAACGCGACGCACTTCGGTGCAAATGAGAATAAGACAATGACCTTCGCACATGACACCCGGGCCTCGAACGCGGCCCTCGCCCTCGAGATCAGCGCCGCTGTAAGCCAGTTCTTCCAGCGTATCGACGATTACCGCCTGTACCGCAAGACGCTGCAGACGCTTCGCGATCTGGATGACCGGACCTTGGCGGATCTTGGCCTGCACCGGTCGGGCCTGCGGGCGGAAGCGTTGAAAGCCACCTACGGCATCATGCGCTAAGGAAATTCGGAATCGAATGTCTCTCTCCTCCTCCCTGAGGCATTCGTGAATGGCGGCGGCGCTCTCTCCTCCTCCCTGAGGGCCGCCGCCCAAAATACCCCGGACCATCTTGAGGTCCGGACAAGATGAACGGCTGATCCTCTCCTCCTCCCTGGATCGGACGTGAAAAGAACGGCGGTGCTCTCCTCCTCCTCCCTGAGCGCCGCCGTTTTTTTGTCTGCGCCGGGAACTTGACGCGCCGTGGCAGCGGTGGCTGAGTGGCGTCACACAAGGGGAGTCAAATGATCATGGACAAAACGTCACCGGAGGTTCGCGCAAAGATTGTTGCGGCTGTCGAGGCGGGATTCGAACGACAAGTTGAGTTCTTATCCGACTTCACGGCCATTCCCAGCGTGCGCCCCAATGAAGGTGCGGCTTTGGATTTCATGGCCGGGGCCTTGCGTGGGCGGGGTTGGGACGTGGACGACTGGACGGTTCGCGCCCATGACCTGCGTGATGAACCGGGATTTGTCGATTGCGCGGGTGAGGTGCCGTCGGTGCGTTCGGTCGTGGGGACGATGGAGGGCGCGGGTGAAGGGCGCTCCTTGATCCTGCAAGGTCATTTGGACGTGGTGCCTGAAGGCCCTGAGGATATGTGGCAGACGCCGCCCTATGCGCCAAAACTGCGCGATGGCTGGATGTACGGGCGCGGTGCGGGTGACATGAAGGCGGGCAAGGTGGCTGCGCTTTTCGCGGTCGATGCCCTGCGCCGGGCAGGATATGCGCCCATGGGGCGGCTGCATTACCAATCGGTGGTCGAGGAAGAATCCTCGGGGCTTGGGGCCGTGGCGACACTGGCGCGCGGCTATCGCGCCGACTGCGCCTTTATTCCCGAGCCTACGGGCCTTGGGCTTGTGCGGGCGCAGGTCGGCGCGATCTGGTTTCGCCTCAAGGTCAGGGGGCGGCCCGCGCATGTGGCCTATGCCGGAACGGGATCGAGTGCCATAACGGCGGCGATGCATCTGGTGAGTGCCTTGCAAGAGATGGAGGCCGCATGGAATGCCGAAGCCGCGATGCATCCTTTGTACAAGGGCGTAGAGCATCCGCTGAATTTCAATGCCGGGATGATCAGGGGCGGTGACTGGACCTCGTCCTTGCCGGCGTGGTGCGATGTGGATTGCCGGATGGGCCTTTTGCCCGGCGATGACGTGGCCACGCGGAAGGCACAGATCGAGGCGGTGGTGGCCAAGGCCGCCGCCGAGCACCCGTTTTTGCGCGACACCCCGCCCGAGATTGTCTGGACCGGGTTTCAAGCTGATGGCTTTACCCTTGAAGGGGCCGAGGCCCCCGAAGCGGTGTTGCGCGCAGCACATGAGGCGGCAACCGGGCAGGCGGGGCCGGAAGATCAGATTTGGACCGCCCTGACCGACACGCGGTTTTACGGGCTGTACCATGGCATCCCGGCGCTGTGCTATGGCCCCACGGCCGATGCGATCCATGGTTTTGACGAGCGGGTCGATCTGGCTTCGGTCCAGCGCTGTACCGAGGTGATCGCGCTGTTCATCGCCGAATGGTGCGGATTGCGGGAGTCATGAGGCTCAAGGCGCGGTGATTTATCCCATTTGCCCCTGCGTGTGACAGGCTAATCTGGAGCCAATCGCAGATGGGGGAAAGATGAACCAGCGCTTGATCTTGGCCATGATCCTTGGGCTGCTGCCCGGGATGCTTTGGGCGCATGCCTCGGAGCAGGGGTTTGTCCTGCTGTTGCCGACCGATGTCTATATCGGGGCGGGGGTGGCCAGTGTCGCACTGACGGTGGTTTTGCTCGCGGTTTTGCCGGCATGGGTGGCGGCACGGCTGTTTGCACCTTTGGCGGTTGTCGCGGTGCGGGGCCTGCCCCTGCGGCATGCGACAAGCCTGATGGCGACGCTGTTTCTGGCTTTTCTGGTCTGGCGCGGGGTCAGCGGATCGAATGATCCATCGGTCAATCCCCTGCCGCTGTTCGTCTGGACGGTGTTCTGGATCGGCTTGGTCTCGCTTCAGGGGGTGTTGGGCAATCACTGGCGCTGGACCAACCCGTGGACGGGCCTGGTGGCGCTTTTGGGGTGGGTGACGGGCAGTCGCGCGCCCATCCGCTACCCGCGCGTCTTGGGTCATGCGCCCGGCGTGGTGATTTTCCTGTGTTTTGCGGGGTTTTTGCTGGCTGATCCGGCACCGGCGGACCCCGACCGGCTTGCCTTGGCGGTGGGCGGCTATTGGTACCTGACACTGATGGGGGTGACGCTGTTTGGCCCGCGTTGGATGCTGCGGGCCGAGGCCTTGACCATTTTGATGCGCGCCTATGGACGCATGGGCCTTTTGGGCCGGGCGCGCGGGCGCTTGGCGGTGGGCCTTTGGGGCTGGCAGGTTCTCGCGCGGCCGCGGCCGGGGTTCGGCTTGGCGGTTTTCATCCTTTTGATGCTGGGGTCGGGCAGTTTCGACGGGCTGAACGAAACCTTCTGGTGGTTTGGTTTTCTGGGCATCAATCCGCTGGAATTTCCGGGCCGGTCGGTTGTGATCACCCAGAACCTTCTGGGGCTGATCGTGGCCAATGCGGCGCTTATCACCGCTTTTGCCGCCTGTCTTTGGCTGGGCGAACGGATCGCCGGCACCCGCCGCCCCTTGGGCGAGGTGTTTTGTCTTTATGCGCCCACCATTCTGCCCATCGCGCTGGGCTATCACGTGGCGCATTACCTCACCTCTTTCATGGTGGATGGGCAATATGTGATCAAATTCCTGACCGACCCGATGGGCCAAGGCGCGGACCTGCTCAACCTTGGCACGTTTTATGTAACAACGGGGTTTTTCAACACGCCCGGCACGGTCAAGGTGATCTTTCTGACGCAGGCGGGGGCCGTGGTTGTAGGGCATGTGATCGCCATTCTGCTGGCTCATGCCTTGGCGGTGCGGGGCCATGGCAACAACTGGCGCGCGGTTTTGGGGCAGGCCCCCTTGGCGCTGTTCATGATTGCCTATACTTTCTTCGGGCTTTGGCTTTTGGCCTCGCCGCGCGGTGTGTGAGCCGGTAAAGCACTGGACAAGCAGAGCACGGCGGCGCACCATTGGTGCGACGGGGTGTGTGAGATACCCCTTTGACCACCAATGGAGGCGTCTTATGACCACCAAAAGCCCCAGAACCCCGAGATCCGTAACATCGACCTCGCGCCGTGGCGCGCTCAAGACCCTTGCCGGGGGTGTGGCGGGAGCCGCCACCCTGCCGATGTGGGCGCGCTATGCCCAAGCGCAAAGTTCCGAGCCCATCAAGATCGGCTTTCAGGTCCACCGCACCGGCATCGGCGCGGCCTATGGACGGTGGTACGACCGCACCACGCAGGCGGCGGTGAAGCTGATCAACGAGGGCGGCGGCATCAATGGCCGCCCGGTCGAGATCGTGGCCGAGGATGACGGGACCGACCCCAAACGCGGTGCCGAAGTGGTCGAGAAATTCGCCACCCAGCACAACTGCGACATCGGCTTCGGCACGCTGTTCAGCCACGTCGTGATCGGCTCGGCGCCGCGTGCGGGGGAGTTGAAATTGCCCTATTTCGTGGTCTCCGAAGGCACGCATGTCTCGTCGGGGATGCTGAACCGCTATACCATGCAGCCGGGCATCACCGATGTGCGCAGTCAGGTGATTTCCATGGCGCCCTTCATCACCGAGAACCTTGGCAAGAAGGTCACCATGATCTTCCCCGATTATGGCTTTGGTTATGATCACCGCGACAACCTTGCCCCGGCCATCGAGGCACAGGGCGGCGAGGTTGTGGCCAAGATCGCGATTCCGCCCTCGGAGACCTCCTTCACCCGCTATTTCCCGAAAATCCCGCGCGAGACCGAGGTCGTCTATCACGTCATGGTGGGCCCCGGCGTTCTGACCTTCGTCAAGGAGTTGGGCGAGTTCTTTGGCGGGCAGGGGCCGGAGTTGTTCGGGTTCATCGACAGCCTTGAAGCGGTGGCGATCGACAGCCCCGGCTTGGAATTCCTTGAAGGCAGCCATTTCTGGGAAGGCATGTGCCGCCACAGCCAGCCCGATGAAAGCGAGCACGAGGCGTTTTACCGCGAGGCCGTGGGGGTCGATTCGCGGGGCGCGTCGGTCAGCGACCCGACGGATGTCTCGACCTATGGGCATATGTTCGGTTGTTGGGAGACGCTGCATGTGGTCAAGGCGGGCATGGAGGCAGCGGGCTATCGCGGCCCTCAGGACCGTGCGGCCCTGATAGAGGCGGTGGAGGCCATGACTGACATGCCACTGAGCCAAGCGCATCCGCAGGGCGCCAAGCGCTTCAACGGCAAGACCCACCAAGTCTTTGGCCACCAGTATATCAGCAAGGTCGAAGGCGGGATGCTCAAGAAGGTGCATACGACTTCGATCGAGGACACGCTCTATCCCGACGAAGTGGATTACACGACGCAATCCTTTTGATTGCTCTGGTTTGCAGGACAGGGGGCGCGATAGGTTTCGCGCCCCTTTTTTTGTTTGTGCGGGTAGGGTGGGCTGACATCCGGCTGTGCGAGGCTAAAGCGTTCCGCCTTTTACCTGAGATATCAGCCAAAGGCGGAACGCGTGCAACGATTGAGCGTTGCGCTGCATTTCGCGAAACGCTTTAGGTCAAGGCTATGCTGATAACCATTCTGTGCATCTATCTGGCGGTCTATGGCTGCGCGCTTTTTGCCGCACGTCGTGGGCGTGGCACTGTATGGGCGCTTTATGCCGTGGCGGTGCTTGTGGTGCCCGCGCTCGGCGGAGGGGTGTTTTACATCGTCTACGCGCGGGTCGACCCGGTGAATGCCGTGGGCTTTGCGCGCGCGGTGGTCGGACTGGGCGCCGCCTTGGCGCTGGTCGGCTATCCGCTCAGCCTGTGGCGCGCGCGACGGGGGCTTTAGTCGATCACCACGTCGTCAACCGGGCGGCGTGGCGACGGGGCGTGATCCATGGCGGCGTGTCCCATGCGCAGCAGGATTTGCGGATAACCCGTTTTCCCGGCGAGCGCCTGCAACCTTGGGCGCAAGTGGATCACCTCGATCGGTTGGTTGAGATAGGAGGCCGCGAGTCCGGCCTTGACCCCCAGGAGAAGCAGGTGGTGGAGGGCCTGTCCCGTGGCCAGCCAATCGGCGGGGCTGTCGCCTTCGCTGCCCAGTACGGCCAGAAGGGGCGAGTGATCGGCCAGATCACTATCGCGTGCGGCCACGCCATCGCCCAGATCGAAGCGGCGCACAACCATGCGCGCGATTGGGATGGCAAGGCCGGGCAGGGTGAGGCCATCGCCTGCGCGACGTGGATGCATCCATTGGGCCAGTTCCCGCCGCCAGCGCGGGTCGGCCCATTGCGCGGCGTCGCCTTCGGCCACGAGTTTCGCGGCGGCCTCGCGGGTTTCCTCGGTCTCAAGCGGGGCAAGCCATGCGCCTTCGCGCGCAGTTGCCGCTTGCAGGGTGGTCAAGCTGTCCGTGTCGACCGCCTGATCTGTGAAAGCCTTTCGCCAGGTCTGGCGCATGTCGATCACCGATGCGAGGTCACGGAGGTCCGGCTCGGCGGGGCCGTTGAACGCCAGATGCGCCAGCCGTTCCTCGCCCGGGCCATCGGGAAGTGGGCTGATGGCCGCGCCCAAACCCTCGGCGGCGGCGGCCACCCGCAGCCCGAAAAGCGCGCAGCCGCAGCTGATGGTCAACTCGCGATCTTCGGGGTCGGTGACCGGCAGGGCGCGGGTGCGATCGGCCAGCAGGTCGATCCCCTCGTCGGTTGGACGAAACAGCCAAGGCTGGCTGTTGTGGCTGGAGGGCGCGCGGATGGCGCGGGCGATCATGCGGTGTAGCTTGGCGTCATCGGTCATGGTGGGCCTTTTCCCGGTGAACATGGGGCCAAGGCTAGGGGCAGGGCGTGCGGTGCGCTTTGCGCGATGTCAAAGGGCGCGTCATTCGGTTGGGCGTTCCACCGTGGCCAGACCCAAGCGACGCGCGGCGGCCAGTGACAGGATGCCGGAATCGAGGCCTTCGGGCTTCTGGTAGGCGCGCACGGCGGTGCGGGTGCGGGCATCCATCTGCCCCGTGACAGGGCCGCGGTAGAGCCCGCGTACCTTGAGCGCACGTTGCACGGAGGCCACGAAGTCAGGCGTCTGGACACTCGCGCAGGGGGTTTCGAACCATGTCACGCGGCGTTCCTGCACGATGGCCTGCCGGGTCTCGGTCTTGTAGATCGCCGGTTCTTCCACGGTGCCGTCATTCCGGACTTGCGCGGGCTGCAACAACACCTGTTCGGTGACGGTTTCGATCACGGCCGGCGTCACATCCTTGCCCCAGCAGGTGCCGGGCGCGGCGCCCGGGGGCGCTTCTTGCAGGGTCTGGACGATCTCGGGTTCGTTCGGGCCGGTCAGGGGCAGGGAGCTTTGGCAGGCGCTCAGCACGGCCAGTAGCGGCAGAAGGACAAGGGGCGATTTCATATGCTCGGGCCTCTGTGGGCGGTTTTGCGGCATATTACCCGGTTTTGTCGTTTTGGGAAAGCGGGGCAGGTGCGGTCAGTTGGTCGAGCAGGGGGGAAATATCCTCGATCGTGTCGGCCAGCACATGGGTGACGCCCGATTGCCGCTCCACCCGGCCTGTCACACGCAAAAGCCGTCCGGCGATGACCGCCCGTCGGAAGCGTTCGTAAAGCGCGCGCCAGACCACCACGTTGACCACGCCGGTTTCATCTTCGAGCGTGAGAAAGATCACCCCCTTGGCGGTGCCGGGGCGTTGCCGCAGGATCACCAGCCCCGCCACGGTGACGCGGGCATGGTTGGGCGGCACGTGCAATTGTGCCGCCACGCAGCAGGCAGGCGGGCGGGGCCAATCCGTGGCCTTGGAGGAAGAAATCGCCTTCATCTGGAACAAAAATAGAACATCAGGCATTTGTCGCAACTGTTTTCCTCAGAAGTCGCAAATGGGGCTGGCCTGACCTATATCGCTTGGCTAGGAGTCATCCGGATTTCAAACAGATCGCCACGCAAGTTAAGGGGAGTGTGCAGCAGATGGCCAAGATCACCTATATCGAGCACAACGGGACGAAACACGAGGTCGAGGTCGCCAATGGCCTGACTGTGATGGAAGGCGCGCGGGATAACAACATTCCGGGCATCGAGGCCGATTGCGGCGGGGCCTGTGCCTGTTCCACCTGCCATGTCTATGTCGATGCGGCCTGGGTGGAAAAGCTGCCCGCGAAAGACGACATGGAAGAGGACATGTTGGATTTCGCCTATGAGCCTGATCCCGAACGCTCGCGCCTGACTTGCCAGTTGAAGGTCACGGATGAATTGGACGGTCTGGTAGTGCAGATGCCCGAAAAGCAGATCTGATGAAGGGCGGGGCGCGGCGTTTTCCGTTGCGTGGGTACCGGGCACCCGCCCGCCGCGCATGGTTGGCGCTGTGCCTTGGGCTGCTGGCGCAGGCGGCAAGCGCCCAGGTCATTACCAAGGCGGACTATGCCTCGCCCACCACGCGCTATGCGCATGGGGTCTTGGGCGACGCGGTGGAATGGGGGGCGCTGCGCCTGACCTTGGCGGATGGCCGCCGCCTGACCATGACATTGCCCGAGCATCTTGTTTTCGAGGATATAGCGCCTCGGCTGGCTGATTTGGACGGTGATGGCGCGCCCGAGGTGATCACGGTGGAGGCCAACCTGACAAAGGGCGCGCGGCTGGCCATTTACGGCTCCGAAGGCCGGATCACCGCCACACCCCATATCGGCCAGCGCAACCGCTGGCTTGCGCCAATCGGCGCGGCGGATATGGATGGCGATGGGACGATTGAGCTTGCCTATATCGACCGGCCGCATTTGGCCAAAACCCTGCGCCTTTGGCGTTACCACAAGGGCCGACTGACCGAGATCGCCACCGCGCTGGACCTCACCAACCATAAAATCGGGTGGGATCACATTCCCGGCGGAATCCGTCATTGCGCAACCGGCCCGGAGATCATCACCGCCAATGGCGATTGGTCGCGGATCATGTCGACGCGCATGTCCAGTGCAGGTCTCACATCGCGCCCGGTTGCGGACTATACCGGCCCTGACAGCCTGACCGCGGCGCTGGCTTGCCCCTAAGCCTTCTTCTGTTCAGAAATATCCCGGGGGGTGCGGGGGGCTGGCCCCCCGCCTCGGTCGGATCGCGCCAGCGATCCGAAGCCGGTCAACTCAGGTAATAGTTCTTGGGGCTCAAGCGCTCCCGCGGCTCAAGCCCCAGATGTGGTGCGATGCTGATCTCGATCGTCCGGCACATGGCATCCAGCGGCAGGCCGTTGACCGTTTCGCCAAAGGGCGTGGCCAGTTCCTCGGTCACTTCCGCGAGACCAAAAAAGACGTAAGCAATCACCGCCACGAAGGCCGGGGTCATCCAGCCTGCGGGCTCCAGCAGCGCCAGTGGCACCAGCAGGCAATAAAGATAGGTCGTGCGGAACACCAAGAGCGAATAGACATAAGGCAAGGGCGTGGTGGCGATACGCTCGCACCCGGCCTGTGCAAGCGCGATGCGCCCGGTGCGTTCGGATAACGCCTTGAGGCCGAAGCCGTCGATTTGCCCCGCCTGTTTGGCGGCGATGATCTCGTCATTGAGGCGGTTGAGCACGGCACAGGGCGGGTGGGGTGCGTCACTGAAATCCGCCTCGAGCCACTCGCGCGCCGCTGTGGGGGCGGGCAGGCCACGCAGTTGCGCGCGGTGGTGGTGGATGAAACCCAAGATCAGGCGTTGCACCGTTTCGCGGCGCGCGTCATCGTCGATAAAAAGCGCCGCTTCGCGCGCCAGTGCCCGGCTATCGGCCACCAGTTGCCCCCAAAGCTTGCGCGCCTCCCACCAGCGGTCATAGGCGGCATTGTTGCGAAAGCCCAGAAACAGCGAAAGCGCCACACCGAAGACGGCGAAGGGCGCGGCGCTGGTATGGGTGAGCGTATAAACATAGCGATCCACGGCGACCATTGCAGCGGCGATCACCGTGACCCCGATGATGCGGGGTAGAATATGCGGCAGAACCGAGCCGCGCAGCGCAAACAGAAGCTGCAGCAGCCCGGGTTTGTCGCGCAGGATCATTTCAGCGCGCGCCAGCCGATATCGCGGCGGCAAAAGCCTTGTGGCCAGTCGATTTTATCGACCATGGCATAGGCGCGGTCGCGGGCCTCTTGCAGGGTCGACCCGCGCGCGGTGACGTTCAGGACGCGCCCCCCGGTGGCGGTGATCTGGCCCTCTTTCTCGGTGGTGCCGGCGTGGAAAACCATGTTGAAGCTGTCTTCGGGGCAGCCCTCCAACCCTTTGATCACGCTGCCTTTCTCATAGCTGCCGGGATAGCCTTTGGCGGCCATCACAACGGTCATGGCGTGATCCTCGGCCCATTGGGCCTTCACCTCGGAAAGCCGCCCCTCGGCGGCGGCTTGCATGAGGTCCAAGGCCTGCGCACCCAGCCGCATCATCAGCACTTGGCATTCCGGATCGCCGAAGCGGACGTTGTATTCCACAAGGCGCGGTTGGCCGTCCTTGATCATCAGCCCGGCATAAAGCACGCCCTGATAGGGCGTGCCGCGTTCGGCCATGACGCGCAGGGTGGGGCGGATGATCTCGTCCATCGCTTTCGCGGCCACCTCATCGGTCAGGACAGGGGCGGGGGAATAGGCCCCCATGCCACCGGTGTTGGGGCCGGTGTCGCCTTCGCCGACGCGCTTGTGATCTTGTGCTGTGCCGATGGGCAGGGCGTCGGTCCCGTCACACAAGATGAAGAACGACGCCTCTTCGCCTTCCATGAATTCCTCGATCACCACTTCGGCGCCCGCGCCGCCGAAGGCCCCGCCGAACATGTCGTCGATGGCGTCCAGCGCTTGATCTTCGGTTTCGGCCACGATCACGCCTTTGCCCGCGGCCAGGCCATCGGCCTTGACCACGATAGGCGCGCCATTGGCGCGGATATGGGCGCGGGCGGCCTCGGCATCGGTGAAATGGCCGTAGCCTGCGGTGGGCGCTTGCGCCGCGTCGCAGATTTCCTTGGTGAAGCTTTTGGAGGCTTCCAGTTTCGCCGCCGCCTCAGAGGGGCCAAAGACCAAGAGCCCGGCATCGCGCAGCCGGTCGCCGACGCCTTTGGCCAAAGGGGCCTCGGGGCCGATGATGACGAAATCAATCGCATTGCCATCACAGAAATTCACCACCGCTGCACCATCCTCGATGTCCAGCGTGGCGCATTCGGCGATCTGGGCAATGCCGGCGTTGCCCGGGGCGACGATCAGCTTGTCGCACTTGGGGTTTTGCATCACCGCCCATGTCAGCGCATGTTCGCGCCCGCCGCCGCCCAGAATGAGGATGTTCATCTCCGTCTCTCCCGCCGAATTCAGTTGCCCCGTCTTCTAAAGCGTTTTGCGAAAAACCTGCAACACAGCTTTTCGCGAAACGCCTTGCAACATGCACGCATTGCAGGCGTTTCGCCTTTCTCAGAGGCCTCAAGCTCATGGCGAAACACTTTTGGGCCCTTAAGGGGGCGGCACAAGCCGGGGCTATGGCCCGTGAACCATGAGTGCGACGGTCAGCGCCTCTTTGTCGGCGCGATAAAGGGCGATGTCGGATTTAAGCCCTGCGCGCAGGGCGGCGCGGCGCGGTTTTGGCACGCGGGCGAGGTCCATCGCCTTGGTCAGCTGAGGGGTCGGGCCTTCCCTTGCAATTTCGGACAGAATCGCCGGGTGCTGGGCCGTGACATGGTCGCTGACCCGGGCGCGACGGGCGTTATAGGCCGCGTTGTGCCAGCCCGCCGTGACCGCTTGGCCGGGCAGGGCCAAGGGGTTCGGAATATGGTTGGCCTCTTGCGTGCAGGCCGCGCATATCAGCAGGGCGATGGCCGGAGCGGGTTTCATGGGGGATACTGTGCCACTGCGCGCGGCCATCGGGAAGGGCTTTTCCTTGCGCCGCGCCATGGATAGGGTGGCGGCAAGAGGATGCGAGTGGTGCCCTATGTCCGACCTGATAGATAGCCCCGTCGAGGGTGAAAACGCCCCGGAATTTTCTGTTTCCGAGCTGTCTGGCGCGGTGAAGCGCGCGATTGAGGGCGGCTTTTCCCATGTTCGGGTGCGCGGCGAGGTGGGCCGGGTCAGCCGCCCACGCTCGGGTCATGTTTATATGGACCTCAAGGATGATCGTGCGGTTTTGGCCGGGGTGATCTGGAAAGGCATCGCCTCGCGCTTGGCCGTGCAGCCCGAGGAGGGCATGGAGGTCGTTGCCACCGGGCGTTTGACCACTTTCCCGGGGCAATCGCGCTATCAGATCGTGATCGAGGATATCAAACCCGCCGGGGTTGGCGCGCTGATGGCGATGCTGGAGGCGCGCAAGAAGGCATTGGCCGGTGAGGGGCTTTTCGCACCCGAACGCAAGCGGGCCTTGCCGTTCTTGCCCGAGGTGATCGGGGTTGTGACCTCGCCGTCCGGCGCGGTGATCCGCGATATCCTGCACCGTTTGCGGGATCGGTTCCCGCGCAAGGTGCTGATCTGGCCGGTGGCGGTGCAGGGCGAGAAATGCGCGCCCGAGGTGACCCGCGCGATAGAAGGCTTCAATGCGCTGACGCCGGGGGGGGCGTTGCCCCGGCCCGATTTGCTGATCGTGGCGCGCGGTGGTGGCTCCATCGAGGACTTGTGGGGGTTTAACGAGGAATCGGTGGTGCGGGCGGCTGCCGCCTCGGAAATTCCGCTGATTTCGGCGGTGGGGCACGAAACCGATACCACGTTGATTGATTACGCTTCTGACAAGCGCGCGCCGACGCCCACGGCGGCGGCGGAACTGGCGGTGCCGGTGCGGCTGGATCTGTTGGCGTGGCTGGATAATCAGGATGCGCGGTTGACCCATGCCCTGACCCAAGGGGTGGCCAACCGGGGGCAACGCCTGCGCGATCTGTCGCGCGCCTTGCCGCGGGTGGAAACGCTAGTGGAAGGGCCGCGGCAGCGGTTGGATGCCTGGAGTGACAGGTTGCCCGCCGCGCTGATCCGGGGGGTGCAGATGCGGCGGGTGAAACTCTCCGAGGCGGCGGGTGCCTTGCGGCCGGGGCTTTTGCGGCGCGGTGTGGACGGCGACCGGCGGCGGTTGGACAATACAGCCGCGCGGCTGAACCTGCACACCCTGCGCCGCGATATCGAAGGCAAACGTCGCGATCTGGATGGTTTGACGCGGCGGTTTTCCGAGGCGGCCACCCGGCAGCAACGCGGCTGGCGAGATCGGTTGGAGGGGCTTGACCGGCTGCGTGAAACGCTTGGATACAAGGCGACGCTGAAGCGCGGTTATGCCGTGGTGCGCGGTGACGGGGATGTTGTCACGACCAAGGCCAAGGCGGCCAAGGCGCGCGCCTTGGCGATCGAGTTTGCCGATGGGGTTTTGGACGTGGGCCAAGGGGCCGCGCCCAAGCCAGCGCGCAAGCCCGCCAAGCCAAAAGACAGCCCGCCGGATCAGGGCAGCTTGTTCTAGGGTCCGTGGACAATCATCAACCGCCACCAGCGCGAGACGGATTTTGCACAGCGCCAGGCGCTTTGACCGCCGCGATGTGGGTCATCGCAAGGGCGAAGCAACGCAGCGGTGGGCAAAATCCGCTGCGCCCCCAAGGGGTTTCGCCAAAATCGCCCATTTCTGCGTC
The DNA here is from genome assembly GCF_913057115.1 of uncultured Roseovarius sp. Lineage (GTDB taxonomy): Bacteria > Pseudomonadota > Alphaproteobacteria > Rhodobacterales > Rhodobacteraceae > Roseovarius. The sequence goes on from NZ_CAJXNN010000019.1 coordinate 44,531, forward strand.
ATTCGAGCTTGAATTAGCCCGCTAGTCCTGCGCTCAAATTCCTTGAACTGAGCGATTTTGGACTGAAACTGGTGGTGGTTGATGATTGTCCACGGACCCTAACCGACGCGCGGGCAAGGATTTTCGAAAATCCTTGGCCCAAGCGGTTTCGAAACCGCTTGCGCGCTTAAACGCCCACCTTTGGCCCTGGGCATTCCAGCGGCTCATCGCTTTGGCGGACCTCGTAAAGCTCCGTCGCCTGCGGGTCGTTTTCGTAGCGCGCGATCAGGCCATTGGGGCCTTGCAGGAAGCTCCAGCATTGCGGCTCGGGGCGGTCTTCGTAGGTAAAACAGATCAACCCGCCCTCATCGGTGAACCAGCGCCCCTCCTTGCAGTCGCCATCTAGAAAAGACCAACGCACATAGCGGCCGCTGAGGTATTCCTCGGCCCCGTAAGGCGCGCCGCCATTGCCATAGTAGAAGGTTTTGCCGGTGGTATAGGCCTCAAACTCTTCCGCTGTCATCGGTCGGTCCGCCGCCCATGTCGGGCCGGAGGTCATCGTTATCAGGCACAGGATCAGGATGCGGGTGGTCATGCGCCCAGTTTGTCACAGCCTTGGGCACGATGCCACCGGCGCGGGCGTGGGCCAGAACGGCGGGCGGAATATCGCGGGCGCGCGGCGCTTGGGGGGCCACGGTCCAACCCGGTTGCCAATCCTCGCAGAGCGGGTCCATCACCCGACGCCAGAGCGGGGGGATGGTGGCAAGGCAGGCCATGACAGGCAGAGAATAGGGCAGCGTTGGCATGCGTTCCGTGTCCAGTTGCAGGGCGGGGTAGGGACGATTGGGGCTGACGTGGTGATCCGAGTGGCGCGGGGCGTTGACCATCATCGCCGAGGAATACCACTCGGGCGCATTCCAAGAGTGTCGTGGACCGACCGGTTCCAATCGGCCATCGGCCATGACCGCGCGGCGCAATCCGTAATGTTGCACGTAGTCGGCCATCAGGATTTGGATTTGCGCGTAAATCGCCATGAAAAGCAGGGCTGCGATGCCCTTGCCCCCAAGTGACAGGCCAGCGATGGCGATCAGGCCCGCGGCCCCGACCGTATAGATTGCGAAAGGGTGCGAAAGGGTGATGTGGCCGCGTCTGAGGCGGGTCTCGGCCTCGAATGACTGGCGGAATGACCGCCACCAGGCGCGTGGCGCATAGCGCCAGAAGCCCATGCCTTTCCTGGGGCTGTTGGGGTCTTTTTCGCTGCCGACATGAACGTGGTGAATGAGCATATGGGCGCTGGCGTGATGCCCCATCAGGACAGAGGTATAGATCAGCCGCCCCATCAGGCGCATGGCGCGTGGCGGGCGGTGGATGAGTTCATGAGCGACGGGATGGGAGATTTGCCCGAAAAGCAGCGCGGCGGTAATCGCGACCAGCGCGCGTTCAACGAACGACAGGCCGCTTGGCCCGGCAACGGCCCATAGCGCCATGGCCAAAAGGGCAAAATGAGCAAGGCCAAGGACAACCAGAAGGCGGTCGGCGGCGGGAAATTCAGCCTCGGGGTCGGCGTTTTCGGCTTCGCGCGCGGCCAGCTTGTCCATCACGAAAACCAGTACCGTGATATAGCCAAGCGCGGCCCAGCCCCATGGCCCGCCGTATAAGGCGGCCAGTGCAATCAAGCCCACAGGGGCAAGCGTGGCGAAGGCGAAAAGACCCATGATGTCATCCCGGTTTGGATTGCAGTACACTACAAAAGGTAAATCCGGCCTTGCCGAGGCAGGACAGGGGGAATTTTGCGGCGGCTGAAACGCTTACGGCTGTCTCAGTGTCGCTTTTGACCACGCATTGGCGGGGATGGGGCGCTATCCCACCGCCAAGGATCATCAGGGGACGACGCGCATGGCACTGGATGAACGCAAGGGCGTGTGGAAATCGGGCAAGGGCAAGGGGCGGCATACGCCCAAGGGCCGGCAGCTTGAAGATCAGGCATGGGACGAGGTGCGCGCGCTTTTGGGCGACGGGCCGCGGCGGCGTGACCTGTTGATCGAATATCTGCACCTGATTCAGGACAAGTTCGGCCATCTGTCGGCAGCGCATCTGCGCGCCTTGGCCGAGGAACTGCGCATCGCACAGGCCGAGGTTTATGAGGTCGCCACCTTCTATGCGCATTTCGACGTGGTGAAAGAAGGCGAGACTCCGCCGCCTGCGCTGACCATCCGGGTTTGCGATTCCCTGTCGTGCGAACTGGCCGGCGCGCAGCAGTTGAAGGCCGCGCTTGAGGATGGGTTGGACCCTGCGGAGGTCCGTGTGCTGCGCGCGCCTTGCATGGGCCGCTGTGACACTGCGCCGGTTCTGGAACTGGGGCACAAGCATATCGACCATGCCACACCGGACAAGGTGAAAGCGGCGATTGCCGCGAATGACACACAGGCGGAAATCCCGGAATATCAATCGCTTGTGGATTATCGTTCAAGTGGTGGTTACGAAAAACTGACCGAGCTGCGGGAGGGCGGCGATTTTGACGCTGTCCAAGAGGAATTGCTGGACGCGGGCCTGCGTGGGCTTGGCGGCGCTGGATTCCCTTCGGGGCGCAAATGGGGTTTCGTGCGGGCCGAGGCCGGGCCGCGCTACTTGGCCGTGAATGGCGACGAGGGCGAGCCGGGCACCTTCAAGGACCGCTTTTACCTTGAACGGCAACCCCATGTTTTCCTTGAAGGAATGTTGATCGCGGCCTGGGCCGTCGAGGCGGAAACCTGCTTTATCTACATGCGCGATGAATATCCCGCAGTTTTGAAAATCCTTGCCGATGAGATCGCCGCCCTTGAAGAGGCCGGGATCGTGGCAAAGGGGTATATCGACCTGCGCCGTGGCGCGGGGGCCTATATCTGTGGCGAAGAAAGCGCGATGATCGAGTCGATCGAGGGCAAACGCGGCCTGCCGCGGCACCGCCCGCCTTTCGTGGCGCAGGTGGGGATTTTCAACCGCCCGACCCTCGTGAACAACGTCGAGACGCTGTATTGGGTCACCCGTGTCTTGCGCGAGGGCAAGGAAATCCTGTCGGGTGTCGAAAAGAACGGCCGCAAGGGCCTGCGCTCTTACTCGGTGTCGGGGCGGGTAAAGAACCCCGGTGTGCATCTGTTGCCCGCCGGGTCGACCATCACCGATATCATCGAAGCCGCCGGTGGCATGTTGGAAGGGCACAGTTTCAAGGCCTATCAGCCGGGCGGTCCGTCCTCGGGGCTGCTGCCCGCGTCGCTGAACGATGTGCCGCTGGATTTCGATACGCTGCAACCGCATGGCACCTTTATCGGCTCAGCGGCGGTTGTCATCCTGTCGGATCAGGACAGCGCCAAGGAGGCAGCGCTCAACATGCTGCGGTTCTTCGAGGATGAAAGCTGTGGCCAATGCACGCCGTGCCGGGCGGGCTGTGAAAAGGCGGTGAAGCTGATGCAGGCCGATGCTTGGGATCAGCCGCTTCTGGAAGAGCTGTGTCAGGCCATGGCGGATGCGTCGATCTGTGGTTTGGGGCAGGCCGCGCCCAACCCGATTCGCCTGACGATGAAGCACTTCCCCGACGAAGTTTGACTTTGGTTGCAGCAGGAGTGGCAGGGGCTGCGGCCCTTGCCTATGGGCTGTGGTATTGCCACCGCGCCCCTTCGCTTTTGCGCAGTGTGATCAAAACCCTTCCTTTGGCGGTGATGGCCGGGCTGGCCTTTTTCGCGGCGGCACCTTTGGTCTTGGTCGCAGGGTTTGCGCTGTCCGCCCTTGGCGATCTGGCCCTGTCGCGGCGCGGGGAGGCGGCGTTTTTGACGGGCCTTGTCGGTTTTGCCGCCGCGCATATCGCCTTTATCTGGGTTTTCGCCGGGATGGCGCAGGGGGCGCTGCCGCTTGTGCCTGCGGTGATCCTGCTTATCTATGCGGCAAGTAGCGAGCTTTGGCTTGCCCCTCATACCGGCACACTACGCTGGCCAGTGCGGGGCTACGTGGCCCTGATCGCCGGGATGGGGCTGATGGCGCTGATGCTGCCTGTGGGCTATGGGATCGTGACTTTGGGGGCTGTGCTATTTATTGCCTCCGATACCCTGCTTGCCGTTCAGATGTTCCGCATGGCCGCAGATCACCCGCTTCAGCGGGTGGTTTCGGTGGCGCTCTGGGCGCTTTACATTGCTGCGCAGGGGCTGATCCTCTGGGGCTTTACCAGCTGACTGGGGGCAAGCCTTTCAAATCCCCATGATCCGCAGTAAAGCGGAACACGGTTGACCGGTTTTCGGCAGGTCACATCAACCCAGCGGAGGACGCATGGCGTTTTTCAAGAAGTTAAAAGAACGGTTGTTCAAATCCTCGTCCAAGATCGAGGATGGTTTGGATGCGATTGTCGAGGAGGGCGGCGAGGAGGAGCTTGCCGAGCCCCCTGAGCCGACACCTGAGCCAGATCCGGAACCGACACCAGAGCCCGCCCCCCAACCGGAACCAACCCCGGAACCGGAGCCCGCGCCCGAACCAGAGCCCGCGCCCGAACCAGAGCCTGCGCCCGAACCAGAGCCCGAACCCGAGCCTGAGCCAGTACCGCAACCCAAACCGGAGCCTTTCCCAGAGCCGACCCCGGAACCTGAACCCACGCCGGTCCAGCCTCCGGAGACCGAGCCAGACCCCGAGTCGCCCCCGCAGGAGGTGCCACCCACACCCAGCGAGGTGCCGCCCTCGGCCCCTGTGGAACTGCCTGATGAGGCACCGCAGGAAGCGCCTGTCTATTCTGACCCAACGCCAAGCCCGACACCGATTGAAATCCCGTCCGACACGCCGTTCGAGACTCGCGCCGAGGCCCCGCAGAAACCCGGTTTCCTTGGCCGTCTTCTGGGCCGCGGTGAGGCCAAGAAAACCGTTACCCGCCGGGTGCTGGACGACGATATGCTGGAGCAGCTCGAAGAGCTGCTGATCACCGCAGATATGGGCGTCGATACCGCCCTGCGCGTCACCGCCAACATGGCCGAAGGGCGCATGGGCAAGAAGCTGTCGACACAGGAAATCAAGGAACTTCTGGCGCAGGAGATTGCCCGCATCATGGAGCCCGTGGCGCGGCCCATGCCGATCTATCCCAAAACCCCGCAGGTGGTTTTGGTGGTGGGCGTCAACGGCTCGGGCAAGACCACGACCATTGGCAAACTGGCCAGTCAGTTCAAGGCAGCGGGCAAACAGGTGGTGATTGCCGCCGGTGATACCTTCCGCGCCGCCGCGGTTGAGCAGCTTCAGGTTTGGGGCGATCGCGCCGGGGTGCCGGTTCTGACCGCGCCCGAAGGCTCGGACCCGGCCAGCCTTGCTTTTGATGCGATGACCAAGGCACAGGCCGAGGGCGCGGACCTGTTGATGATCGACACCGCCGGGCGCTTGCAGAACCGCCAAGACCTTATGGAAGAACTGGCCAAGATCGTGCGCGTGATCCGCAAGAAGGACGAAAGCGCACCGCATAACACCCTTTTGGTGCTGGATGCGACCACCGGGCAGAATGCCTTGTCACAGGTCGAGACCTTCCAGAAGCTGTCGGATGTCTCTGGGCTTGTGATGACCAAGCTGGACGGCACAGCGCGTGGCGGGGTTCTTGTGGCGCTGGCTGACAAGTTCGGCTTGCCCATTCACGCCATCGGGGTGGGGGAGCAGATCGACGATCTGGCCCCCTTCGACCCCGAGGAGTTCGCCGCGGCCCTCACCGGCCTGGAAGCGGGATGACAGGTACGCTGCGAAGCGCTCTATTGCGTGCCCATCCATTTTTCCAGAAGGCGCAAGACGTAGAGCACCACAAGCACGATGCCCGTGGCCATGGCCGCGAGCGGCATTTGACCCGCACCGCAGGCCAGCCCGATCGCGCCCGCCAGCCACATCGAGGCACCCGTGGTGATGTTGTGCACCTCGCCGCGCGAGGTAAAGATGATACCTGCCGCCAGAAATGCCACGCCGGCTGTCACCGCCTCGATCAGGCGCAGGGGATCGACGCGCAGCGCATCTTCGGCGCCGAAGGGCAGGGCGGCCAGTTGTTGACTGATCAGAATGAATAGGCAGGCGGCCATGGAGACCAGCATATGGGTTCGCAGGCCCGCCGGTTTCTGCCGGCGTTCACGTTCGGCCCCGATGACCGCGCCCAGCACCAGGGCCGCCGTAAGGCGCGTTCCGGCAATGATCGGCGGTACGGCTGAGAAGGTGCCGGAAAGCTCATCTGCTATGATATCGAAGGCGTATTCGTACATAGGTCTGCCTCTATTGTCTTCGGGAAAGCCTAGCACGGTCCTGCCATGCTCCGCGAGGGGGCGGGGATGAGCGATTGGCTGATTTCGCTGGAAGGTACAGAGGCCGGGCATCACCTAGCCCTTGCCTTGGCGCTGATGGCCGCACTTCTACATGCGGTTTTCGGCGCGATGCAGAAGGGGCGCTATGACCCTTGGTTGATGCGTGGGGCAATTGACGGGGCTTATGGGCTGATGGCCGCGCCTTTGGCGTTGTTTGTCGTTCCATGGCCCGGGGTGCATATGTGGCCCATTTTCGCAGGGGTTTTCGTGATCCATCTGGCCTACAAGGTCTTGCAGGCCATGGCCTATACGCGCGGTGCCTACACGGTGGTTTACCCGGTGGTGCGCGGCACCGGGCCGCTGTTTACCGTGATTGGCGCGTACCTTTTGTTCAACGAGACTTTCACGCCGGTGCAATGGCTGGGCGTTGGGGTGCTCTTGGCCGGGATTTATGGGCTCGCCGTCTATAACCTGCGCCATTACCCATTGGACCGCGAAACCCTGCCTGCCGCGCTTGGGCTGGCGGTTCTGACCGGCCTTTTCGTGGCGCTTTATACCACTTATGACGCCTATGGCATTCGCGCGGCGTCGGACCCATTTACCTTTCTGGCATGGTTTTTCTTTGTCGACGGTTTGGTAATGCCGGTCGTGGCTTATATCAAATGGCGAAATATGCCCGTGTCGCCGAGGCTTGCGCCGCTTTTGCTGCGCGGTTGGATCGGCGGCGTGGTCGCCTTTGGCTCATTCGGGGCGGTGATGCTGGCCACACGGTTGGACAAGGTGGGCGAGGCCGCCGTGCTGCGCGAAACCTCGACGGTTTTCGCGGCACTCATCGGCTGGTTGGCACTGAAAGAAACGGTGGGGCCGCGCCGGATTGCATTGATGGCATTGATCGCGGCGGGGGCTGTGATAGTTGAGGTGGGCGGATAAATGGCGAGGACCAGATGAGCGAGCAAAAGACCAACCCGATGATCAAGACGGTGCTGGAGTTCGGCCCGATCCTTGCGTTTTTCGTGGCCTACCTTTGGCTCAAGGACGATATCTTTACCATCGGCGGGCGGGATTATGACGGGTTCATCGTGGTCACCGCCGGGTTCATCCCCGTGTTCCTGCTGGCCATGGGGGCGCTTTGGGCGCTCACCGGCCATTTGTCGAAAATGCAGGTGGTAACCGCCGTGCTGATCGTGGTCTTTGGCGGGATGAGCGTGTGGTTCAACGACCCGCGGTTTTTCAAGATGAAGCCGACGATCATTTACCTTCTCTTTGGCGGGGTCTTGGGCTTTGGCCTGATGCGCGGCACTTCCTACATGCAATCGCTGATGGATGGGGTCATGCCGCTGACCGATGAAGGCTGGATGATCCTGACCAAGCGGATTTGTTATTTCTTTCTTGGGCTTGCACTGTTGAATGAAATCGTCTGGCGCAGCATGAGCGAGGAGATTTGGGTCTATTTCAAAACCTTCGGCCTGACCGCCGCGATCTTCCTTTTCTTCATGACGCAAGGGGCGTTGTTCCGCGACTACAGCACCGATCAGGGCGAGGGCGAGGAATGATCGCCAACCTGATGATGTACGCCCGCCCAGAAACCGAGGCGGCGACCATCCGGTTTTGGGCCTTGATCCGCGACGGGCTGAGAGATCACGGGATCGCCGCCCCCGAGAGTTTGGCACAAGAGGCCGGGGAGTTCGAGGTTTGGACCGCCCCTGACTTGGTCCTCAGCCAGACCTGTGGGATGCCTTATCGGCTTTGGCTGCACGATCGGGTGGCCCTTGTGGGCACCCCGGATTACGGGCTGGAGGGCTGTGCGCCGGGGCATTATCGCAGTGCTGTTGTCGTGCGCGCCGATGATGCACGCCAGACGCCGGGCGATTATCGCGAGGCGCTGTTTGCCTATAATCAGACATTCTCGCATTCGGGCTATGCCGCACCCTATGCGCTTTGCTTGCAGCATGGGTTCTGGTTTGAAAACCGGGTGCAGACCCACGGGCATCGCATGTCGGCGCAGGCCGTGGCCGAAGGGCGGGCGGATATCGCCGCGTTGGACGGGGTCACATGGCGTTTGATGCAAGAGCACGAAGACCTACACAAGCGGTTGCGCGTGCTCTGCTGGACCGAGGAAAGCCCCGGCCTGCCGCTGATTACGGCGCAGGGTGACAGGGTGCAAACTGTGCGCGATTCTGTTCTTCAAGCTATTGATAAGATGAATGAAAATGACCGGGGGGTGTTGGGCTTGCGTGGCTTGGTTGATATCCCGAAGGCGGCCTATCTTTCGGTGCCCAACCCGCCGGAAAGCGCGGGCGCAAGGCCAAGACCGTTTTGATCAAAGCTGTTTAGAGGAGTGGCTTCGCCACGCTGGTTTGAGCGCGCTGACGCGCGCCGAACAGGGGCGCTGCCCCTGCGTTGAAAATCACGGATTTTCAACGTTCCCCGGAGTATTTGGAGAAAGGTGAAACGGGTTTAGAGCGGCGTTTGAGGGCGGGCCATGGCCCCCTCGGGCGCGGTCCAGCCCGTTGGCCATATTCGCGACCAGCGTGGGTCGCAGCCCTTGGGCAGGGCGGCGCGCAGCTGTACCAGGGGCAGGTTATCGGGCTGCCGCAAGAGCGCGCGGTAGAGCGGAAAGACCCCTTGACGGATGTAGGACGACCAATGGCAGACTCGGCCACCCGGCGGGGCGATCTCGAACCCGGCCCCGCGCAAGACCCGTAAAGTCTCGCGGTGATCCAGTTGCAAGGTCAGGGTATTGGCGGCCTGCGGCATCCCATGGGCCAGCGTCCAGTCGCCATGGGTTGGCGGGGTGACAAGGCGCTCCAGCAGGAAATCGAACAGGTCGTTCTCGCGGCTGGTGACATTGATGATCTCGGCGTTGTTTCCGGCGGGGCTTTGCAGAGCCTCCCGTGCTGTCTGGCCGTAATCGGCACCCGACAGCAGGATAACCCGGCCCACCCCAGCCGTTGTGACATGGGGCAGTGCGGTCAGCGCCACCCTTGCGCCCAAGGAATGGGCCAGAAGGTGCACGGGCCGGTCAGGGGCCAGCCGTGCGATCATCCCGATCAACTCGGCCAAGGCGCGGCCCGCCTGTGCCGCCCGCCCATAGGCCCCCCAGATTGTGCCGCGCGCGGACCACCCAAAGCCGATGGCCAAGCCCTCGTTCGCGGCCTGCCCGGAAAACCCAAGGCCGCGCGGCCAGCTGACAGCCTTGACGCAGTCACGCTTGGGGCTGAGCGACAGAATGTGGCGGTGCGGGCAGGTCTGGCGGTTGGTCGGGTCGAACTTGTAACCGTGGATCATGATGACGATCGGGCCGGTGCTTTCCAACCCCTGCCTCAGGGCTGGGGCAAGCGCGCCGGGGCTGGCGTGAAGTCTTGGCCCGTCTGGCGTGGCATTGATCTGCAAAACTGCCATGGTTCCACCCATCAACCGCTAGATGTTGTGGTTAGCGGATAGCCAAGCCCTACGACAGTTCCTTGAAGGCTTTGTTAAAGCTGCGTGACGGTGTTGACGGGTCACACGGCAAAGGCTAATGCGAAACCCGTGGCGATTTGTGACCGGATTGCGGGCCACGTTAAACATTCCGCTAAAGAGGCGAAGCATGAGGAAACCCCTTTCGCTTGGCCGCGATCGGGGTTTTTTTATGGGCGGGCGAGCCCTGCTGGAGGACGACATGAGCGACAATTGGAAGAAACGCACCAGCGCTGTGCATGGCGGTACCAAACGCAGCCAATGGGGCGAGGTGAGCGAGGCGATTTTTCTCACCCAAGGGTTTGTTTATGACAGCGCGGAGGCGGCGGCGGCGCGGTTCGAGAGCGCCGGCCCGGATGAATACATCTATGCGCGCTACGGCAACCCGACGGTGGCCATGTTCGAAGAACGTATCGCGGGCCTTGAAGGGGCGGAGGATGGTTTTGCCACGGCCTCGGGGATGGCGGCGGTGTCGGGCGCTTTGATGTCGATGCTGAAGGCGGGGGACCATGTGGTGGCCGCACGGGCGCTTTTCGGGTCCTGCCTTTACGTGTTGGAAGAGGTGCTAACCCGTTATGGCGTCGAGGTTTCTTTTGTCGATGGCACGGATCTGGATGAGTGGCGCGCGGCCATTCGCGACGACACGGTTCTGGTGTTTTTCGAGACCATCGCCAACCCGACGCTCGACGTCGTGAACCTGCCCGAGGTCGCCAAGCTGGCCCATGCCAAGGGCGCCAAGGTGGTGGTGGACAATGTATTTGCCACGCCGGTCTTTTCGCGGGCGATCGAGCAGGGGGCCGATGTGGTCGTCTACTCGGCCACCAAGCATATCGACGGGCAGGGGCGCGCGCTTGGCGGTGTGATCTTGGGGAGCCAAGACTATATCCGGAAAACCGTTGAGCCTTACATGAAGCATACTGGCGGGTCGATGTCGCCCTTTACCGCTTGGGTGATGCTCAAGGGCTTGGAAACAATGGATCTTCGCGTCCGGGCGCAGGCCGCGACGGCGACCGCGCTGACCGAGGCGCTGCAGGGGCATGAAAAACTGGCGCGGGTGCTTTACCCCGGCCACGAAAGCCATGTGCAGTTTGCTCTGGCGCAAGAGATCATGGGCGCGGGCGGGACCGTTGTGGCGCTTGATCTGGCGGCTGGGCAGGAGGCGGCGTTCCGCTTTCTGAACGCGCTGAAAATTGTGGTGATTTCCAACAACTTGGGAGATGCGAAATCCATTGCGACCCACCCGGCCACCACGACGCACCAACGGCTTCCCGACGATCAGAAGCAGGCGCTTGGCATCACGCCGGGGCTGATCCGGTTGAGCCTCGGGATCGAGGATACCCAAGACCTGATCGGGGATGTTCTGGGGGCCCTGGACGCGGTTTGAGCCTTTTGGCATCGAATCGGGGCCAAGCCATTGAGTTAACGCCAGAAACCCCTGTCTGCATCGCGTCGGTATCACGTCGGTATCGCGTCGGTATTTTTTACCGAAACCCGGCGGGTTAACAGGGCGTGCGGTGGGTTTTGTACGAAACGTACGCGGGTTTCGTACGTTTCGGCAAAATGACGGCCCTTGGCCCTTACCACCGATAACCGACCTGCAACGCACGGCGCGCGCCTCGGGACTGACGGGGCAATCGATCCCTGTCGGCGGCCCACATTGATTTCGTAGAATCTTCGTAAAACCCTCGGCGCTTTCTTGCAAAAAAGCGCTTTTGCAAAAGCTGCTCTCAACTCTGATGACGTTCAATGCGGCCACCCTGACGTCATGACGGAATGGAGCACGCATGCCTGTCGCATCGGAATTGCCGATTGATACGAACGTCACGGCAGATGACATGGCAAATGAAATGTTCGGTAGCGGCATCACGATTGTCTCGGCCAGCTACACCGGACATGCCAATGCCTCTGGTAAATATTCGGATGGCGACGCAGTTGCTCCGGGCTTAACACCGTCTGATACAGGTGTGATTTTGTTTACCGGGAACGCCGCGAGTATCACCAACAGTTCAGGTGATGCCAATGTCTCGGCCGGGACCACGGCAAATCATGCATTGGCCGGCGATTCCGATCTTGATGCAATTTCGGGCCAAACGACCTTCGACGCTTCGCTGTTCGAGGCCACATTCGTTCCGGAAGGCAGCACTTTGAGCATGTGACAGTAATCTGCTGATCGCAGGGGAATCTTTGCAGACTGTGGTGATTGCCGGGGATGACGATATTTCGGTCCGCGCAGGTCGTGAGGAAGAATTCGACCTGTTGGCGAATGATGTCAGCACCACCGGCAGCACCTTGACCATCACGGAAATCAATGGCCAACCGGTTTCGGTCGGCGATACTGTAACGCTGACGACAGGTGAGCAAATCACCTTGACCGACACCGGCATGGTGCTTGCGGACACGGATGGTGATCTGGGAACCAATACGTTTACTTACACCGTCGAGGACGAAGACGGAAATGCAGACGTCGGGCTGGTCAACCTGACGACGACGGTGCCTTGTTTCACGACGGATACCTTGATCGAAACGTCCCAAGGGCCCGTGCCGGTCCAACAGTTGCGGCCAGGAGATCTGGTCATGACGGTTGATCACGGTCCGCAGCCGCTCAGGTGGATCGGCTCCCGCAGGCTTGAGCGGGCAGAGCTAAGCGCCAATCCACATCTAAAGCCAGTCAGAATTGCCATCAACGCACTTGCACCCGGCCGTCCCAATCACGATCTGATGGTATCACCGCAACACAGGGTGATGCTCAGCTCGAAAATTGCGCACCGCATGTTTGGCTGTGCAGAGGTGCTGGTCGCGGCGAAGAAGCTGCTGACCCATGAGGGGGTGAGCGTGGTGGAAAACACCCCTGACGGGGTCGAATACGTCCACATCCTGTTTGAAGACCATCAAGTTGTGTATTCGAATGGTATGCCGACGGAGAGCCTGCTTGTTGGGCCAGAGGTTTCAAAAGCTCTGCCGCCGGACGCAATTGCTGAAATCCGAGAGATTTTCCCACGCTTCAAGGTGGCCGAATGTGAGTGCACCCCCGCGAGAAGACTTGTCAGAAAGGCCCGGAAAATCGACCAACTCGTTCTGCGGCATTTGAAGAATGCAAGGAGCCTGTTTGAAAACGTACCCATTCAGGACCTTTGAACTGTCCCGGGTTTGTCGAAGAAACTCCGGGCCGCTCATAGTGCTGTTTCCACGTCAGTAATGCCTTCAAGCTCGTGGGGTGCGGCCTTGGCTGACGACTGTCGCATAGCGGCCTGAACGAGTGCTGTTGGAAAGCGGCCATGGCGTCGTGACTGCCACAGGCCGGTCAAACCTGCGTTCCGTGCTCCGCCGCCGGAGCGGGATAATTTTGGCAAGAAGCAGCGGCGGGTGCGTGCATTGGCGTTGGCCTTGGTGTATCCTGACGCCAAGAACGAGCCAAAATGGCGGTGAGCAGGATGATCAGGGCAATTTGGGTGGCACTTCTCTGCCTTTGGGGCGGTCTGGCCGTGGCGCAGGACTTCAGCGGCTTGGCGCGGGTCGTGCCGGAGGGCAGCGGCGTGGAGGACACGCGCCGGGGGCTTTCGGTGAACCTGACCCTGAGCCAAGGCGTGCCGTACCGGGTGTTCACCCTGAACGAGCCTGCGCGTCTGGTGTTGGACTTCCGCGAAGTGGATTGGCAGGGCGTCACGGCGGAGGCGCTGGACCGTAGCGAACGGGCCCTGGCCCTGCGGATGGGCGGGTTCCGGCCCGGGTGGTCGCGCATGGTGGTGGACCTCGACGCGCCTTACCTGCCCGACACCGTGGATTTGCGCGTGACGCCTGAAACCGGACAAGCCGCGCTTGAGGTTGTTCTGCGGTCTGTCGGGGCCGAGGACTTCGCCGCCGCCGCAGGGGCGCCGAATTTGCCGGGGTGGGATTTGCCGTCAGACGGGCTGAAGGCCGAACGGCGCCCGCGCCAACGGGGCGAGGACCCCTTGGTGGTCGTGCTGGACCCGGGCCATGGCGGGATCGACCCGGGAGCGGAGGCCGATGGTTTGGCCGAGAAGGACCTCATGCTGCAATTCGCCCGCGAGCTGAAAGAGCGTCTTTTGCGGGCCGGCGGGATGAACGTTGTGCTGACCCGGACGGACGATAGTTTCGTTTCGCTGGAGCGGCGGGTGGCGATTGCCCATCGGGTGCAAGCGGATATCTTCATATCGCTGCACGCCGATGCCCTGAGCGAGGGGCGGGCGCACGGGGCGACGGTCTACACTCTGTCGGACAGTGCCAGCGATGAGGCCAGCCGGGCCTTGGCCGAGCGGCACAACCGGGCCGATATGCTGGCCGGTGTTGACCTGAGCGGCAGCGACGACGTGGTGGCCGACGTTCTGATGGATCTGGCGCGGATGGAGACCCAGCCACGCGCCGAGAGCTTGGCCAAGGCGGTGCGCCTGAGCCTTGCCGAACATGACCTGCCGCTCAATTCGCGGCCCATGCGGCATGCCGGGTTTTCTGTGCTGAAATCGCCGGATATTCCCTCGGTTCTGGTGGAGCTTGGCTTCTTGTCGAGCCGAAGGGACCGGGCCAACCTGCGCGACGCCGAGTGGCGCACCCGCATGGCCGACGCCTTGCATGATGCGCTGGCGGCATGGCGGCGGGCCGATGCCGCCGCCGCCGATCTGGTGCGGCAATGAGCGGCCCATGCGCGGCGCTGCGCCAGATGTGTTTTGACGTGGGCCATGGGCGTGCCTATATGGGGTCCAAATCAACGCGGGGGCACTTGTGCTTAGGGCGATAGGATCATTTTTCGGCACGCTGTTCAGTCTTGTGACGCTGGGCGTGATGCTGATCGCGCTGAGCATCGGCGCGGTCTTTCATATCTATGGCAAGGACTTGCCCAGCCATGAAAGCCTTGCCAATTACACGCCGCCCACCATCAGCCGGATTTATTCCGGCGAGGGGCGGATCATCGACGAGTTCAGCCGCGAGCGGCGGCTGTTCACCCCCGCCGAGGAAATTCCCGATCTGGTCAAGCAGGCCTTCATCAGTGCCGAGGACAAGAATTTCTATGCCCATGGCGGCTATGATGCGCGCGGGATCGCGGCGGCCATCGTGGAAGCGGTGCGGTCGCGCGGGCAGAATGTGCGCGGCGCCTCGACCATCACGCAGCAGGTGATGAAGAACTTCCTGTTGTCCGGTGACCGGCGGATCGAGCGCAAGATCAAGGAGATCATCCTTGCCACCCGGATCGAGGAGACCCTGAGCAAGGAAGAGATCCTTGAGCTCTATCTCAACGAGATTTTCCTTGGTCAGAATTCCTATGGTGTCACGGCGGCGGCGCAGACCTATTTCAACAAGACCCTGCGCGAACTGGCGCCGCATGAGGCGGCGACGCTGGCCTCGATGCCCAAGGCGCCGAGCGACTATCACCCGGTACGCGAGAAAGAGCGGCTGTTGAACCGTCGCAATTTCGTGCTCAGGGAGATGCATGAGAATGGCTATCTGGACAAGGCGACCTATGAGGCGGAATTGGCCGCGCCGCTGCGCTCGGTGCAGAATGGCGATTTCGCGCCGTTCAGCGATGATTTGCCGCCGCGCGATTATTTCACCGATGAAATTCGCCGCCAGTTGAGCCAGGATTTCGGTGAGGGTGAGTTTTTCACCGGCGGCCTGAGCGTACGCGCCACCATCGACCCCGAGATGCAGGAGGAGGCGGCCACGGCGCTGCGGCGTCAGTTGGAGAAGTATGACCGCGGGCGGGGCCGCTGGCGCGGCACGGGGATTACCTTGCCCGAGGAGGCCTTGGCGAGCGAAGAGGCCTGGCGCGAGGCATTAAGCGATGCCAAGGTGGCCCGAGACATCGAGTTGAACGGGACATGGTACCCGGCGGTCGTACTGGAAATCGGCGATCAGGAGATGCGTTTGGGCATCGAGGGCGTGGCCCCGGATGAGAATGCCCCGCATGTGGTGCCGCGCGAAGATATTGCATGGCTGCCCGGCAGTTTCCGCGAGGAATTTGAACTGGGCGAGGTCGTGCATGTTCGCAAGATGACCGAAGACGACAGTGGCGAGTTCATCCGCTGGAGCCTGCGGCAGGTGCCGGAGGCGCAGGGCGGTTTCGTTGCTATGGACGTGCAGACCGGCCGGGTTTTGGCGATGCAGGGCGGATTCTCGTACCAGCATTCGGTGTTCAATCGCGCCACGCAGGCCAAGCGGCAGCCGGGGTCGAGCTTCAAGCCTTTCGTTTACGCGGCTGCTCTGGATAGTGGCTATACGCCCGCGACAATCGTGGTGGATGCCCCCATTGAGATCGACACGCCGCAAGGCCTGTGGCGGCCGCGCAATTCGTCGAACAAGTTCTATGGACCAACGCCCTTGCGGACCGGGATTGAACGCTCGCGGAACCTGATGACCATTCGTCTGGCTCAGGAGGTGGGCATGGACGTGGTGGCCAATTATGCCGAGCGCTTTGGCGTTTACGACGATATGGGCCGTTTCCTGGCCAACTCGCTGGGGTCCGAGGAAACCACGCTTTACAAGGTGGTCTCGGCCTATGCGATGTTCGCCAACGGCGGCGAGCGGGTGGAACCCACATTGGTCGACCGGGTGCAAGACCGTTATGGCAAGACGGTTTATTCGCACGATACGCGCGATTGCACCGATTGCGCCGATCCGACCATTCCGGCCAACCGCGGCCCGCGCATCGTGTCGGACCGCGAACAGGTCATGGATGCTGTGACCGCTTATCAGCTGACCTCGATGATGAAGGGGGTGGTGGATCGCGGCACGGCCTCGGGGGCCATCAACCTGCCCGTGCCGGTGGCGGGCAAGACGGGTACCACGAACGATGCACGCGACGTGTGGTTCGTGGGCTTCACCAGTACCGTCGCGGCGGGCTGTTACATCGGCTATGACCAGCCGCGCAGCCTTGGGCGCGGGGCCTATGGCGCCTCGATGTGCGGGCCGGTGTTCCAGGAGTTCATGCAGGAAGCCATCAAGAAATACGGTGGCGGTGAATTCCGCGTCCCCCCGGGTGGACGCTTCATCAAGATCGACCGTTTCACCGGCGCGCGCCTGTCGGATGACGCCAGCGGAGAGCACGTGGTCGCCGAGTATTTCCGGGATGGTGAGGAGCCTGTCTTTGGCATCGCCTTCGACGGTGGTTTTGCCATGGGTGAAAACCTTGATTTGTTCCGCTCGGGCGAGCGGGAGCAAGTCAAGGAGGTCACCACCTCGACCGGTGAGAAGGCCACGGTGGGCAACAAATCCAATTTCGGAAACATGAGTTCCGGCGGGCTTTACTGACACCCCGCGCGAGACCCTGCGCGCACGGGTGACCTTGCCCGCCCTAGCGCCCTGCGTTATCACCTGCATCCGAGCCAACCAAGGACACTATGCCATGCGCGCCGAAGCCCAGACCCTTGTCACAGAAATCGAGAAATCGCTGGAGCTTTTGCGCCAGCGGATGGGGTGGGAAACGGCCCAGCATCGGCTTGAGGAGTTCAACGCGCGGGTGGAGGACCCGACGCTTTGGGACGATCCCGCCAAGGCGCAAAAGCTCATGCGGGACCGCCAAAGCCTTGTGGATGCCTTGGACACCCATAACAGCATCAAGCAGGAACTCGAGGACCAGACCGGCCTGATCGAACTGGGCGAGATGGAGGAGGACGAAGAGGTCATCGCCGAGGCCGAGGAGGCCCTGAAGGTGCTGGCCAAGCGCGCAGCGGCCAAGGAGCTGGAGGCGCTGCTGAACGGCGAGGCGGACAGCAATGACACCTTCCTTGAGATCAATGCCGGTGCGGGTGGTACGGAAAGCTGTGACTGGGCTTCGATGCTGGCGCGGATGTATGTCCGCTGGGCCGAGAAGCGTGGCTATACGGTGGAGTTGCAATCGGAATCGCCAGGCGACGAGGCTGGGATCAAATCGGCTGCCTACAAGATTTCCGGGCATAACGCCTATGGCTGGCTGAAATCGGAGTCAGGAGTGCATCGGCTTGTGCGTATCTCGCCGTTCGATTCGGCGGCCAAGCGGCACACGTCGTTTTGTTCGGTCTGGGTTTACCCGGTGGTGGATGACGATATCGAGATCGAGGTGAACCCGGCGGATATCCGGATTGATACCTATCGGTCGTCCGGGGCGGGCGGGCAGCACGTGAACACCACCGACTCGGCCGTGCGGATCACCCACGCGCCGACGGGAATCGTGGTGACGAGTTCCGAGAAATCGCAGCACCAGAACCGCGATATCGCCATGAAGGCTCTGAAATCGCGTTTGTATCAATTGGAGTTGGACCGTCGCAACGAGGCGATCAACGAGGCGCATGAAAGCAAAGGTGATGCGGGCTGGGGCAACCAGATCCGGTCCTATGTTTTGCAGCCGTATCAGATGGTCAAAGACCTGCGCACCGGTGTTGAGACCAGCGACACCAAGGGGGTGTTGGATGGTGATCTGGACCAGTTCATGGCGGCGACGCTGGCCATGAATGTCTCGGGCAAATCCCGCGCCGAGGCACAGGGCGAGGAGTGAGCGCCGTCTTGCAATCGCTTGCGCGGAGCGATTGAGGCGCGAACGGGCGGAGCCCAGCTGCGGGGCATTTGGGGGGCGCTGCCCCCCGTTGAAAATGCGATTTTCAACTCCCCCCGGGATATTTTTGAACAGAAGAAACAGGGGCTTGTGTCGCCCGGTGGCTGCGTTAGCGTGGCGGCATGGATGATATACTGACATGGCAGGCCCGCGCGCAGGCCGCAGCGATTGCGGCAGGCGAAGTGAGCGCCGAGGCATTGATGCAGGCCACGCTGGCGCGGATCGCGGAGGTGAACCCGAGGCTGAATGCCGTGGTGTCCTTGCAGGACGAGGGTGTCTTGCTGGCCGAGGCCAAGGCGGCGGACAACCGCACACCGGAGGGGCCGTTGCATGGGCTGCCGATTGCCATCAAGGATCTGGCCGATGCCAAGGGCTTGCCCACCAGTCATGGCTCGCCCGCCTTTGCGGAGCAGGTAGCGGCGCGCGATAGCCTGCATGTGGCGCGGCTGCGCGCGGCGGGGGCGATTGTTATCGGCAAGACCAATACGCCTGAGTTTGGCCTTGGCAGCCACACCTACAACCCGGTGCATGGGGTGACCTGCAACCCTTATGACAAGGCGCGCACTTGTGGCGGGTCGTCGGGTGGGGCGGCGGTGGCGCTGGCCACGGGAATGCTTTCGATCGCTGATGGGTCGGACATGATGGGCAGCCTGCGCAACCCGGCGGGGTGGTGCAATGTTTATGGGCATCGGCCGACCTGGGGCATGGTGCCCGCCACGCCGGAGGGGGAAAGCTTCCTGCACCCTATATCCACCAATGGCCCGATGGCGCGCAGCCCCGGCGATTTGGCGCTGTTGCTGGGCGTCATGGGCGGGCCGGAGGTGCGGCAGCCCTATGGGCGCGCGGTGCCTGATTTGGACTTGCGCGGCGGAGCCAAGGGCGCGCGGATTGCGTGGCTGGCCGATTGGGGTGGGGCCTTTCCTTATGAAGAGGGGATCGCGCCGCTTTGTGAGGCCGCGCTTGCGGTTCTTGCGGAGCAGGGGCCAGAGGTGGAGCCTATTTCGCCGCCCTTTGACCGGGACCTTCTATGGCACAGTTGGTCAACCCTGCGCAGTTGGGCCATGGCGGCGCAACTGGGGCCGCTTCTGGATGCGCCGGAGACGCGCGACAAGCTGAAGCCCGAGGCGGTCTGGGAGATCGAGCAGGGCCGCAAGTTGAGTGCCTTGGAGGTTCATAAAGCCAGTGAAATCCGGTCCGAGTGGTTCCGCGTGGCGGCGGGCCTGTTCGAGACCTACGATGCGCTGGCCCTGCCCACGGCGCAAGTCTGGCCGTTTCCGGTGGAATGGGAGTGGCCGCGCGAGGTGGCGGGCCATGCGATGGATAGCTACCATCGGTGGATGGAGGTCATGGTGCCGGCCAGTTTGGCGGGGCTTCCGGCGATCGCCATGCCTGCGGGCTTTGGTGAATGCGGCCTGCCGATGGGCGTGCAACTGATCGGACCGAGGGGCGGCGACGGGCGGCTTTTACGGCTGGCGCAGGCGTATCACGAGCTCACCGATTGGCCGGGTCAGCGGCTCGCGATAACCTGAATTTCAATTCTATCTTTGTGACCTGCGGCAATTTGGCTAGTCTGGCCCCAACGGGAGGACAAAAGATGCAGCCAGAAAAGCCGCTAGGCGTGCCGGACATGGGTGCGGTTGAGTTTGCCATGCTTGGCGAGGCCCTGCGCCGAGGCTGGGCCGACATGAAGCGCGCGCCCGGCTATGCCATTGTTTTTGCAGGGGTCTATGTGGCGGTGGGCTGGATCATGGCCTATGTGACATGGGTCACCGGGCAGACCTATTGGTTGATCTTCGCCGCTGTCAGTTTTCCGCTGATCGGCCCCTTTGCGGCGGTGGGGTTTTACGAGGTAAGCCATCGGTTGCAGGAGGGCCTGCCCTTGGAACGCAGCGAGATTTTCGGAGTGGTGTTCTATCAGGGCAAGCGACAGTTGCCGTCGATCTGCGCGGTGATCATCATCTTGTTTTTGTTCTGGTTTTTCTTGGCGCATATGATCTTTGCCCTTTTCCTGGGCTTTTCCACGATGACCAATATTTCCAGCAGTTACGAGGTGTATCTGACGCGCGAGGGGCTGACGATGCTGGGCTTTGGCACGCTGGTGGGGGCGGGGTTTGCCCTGTTGCTTTACAACATCACGGTGATCGCCTTGCCGCTTTTGCTGGATCGGGAAGTGGATTTTGTCACCGCCATGATCACCAGCTTTCAGGTGGTGATGGGCAACCCGGTGCCGATGCTGGCTTGGGCGGGGTTTATCGCGGTGGTGACTTTTCTGGCGATGTTGCCGGGGTTTCTGGGGCTGTTCATCGTGCTGCCGCTTCTGGGCCATGCGACGTGGCATCTCTATCGGTTGAGTTGTGAGGCCGGGGCGGAAGAAGCCGCAGCGATATGAATGTCGCTCAGGTGGTCCCGTGCTATCCTTGAGCGGCGTGCCGCGCTATCAGGGGTGGCAAAGGAAAGACCACATGACAAGCAACAACGCATTCTGGGACAAGGTCGCCAACCGCTATGCGGCGATGCCGGTGGGCGACCAAGCGGCCTATGAGCAGACGCTTGAGCGGGTGGCGAGCCATCTGACGCCCGGTGACAGCGTGCTCGAGATCGGCTGTGGCACGGCTACGACGGCCCTGACCTTGGCCCCCAAGGTGGCGCGGATACTGGCCACGGATGCCTCTGCCGAGATGGTGCGCATCGGGCGCGAGAGGGCCGAGGCAGAGGGGGTGGACAACATCGAGATACTCCAAGCCCGCATTGATGATCCGCGATTGGCCAGCGGGGCGCATGACGTGGTCATGGCCTTCAGCCTGCTGCATCTGGTCGATGATCTGGATGCAACGCTTGCGCAGGTGGTGAGGATGCTGAAGCCCGGGGGGCTGTTCATCTCGAAAACCCCATGCCTGAAGGCCATGTGGTACCTGCGCCCGGTGCTGCCGGTGTTGCGATTGCTGGGCAAGGCGCCGGGCGGCGTGGCGTTTTTGAGCCCTGATGCTTTGGCGGCTGCAATCCGGTGGGCGGGGTTCGAGATTATCGAGACCGGCGATTACCCCGCCAAGACCCCGCCACGGAGGTTTATCGTGGCGCGGAAGCTGTAAGGCGTTTCGAAACGCCTTCCTTCAAGCGCCTTCGAAGGCGCTTGCGACGCAAATTCGAATTTGCGTAGCCAAGGCTTTTCGAAAAGCCTTGGCCCTTTGGCGCGGCGGTGCGCGAGGCGTTACGCCTCGCGCCCGTGTTGAACCAGTTGCGCGTGCAGGTCTTTGGCCTGTGG
>NZ_CAJXNN010000020.1 GCF_913057115.1 uncultured Roseovarius sp.
CAGAATCTTTTCAAAAGGCAAAAAAGAGAGCAAAGCCTTCACTGGCAGAATCGGGGCAACCCATGCTAGATATGGCCAAATGAAGCAGCCTGACCGCAATATAAGCGCCCCACGCCTCATCATTCGCCAACTTGACGATGCCGCGATCAACCGCATCGCCGCCGGTGAAGTGGTCGAACGCCCCGCTTCTGCGGTCAAGGAACTGGCGGAAAACGCGCTCGATGCCGGGGCGCGGCGGATTGACGTTTCCTATGCCGACGGCGGCAAAACCCTGATCCGGGTCAGCGACGATGGCTGCGGCATCGCGCCCGAGGATTTGCCACTGGCCCTATCGCGCCACGCCACCTCGAAAATCGACGGCTCGGACCTTCTCAACATCCACACCTTCGGCTTTCGTGGTGAAGCGTTGCCAAGCCTTGGCGCGGTCGGGCGCCTCACGATCACCTCCCGCGCCCAAGACCACGACGCCGCCGAAGTGACCGTCAGCGGCGGCGAGATGAGCGCCGTCAAACCCGCCGCCCTCAACAGCGGCACCATCGTCACTCTGCGCGATCTTTTTTATGCCACACCCGCGCGCCTGAAATTCATGCGAACCGACCGGGCCGAGGCACAGGCGATCACCGATGTGGTCAAGCGCCTCGCCATGGCCGAGCCTTTCGTGGGCTTCACCCTGCGCGATGTCTCGGGCGGCGGCGAAGGGCGCGTGACCTTCCGCGCCGATCCTGAAACCGGCGATCTGTTCGACGCGCTGCATGGCCGCTTGGCCCGTATCTTGGGCGCGGAATTTGCCGAAAACGCCCTGCGCATCGACGCCACCCGCGAAGGCCTGCACATGCGCGGCTACGCCGCCCTGCCCACCTATTCGCGCGGCAGCTCCGTGGCGCAATACCTTTTCGTCAATGCCCGCCCGGTGCGTGATAAAATGCTCTACGGTGCCCTCCGCGCCGCCTATCACGACTTCCTCAGCCGAGACCGCCATCCAGCGGCCGCACTTTTCATCGAATGCGATCCCACCTTGGTGGACGTCAATGTGCACCCCGCCAAATCCGAGGTCCGCTTTCGCGATCCCGGCCTTGCCCGCGGCCTCATCGTGTCGGGCCTGCGCCATGCGCTGGCCGAGGCCGGGCACCGCGCCTCCACCACCGTCGCCGGGGCCACGCTTGGGGCCATGCGCCCCGAACCCACAGGCACGCCGCGCGTCTATCAGATGGACCGCCCCTCGGCCCAAGCCCGCGCTGCCAGCTATCAGGCCCAAGCGCCGGGGTTCGCCGATATGCAAGCCGAATGGTCCGCGCGGGTTGAGCCAGAGGTTGTGGAGAACCCCACGCCCGACACCCCGCCACGCGAAGACCTGCCGCTTGGCGCCGCCCGCGCGCAGGTGCATGAAAACTACATCGTCGCCCAAACCGCCGATGGCATGGTCATCGTCGACCAACACGCAGCACACGAACGTCTGGTCTATGAGAAGCTCAAACGCCAGATGGACGAAAACGGCGTCACCTCGCAGGCCCTCCTGATACCCGAAATCGTTGAAATGTCAGACGGCGACGCCGCCCGCCTGCTGGAACTGTCCGACGACCTCGCCCGCCTCGGCCTGCATATCGAAGGCTTCGGCCCCGGCACAATCGCCGTGAGGGAAACCCCGGCGATCCTTGGCCAATGCGATGCACGCGCGCTGGTGCTCGACATCCTCGATGAACTGGCCGACCAAGGCGATAGCCTCACCCTACGCGCCCGTATCGAAGCGATCCTGAGCCGCGTCGCCTGCCATGGCTCGATCCGCTCGGGCCGCCGCATGCAGGCCGAGGAAATGAACGCCCTTTTGCGTGAAATGGAGGCCACCCCCCACTCCGGCCAGTGCAACCATGGCCGCCCCACCTATGTCGAGCTCAAGCTCGCAGATATCGAAAGGCTCTTCGGTCGCACATGATCCAGATCGGCGAAAGCACCTATTCCTTGAGTGATCCGCTTGTCCTGCTTGCCCTTGCGGGCGCGGCGATTTTATTACTCATCGTGATCCTGCTGATCATGGCTGTCCGCGCCGCCGGGCGCAGCGCCAACATGACGGCCCCACTTGCCCGGCAAATGGGCGATTTAGGCCTTCGCGTTCAAAGCCTTAGCGACGGACAACAACAGCTTGCTGGCGGCCTCAACCACGTCTCCGAGGCACAGGCGGCGGCGCAATCCAACATGCTGCAATTGATGGAAAAGCGGCTCGCACAGGTCTCGGGCCAGATGAATGAAAACCTGCAAGGCTCCGCCCGACGGACGGCGCAAAGCCTTGGGGAATTGCAACAACGCCTCACCGCCATCGACAAGGCACAGGAGAACATCACCAAGCTGTCGGGCGATGTGCTGACGCTTCAGGACATCCTCAGCAACAAGCAAACCCGTGGCGCTTTTGGTGAGATTCAACTGCACGACATCGTGCAAAAGGCGCTGCCCTCGGACAGTTTCACACTCCAACATACGCTATCGAATGGTAAGCGCGCCGACTGCCTGATCCACCTGCCCAATCCCCCAGGCCCGATCTGCATCGACAGCAAGTTTCCGCTTGAGGCATATGAAGCTCTGCGCAACGCCAGTACCGATTGGGAGGTGAACGAGGCCGCCAAATTCCTGCGGACCTCCGTGAAAAAACACATCAAGGATATCTCCGAGAAATACATCCTCGACGGCGAAACCGCCGATGGCGCGCTGATGTTTCTGCCATCCGAAGCGGTCTATGCCGAACTGCACGCCAACTTCCCCGAACTGGTGCGCGAAGGGTTCAACGCGCGGGTCTGGATCGTGTCACCCACGACCTGCATGGCCACCCTCAACACCATGCGCGCCATCCTCAAAGACGCCCGCATGCGCGAACAGGCGGGCGCGATCCGGCGCGAATTGGGCCTGTTGTTCGCAGACGTCGACCGCCTCGGTACCCGCGTCGAAAACCTCGACCGACATTTCAATCAGGCCGCCAAGGATATCTCCGACATCAAGATTTCCGCCGACAAGGCCGGTCGCCGCGCCAAGCGGCTGGACAACTTCGATTTCGAAGAACTCGCGCCCGAAACCGAACCGACCATCGTGAAGCTGCCCAAGGGCAATTAACTCACATCGTCTCCAGACAATGCCGCCGGAACGCGCGTTTGAGCATATCCAACTCCTCGCGCAACAGGGTCATCTCGGCGCGGATGTCATGGCTCAGGGCCTCGCCCGCCAGCAGGGAAAAGCTATTCAAAACCTCACTGCTTTTCGCATCCTTGATCAAAAAGGTCTGCACCCCGTCGGCGATCATCTCCGCCGGGACAGGCACCCGCACCACCCAAAGGCTCTCCTCGGGTTTCTCGGTCACCTCCACGCCCGGCACGCGTTTCTCAAGATGCGTCACCTCGACCTGTGGCTGCGTATTGCCCTCGCCCGCACGGGTCAGGACACCCTCCCAGACCCCTTCGAACAGCCGGGTTTTCGTCAATGTGAATTCACTCATTGCTCATGCTCCGTCAAAACTCGGCTCTGGGGCGGCGGCTGAAGGTCAGGTCACGCAGGACAACCTGGCTCATCTGCGGGTTCTCGAAAATCAGGTCGATCCACGCCCGCTCGATCCGCTTTTCATTGAGGTTGGAATAAGCCAGATCGAACTCCACCATGATCTCATCGGAATGCAGCGGCAATTCCCGTACGATCTGTTCGGTGTTCGGCCCATGCTTGATGTTCAGCCGCGCGAAGATTTCCAGCGGTTTTTCCATCTCGACGATCGTGTCCATGCGAATGAGATGACGGCGGCTCAGCCCCTGCACCGCCTCGGGTGGCATATTCAACACCAAAGACAGAAACGACCCATCGAAATTGAAAACGTCCATCCGCAGACCGAAAGGTGCAAGGTCCGCCTCGCGCAGGTTGCGAAGTTGGCGCAGGGTCAATTCCGAATGTTGACAGTCGTGAAACAATGTCACTTCGCTGCCCAGCATGGATTTGCTTTGTACCGACGACATGCCCGGCACGGCCAATGGTTCGCGCCACAGGGCGGGCCGCCATGCCCAATCCGTGCCATGCGGTTTGGAAAACGTGTTGGACCCGATCATCGGCAGCGCCATCCGGCTATCCGCGACCGAGATCAATTCATTCAACCAATAGCGTAGCTTGCGGGCGCGCGCACGCTCGGAACGCAATTCGCTCATGCGCATGCCGTGAACAGACTGCGCGGCCTTTTTCCACCGGCGCAGTCCCCGCCGGTCCGAGGCCCATTTCAGTAGCGATTTGCGCGACTGCGGCATGCGTGATCCCTGTATTCCGATCTTATCCCTAGCGGATAAAAGTTAACGCCTCCATAGCATTAACCGGATTCCGGAAACAATCCACCCAAGAAACCCGCAAAGGCCTTTTGTCGTCTCCAAGCCTACTCGATCAAGGAGCGCGAGGAGACCTGAGAAGGCCTCGCTTCCATGCTGGCCTCGCGAAGGGATTCAGCCAAAGTCAAAAGCAGGCGCCGGCCGGCTGGTCCGGTCAAATCACTGCCCTTGGGCGCATAAACGGCTAGCCCGACAAGGTGGCCATTGATGACCATGGCCCCGCGCCAATGACGCGGGTCGCCTTCCGGCAATCGGCTCTGGCCTCCGTCAGATACCCGAACAAGCGCCACACCATCGCCATCCTCAACCGCTGTCACTTCGACAGGCGCAAACGTCGCGGCGAGGTCTGCCGCGCGCGGCTGTTCCGCCCGGCTACGTTTCGACAAAACGGATATGGTCATGAAGGCAGGTTGCACAGGGGAATAGCCTTCCCCGGTCAAGCTGCTGCAGGATGCCAACGGCGCAACCGTAGCCGCAGGGCGCCGCGTCACATGCGCCGTATCCACGCAATAGCCATTCGGCGCGCGCACCACGACGTCCCCACCATATAATGGCAATTCACGAATTGCCTCCGGTTTGTCGCTCTCTGCCTGCAAAAGGCCAAGAGCGCCGATACCACCTTCACTCATACAGGCAGATAGAAAAAACATGGCGACCAACGTGGTCGCCATGCGCATCCGCCCTCGAATGTCAGAGATCCATGTAGACATGACGCTCGGCCTTGCCGCCGGGATGGGTGACCGCCCCCTTATAGGTCTCGCCCACCAGCTTCGCGAACTTCCAGACAGCGCCGGTGGCATAGATCGTCTCGCGCGGGCCAGCCCAGTTTGCCTTGCGCTCGGCAAGCTCCTCATCGGAAAGGTCCACACTCAATTCCCCGGCAACCGCGTCAATCGTAACCATATCGCCGTTCTTCAACAAAGCGATCGGCCCACCATGTGCGGCTTCCGGGCCAACGTGCCCCACACAGAAACCCCGCGTCGCGCCCGAGAACCGGCCATCAGTGATCAGGGCCACTTTCTTGCCCATGCCTTGGCCCGACAGCGCGGCGGTGGTCGCCAGCATCTCGCGCATCCCCGGCCCACCGGCGGGGCCTTCGTTGCGGATGACGATCACTTCGCCTTCCTCATACCCACGTGCCTTCACGGCCTCAAAGGCCTCTTCCTCGCATTCGAACACGCGCGCCGGGCCGGTGAACCGCTGGTGCTGCGTCGGGATGCCAGCCACCTTCACGATGGCGCCATCGGGGGCAAGGTTGCCCTTCAGGCCAACGACACCGCCGGTTTTGGTCAAGGGCTGTTCGATGGGGTAGATCACCTTGCCATCCGCCTCACGGTCGATCAGGTCCAATTCCTCACCGATGCTGCGGCCCGAGGCGGTCACGCAATCCTCATGGATCAGGCCCGCCTTGCGCAACTCCTTCATCACCACGGGGATACCGCCCGCCTCGTACAAATCCTTGGCCACATAGGTGCCGCCGGGCTTGAGATCGACGAAATAGGGCGTCTCGCGGAAGATGTCGCAGACATCGCCAAGATAAAACTCGATCCCCGCCTCATGGGCAATCGCCGGAAGGTGCAGCCCCGCATTGGTCGACCCACCGGTGCAGGCCACAACGCGCGCCGCGTTCTCAAGGCTCTTGCGGGTGACAACGTCACGCGCCCGGATGTTTTTCTCCAAAAGCTGCATCACGGCCCGGCCCGAGGCCTCGCCATACTGGTCGCGGCTTTCATAAGGCGCGGGCATACCCGAGGAGTTCATCAGGGCAAGGCCAATCGCCTCGCTCACGCAAGCCATGGTATTCGCGGTAAACTGCCCGCCACAGGCCCCGGCCGAGGGGCAGGCCACACGCTCAAGCACATCCAGGGCCTTGTCTGACAACTCACCGTTCTGGTGCCGGCCCACGGCCTCGAACATATCCTGTACCGTCAGGTCACGGGTGCGGAAATCTTCCGGAATCTCGTCAATCTGCGGCGCTTTGCCGGGCAGGATCGAGCCACCGTAAACAAAGACCGACGGCACATTCAGGCGCACCATGGCCATCATCATGCCGGGCAGGGATTTGTCACAGCCCGCCAACCCCACAAGCGCGTCATAGCAATGGCCGCGCATGGTCAGCTCCACCGTGTCGGCAATCGCCTCACGGCTGGCAAGGCTCGAACGCATCCCCTCGTGGCCCATGGCGATCCCGTCGGTTACGGTGATCGTGGTGAATTCGCGTGGGGAGCCATGCGCCTCTTTCACACCGCCCTTCACCGCCTGCGCCTGACGGTTCAGCGCGATGTTACACGGCGCCGCCTCGTTCCAGCAGGTCGCGACACCCACCAAGGGCTGGTGAATCTCTTCCTCGGTCATGCCCATCGCATAGTAATAAGACCGATGCGGCGCACGCGCCGGGCCTTCGGTCACATAACGGCTGGGCAGCTTGGATTTGTCGAATTTGGTCATGATGGGCCTCCCCGGAAACATTCACCCCTTGGAATAGGCGAGCGGCGGGGCGGACACAAGCCACGCCCGCGCGACCAAACAGGTTTTTCGCATATCCCACAGGTTCCGATTGCAGTGTTCCGGCCCCACCCCTAGCTATGAGGCATGAGATACGACGCACATGAACGGCTTGTGGCTCCGGCCCGCGCGACCGCTCAACCGCTGCTCTTGCTGGTTGGGCTGGTCATGACGGCACTGGTATTCATGGCCCTCAATCTCGGCTATTCGGTTGTCCACAGCACCCTCATCGGACCCGAGGCATGGGAAAGGCTCGCACTGGAACTGGCCGATGGAAGCTCACCGCGTGCGGTGCTGATCAAC
Source organism: uncultured Roseovarius sp. (assembly GCF_913057115.1). Lineage (GTDB taxonomy): Bacteria > Pseudomonadota > Alphaproteobacteria > Rhodobacterales > Rhodobacteraceae > Roseovarius. Next base: position 7,146 of record NZ_CAJXNN010000020.1, read on the forward strand.
CTGTTTCTCTTCGCCATGCTTATCGTCGCGCTTTCAGCCACGCTGCGCGCCCTGCACAACCGGGGCCTGCTTTCGGTCATTGGCCCGCCCGCACTCGCCATGCGCCAGTTCCGCCAAGTTGGCCTCGCCGTGCTCGCCCTCTATGCCCTTCTCAGCCTCCTGCCTTCCGGCGAAACGCTGGCTCCAACAGCCAACCTCGCGCCCGGCAAATGGCTGATGTTGCTCCCCCTCGCACTGCTTGCGCTCTTGATCCAAACCGGGGCCGAAGAACTGGTGTTTCGCGGCTACCTGCAATCGCAAATCGCCGCACGGTTTTCACACCCCGTGGTCTGGCTTTTCATTCCCTCGGCGGTGTTCGCCTCGCTGCATTTCGACCCCTCGATGCACGGCGCCAACACCTGGCTCGTGGTCGGCTGGGCCGGGCTTTTCGGGCTTGCCGCCGCCGATCTTACGGCACGTGCCGGCACGCTCGGCCCGGCCATCGCGCTGCATCTCATCAACAACTTCAGCGCCATCGTTCTGGTCGCACCCGAAGGAAATTTCGACGGTCTTGCCCTTTATACCTACCCATTCTCTCTCGATGACAGCAGTGCCATATGGGCCTGGGCGCCTGTCGATATCATGACACTGTTTTGCAGTTGGCTCGTGGCCCGCCTCGCCTTGCGTCGCTGATTGCAATTCCCGCCGCGTCACCTTATTTCGGGGCAGGCAACAATCAGGGACCAAAGCGGCATGAACTGGATCACCAACTACGTGCGCCCACGCATCAACTCGATCTTCTCGCGCCGCGAGATGCCCGAGAACCTTTGGTCCAAATGCGATGACTGCGGCACCATGCTGTTTCACCGCGAACTCAGCCAAAATCTGAACGTCTGCACCAACTGCGGGCATCACATGGCGATCACTCCGCGGGAACGCTTTACCGCCCTCTTCGACGGCGGCACATTCGCCGAGGTCAAAGTGCCCGCGCCCACGGCCGACCCGCTGCATTTCCGGGATCAGAAAAAATACCCCGACCGCATGAAAGCCGCGCAAAAATCCACCGGCGAGAAAGAGGCCATGCTCGTGGCCACCGGCGAAATGGGCCGCACCCCCATCGTCGCCGCCGCACAGGATTTCTCGTTCATGGGCGGCTCCATGGGCATGTATGTGGGCAATGCCATCATCGCCGCCGCCGAAGAGGCGGTGAAACTCAAACGCCCGCTTGTCCTGTTTTCCGCCGCCGGCGGTGCCCGCATGCAAGAGGGCATCCTCAGCCTGATGCAAATGCCCCGCACCACCGTAGCCATCCAGATGCTCAAAGAAGCGGGCCTGCCCTACATCGTCGTGCTCACCCACCCCACCACCGGCGGTGTCACGGCCTCTTACGCAATGCTGGGCGATGTGCATATCGCCGAACCCAATGCCCTGATCTGCTTCGCCGGGCCGCGCGTGATCGAACAAACCATTCGCGAAAAGCTGCCCGAAGGCTTCCAACGCGCCGAGTATCTGCTGGATCACGGCATGCTCGACCGCGTGACCCCGCGCACCGAAATGCGCAATGAATTGATCACCATCACCCGCATGCTGATGGGCATGCCACCCGCTGTGCGCGGTGACCTGCCCGCGCCCGACCCGTCAGAACTGGCCGAGGCAGGCAAGACCGACGCCTCCAAAGAAGACAGCAAGCCGGAATGAGCGGGCCAACATCGGACATCATCCTTGACCGGATGATGTCGCTCCACCCTAAAATCATCGACCTCACGCTCGATCGCGTCTGGCGGCTTCTTGAGGCATTGGGCAACCCGCAAGACGCCCTGCCGCCGGTGATCCATATCGCCGGCACCAACGGCAAGGGCAGCACCCAAGCGATGATCCGCGCCGGGCTTGAGGCGGCGGGCAAATCGGTCCACGCCTATACCTCACCGCACCTCGCACGCTTTCACGAACGTATCCGGCTGGCCGGTGAACTGATCTCGGAACCCGACCTGACCGCCGTCCTCGATGAATGCTATGCCGCCAACAACGGCGATGACATCACCTATTTCGAGATCACCACCTGCGCCGCGCTCCTCGCCATGAGCCGCGTGAGCGCGGATTACACCCTGCTCGAAGTTGGCCTTGGCGGGCGGCTCGACGCCACCAACGTCGTGGCCAATCCCGCCCTCACCATGATCACGCCCGTGTCCATGGACCACGAACAATTCTTGGGCAACACGCTGCCCAAGATTGCAGGCGAAAAGGCCGGGATCATCAAGCGCGGCGTCCCCTGCATCGTCGGCCCGCAAGAGGACGAGGCTATGGAGGTGATCGAGCAAACCGCCCGCCGCCTCGGTGCGCCAGTTTTCGCATATGGCCAGCACTGGCATGTCACACAGGAAAGGGGCCGCCTGATCTATCAGGATGAAACCGGTCTGCGCGACTTGCCGCTGCCCAACCTGCCCGGTGACCACCAAATCCAGAACGCAGGCGCAGCCATCGCCGCCCTGCGGTATCTTGAGATGGGCGATACCGCCGTCGAAGGGGCCGTCACCTCCGCCCAATGGCCCGCCCGTATGCAACGCCTAGCCACGGGCCCGCTGATCGAGGCCGCCCCGCAGGCCGAGCTTTGGCTGGATGGCGGCCACAACGCCGCCGCGGGTCAGGCGCTTGGCCGCCTGCTGGCCTCGCTGCCCAAACGCCCCACGCACCTGATCTGCGGGATGCTCAACACCAAGGACATCTCGGGTTACCTCGCCCCGCTCGCGGAACAGGCCGACAGCCTGACGGCCATTTCCATCCCCGGAGAGGCCAATACCCTGCCCGCCGAGGATACCGCCAAGGCCGCCCGCGCCGTTGGCCTGCCAGCACAAACCGCCAACACGGCGCTCGAGGCGATCACGGCGATCACCGCCGAAACACCCGCAGCGCGGGTGCTTATCTGCGGCTCACTCTATCTCGCCGGGGCGATCTTGCGAGAAAACGGATAATCGCCCTTTTGCCAAACCCTTGAAACGATTCGGAAAACTCTCATGCCCTTAAAAAACAGGGGCAAAAGCGGTGTTTTCCGAATCACTCTATATTGACGGGTTTGCCATTATTCGCCTATATCTTGAGTAATCATCTATAGCTTGTTGTCACATCGGGCAGTAATTCAGGTGTGTCAGGAGAAAACGCCGCAACGAAAACCGCACCGGTTTGCCATGCCACCCGCGGCGCCAACAACACCTCCGGCACCTGTTCGAATGTAAGGGCCATTGTCGCATGATCCGTATTGTCTTGATTTCCGCCGGGTTCATTAGCATCACCGTGGCACTCATCCTGATGCAGCCATCGACTCCGCGTCACGCCGCGAATGAGCCAGAGGCGGCACAGCACGACCCGGCTGTCACGCGACAAGACACCGATTTCGAGACCCTCACAGCTCTCGACATCACCACAGACCCGGGCACGGAAAAGATTGCACCTGAAGTTCCTGACACGGTCGCGCCAAAGGTCACGGATGACAGGCATCTCGAAACCATGATCCTTGGTGCCCTCAAGCAAGGCCAATCCGAGGAGTACATCGGCGCGCTGGTGAACGACGCCGCCGACAAGGGCAAGGTAAATCTCCCCGAAAGCCTGATTACCTCCGATGGCCGCGTGGATACGTCGGCCCTGCTCGCGACCCTCTCGCAACCGGTCGACCCCGGGCATTACACGCACACCGTCGCACCGGGCGATACTCTGGCCTCAATTTCCTACCGCTACTATGGCCGGACCGAGCATGGCACCGCGATTCTGGCCGCCAATACCGATACGCTTCCGACTGAAAGTCATCTGCGCGTCGGCCAGACGCTCGTTATCCCGAAACTCCAATAGAAATTCCAGTCAACTGGCAGGAGTGAATGAGGGGCCGGTGCAACGGCCCCCTTTCATTTGGGGTGCCCATACGGGCCAAGGCCTTCGCATTACGACAAAGATTGGCGGCCAAGCGGTTTCCAAACCGCTTGCACAAGGATTTTCGAAAATCCTTGGTCGCGCAAAACGTCAGCAGGCCCGGTCACACGGCATCAATCAGCCTCGAACGTCACGCATCAACGGCCTTCAACCATGCCGTACCAATCTACGACGCCACGGCACATGGAACGCCACAACGATCACCACATAACAAAAGGCCCGGATCACAGGGATCCGGGCCTTTTTATTCTGTACCGTTTGGGCTGGCTTAGTGCAACTTGGCGTCCACTTGGCTGATCGCGTCGTCAATCAGCTTGTTGCCTTCGGTCGCGGTCATCTGCTTGGCCACCACGTCCTTCGCGGCACCTACAGCAATCGCAACCGCCTTGTCGCGCACTTCCTTGACAGCATTGGCTTCAGCCGAGGCAATCTGGTCTTCGGCCGCCTGAATACGGCGCGCGATCGAGGTTTTCAGATCGGCCTTGGCCTGCTCAGCGGCTTCAGCGGCTTCATCCTTGGCATGGGCCACGATGCGGTCGGCCTGTTCCTGCACTTCCTTCTGCTTGCGCTCGTAGCTGGCCAGCAGGGTCTGTGCCTCTTCACGCAAGGCGCGGGCTTCGTCCAGTTCCGATTTGATGCCCTCGGCCCGCTCGTCCAGTTTCTGACCCAGAAGGCCAGGCACCTTGAAGTAGAAGATGACACCGATGAACACCAGGAAACCAAGAAGAACCACGAAATCGGTGTTGCCCAGCGAAAAGAACGGGCCTTTCGCGGCCATTGCGGGGCTGGCCATGGTCATGGCCGCGATGAATGCGATGTATCGTGCCATATCGGTTACCCCTTCATCCGTGCGTTGATCGCCGCGGTGATGGATTTCGCGTCGGCTTTGCCACCCATGACACTGACCAATTCCTTGGCGGTGTCCTTGGCAACGTCCTTGACGCTTTCCATGGCATTGGCACGGATCTCGGCGATTTTCTTTTCGCCTTCCGCAGCCTTGGCCGCGATTTCGGCATCGGCTTTCGCCGTTGCGTCGTCCAGTTCGGCTTTGATCTCGGCCTTGGTCTGGTTGATGATATCCTGCGCCTGCGCGCGGGCATCGGCCAGTGCCTTGTTATAGGCTTCCTCGGCCTCGACGGCTTTCGCCTTGAGGTCTTCGGCCGCGGCCAGATCATTGGTGATGGTTCCCTGACGCTCGGCCAGCACGGCAGCGATCCGTGGCAGCGCGATGCGCGACAGGAAGAAGAAGATCACGACGAGCGTGACAATGAGCCAGAAAATCTGGTTGGGCCACCAGTCAAAGCAAAGCTGCGGCATGCCAACGGCCGAGCCGTCGACGACACAGGTGCTTGTGCTAGCGGTGCCCGCTGTTGTTTCGGTCGCCATCGCGTCCTCCGTCGGAACTGTGTCTCACTATCGGGCGGCCCGTTGGGCAGGCCGCCCGCGCGTAAGGATAAGGTTCCGTAGGCTTAGACGGCGAACATCAGCAGCAGAGCAACGAGGAACGAGAAGATCCCCAGGGCTTCTGCGAAGGCGATGCCGATGAACAGGGTGGCGGTTTGACCGGCAGCCGCCGAGGGGTTGCGCAGGGCGCCCGACAGGAAGTTGCCTGCCACGGTGCCCACACCGATGGCCGCAGCGCCAGAACCGATTGCAGCCAGACCAGCGCCGATATGTGCGAGTTCGCCTTCCATGATGTATCTCCTTACGATTGGAAGTTAGTAATTCAGGGTGGTGTAGGGTGCGCATTCATTGCGCACCGCAGTTGCTACGACTTAGTGCGACGGATGCAGCGCATCCTTCAGGTACACACAGGTCAGAATGGTAAAGACATAGGCCTGGATGAAGGACACCAGCACCTCAAGGCCGTACATCGCGGTGATCGCCAGAACCGACACCGGGCTGACCACGGCAATCGCGGCAAAGCCTGCGAACACCTTGATCACCGCGTGACCGGCCATCAGGTTGCCCGCCAAACGAATGGAGTGGCTGACGGGGCGCACGAAGTAGGAAATGATTTCGATCACGGCCAGGATCGGGCGAAGCGCAAGCGGCGCGCTCGACACCCAGAAAAGGCCAAGGAATCCGGCACCGTTCTTCACGAAGCCCACGATCGTCACGGTCAGGAAGACCAGCAAGGCCAGAACCACGGTCACCGCGAAATGCGAGGTGGTGGTGAAGGACATCGGGATCAGGCCAAGGAAGTTGGCGAAGACGATGAACATGAACAGGGTCATGATATAGGGGAAGAAGCCCACGGCATCCTTGCCGGCCACGTCTTCCACCATCTTGTAAATAAAGCCGTAGGCCAGTTCACCCACCGACTGCATCCGCCCGGGGATGGTCGAACGCTTCGAGGTGCCCAGAACCATGAGCAGGACAACCGCAATCACGGTCAGCGCCATCCAAAGCGTCACGTTGGTGATCGTGAACAGGCCAACCGGCCCATCGCCAAACAAGGGTTTCACGATGAACTGATCCATCGGGTGGAATACCAGACCGCCTTCTTCGCCCTGCGCTTCAGTCGCCATCTTTCGTCCTCTCCTCGTCGCCCGTTTCGGGCGCTGTATCGTCCTCGGCCTTTTCGGCCATATTCGCCTTCTGCATCTCGGCGGCACTGCGCATCATCGTCTGCACACCGGCCGCAAGGCCCAGAAATGTAAACAGCACCAGGAAAATCGGGATCGTCCCGAACAGGCTGTCCAGCCCGTACCCAATGCCAAACCCGATCATCAGACCGGTCACAAGTTCGATCACCATCCGCCATGCTTGTTGCGCTTGGCTATAGTGCTCTTCTTGGTGGGCTTTGGGTTGCTCCTTGTGCTTGAGCTTCGCGATCCTGCCTTCAAGCTCCTCAAGGCGCTTGCGTTGGTCCGGATCGGTCACCTTTTGCCCCTCCAAAACGGTTGGCCATGTGCTATGCCGCAGCGCGCTTCGAGTCAAGCACGCCCGCCGCGGCGCGGAAAGCACTCCAAGTCATTGAAAATTAATGAATTTCAAAAGCTCAGGGATCCCGCGGTTATTCTGCCGCAGGCCCCAATCCCGCCCATTTCCGCCTTCGCGTCATATTCAACCAAATGGTTGAGAATAAAAATTGCGAGGGTGGGCTTTATCAAAGCATACGCTCCATTCTGCGCCAACAAAGCGCCGAACCCGCTCAATGCGGCACAGGCGATCGGCGTCAGGTCAGCGCGAAAACGGCCAGCCCACCCGCAAGCCAGACAAACGCCGCAAGCGCCAGCCAATACAGCACCTTATCAAGGAGTCCGCCGTGATCGTGGTCGTGGTCATGCCCACCATGCCCGTCCGACCCGCGCCACACGAGCCACCCGAAGACTGCGGTCATCCCAAGGAACAGCAAGTTCAACCAGAAAGTATAATCAACCTCGAACCGCGCCTCGGGGTCGATCAACCCTTTCGAGGCCGCCTGCGGATCAAGCCCCACAAACGCAAAGGCGTAATGGATCACCAGCGCCGTGATCACCAGCGCTGCAAGAAAGAGGGCCGCAATATAAAGCGCCATTTTCCAGCCGTAGAACCGCGCATGCACGCGGATGACGGGAAACACCACCAGATCCGAAAAAATGAAGGCCATGATCCCCGCCACACTGACGCCGTTGGCGAAAAGCAGACCAGCAAGGGGAATATTGCCCATCGACCCGATGAAAGTGAAAAATGCCGCGACCGGACCGATAAGCGTATGCGAAACAACCTCAGCAAAGCTCCGCGCCCCCTCTTCGCCGGTGCCGGGGAAGAGCCACGTGAAAAACTCCGTCGGAACGAAGGCCGCAATGATGCCGGCGACCGTGAAGCCCACGGTCACGTCCTTCCAGACCATGTGCCATTCCATCAGATAGGCATGTGCCAGTTTGCGCCATAGCGCCGGTTTCTCTAACAGGTCGCTGGGGTCTTCGGGATCATCGTCGTCCCCGGCTTCCAAAGAGTGGCGCACGCTTTCGATCAGGGGCTGCGGCCGCCAAAGCGCAACAAGCCCCCACATCACACCAATCAGGAATAGACCGCCAACATACTCGGCCACAACAAAGTGCCAGCTCAGGAAAACCGAAATAATGATCCCAAGCTCGATCACCAGATTGGTCGAGGCCAGCAAAAAGGCCATCGAAGACACGAAGCTGGCCCCCTTGGCAAACAAGGCCCGCGTCGACGCCAAAGCGGAAAAACTGCACGAGGACGACAAGAAACCGAAAAAACTGGCCAGCGACATGGACTTGAGGTCGCCGCCCCCCATCGCCTGCCGCATCCGGTCACGGCTGACGAACAGCTGAATTATCGCGCTGATAAGATAGCCCAGCCCGAAGGCCCAGAAGGCGACCCAGAAGAACCCGAGTGTCGTCAGGGCCGCCTCGGCCCAAGTTTGAGTGAAGTCCATGACCTGTCCTTTGGCGTTGCGATGTCAACGCAGCCCGACTGCGATCAGTTCCCTGAACTCTGTTCCAACCCCTTGCACGGGTGCCGTCCCGAAACGCCGAAACCAGAAGAATGACGCCCTCGCGCATCCTCGCGAGGGCGTCATTCTGTCCAAAGCCTTGATGCTCCGGACGCCCGGGTGGGCCTCAACACATCTGCAACAGGCACTGGCTATGCCAAGCCACAGCGCCTTGGCGCGCCGTTAGCCCCCTAGCGCACCACGAAAACCGAACATTTCGCATGCTGCGCGATGTAGCCACCGTGCGAACTGAATACATGCTCCAAAACCCCCGGCTCGTGGCTGGCCATGATCACCAGATCGGCGCCGGTGCGTTCGATCTCGCGCATCAAGGCACTGGTGGTCTCGATCTCGGGGTCGTGGCTGATCACCGGATCACCCTCCACCGGCACGCCAAACTTACCGGACAGTTCCTTGGCAAACCCCTTCACGGTCTCGCTGAACTCCTCCGGAGTATGGCCCAGCTTCCCCGGAAGCGCGCCGCCGACGCTGACCACCTCGATCGTGGCCCCATGCCGCTTGGCCATATCGCCCGCCACCTCAAGCGCTTTACTCAGGCTGTCTTTATGAACCAAATCCACCGGCACCATGATCTTGCTGAACATAAACTATCCTTTCGCGTTTCCAATTTTGATCGCGCATCCACCGTAAAAGGACGCGCAAGGCACGACCTTGCGGCAGATCAAACAGCCTAAAGCAGTTGACGCCACCGCAAACGCGCGGCTTAACAAGACCCATGGCCAATGACCTCGATACAGTCTTCCACGCGCTCGCCGATCCGACCCGGCGGGCCATTCTGGCCATGCTGCTTGAAGACGACATGGCCGTAACCGACGTGGCCGCCCCTTTCGATAAAAGCCTCGCCGCCATCTCCAAGCACCTCGGCATCCTCACCCGCGCAGGGCTCATCAGCCAAGAACAGCGCGGCCGCGTGAAATGGTGCAAGCTGGAACCCGACGCCCTGCGCGACGCCAGCATCTGGATGCAGGGCTTCGGGCAATTCGAGGCCGTGAACCTTGACGCCTTTGAGCGCTTCCTCGCCAAGGAACTGCCCGAGGATGGTTGATGCATTCGGCCCCCTGCCCGCCGCACAGGTGGAAACCCTGCAAGGCGCCACCGTTGTCCCGATGGGAGAAGGCCGCGAACAGGCCTGCGGCGTGCTGCGCGCCGATGGCTCGTTTTGCGAAATCTCCACCACCCGCCTCTCGGCGGGCCGAATGACAGGTATCCCACAAGCGCCCGCAACCGCCACAACCTTGCCCGGTCGTCACCTCTATGCCGGGCTGGGGCGGCATCACTTCGGTCATTTCCTCGTGGAAACCATCACCCGGCTCTGGGCTCTCGATCATCAGGCCACGCCCTGCGACGGTCTCGTCGTGATCCCCAAGCACGGCATTGATTTCGGCGCGGTGATGCGCCGCCGCTTGGGCGAATTCTTCGATCTGTTGTCTGGTGGCTTGCCGGTCCGCATTGCCGATACGCCCCTTCACGTCGAAACCCTTTACGTACCCACCCAAGGCTTTGGGCACATGAACTGGCTCACCGCGACGCCCCAGTTTCGCCAGCATATCCGCCAACGGCTCACCTCGCAGATCACCCCCGAAGGCCCTGAAAAACTCTATGTCGCGCGCACCGCCCTCAAGGATGCCGCCCAGGCCATGGATCAAGAAGATCGCGTCGTCACCCTGATGACGCGTGCCGGCTACACCATCTTCCACCCGCAAGATCACTCGCTCGCCGACCAGTGCAGCCGCTACATGGCCGCCAAACAGATCGTCGGCCCCGATGGATCGGCCTTCCACCTCGCGCCCTTCGTCTTGCAGAAAGGTACGCGAGTCGGCCTCATTCAACGCCGTCACCGGCAGGATGTCTTCGACGCGCTCGTTGCGCAAATCCACGCCTTCTGCGAGGCTGAGCTGGTCACGCTCAACCCCCTGTTGCCACCCGGCCAAGGGCGCGATCCGGACAAGCCCCAAGTCTTTTTCCGCCAGTTGAAACGCGGCCTGAGAAACTCAGGCTTCCTGTGATCCATGCTCATCCTTGAGCAACAAAGCCAAGGCCAAAAGGACGACGGCGATTCCGGGCAATAGCTTCAATGGCGGCAGGCCTTCGCCCAGCGCCGCCATCCAGACGATCACCCAAACCGGCGTAAGATAGATATAGGCCATGACCTTCGCACTCGGCAGGCGCAGCGAGGCATATTGCAACAACACGAAAGTTGCAGCCGTCGCCATGGCCGCGGTATAGCCAATCGCGATCCAGACAATGAGCGGCAGGTTCGCCCAATCGGTGGCGCGAATATCGCTCCAGCCGACCAGCAGGATCATCGCACTGGCCGCCACAAGCGCGCCGAAAGAAAAGGCAATCGGGCTTTCACCCCGGTTCAGGCGCGGCACCAAGGGCGTGTAAAGCGCATGCGCCACACAGCCTGCGAAATAAAGCGCCACCCCCGGTCCGATCTCGAACGCCAGAAACGCCTGCAAATCGGCCCGGAACACCACCCACACCGCACCCAGCGCGCCAATTGTCAGAGCCAGCGCCATCCGCCGCGTCATGATTTGCCGCAGCAGAATGTACCCAAACAGCCCCGAAATCGCCGGGGTCAGGGTAAAGACCGTCGAAAGGCTCACCGGCGGCGCGGTTTTGAGCCCCTCGAACATGGTGACGAAATAAAACCCCATCAGCCCGCCCAGAACCACGAAGCGCCAAGGCGCGCGAAACTGCGCGGGGTGCAAGCCCACGCGCAGATGCGCCGCCACCCCCAGAATGAGGGCCGCCAAGGCAAACCGCAGGGCGTTCATCGCGGTCGACGCGATATAAGGGCTCGCCAATGAGCTGAGCGCAAATGACCCCGCGATCAGCCCGGAAAACAGCAGCATCGCCAAATGGCCACGCGCCGCGTCGCTCATAGGGCGGCCCAATCCGCGGCGCGCTCCTTGAGGAAAGACAAGAAAGCCTGCACCTTGCTGGTGCGGTGCAAATCCATATGCGTGACCAACCACAGGGGGGCCGACCATTCTTCACGTGGCGGAACCACCTCGGTCAGCCCACCAATTTCAGCGGCGTGAAGCCGCGACATGAAGCCAATCCCCGCCCCCTCCTGAATGGCGCGGCGCTGTGCATGTACGTCCCCACTACGGAACACCACACGCTCATGCGGTATAGTTTCGCGCATCCACCGGAAAAAGGGCGCGCGCGAATTTGGATCATCAACGCCCACGAACCAATGGTCGGCCAAATCCGCCTCGCCCTCGGGCAGCCCGTGCCGCGCGATATAGCCGTCACTGGCAAACAGAGTAAATTCCTGCGTCACGAAGGGCTGCACCACGTTGTCGGGCTGATCCGGCGCGGCACCTGCCCGCACCGCCACATGCGCCTCGCCATATTCCAGCCGGAACAATCGGTCGCCCGTCAGGTAGCGCACCACGATCTCCGGATAGGCCTGCTGAAACTCGGTCAGCACCGGCACCAACAAATGACTTACGCTGCCCAATGAGGTCACCACCAGATCGCCGGACACGTCATTGCCGCGCCCCTTGATCCGCCCCGAAAGCTGCGCGAACTGGTCATCCGTCGCCTGCGCCACACGCATCAGGTCCTCGCCCGCCTCGGTCGGTGTGTACCCCCGCGCATGGCGTTGAAACAGCTTCACGCCCAACCGTTCCTCCAAGGCGTCGATATGGCGGATCACCGTCGCATGGTGCACTCCAAGAACCTCCGCCGCGCCGCTCACCGTGCCAACCCGCGCCACATTGAAGGCCGTGCGAATCTCGTCCCAGTTGTCCATGATGTCTCATCCAGGTTCGTGCAATTTCAAACATTGCCTGTTGAATTGGTCGTATTGCGTTTATTTAAGCACAATGCAAATTAATCCTCAATATCCAAAAGCAACCCAACGAGGACCCGCATGACAACCCTACTCCGCATCGACAGCTCGGCCCGCACGCAAGGCTCCGTCACCCGTGACCTGACCGCCCGCATCACAAAGGCCCACACCGGGGCGCAGGTGATCCACCGCGACCTTTTGCAAACACCCGTGCCGCAAATCACCGAAGGCTGGGTCACCGCCAACTTCACACCGCCCGAGGACCGCACCACAGCCCAAGCCGAAACGCTGGCCTTCTCTGATGAGCTACTGGCCGAGCTTGAGGCGGCCGAGACCATCGTCATCGGCCTGCCCGTCTACAATTTCGCCCCGCCCGCCGCGCTCAAGGCTTGGGTCGATAACGTCGCCCGCGCAGGCCGCAGCTTCCGCTACACCGCCGATGGCCCCGAGGGTCTTCTGACCGGCAAACGCGCCATCCTCGCCATGGCTTCGGGCGGCACCGCCCAAGGCTCCGAGATTGACTTTGCCTCAACCTACATGCGCCACATCCTCGGCTTTATCGGCATCACCGACGTCACCGTGGTCGCCGCCGATCAAATGGCGCTGGATGCCAAGGCCAGCCTCGCCCGCGCCAACGCCCAAATCGCGCAGCTTACCAAAGCCGCCTGACCGCAGGCACCGGGCCCGCCCCCACGCGGGCCCGACTTGACTCCGCCCCTCCCACACAGTAAAGCCGCCTCAACTTTCCGGAAGTCCACGATGCTTCCGGTCCCATGGGCATAAGCCCGGGATCGCCCCCCACCAGCGAGTTTCGCCCGTGGGGGCCTTTGTGATTTGGCACGTCCCTACCTACCTTGGGGGCAGAACTTGAAACCGGCGAAGGAGGCCGCGACATGTTTGAAAATCTGTCCGAACGCCTGTCCGGTGTCTTCGACCGGCTGACGAAACAAGGCTCGCTCACCGAGGAAGACGTCAAAACCGCCCTGCGCGAGGTCCGCGTCGCCCTGCTCGAAGCTGACGTCTCGCTGCCCGTCGCGCGCGACTTCGTCAAGAAGGTGCAAGAACAGGCCACCGGCCAAGCGGTCACCAAATCCGTCACCCCGGGCCAACAGGTCGTCAAGATCGTCCACGACGCGCTTGTCGATACCCTCACAGGTGCCGAAGACCCCGGCGCGCTGAAAATCGATAACCCCCCCGCCCCCATCCTCATGGTCGGCCTTCAGGGCGGCGGTAAAACCACCACCACCGCCAAACTGGCCAAACGCCTCAAGGAAAAAGACGGCAAGCGCGTGCTCATGGCCTCGCTCGACGTCAACCGCCCGGCGGCCATGGAACAGCTGGCGATCCTCGGCACGCAAATCGGCGTCGATACCCTGCCCATCGTCAAGGGCGAAAACCCGGTCGCCATCGCCAAACGCGCCAAGACCCAGGCCAGCCTCGGGGGCTATGACGTCTACATGCTCGACACCGCCGGTCGCCTCTCGATCGACGAAGAACTGATGGCACAGGTCGAAGCGGTGCGCGATGTCGCCAACCCGCGCGAAACCCTGCTGGTGGTCGACGGCCTGACCGGCCAAGACGCGGTCAACACCGCCCAGAACTTCGATGACCGGATCGGCATCTCCGGCGTGGTCCTCACCCGGATGGATGGCGACGGGCGCGGCGGTGCCGCCCTTTCCATGCGCGCCGTCACCGGCAAGCCGATCCGCTTCGTGGGCTTGGGCGAAAAGATGGACGCCATCGAGACCTTCGAGCCCGAGCGCATCGCCGGCCGCATCTTGGGCATGGGCGACATCGTCAGCCTTGTCGAAAAGGCGCAGGAAACCATCGAGGCCGAACAGGCCGAAAAGATGATGAAGCGCTTCCAGAAGGGTCAGTTCAACATGAACGACCTCAAGATGCAGCTTGAACAGATGCAAAAGATGGGCGGCATGGAAGGTGTCATGGGCATGATGCCCGGCATGGGCAAAATGGCCAAGCAAATGGAAGGCGCCGGCATCGACGACAAGATCATTTCGCGCCAGATCGCCCTGATCCAGTCGATGACCAAGAAAGAACGCGTCAACCCCAAACTCCTGCAAGCCTCGCGCAAGAAACGCATCGCCAAGGGCGCAGGGCTAGAAGTGTCGGAACTCAACAAGCTGCTCAAGATGCAGCGGCAGATGGGCGACATGATGAAGAAGATGGGCAAAGGCGGCATGCTGAAACAGGCCATGAAAGGCATGTTCGGCAAAGGCGGCACGGGCGGTCCGGGCCCCGAAGACCTGCAAGGCATGGACCCAAAGGCCCTCGAACAAGCCGCCAAGCAAATGGGCGGCGGTCTACCCGGCGGCGGCTTGCCCGGCTTGGGCGGCGGCAAGGGCCTGCCCCCCGGCCTTTCCGGTTTCGGAAAGAAAAAATGACGCTGCCAGCAACCATATCGACCGAGCGGTTAGTCCTCCGCCCCTTCGAGATGCGCGATCTCGACGGCTATGTCGCCTATTACACAGGCGACCGCACCGACGGCGTGGGTGGCCCTCAGTCGCGCCAGAACGCAGTCAACCGGTTCTTTGCCATGGCGGGCCAATGGGCGTTGCGCGGCTACGGGCGCTACGCCATCAGCCTGCGCGACACCGCCATCGGGCACGCCGGCGTTTTGCATTGCGATCCCGCCGACCCAGCGGAATTGACATGGACACTTTGGACCGCCGCACAGGAAGGGAAAGGCTATGCGACCGAGGCCGCACAGGCCGTGTTGGCGAAATGGCATGGGCCCGCGCTGATCGCCCGCATCGCCCCAGAGAATGCCGCCTCCATCCGGGTCGCCGAACGCATTGGGATGCACTTTGATCCAGAGGCATCACCACCCGGCTATGCGCCGTCCATGCACACCTACAGGGCCGATACCGAGGCCGAAGGGCTAGGGCGATGAACGGCAGCTTCCCCATCCCCACGCTTGAGACCGAGCGCCTGATCCTCCGCGAACCCCGCGAGAGCGATTTCGAGGCCGAGCGCGATTTTTACGCCTCGGACGCCTCGCGCTTTGTCGGCGGGCCGCTGCCCGAACAACAGGTCTGGCGCAACCTCGCCATGCTGATGGGCCACTGGGCCTTCCGCGGCTATGGGTTCTGGGGTCTGGAAGATAAAGAAACCGGGACCTACCAAGGCCGCGTCGGCCTGTGGTTCCCGCAAGGCTGGATGGAACGCGAAATCGGCTGGACGCTGATGCCCCACGCCACCGGCCAAGGCTTTGCTACGGAAGCGGCCATTGCTGCCCGCGCCCATGCCTATGACGTTTTGGGGTGGGACACGGCGATTTCCCAAATCGACCCGGCGAATGAGGCATCGAAATCCGTCGCCCGCCGCCTCGGCGCCAGCTTTGAAAAGATGTATGACGACCCCATCTATGGGCCGGTCGAAATCTGGCGTCACCTCGCGCCTGCCGATCTGGAAAACGGTGGAATGGAGGCCTACGCCTGATGCCAACCTCGTCCATCCCCACGCTGGAAACCCGGCGGCTCGTCTTGCGCGGGCCTGAACCGGATGACTACCCCAACTTCAAGGCAACGTTCTCGTCCTACCGCGCCCGCTTCATGGGCGGGCCTTTGAACGCCTACGAGACATGGATGCTCTACGCCGCCGAAATCGGTCATTGGAACATTCGCGGCTTCGGCATGTGGATGATCCACGACAAACAGACCGACGAAACCTACGGCATGGCCGGCGGCTGGTTCCCCGCCAAATGGCCCGAACGCGAAATCGCTTGGATCATCTGGCCTGACAAGGCCGGGCACGGCTACGCGCTTGAGGCCACCAATGCCGCGCGCAAGTACTTCTACAACGAACTCGGCTGGGATGGCGCGGTCAGCTATATCGACCCCAAGAACCTCGATTCCATCCGGCTGGCCGAACGCCTCGGTGCGGTGAAGGATAAAGAGGCCGCCACGATTGATGGCAACGACGCCGTCTATCGCCACCCCTCGCCCGAGAAGCTGAAATCGGGTCAGATCGCCGATGGGATCGAGCTTGAGATCAGCCACTACTGCGACCCCCTTTTCAAGCCGAAAGGGTTCGCCATTGACTGAGTTTCGCCGCCATATCACGCCGCGTTTCGTACGACTCGTACGACTGGTCTTCGGACCGGCCCGATTTTCGTACGAAACTCAGGGGGTCTTCGTACGACTCGTACGATCCTTCCCTGCCTTCGGAGGTGCCCATGTCTGATGACGCAACCGCCCGCGCCGCGGCCCTGCTCAAGGGGCATCGCGAAAGCATCGACCGCCTTGATGCGATCCTCGTCTATACCTTGGGCGAGCGCTTCAAGCACACCCAGGCCGTGGGAAAACTCAAGGCCGAACACGACCTTCCCCCGTCCGATCCGGCCCGCGAAGAGGCCCAGATCGCACGGCTCGAAGACCTGGCAAACCGGGCCGACCTGGACCCGGAGTTCGCCAAGAAGTTCCTGAACTTCATTATCGCCGAGGTGATCCAGCATCACCGCCAACAACAATCGTAAAGCTGGTTTGAAATCCAGCTAACCCACGCCATTCAAAGGAGAAATCAACAATGGCCATGAAAATCCGCCTTGCCCGTGGTGGCAGCAAAAAGCGCCCCTTTTACCGCATCGTCGCCGCCGACAGCCGCATGCCGCGCGATGGCCGCTTCATCGAGAAGCTGGGCACCTACAACCCGCTTCTGCCGAAAGACAGCGAAGAGCGCGTGAAAATGAACATGGAGCGCATTCAATACTGGCTCGACCAAGGCGCACAGCCCTCGGACCGTATCTCGCGCATGCTGGAAGCTGCCGGTGTCATCGCCAAGAAAGAGCGTAACAATCCCAACAAAGGCACCCCCGGCAAGAAAGCCCAGGAACGCGCCGAAGAGAAAGCCGCCAAAGCAGCAGAAGCCGCCGAAGCCGCTGCTGCCCCGGCTGAAGAGGCGCCCGCCGAAGAGGCCGCCAGCGAAGAATAAGCTGGTTAAGGCACTGGAATGTCTGACTTTTCCCCCGACTTCCAGAACCGCCTTCGGGATCTGATGCGGTGGCGGCGCGACGTGCGCCGCTTCCGCACCGACCCGGTGGACGAGGACGTGCTTGCCGCCTGCCTCGACACATTTTGCCTCGCCCCATCCGTGGGGTTAAGCGAGCCGTGGCGCGTTGTCCGCGTCGAAAGTGCTGCGGCCCGTGCTGCGGTGCTTGAGAATTTCACCCAAGCCAACGATGCGGCCCTCGCAGGCTACAGCGGCGAAAAAGCCAAACTTTACAGCACTTTGAAGCTTTCAGGAATGCAAGAATCGCCGGTGCAACTGGCGATTTTCTGCGATGAAAGCACCGACAAGGGCGCAGGCCTCGGCGCAGGGACAATGCCCGAAATGCGCCGCTATTCCGTCGTCGGGGCGATCACCCAATTCTGGCTCGCCGCCCGCGCCCATGGCCTTGGCGTCGGCTGGGTCTCGATCCTTGATCCCGAGCGCTTGAATGCCGACCTAAATATCTCAAAAGATTGGGTTTTGGTGGGCTATCTCTGTGTCGGTTGGCCGGAAGAGGCCAGCGAGACGCCCGAGCTTGAAAAGGCCGGGTGGGAAGATCGGCGCCGCCACCTGCCGATCGAGGACCGCTAGAATGTTCCGCATCATCCGCCTTGTCATGCTTTGCTTGATCACCTTTGTCGCAGGTATTCTCTTCGAACGCCAAGCCCACGGCGAACGCTGCACAGCCAAGGGCGGCACCATGAATGGCCCCATCTGCACAGGAGCGGTGCAATGACCGATCAAATATGCCTTGGCGCAATCGCCGGTGCCTTTGGTGTAAAGGGCGAGGTGCGTCTCAAAAGCTTCACCAGCCAACCTGAAGACGTGACCGCCTACGGGGCTTTGACCACCGAAGACGGAAGCCGCGAATTCACCGTCACCCTGACCGGCCAAACCGCCAAAGGGGCCTTGGTTGTTAGGCTTTCCGATGTTTTAACCAAGGAACAGGCCGACGACCTGCGCGGTGTGCGCCTGTTTGTGCCGCGTGAGCGTTTGCCCTCGCTCCCGGATGATGAATTCTACCACGCCGACCTGATTGGGCTTGAGGTCTACGACACCGCAGGTGGCAGCCTTGGCCGGGTGAAAGCGGTCCTCAACCATGGGGCCGGTGATTTGCTTGAGGTGCATGGCCCCGCGCTCAAATCTACCGTGCTTCTGCCCTTCACGCGTGAGGCCGTGCCAACCGTCGACCTGACCCAAGGCCGCATCATCGCAGACCCGCCCGAGGGCCTTTTCCCCGCTCCGGAGGACAAATGAGCAATACGCCCAAGTCCCACGGTCGCAAATCCATCTCGGCCAATCTAAAACCCCAAGACCTGATGGCGGAAAACCCGCGTCTGGCGCGGGCATGGCGGGCGCAGGTCATCACCCTTCTGCCGCAGGCCTTCCCGGGTGTCTTGGGCGAAAGCCTGACAGGCCGCGCCCTCAAGGACGGGCTTTGGCAGCTGGATACTGTCGATTTGCGGCGCTTCGGCGAAGGCAAGCATCGCAATGTCGATGATACGCCCGCAGGCGGCGGCGCAGGCATGGTCCTGCGCCCCGATGTCATGGGCCGCGCCATTGACGAGGCCCGCAGCACCATGCCCCCCGCCGCGCCCCTCGTCTACCTTAGCCCCCGGGGTCGTCGCTTTGATCAGGCCATGGCGCGCGACCTGTCACAAACACCCGGCGTCACGCTGATATGTGGCCGGTTCGAGGGTATGGATGAACGGGTGATCCAGCACTACGGCATCCACGAGGTTAGTCTTGGGGATTTCGTCCTCACAGGAGGCGAGATCGCCGCGCAGGCCCTGCTCGATGCCACCGTGCGCTTGATCCCCGGGGTTCTGGGCAATGCCGACTCGACCGAGGAAGAAAGCTTTTCCGAGGGTCTTCTGGAGCATCCGCAATACACCCGTCCGCCCGAGTGGAAGGGCCACAAGATCCCCGATGTGCTGATGTCGGGCCACCACGGCGAGATCGCCAAATGGCGCCACGAACAGGCCAAGGAAGTCACCAAATCCCGCCGCCCCGACCTTTGGGACGCCTACCAAAAGCGCGAGGCGGAATAAGCCGCCTCGGCCCTTGCCAGACAGGTTTTTTTTGCCTAAAAGCCGCCCATCCCGCTCAGGATTCTGAGTCGGGCGTGTTTTCTGTTGCGCCTGTGCCTTCGGGTTTCTTCATCCGGGCAGGCAAGACCGCACCGAACGGACGACACGAAACAGCAGATAACGCCGATCTGATCTCTGGCGGGCGCGACACGCGGACCCGGACGAAGACCAAGAGCTCTCAGGCCGCACCACACCTTTGCGGGACAAACCGCAAGCAATGTTAGGAGATGATCAGATGGACCTGATCGCACAACTCGAAGCCGAGCAAATCGACGAGCTCGGTAAGACCATCCCGGATTTCAAAGCCGGTGACACCATCCGCGTCGGTTACAAGGTGACCGAAGGCACGCGCACCCGTGTTCAGAACTTCGAAGGCGTCTGCATCAGCCGCAAGAACGGTTCGGGTATCGCCGGAACCTTCACCGTGCGCAAGATTTCCTTCGGTGAAGGCGTGGAACGTGTGTTCCCGCTTTACTCGACGAACATCGAAAGCATCACCGTAGTACGCCGTGGCCGCGTTCGCCGCGCCAAGCTGTACTACCTGCGTTCGCGCCGCGGCAAGTCGGCCCGTATCGCCGAAGACACCACTTACAAGCCCAAGTCCGGCGCATCGGCATAAGGAGCGGCACGATGAAAAAAGACATTCACCCCGATTACCACTTCATCGATGTCAAGCTGACCGATGGCACCGTTGTTCAAATGCGCTCGACCTATGGCGCAGAGGGCGACACCCTGTCCCTCGACATCGACCCCTCGGCACACCCGGCATGGACCGGCGGCGGCACCCGCCTGATGGATACCGGCGGCCGCGTGTCGAAGTTCAAGAATAAATACGCCGGTCTGGGTTTCTAATCACCCTTTCCGATGTAATGCCAAAGACGCCGCCCTCCCCGGGGGCGGCGTCTTTGTTTGTCCGGGCATGACGAAATCTAAACCAATTGCCGCCACCCTGCGGGCCAGATCGTGCAGGAAAGGGTTGGTATGGCTGTCAAAGACCGGAGCATTTCGCAAACACTCGACTTGGCCAAGCGCGCGCAACGACGCGGTGCAATAGACGAAGCGCGCGCGTACTATGAACAAGTGCTTTCCCGTTTTCCGGCCAATCGCCGTGCAAAAGACGGGTTACTCTCACTCGACGCACCCAACCCCAAGGCGCGCGGCGTAGATCAGGCGCAGATCGACACTGTCATATCGCTCTATCACGCGGGCGAGTATGACACTGCGCTCAAGCAAGCCACGGCCCTGCATCGGCAAGCCCCGGACATTTCAGCCTTGTCGGATATCCGCGCGGCCTGCCTGCGCGCCTTGGGCAAACCGGAACAGGCCCTTAGAATCTATCAGGCAGCGCTTCAATCCCGCCCCCATGACGCCCAGCTTTGGCGCAACTGCGGTGCAGCTCTGAGTGACCTGCAAAAACTGTCCGAAGCCGAGCGATGTTTCGTCAAAGCCTGCGACTTGGCCCCCGATACCGCCGATCTTTGGTATGTCCTTGCGCAATGCCGCGAACGGCGCGGCCATCACCGCCCCGCGTATCACGCTGTAACTCGCGCGATCGAACTGAACCCGTCGCATGTGGACGCCATCAATCTTCTGGGGACACTGCTACGTGATTTGGGCGAAGTCGACCTTGCCCGCCGGGCCCATGAACAAGTGCTCCAGACAAGCCGCGCGCGCCCAGCAACAAGCGCGGCTCAAGCAAATCTAGGTATTCTCGCCGCTGCACAGGGCGACACGAAGGCGGCACGAAGCCATTACAGTGCTGCAATTGAAACCTGCCATGACAACATACAAGCACACCGCAACCTCGCACGCCTGACCCGATACTCCCCCGGGCACCCCCATCTGAAAACGCTTCGCACCCTGTCGAGGCAAACGAATATCCCATGCTCCGATCGGGCGTTCTTGCATTTCGCTCTTTTCGAAGCACTCGATCAGATCGACGAAAGGGAGGAGGCGTTCGACCATCTCAAACGCGGCAATACACTCCGCCACCAACAGCTTCGCTATGACATCTCGCGTGATGTTGCGCTGTTCAAGTATCTTGACCTCCTGACCCAAGACATCCCAAGGACAGCACCCGCCACCTCAGGGCCACGCCCGATCTTCATCGTCGGCATGCCACGCTCGGGAACAACACTTACCGAGCGCATTCTTTCAGGCGCGCCCGGAGTTCACTCTGCGGGTGAAATTCCATCTCTCGGGATCGCGGCATCCGCGATCCTGCGACAGGTGCGAGATGACGGTCGCAAGCACTTGGCGCCTTCCGACCTCGGAACACTTGCGACCTCCCTACGATCAGACCTGGCGCTTTACGCGCGCGACCGCCCGACCATCACCTGCAAAACACCGCTCGATTTTCGGTGGGCCGGATTGGCTTTGGCCGCAATGCCAGACGCGCAGGTTGTTCATATTGTTCGCGACCCGATGGAGACATGTTGGTCAAACTATCGAACGTGCTTCACGTCAAACGGGAACGGGTTTGCCTACGACCAAGAGAACCTTGCCGCATTCTATCACTTGCACGCAGACCTCATGCAGACATGGCAAGACCGGTTCCCCGATCGCATTCTCACGTTGCCATACGCGGAACTTGTTGCTGACTTCGAGGCACGGGCACGAGGATTGGTTTCGTTTTGTGGGCTTGGCTGGTCGGATGACTGCCTGCGCCCCGATGCGGCCAAAAACCCTGTCCTGACGGCAAGTGCTGCACAGGTGCGCAAGCCCGTGTACAACGGCAATCGGCGCGACTGGCAGCGATACGAAGCATATCTTGCGCCCTTGGCCAAGGGGCTTGCGCAAAAGACGCGCATCAACAAGAACCAACCTTGATCGCATCATCTGGGGCTTTCCAATTTAGCACCCGGCAGATAATGTGTTGCCACCGTCACGGGCTAACACGTGAGTCAAAGGGGGTTGGGGGATATGGCGCATATTATCGTCGTCGGAAATGAAAAAGGCGGCGCGGGCAAATCCACAGTGTCCATGCATGTGGCCACGGCCCTTGCACGCATGGGCCGCAAGGTGAGCGCGCTTGATCTTGACCTGCGCCAGAAGACCTTTGGCCGCTACTCCGAAAACCGCCGGAAATTCCTTGAGAAATCAGGGCTTAACCTTGCCAGTCCTTACTACCACGATCTTCCCGAGGTGGACCCGGAGACGCTGAAGCAGGGGGAAAACATCTATGACCGGCGCCTCTCTGCGGCCGTTGCCGAACTGGAGCCCGACAGCGACTTCATCGTGATTGATTGTCCGGGGTCGCACACCCGGTTAAGCCAGGTGGCGCATAGCTTGGCGGATACTCTGGTCACGCCTCTCAACGACAGCTTTGTGGATTTCGACCTTCTGGCGCATATAGACGACGATGGGAAAAAGATCCTTGGCCCCTCCGTCTATTCGGAAATGGTGTGGAATGCCAGACAGTTACGCGCCCAAGCTGGCTTGAAGCCGATTGATTGGGTGGTGGTGCGGAACCGGTTGGGGGCGCAGCAGATGGTTAACAAGAAAAAAATGGGCGAGGCCTTGGAAAACCTGGCCAAGCGTATCGGGTTTCGCACGGCCCCCGGCTTCAACGAGCGGGTCATCTTTCGCGAGCTTTTCCCACGTGGCCTGACCCTGCTGGATCTCAAGGATATCGGGGTGAAGCAGCTCAATATTTCGAACGTGGCCGCACGACAGGAATTGCGTGACCTGATCCGGGAACTCAACCTGCCCGGTGTCAACGCGGACTTCTGACGTGCGCCAAGAGCCTGTGAAACCTTTTTGATAACAAGGCCTTAAACAGGCGGCCCCGTGCGCGGCTGCGGCCTGTTACGCATCCGGCGGCGATGCATCAACACCCATAGGTTCGACACGAAAAGTACGCCGATGACAACCACGCCCCCCGCAAGCGCCCAAGGCCCCGGGTCTTCCCCGACGATGGCCCAGACAAGGATCGGGGCCAACACCGATTCCAGCAAGATGAGCAAAGCGACCTCGGCGGAGCTGATGTAGCGAGGGCCAAGGGTTAACAGGGTGGTCGATACGGTAATGAAGGCCCCATGGGCGAGAATCAGGTTCCACTGCGCCTCCCACGCGGGCAGTGGGTCAGCCAGCGGCCAGACCACGAGCGAAGCCCCGATATAGGCCAATGGAATCGCCGGAACCATAGATGTTGCGCGCACCTTGCGCACGGCGGTCATCGCCGCGGCAAAGCTGGCCGAGACGCAAAGCGCCACCAGATCCCCCGACCAATGCGCGCCGTGGGTCTCGCCGGAGCCCCATGCGATGACGCCGAGCCCCACGAAAACGCCCATCATGGTTAACACCATGCGGCGGCTGACAGGTTCGCCCAAAAAGACGCGGCTGAAGATCGCGGCGAAGACCGGCATCGAGGCGATGATGAAAACCACATTGGCCACGCTGGTCCATGTCACGGCCAGAACGAAGCCCGGCGCTGTGGCGGCGATCAAAACCGTGTAGATCAACCCCGGCATACCGGTTTTCAAAACCGATTTGAAACCGCTAATCCCTTGAAAAACAATCAATCCCAGAAGGATGAGCGAGCCCGAAACCATGCCACGCCAAAAGGTGATGGTGGGCGCGCTGGCGTCGATCAACCGGACAAAGAGCGAGTCCGGGACAACAAACAGCACCCCAAGCGTGGTAATCAGCAGGCCTTTGACGTGGTCATTCATGGCGCACATCAGTTCACAGTTTTTTAAGCAAAGTAAAGACGCGCGAAAAAAGATCGAACGTACGAGTCGTACGTTTTAACCACGATTTTCGTACGAAAATCGGGGGGTCGCGGAAAACGATCGTACGGGTCGTACGTTTCGTACGGAACGCGGGGCCAAAGCGGGTTTGGCGGCGCAAGCCGGGTTAGCCAAAATGTAAATACGCACGAGCAAGCCGCGCATCGGCGGGCCGCGGTACGGCGGTCCACCCTTGGGCTGATGCGCTTTATCTCAGCCACTGGCGCATAATATCCAATTGACGCGCCTTGACCAACCCAATCGCCGTGCCGAGGGGGCGGCCCACTTCTCGGCGATTGCGAGCAATCGCCTGCCAGCCAATGGACGATGCGCGGCGGCGCGTACCGCGCCTTGATTCCGCGCAGGCGATGTTCGCTGTGGGCCGAGCCGATTCTGAAACCGTCACACCGGCTTGGCCTCGGGCTTGGGCTTAAGAACCTCCAAGGGCCGCCGCACGGTTTCGCGCAGGCCCGGGCCAGAGGGGGCTTGCACGCGCTTGGTGACCTCGACCATCAGCACTCCGCCCGCCGCCACCGGGGACAGTTGATTGCCCAGTTGCTCCCACATCCCGGCGGTCTTGCGCCAGAAGCGGCGGCTTGACGGCGGCTGGTAAAGCGTCGTGCGATGGCGCAGCGGCATGAACTGATGCGCTTTAAGCTGATTTTCCAACTGCGACTGCGAATAGGGGCGGCCATAGCCGAAGGGGGTCGCATCGCTGCGTGACCAAAGGCCGGCGCGGTTCGGCACCACGAACAGGACCGAGCCCCCCGGCCCCAGCACCCGCCAGCATTCTTCCAAAAGCGCCGAGGGTTGTTCGCTGGTCTCAAGCCCATGCACGACCAGCAGCTTGTCGACATGCCCTGTTTCAAGAGGCCAGCGGGTTTCTTCACACAGGACCGAGACATTCTCCATCCCCTGCGGCCAGCCAATGACACCCTGCGGCCCCGGCATCAATCCGATGGTTCGACGCGCATCGGCCAGATAGGGGCGCAGGAAAGGCACGGCAAAGCCATAGCCTACAACGGTTTGCCCCTGCGCCTCTGGCCAGAGGTTCAACACGGATTCGCGCACGGTTTTCTGCGCCGCGCGCCCCAATTGACTGCGGTAATAAAAATTCCTGAGGTCTTGCACGTCGAGATGCATTGCAGCCGCGTCTATGTTCCTTCAGTCTTGAGGGTAACAATAACCGGCAATTGGGGAAACACCATGACATTAGAGTTTGAGACCGTTCCGTGCCTCTCGGACAACTATGCCTATCTGGTGCATGACCCCGACACGGGGGCGACCGCGGTGGTCGATGTGCCCGAGGCGCAGCCCATTCTGGATGCGCTCGAACGGCGCGGCTGGACGTTGACGGATGTGTTGCTGACGCATCATCATTGGGATCACGTGGATGGGCTGGCCGCGCTTCTGGAACAGGCCCCGGCCTTGGTTACCGGCGCGGCGGCAGATGCGCATCGCCTGCCCCCGTTGGACATCGAGGTGCGCGAGGGCGATGTCGTGAAGATCGGCAACGAGGCGGGTACGGTGATTGACGTGTCGGGCCATACCGTGGGCCATATCGCCTTTCACTTCCCGGCCTCGAAACTCGCCTTTACCGCCGATAGCCTCATGGCGCTTGGATGTGGCAGAGTGTTCGAAGGCACAATGCCGCAGATGTGGGAAAGCCTGTCGAAGCTGGCCGCGTTGCCGGAGGATACGGTGATCTGTTCGGGCCACGAATACACCATGGCCAATGCGAAATTCGCTCTGAGCATTGATCCGGACAACCCGAGGCTTATATCCAGATCAAAGGCGGTCGAGGAGGCCCGATCAAAGGGTGAGCCGACTGTCCCTTCGGTGCTCCGAGAGGAGTTGGAGACCAATCCCTTCCTGCGTGCCGGTGACCCGGGCCTTCAGGCCGCGATTGGCATGGAAGGTGCGGAGCCTGCGGATGTCTTTGCCGAAATCCGTACCCGAAAGGACAGGTTTTGACCCGTCACCTGACGCAAAAGGTGCATCCGACACGAAAAGTGAGCGGGTGTGACCAGAAAATCCTTGAAGCCATGGCAATATCGACCAAACTTTAAGGTTATGAGGCCAAGGTTGGTGGGCTCGCTCATCAACCCAGATCAGAAGGAGCACCCGACGTGCCTTCATTCTCGAACACCCTGGAACAGGCGATTCACGCCGCGCTGGCGCTGGCCAATGCGCGGCAACACGAATTTGCAACTCTGGAGCATCTGCTTCTGGCGTTGATTGACGAACCCGACGCGGCGCGCGTGATGAAAGCCTGCAGCGTGGATACAGAAGACCTTCGCAGTACTCTGGTCGAGTTCATCGACGAGGACCTTTCGAACCTCGTGACCGAGATCGAAGGCTCGGAGGCGGTGCCGACCGCGGCCTTCCAACGGGTCATTCAGCGTGCGGCGATCCATGTGCAAAGCTCGGGCCGGACCGAAGTGACCGGGGCGAATGTGCTGGTCGCGATCTTTGCCGAGCGTGAATCGAACGCCGCCTATTTCCTGCAAGAGCAGGACATGACGCGCTACGACGCGGTGAATTTCATCGCCCATGGTGTGGCCAAGGACCCGGCCTATGGCGAAGCGCGCCCGGTGCAGGGGGTCGATGGCATGGGCGAGGAAAGCGAAAGCGCGGCGCAGGAGTCCGATGCGGTGGAAGCCGGGGAATCGGCCTTGGCCAAGTATTGCGTGGATTTGAACGAAAAGGCCCGCGCGGGGGATGTGGACCCTCTGATTGGCCGCGATTCCGAAGTGGAGCGCTGCATTCAGGTGCTCTGCCGGCGGCGTAAGAACAACCCGCTTCTGGTGGGCGATCCGGGCGTGGGCAAGACGGCGATTGCCGAAGGCTTGGCGCACAAGATCATCAAGGGCCAGACGCCCGAGGTGCTGTCGAAAACCACGATCTACAGCCTCGATATGGGCGCGCTTTTGGCCGGCACGCGCTATCGCGGGGATTTCGAAGAGCGGTTGAAGGCCGTGGTGACCGAGCTGGAGGACCACCCCGACGCGGTGCTCTTTATCGACGAGATTCATACGGTGATTGGTGCGGGGGCCACGTCGGGCGGGGCGATGGATGCCTCGAACCTGCTGAAACCGGCGTTGCAGGGTGGCAAGCTGCGCTGCATGGGCTCCACCACCTTCAAGGAGTTCCGCCAGCATTTCGAGAAGGACCGCGCATTGAGCCGCCGGTTCCAGAAAATCGACGTGGTCGAACCCACCACCGATGATGCGATCAAGATCCTCAAGGGCCTCAAGCCCTATTTCGAGGAGCATCACAGCGTCAAATACACCAATGACGCCATCAAATCGGCGGTGGACCTCTCGGCGCGGTATATCAATGACCGCAAGCTGCCCGACAAGGCGATCGACGTGATCGACGAGGCGGGCGCGGCGCAACACCTGATGGCGGCTTCGAAACGTCGCAAGAGCATCGGGGCCAAGGAAATCGAAGCCGTGGTCGCCAAGATCGCGCGCATCCCACCCAAGAACGTCAGCAAGGACGATGCCGAGGTTCTCAAGGATCTCGAAGGCTCGCTCAAGCGGACGGTCTTTGGCCAAGACAAGGCCATCGAGGCGCTGTCGGCGTCTATCAAACTGGCCCGGGCAGGCCTGCGGGAGCCGGAAAAACCCATCGGCAACTACCTCTTTGCCGGGCCGACGGGCGTCGGCAAGACCGAGGTGGCCAAGCAATTGGCCGACCTGCTGGGGGTGGAACTGCTGCGGTTCGACATGTCGGAGTACATGGAGAAGCACGCCGTCAGCCGGTTGATCGGCGCGCCGCCGGGATACGTGGGCTTTGACCAAGGCGGCCTGTTGACCGATGGCGTCGATCAGCATCCGCATTGCGTGCTGCTTCTGGACGAGATCGAAAAGGCGCACCCGGATGTCTTCAACATCCTGTTGCAGGTGATGGACCACGGTAGCCTGACCGACCATAACGGGCGCACGGTGAACTTCCGCAACGTGGTCTTGATCATGACCTCGAACGCGGGCGCCGCCGAGCAGGAGAAATCCGCCGTGGGCTTTGGCCGCGATCGTCGCGAGGGCGAGGATACCGCCGCGATCGAGCGGACCTTCACCCCGGAATTCCGCAACCGTCTGGATGCGGTGATCTCCTTCGCGCCGCTGCCCAAGGAGGTGATCCTGCAAGTGGTCGAGAAATTCGTGCTGCAGCTTGAGGCGCAACTGATGGATCGCAACGTGACCATCGAACTGACCAAGCCCGCCGCCGAATGGCTGGCCGAGAAGGGCTATGACAGCAAGATGGGCGCGCGGCCGCTTGGACGGGTCATCCAGGAGCACATCAAGAAGCCGCTGGCCGAGGAATTGCTGTTCGGCAAACTGGCCAAGGGTGGCGTGGTCAAGGTGGGCGTCAAGGACGGCAAGATCGACCTGAAGCTTTCCGGCCCCGACCGTCCGCGCCTGTCGGGCAAGAAGCCGCCGCTTCTGACCGCGGAGTGATGAACGCGTTGCGGCACAGCCTTGCCGCATTGTTATGGACGGTCGCCGCCCCGGTGGCGGCCGATCCCCCGGCCCTGAGCCTGCCGATTGACTGCACGCTGGGCCAATCCTGCTACATCGAAGACTACGTGGATGCGCGCCCCGGCGAGGGGCAGCGCGATTATACCTGCGGTTTGAAATCCCGCGACGGGCATCGCGGCACCGATATCGTGCTGTTGTCGTTCGAGGACATGGCGCGCGGCGTCGATGTTCTGGCCGCGGCCCCCGGTGTCGTGGACGCCACCCGTGACGGGATGGCCGATGTTGCGGTCAGTGCCGAGACACGCGAAGCGATACGCGGGCGCGAATGCGGCAATGCGGTGCGGATCGACCATGGCGAGGGCTGGCACACCCTGTATTGCCATTTGCAGAAGGGCAGCTTGCAGGTTGAGAACGGCACGCGGGTTGAGGCCGGTGACGTGCTGGCGCGCGTCGGGCTAAGTGGGCTGACCAACGTGCCGCATGTGCATCTGGGCGTTTTGAAAGACGGGCAGATTGTGGACCCCTTCAACCCCGAGGCCCGCGATACCTGCGGCGCGGCGCAAGGTGATGGGCTGTGGCTGGACGCGCCGGGCTATGACCGGGCGGGCCTGTTCACCGCCGGGTTTTCCGGCGATGTGCCAAGTTTTGAGGCGGTAAAATCGGGCCGCGCGCGCATTGAAACCGCGCGGGGTGGATCAAACCTTGTGCTCTATGGGCATGTGTTTTTCGCAGAGCCGGGGGACCAATTGCGCTTTACCATCACCGGGCCTGATGGCGAGGTCTTTCGCAACGAAGTCACACTAGACACCCCGGAAACACAGCTTTTCCGCGCCATGGGCCGTAAGGCGCCTGACGGCGGCTGGCCCGCCGGGGCGTACCGGGGGTATGTGACCCTGTCGCGTGAAGGGCGTATTCTGGCCACCCGGCACGCGGATGTCGAGGTGCGACGGTAACGCCGAACTCTTTGAAGGATTTCGCGCTTCGCACCACATGCGCTTCAATAAAAACTCTGTGGATCAATATCCACGGCCAGCCGCAAATTCGTGGGTGGCTTCAACTGCCCCACCCATTGCGCCACCGCACCTTGCAGGGCCACGCCCTTGGGGGCCTTGACCAACAGCCGCACCCGATGCCGCCCACGCACCCGCGCAATCGGCGCAGGTGCCGGCCCGAAAACTTGCGCGCCAACCGCCCGCACCGGCCCATCCCGCCGCGCCAGTTCAGCGGCGAAATCAAACACCTCCTGCGCATCGGTCGAGGACAGGATGATCCCGGCCATGCGCCCATAGGGCGGCACCCCCGCCTCCCGCCGCGCCGCCGCCTCGGCCTTCCAAAAGCCTTCTTCATCTCCCGACAGAATGGCCCGGATCACCGGATGCTCGGGCTGGAAGGTCTGCAACAGCGCCGTGCCCCGCGCCTGCGCGCGCCCCGCGCGCCCCGCCACCTGCCGCATCAGTTGAAAGGTCCGTTCCGCCGCGCGCAAATCTGACCCTTGCAGGCCCAGATCCGCATCAATCACCCCGACCAGCGTGAGGCGCGGAAAGTTATGCCCCTTGGCCACCAGTTGCGTGCCGATCACGATATCGATGTCGCCCTCGGCAATCTCGGCAATCTGCGCCTTCAGCGCCCGGGCCGAGCCGAACATGTCCGAACTCAGCGTCGCAATCTTGGCATCGGGGAACAGCGCCTGCGCCTCCTCGCTCAGCCGCTCCACCCCCGGCCCGACCGCCGCCAGCCGGTCCTCCGCCTCGCATTCGGGGCACACCTCCGGCACCGGCTTGGTCTCACCGCACTGATGGCAAACCAGCCGTTTCTGAAACCGATGCTCCACCATCCGCGCGTCACAATGATCGCACCCGATCTGATGCCCACAGGCCCGGCAAATCGTCACCGGCGCATAGCCACGCCTGTTGATGAACAACAGCGCCTGTTCGCCCTTGGCAATCCGCGCATTGACCGCCGCCTGAAGGCTGGGCGAAATCCACCGGTTCGAGGGCAGGCTTTCCGCCCGCATATCAATCGCCCGCATCTCGGGCATCACCGCCTCGCCAAAGCGCGCGGTCAGGTCCAGCCGCCGGTACTTCCCGGCCTCCGCATTGGCCCAGCTTTCCAGCGAGGGCGTGGCACTGGCCAAAATCACCTGTGCGCTACAAAGGCTCGCGCGCAGCACCGCCATATCGCGGGCATTATAAAGCACGCCTTCTTCTTGCTTGTAGGAGGTGTCGTGTTCCTCATCGACGACGATCAACCCCAAGTCCCGGTAGGGCAAAAACAACGCCGAGCGCGCGCCAACCACCACCTCACAGCCGCCTTGGCCCACCATCTTCCAGATGCGCCGCCGCTCGGTCATGGTGGCACCCGAATGCCACTCGGCGGGCTTGGCGCCAAACCGCGCCTCGACCCGTGTGATGAACTCGGCGGTCAGGGCGATCTCGGGCAACAGCACAAGCGCCTGCCGCCCCTGCCGCAGGGTTTCGGCCACGGCCTCAAGATAGACTTCGGTTTTGCCCGAGCCTGTCACCCCGCGCAAAAGCGTGGTGCCATAGGCCCTGCTTTCAATCGCCTCGCGCAGCACCGAAACCGCCGTGGCCTGATCTTCTGTCAGGGCCTTGCCGCCATGCGCGGGATCAAGCGGCGCAAAGGGCAGATCACGCGGCGCTTCCTCCTCGGCGACCGCCCCTTGCGCCACCAAGCCCTTGACCACGCTGGTCGACACCCCGGCCATCTCGGCCAGTTCCTTGAGGGTGAAGGACAGCCCGCCATACTCCTCCAGAACGTCCAGAACCCGGCGGCGCGCATCGGTCATCCGGTCCGGCGTGCCATGGCCCAGCCGGTAAATCTTCTGCATCGACGGCGGATTGCTCAACCCCGGCGCACGGCTCGCCAACCGCAGCATCGCGGGCATCGGCGTCAGGGTATAGTCCGCCGCCCGGCGCAAAAATTCCTGCATCTCGCCCCGCATCGGGGCCACGTCCAGCACCCGGATCACATGCCGGACTTTGGAAATATCGAAATCGCCGCGCCCCGGCCCCCAGACCACGCCCAGCACCTTGCGCGGCCCAAGCGGCACCTCGACAAAGGCCCCGATATGACAGCCCCCCTCCGGCGCGCGGTAGTCCAACAGCCGGTCCAGCGGTTGCGTGGTCAACACGCCCACCAACTCGCCTTCGACAAAATAGGATTTACCGGGCGCGGACACGTACACTCTCCATGACAGGGGTTTCGGCAGGTCACTCTATGGGGTAAACGCAGGGATGAAAAACCCCAACCCGCGCAAAGGGACCTCCACAGATGAAATTTTTCGTTGATACCGCCGACGTCGACGCCATTGCCGAGCTGAATGAACTGGGCATGGTCGACGGGGTCACCACCAACCCCTCGCTGATCCTCAAATCCGGCCGCGACATCCTCGAAGTGACCCGCGAAATCGCCGATATGGTCGATGGCCCGGTCAGCGCCGAGGTCGTCGCAACCGAGGCCGAGGCGATGATTGCCGAGGGCCGCAAACTGGCCAAGATCGCCGATAACATCGCCGTCAAGGTGCCGCTCACATGGGATGGCCTCAAGGCCTGCAAGGTGCTTTCGGGCGAAGGCAACATGGTCAACGTCACGCTGTGCTTCTCGGCCAATCAGGCGCTTCTGGCCGCCAAGGCGGGGGCCACCTTCATCTCGCCCTTCATCGGGCGCCTGGATGACATCAACCTTGATGGCATGGAACTGATCGCCGACATCCGGCAGATCTATGACAACTACGGGTTCGACACGCAAATTCTCGCCGCCTCGATCCGCACCGTCAACCACGCCTTCCAATCGGCCCAGATCGGCGCCGACGTGATGACCGCCCCGCCGGGTGTGATCAAGGCGATGGCCAAGCACGTACTGACCGACAAGGGGCTTGAGACTTTCTTGGCGGATTGGGAAAAAACGGGGCAGAAAATCCTGTAACCTCGTGCTATAACCCCGCAAAACAAGACGAGGGACAAATGAGCAGCACCCCCCAGATCGACGACACACTGCGCGAGCGTATCATCGCGCAGCCCGATGTTATCCTTGAGGATCAAGACCTTATGCGCGCCCTCATCGCCGCGAACGAGCGCGCGATGGGCGGCAATATCGTCGACCTGCGGGGCATTGCCATGGAACGGCTCGAGGCGCGTCTTGACCGCCTTGAAGACACCCACCGCTCGGTCATCGCCGCCGCCTACGAAAACCTCGCTGGCACCAACCAGGTACATCGCGCCATCCTGCGGATGCTCGACCCGGTGGAATTCGAGGCTTTCATCAAGGACTTGGGCGGCGACGTGGCCGAGATCCTGCGCGTGGATAGCGTCAAACTGGTGCTGGAAACCGTGCAGGATGACAGTGACCCGGCCATCAAACGGCTGGGCGATGTCCTCTCGGTCGCCGAACCGGGGTTCATCCAATCCTATCTGACCGGCGGGCGCAATTCGGACCCCCGGCAAGTCACCCTGCGCCAAATCCACGAAGGCGACGCACGGATTTACGGCCAGGACGCCAATTTCGTGCGGTCCGAGGCCTGCCTGCTGCTGGATTTCGGCGAAGGCCGCCTGCCGGGGATGCTCGCCATGGGCGCCGAAGACCCGCACCAATTCACCCCGCAACAGGGCACCGATCTTCTGGCCTTCTTCGCGGGTGTCTTCGAACGGGCCATGCGCCGCTGGCTGTCATGATATCGCCCGCCGCCCGCGACGCCCTGCAAGGCTGGCTGGAGGCACAAAAAGCCCTGCAAGGGGCCTCCGACAACACGCTCGATGCCTACGCCCGCGATGTCGCGGGCTTTCTGGCCTTTATGAGCCAACACAAGGGCGCGGCCCAAGGCATTGGTCCGCTGACCAAGATCACCACCTCCGACATGCGCAGCTGGATGGCCTTCACCCGCGGCCAAGACGTCGGCCCGCGCTCTCTTGCGCGCAAACTCTCGGCGGTCAAAAGTTTCTACCGCTGGCTGTCCGAGCGTGAGGGGTTCGACCCCACCGCCGTTCTCTCGGCCCGCTCGCCCAAGTATCAACGCAAACTGCCCCGTCCGCTGGCCCCCGAGGCCGCGCAGGACGTGCTGGAGACCACCGAAAGTCAATCGCTCACCCCTTGGGTTGCCGCGCGTGATCAGGCGGTCGTCACCCTGCTTTACGGCTGCGGGCTGCGCATATCCGAGGCGCTTGGCCTGACCTGCGATGTCCTGCCCATGGGCGAGGCGCTCAGGATCAAGGGCAAGGGCGGCAAGGAGCGTGTCGTGCCGGTCATCGCCCCCGCAAGCGAGGCGGTCGAGCGCTATACCCACCTTTGCCCCTTCCCCACTGAGCCCGGCGCGCCGCTCTTTCGCGGCGTCCGCGGCGGCGCGCTCAACCCGCGCATCGTACAAAAGGCGCTGGAAAACGTGCGCAACCAACTGGGCCTGCCGTCCAGCGCCACACCCCACGCCATGCGCCACAGCTTCGCCACCCATCTGCTCAACGCGGGCGGCGACCTGCGCGCGATCCAGGAATTGCTGGGCCATGCCTCGCTGAGCACGACACAGGCCTATACCGCGGTCGACACCTCGCGCCTGATGGAGGTTTACAACAAGGCCCATCCCAAGGCATGAGTGCGAGTTCCATCAAAGAGGTGCGGAGGCACTGAATGAAACGGCAAGTACAGGCACTCTTCGTGCATTTTCTCACCGCCAGTGGCGCGGTTTTCGCCATGCTGGCCATGCTGGCCGCCGTGGACGAAAAATGGGATCTGATGTTTCTCTGGCTTGTCGTGGCCTTCGCCGTGGACGGAATCGACGGGCCACTGGCCCGCCGGTATCTGGTCTGGCAGAACGCGCCACGCTTCGACGGGGTGCTGCTCGACCTGATCATCGACTACCTGACCTATGTCTTCATCCCGGCCTTCGCGCTTTTCAAATCCGATCTTCTGCCGGGTTGGACGGGCTGGGTGGCGATCATCCTGATCACCTACGCCAGCGCGCTTTATTTCGCCGATACGGATATGAAGACCAAGGATAAATCCTTCTCCGGCTTCCCCGGCTGCTGGCAAATGGCGGTGCTGGTCATGTTCGCGGTGCAACCGCCGATCTGGCTGATCCTCGTGCTGGTCAGCGCGCTTTCGGTGGCCATGTTCCTGCCGCTGCGCTTCATCCACCCGGTGCGCACCAAGCGCTGGCGCGCGCTCTCGCTGCCCATGGCCTTCGCCTGGACTTTCTTCGCGGGCTGGGCGGCCTGGGTCGATTTCCACCCCGAAAGCTGGGCGCATTGGGGCCTAGTGGTGACAAGTCTTTACCTGCTCTTCGCCGGTATCGCGCAACAACTCATTCCCGAACGCCGCCGGTAACCGGGGCCGGAAACACCTGCCGCGGATGCCCCCATCGCCTCTGCACTCAGGGCGAAAGCGCCAATAATTCCATGGTCTCGATCAGATCCAGATAGTTGCCCCGGCTTATGAATTGCCGAACTTTCGGGCGGGCACGCGGGTGCATGAGCGGCACAAGTTCGCGCCGATGCTCCTCGTTGCCCTCGTGGTAGGATTTGTTCAGGGCCGCGTCGCCACCTTCGGAAAGCCGCATGCCCTCGATCCCGCGCATACGGGTGTTCGTTGTACTCAGGCGGATACGGCACCTTTCGCTGGGTGATCGGGCGTCATCATGGGCTTGGGGAATGTGCCGCAAACCGAATGCATGGCCCAGTTCATGCGTCACGACACCCAGTTCGTCGATCGCTGGCTTGTCCGACCCCGGCGCCGTCAACGACACCGCGATCGTGCGGTAGAGGTAGTCCGGCGCACTGCCATCGGTGGGAACCTCGGGGCGTTCGGCCTTACCAAGCAGCCCGATCCAACTGTGCGGCATGAAGACAACCGTGGCATCGTAGTCGCGGCTTATGCCGACGCCTGCCATCGCGTCATGCGCAGCCTTGAGCAATATCCCGCGCGCTTCGCTGCGGGTCTCCCCGAGGATGATATTGGCAAAGCGGAGTTGCTTCTCTGTCCAGGACTCATTGGGGCACAACACGTTATCCTCCCCTGCGAACATATCCGGAATATCCTCCGCCTCGAAGGTCGGAAAGGCGCTGGCCACGCGGTCATAGAGGTCAGGTGGAAACGCGATTGTGCCAAGCGACTCGTATGTCACGTTCTGAACCGGGAATTGCTGACGCGTGAAGCGCTCGGCGGCTTGCGCGGCCCGCGCCCCCTCGGCCAGCATGTCAGGCGGAACGCCATCACGCCACGGGCCGATCTTGGCGAAGATATAGCCGATGTTCAGGTCCTTTTCGAGCGGGCTCCAGTCCACGGGTTCCTCCGCCGAAAAGACACGCGGCGCCCCGCACTCGCGGTTCGGCTCCACCTCGATGCGCACCGCGTCCAGCTCTTCGTGGCTGGGCGTCCAGCCGTGCAGGTTGGCGGTATGCTCCGCATTGCGCCGCGTGGGTGCGGTGATCATATCGGGCCTTTGAAAGTCGAAACCTTCGACAGGCCGCGTCAGCATCGGCCCATCGGGGAAGGCCGCATCCTTGGCCCGCACGTCGGCCTGCATATCCGTCACCTGCCAAGCCGGGTCGATCTCCTCATCTCCGGCCCAGTTGACATAGGCACGAATGATCGCAGGTTTGTCGCGAACAAGCGGTGCGTCGATCGCCACCTGAAAGCTGTTGCTTTCAATGCCCTGCTCGGGGGCCAGAAAGGCGGGCAGGCCAGCCACCTCGTTGTCTTCCTCCAGATCGACCATCGTCGCGAAGCCGAAAGACCTGTCCACGGCCAGCGTCGCGCCTTCGCTGCCCCGAAGCCCACCGCCGCCGCCTTTGACGGTCACGCGATAATGCACCCCGTCACGCAACGGTTCATCCAGAACAAGCGCCACGGTTTCCGGATTCACGAGGCGCAGGGCGACTGGAACTTCCGTCATCCCGCCCCCGGCACGCTTGGTTTCAAGCCGCACGGCCCCCCCTTGCAAGGACAATGGGTCAAGCGGCCGGTTGAACCCAAGCCGGACCCCCGGTGCATCCCACGAGATATTGCGCGCTTGCCGCGATGGGCTGTGCGACACCAGACGCAATACCTTGTCTTGCGCCGCCGCCGCGTCGGACGGGGCCTGCGCGATCTCGAAAGGCGGATGCGAAAAGCCGGAATTGCGCATGTTGGGCGCCGAGAACCGACCCGTGATGCGCAGGGTCTCTTGCTGGCTGTCCTCGTCAACATCCACCCGGCCGGGCCCTCTGTCACTCCATGTGCGGCGCTGGCGGGTCACGGTCGTGCGCCCGGACATGTCAAAGCGCCCGATGACCGCCGTTTCGGTGATCCGCTCGATCGTGACGCGCCCCTTGAATGTGCCACCGCTTGCTTCGGTCCGGGTTCCGGCCTGACCGACGCCGTCCATATCGCAATTCATCTCGCGCACCTCGCGCCCGATGGTGGCATCCAGCCGAACCGCCGACTGCGATATCCTGTCCAGAAAGGCCGCCCGGAGCTCATGGCACATGCGCTTTTCGAACGCCTGCTCCCGGCGCAGGTTCTCGGTATTGGGCTGGCCATAGGGGCGCGGAAGAATGGTTCCCGTCCATGCCGTGTAAAGCGTACTTGGATCGTCACGGCCCGAACTGCTGACCGCGCGGGCATCATAAGTGCCCCCTGCCCTAAGGTCCCCCGGACCCGCATCGTCCAGCGCGATCACAAGATGTGCACCGCTGTTGCGCGACCATCCGCCGACACCCCCATGCTTCAGGCTCAGAGGCTGGCCCAATCCACCGCTTTGAAAGGCGATGATATTTGGGCTGAAAAGCTCGAAAACCGTTCTGCGCGTGCCCCCGCTTGCGATGGGAATGTCGGCCTCTTCCCCCATCATGCCTTCAAGCATCTCGACCGCGGCGGGGTCGAGACCGGGAACACCCTCGCTGCCCCCGCTGCGAAGAACCGCCAAATGACGCGCACAGGCGGCGCCACCCGCGCTGATCCCGCCGGACAGGGTCATGCTGGCTTGTCCGGGCAAGAGGTCGGCGTTGGCCCCGCCCGCGAAGGCGCCCGGCTTCAAATTCCCGAAAACGTCAAGTGTCTGTGGCGGGTTGATCGCCTCCAGCATGCCAGCAACCGAGCAAACAGGCACTGCCGGCATGTCCTCGACATCACAGCTTTCCTGCGCAAACCCCGGGCTGACCGCAAGGCACATCAAGGCCCATCCACCAGCAATGCGCCGGATCACCCCGCGCATCATTGGTTGCCCATGTTCATCATGTCCCCGAAATCGACAGGGGCGGCGGGCAATTCGAAATCCCCCGCTGGTCCGGCCTCATCGGTCAGCGACAGCACGCGAAACCGGTCTCCAAAGGTCAGCGCGGCAAGGCCACGATCCTGCATCTCGGTCATCAGGGGGTTGGGCGCTTCGCCGCTGATCTGGCGGATAAACCGCATCTTGAGCGCCTGATGCTCAAGAAGGCGCGGATCGTCGGTCAGAACCGCCGACACGGTCCGGGCCGTGCCGGAATTGTCGGTCCAGTCCACGTCATAGATTTCACCTTCGATCCCGGCAACCTCGCGGGTTTCGCCGGTCGCGCGCATCTTGGAAATCTCTTCGGGAAAGACCACACCGGCCTGATCGGCACTCGGCCCGGCATTCCCGCCTGCCCCGCCCATTTTTTTGAGTTGGCTAAGCGAAAAAACCATCACTTGCCCGCTGGCCACGGTGACCGAATAAATCTCGTCACCTTTCAAAAGCATGTAGGCGTCCATCCCCTCTATATCCATGCGAAGCGCCTCCGCGGTCCAGCGTTCGGTCATCTCCATCCGCCCCATCTTTCCCGCGTCCGCAGTGTAGGTCAGTTGCCCCTCCGCCGCGGCAAACGACACCGGGGTCAGGACCAAAGCACAGGCAGCAGCGATGTTACGAAACATGATCGTTCTCCTTTTGAGTTTATTGGGGAACAACACGCCCCGGCAGGGGGGTGTCAAAGGTGACGCGGCCATAGGCGCGGGGCCGGTCCGTGCCGCATGTGAATTGCGCCGCCCGACGGTCGGCCAATTCCCGCGCCACCGCGTTCGCCCCTTGCGTCGCGGTCGCATCGACCAGACCGACGATGCAACTTTCCTCTCCCGCGTCTTGGGCGGCCGTGCTTACGACAAGCAACTCGCGTGCGGCCTCGTTTGGCCCGACTGTCCATCGGTGGATCGTCGCAAACGGCCTCATCCGGCCCTCAATCATCCGTCGCCGCCATTCGATCGTCGTGCTCACGTCGCTGAAGGTGGCGAAACTCTCCCACGGGCCGAAACGCGCGGCGCGGCCATAATCCATGGATATCCGCAGGTCACTGTCGGCCAGCATCACCCGCATCCCGTCAGGGCCGGGGCAAACGATACGCGCGCCCATCGCGGCCTCGTCTGGCGGTGCGGGCTGGCCGACCCGTTCACAATCGCGCGCCCAGTCGTGGCTGGAATATACGCTATCCACCTGCTGCGCCGAAAGCACGCTCGGCAAAGCGACGGCAAGGCAAAGGCTGATCGCCGACAGTCTCACTCGGATGGCTCCACCGGCACGTTCGAAAAGCCTAGCGTGACCGTCCCGGCACCATCGACCTGTTCATGCGC
Organism: uncultured Roseovarius sp.; assembly: GCF_913057115.1. Taxonomy (GTDB): domain Bacteria; phylum Pseudomonadota; class Alphaproteobacteria; order Rhodobacterales; family Rhodobacteraceae; genus Roseovarius. The sequence continues at coordinate 46,196 of NZ_CAJXNN010000020.1, forward strand.
CCCAAGCCGCGCGGTCAACTCCCCCGAAAGGCTGCCGGCATCACGCGACAAGCGGCCCTCGGCGCTGACCGGTACGCCCGCGAAGCTGACGGAAACCGGTGCCTCCGGCCCCGCCTCGAAGCTGCCCTCATGACCCGCCGGAAAGACCAGCTCGATTTTTGGCCCGAACTTGCCCAATGAAAGCGTCAAGGTCTGGTCATCGCTCACCGCCTTGGCCGGCGTGAAGAAGTTGATCAGCGGATCGTCCGGCATCGACTCGTCCAGTGCGGTCACCGCCGCGGTTGTCTTGACCAAGACGACCTCGGCCCCGGCCTCATAGGGAATCTCATTGAACCGGGCCGATAGCGTGACCGCGTCGGCCGGGTCATCGCGTGACACGAAGGTGATCTCGACGACGCCGGTGATTGCGGTCTGGTCCCGACGCTCCAGTGTCAGGCTGCCCCCGCCTTGCGAGGTATAAGTCGCCGGACGCGGGGCGTTCGGGCCGGCATCCCGGACGCTCATCCACAGATAGGCCGATGGCATATCCTCCGCGCTGGTCGGTCCGATCTCGTGCCGGCCCGGTCCGATGCCCTTGGGCAAACCAAGGCTCAGCGAAAGGTCCACGGTCTCGCCCTTCCAGTTTGCCACCCCGGCAAGCGAAAGGCTCCAAGGGCCTTGGGCGTTCGTCGCCTGATTGCCGTCCATCTCAAACTCCGAGCGGTTGCACGGCGCGTCGGCACGTTGCGGGGCGACATCACCCTCGACCACACCCGAAAGCGCCATGCGATAGGCCCCCGGCGCAAGGTCGCCGCCATCCGTGGTGGCTGGCAATGCCGCGACACCCGGGGCGCGACGACAGGCGGTTGAATCTATGACCGTCGCCCCATCGGTGTCGAGCCAGACCAGTTTGTCACGCTGCCAAGGCAAATGCCAAAGCATGCTTTGCGGCCCGGATCGCGGATCGCCCGGACCCTCGTAGCTGATGTCGGGCGAGTTGCCGCAGATATTGCTCCCATCGCCAACGACCAGCGGCAAGAGCCCGTCTTGATAGGAGGGAAGCCGGGCCTCGTTGCAGATCGACAGGCGCGCACCGGCCTGCGGGTTGACGGCAACCGTGCCTTCAGGATCAATCCAGACCGGCCCCGGCTGCACGGCGGCACGCCCGCCCGAGAAAGGCGCGGCGGACTTGATTGAACCTGTGCCGCCATCGGGCAAGGTCATCTCCTCGATCGCCCAGTCCGAGGCCCCCATATAGCCGGCCTCATCGTTCAGGCGCACGGGCGCTAACCCGCCCTCATATCGGCCTGCGTCCTGCAAGAGGAACTTGCGGGGCAGGACCAGCTCGCCGGAGGTGTCAACATAGCCCCAAAAGCCGTCGTTGATCGCGGCGGGTGCCCGGCCTTCCGAGAAATCACCACCGGCGTGGAACTCGGGGGCAATCGCCCAGTCGCCGCTCGTGTCGATCCAGCCGACGGCGCTCTTTTTGCCGCGCGTCACGCGCGCCCATGCCAGCCCTTCGGAAAAACTGCCAAGGTCAAGAACCTCCTCGCCCGACAGCCCCGGCGGGCTCCAGCGCACGCCCGTCGCGGTAACATAATGCGCGGCACCGCCTTCGGGGGTCGCGGCGCTGCATCCTTGTGACATCGGCTTGTAGGGCGACAGCGCAAAAGCCTCCCCCGCGATCACAACACGGTCAGCATCGTGCGCGCCCGGCTCCACGATGTAGTTGCCGCTGCGGTCGATCAGGCCCCAGCCCGCGCCGGTCTCAACCGCCGCAGCACCTTCCGAAAATGGCCGTGCCTGACGCCACTCGGGCGCAAGCCGCCACTCCCCGTCTTGCCCCACGAAGCCCCATTTGCCGTCCTGCGGCAATGGATAAAGCGGCGCGCCTTCGGCATCGGGCGATGTCCCACAGGGTTGCGCTGTGGCAGCACCCGTCGTGGCAGCGATAACCGCGCCAACCCATGCGCCACGCTTGCAGGCCGTTGCGCCCCACATCACTTCACCTCCATGATCTCGATACGGTCGAATTCGGCAACCGTCTGCTCCTCCCCCAGCGTTCCGGCGAACAGTGCCGGGTCGCCTTGCGTGCGCAGGATCTGGATCGGGTCGGTCTCGATGACCTCCGGGCCGCCCTCCTGCATGCTCCAGCCGTTCATCGTCAACCGTCCGACATAGTCGCGCCCACGCTTCGAAATGGTCAGGCGGGCGCCCTTTTCCTCGAAATCCCGCAAGATCTGCGCAAGGTCATAACCGCGCAGATCACCGGCGATCTCGACCTCGGCACGCGTTTCGGTGCCGCCCGACATGGCCCGCAACCGCAGCCACAAATCGTCGTTCGAGTTGCCCTGCCGATAGACATAGGCCGAGATCGTATTGTCCACGTCGGCATGACGTCCGACCTGAACGATGGCACGCCGCCCGCCAAGCGTCTGCACCTCGCCCATCCGCGCGGTGAAATCGGCGCTCAGATCCCAATCCCCCTCGGGGAATTCGGCCGCCGTCCAGCGAAAGACATTCGGTTGATCCTCGGCGTCACCCATGTAGCCCGGCGCAACGGTCATCGTGACCAAAACGCCGTCATCAACGATGAAGCCCGAGGGGTCGGGATGGTCAACTGTCCAGTCCGGGCCGAGTTCGGCGCGCTCGAAGTCATCAACGAAAAGCGGCCCCGCCGGTTCAGGCTCGGGCTCGCTGACCTGTTGCAGCGCGCCGGTCAGGGACGATGCATCGGAAGCCGGAATGTACCGCCCGCCCGTCGCCTCGGCGAGGCAGGCAAGCTGACCTTCGGCGTCTTCGACATCAAAACCGATGACATGCGCATTGAAGCCGGACAGCGAGCCTGCAAGTTCCTCGCCCAGCGCACAAAGATCGGCGCCACAATTCTCAAGCCCGTCCGTCACAACGATGACAGACCCATTCTCCCCGACCAGATCGGCAGCGGTACGCACAGAGGCCCCCACAGGCGTCTTGCCGCGCGGCGTGACCGCCTCAAGCGCCGCCTGCACGGCCCCTCGGTCAAGCGGACCGGGGTTCAGCAGCGTTTCAATGTCGCTACAATCGCCCTCGCGCCGGTGCCCATAGGCCATCAGGCCAATCGCCTGACCATCGGGCCAATCCGCCATCATCCGCCCGATCGCGTCGCGCGCGATCTCGATCTTGGCGGTCCCGTCGATCTGGCCCCACATGCTGCCGGACCCATCGAGGACCACCATCGTTCCACCCTCGTCCTGCGCCATGGCCGTGCCTGTCAACGCCGCAAAGCCGATCAATCCAGTCATAAAACGATTTGCAAACACGCGTGCCTCCTATGTGTTTTCGATGGCCACGATGGCAGCTTGCAATCGCGGGGGCATGGGGCATTTGCCCTATTTTTTGAACATGTTAGGGTCCGAAGGATGCGCATTGATTTGAAAGAAGCCATCGCGCTCGCCGATCTCCAGCGGCGGCTTTTGGCCCTCGACCCGGTGCCGGACAGCGTTGACGGTCTGCTCAAGGATATCGCGGAACTGGTGCAGGCGGATTCGGCCATGGCGGCATGGCTGAACGAGGGGACACCCCTGTTGACCACATGGAAGGCAGGCCCACAGATCGAAGCCTATTTCTTCCAGACCTTCGCCGGGGTCGACCGCGACGGCAATATTCGGTCAACCGACCCGGCACTGGATCGCATCAACCTCACGCGGCGGCAAATGGGCAGTGGCGTCTACCACGAAAGCGCCTTTGCCGGTCGCGACGTGATCGAGAACGCCGCCTTCCACCGCGAGGCCTTTCGCCCGGCTGGCATGAACCACGTCGTCGGTATGACGACCCGTCTGGCGGTGGGCGAAGCGGTCTTTGCCATGGGCTACGAAGACGGCGACGCGCCCGCCTTGGTCAGGGGGCATGCCGAGATCATACTCAACCTGCTGCTCCCGGCCTTCACCAACGCCTTTGGGGCTCTGGACCGGCAGGCACGCAATTCCGAACGATTGCAGCGCGCCATTTCGGAAAGCGACCTCGATATAAGCCTTCACGATGACGCCGATGACTCCCGGGCCTATCTGAACCTGCCCTTGCCGGGGCCGGAGACCGGCTACCTCGCCATCTCGCCGCCGGACGCGGCGACACTCGCGGCACGGCTGGCCGAGAATTTCGGCCTCACGAAACGGCAAACAGATGTCGCGATATGTCTGCTGGATGGGCTTTCGACCCACGAAGCCGCCGCCCGTATGGGCATCAGCGTCAACACCGCCAGGCGCCATTGCGAGGCGGTCCTCAATCGCACCGGCGCACACCGCAGGGGCGAGTTGAACCGCATAGCGCGGTCAGGCGCGCGATAACATCAGGCAGCGGCCATCCAATGTCGTTCATGGCCGATCAAAAGCGCAAGCAACCCCCGTGGTGCGCCGGACGTACGAAACGCGCGCAGCTTTCGTACAGCTTTCACCGCACGGCCTGTTAATCTGCCGGGGTGCGGGAAAAAATACCGACGTGATACCGACGTGAAACCTATGCGATGCAGACAAGGGGTTTTTGCGGTTAACCAATGGGTTAGACCCGATTCGCGTTGGCGTTCACCGGATCGCAAGCCGCTGCCCCAGACTCACCCCCTCCGGCGTGATCCTCGTGTCATAGACCAGCGCCTCCACCCCGGCCGCGCGCGCCTCCGCAAAAGCCGTCGCATAGGCCGGGTCAATATCCTCGGCCAACCGGAAGGTTTGGGCATCCGTACGCTGCACAAGGTAAAACATCACCGCCCGATGCCCCGCCTTCGCCATCGCGGCCAGTTCCGCCAGATGCTTGGCCCCGCGTGCCGTGACGCTATCGGGAAACTCCGCCACGCCGGGCGCGCGCGACAGTGTGACCGACTTCACTTCAACATAAGCGTCAGGCAGTCCAAGTTCTTGAAGTAAAAAGTCAATTCTACTGTTCTGCCCGTATTTCACCTCGGCCCGAACCCCGCCATAGGGGGCGAATTCCGCCACCTCGCGCGCCTCGAACGCGGCCCGAAGCGCGCGATTGGGAAGCGAGGTATCGACGCCCGTGAAATGCCCGGTTTCATGCTCCACCAGCCGCCAGCCGAACTTCAGCTTCTTCTTGGGGTCGTCGTTGGGCTCCACCCAAATCCGCATCCCCGGCTCGGCCAGCCCCATCATCGACCCGGGGTTGGCACAATGCGCCGTGACCTCGCGCCCGTCTTCCAACCGGATATCGGCCAGAAAGCGTTTATAGCGTCGGATCAGCGTGGCCGGCACAAGAGGGGTTTGAAAGCGCATGACAGCAGGCCTATACCCAAGACAAGCGCCAATCAAGGAGGCCACAATGCCCAACCCAACCGCCGCCATGCTGGTCATCGGGGATGAAATCCTCTCGGGTCGCACCCGGGATGCCAACATGCACCATCTGGCCACGGAGCTCACCCATTTTGGCATTGATCTCAAGGAGGTACGCGTTGTCTCGGATGATGCCGACGCGATCACGCAGGCGGTCAAAACCCTCAGCTCCACCTATGATCATCTTTTCACATCCGGCGGCATCGGCCCCACCCATGACGATATCACCGCCGACAACGTCGCCCGCGCCTTTGGCCGGTCCATCGACATACGCGACGATGCCCGCGCCATCCTACAGGCGCATTATGACCGCCAAGGGATCGAATTGAACGAGGCTCGTCTGCGCATGGCCCGCATCCCTGATGGTGCCACCCTGATCGAAAACCCCATAAGCGCCGCACCGGGCTTTACCCTTGAAAACGTGCATGTCATGGCCGGTGTGCCCAAGATATTCGAGGCCATGCTGGCCTCCATCCTGCCCACCCTCACAGGCGGCGCGCCGATCCTTTCACAAAGCCTGCACATCATGCGCGGCGAAGGCGACATCGCCGGGCCGCTACGTGACCTCTCGGAACGCTACAACGATCTGTCGTTCGGCTCCTATCCCTTTCAACGCAATGGTATTTTCGGCGCGCAGGTGGTGATCCGCGGCAGCGACGGCGCCCGGGTCGATGCTGCCATGGCCGAGCTTTCCAAGGCCTTCCCCGAATGACACCCGACGCCGACACGCTCTATGCGGTGACCGAGGCCACATGGCCCCCGGCCAAGGCTTGGCGTGAGGGGCCGTGGACCCTTCGCGATGGCGCCGGTGGCGGCAAGAGGGTTTCGGCGGCCACCGCCGAAGCGCCCGTCACTGCAAGCGACCTGCGCCAAGCCGAAGCCGCCATGCGCGCCATGGATCAAGCCCCGCTTTTCATGATCCGCCAAGGCGACAAGGCGCTCGATGCCCTGCTGGCAGACCAAGGCTATCGTATCATCGACCCGGTCAACCTCTACCTCGGCCCGGTTGCCCCCCTGATAGAAGAGCCCCCGGCGCGCGCCACCGCTTATGCCATCTGGGAACCGCTTGAAATTCAAAGGGATATCTGGGCCGAAGGCGGTATCGGCCCGGCACGCTTGGCGGTCATGCAGCGTGCGAGAGCCCCCAAAACAGCGATTCTCACCCGCAACGGTCAACACCCGGCGGGCGTGGCCTTTGCGGCAATCCACGACGGCATCGCCATGATGCACGCGCTTGAGATCCGCGAGGTGGACCGCCTCACCGGCCAAGGCCGCAACGCCACCAAACAGGCCGCGCTTTGGGCGGCGCAGAACGGCGCGGATTATCTCGCCACCCTCTGCACCCAAGCGAACAGCGGCGCAAACGCCCTCTACTCTTCCCTTGGGATGTCCCCTGTGGGACAGTATCACTATCGCATCAAGGAAGAAGGCCCCGACGCATGAGCACATCCGACCAACCCACCGCGCTGAACCTGCCCATGGTCGACCCGCTGCCCGAACCCACGCAGAAATATTTCGACGTCTGCCAGGACAAGCTCGGCATGATCCCCAATGTCCTGAAGGCCTATGCCTTCGACATCGACAAGCTCAACGCCTTCACCGCCATGTATAATGACCTGATGCTGGCCGACAGCGGGCTCAGCAAACTGGAACGCGAGATGATCGCGGTGGTGGTCAGTTCCATCAACCGCTGCTGGTACTGCCAGGTGGCCCATGGCGCGGCGGTGCGCGCCTTGTCCGGCACCCCCGAACTGGGCGAAGCCATGGTGATGAACTGGCGCATGGCCGATCTCGACGCCCGCCAAACCGCGATGCTCACCTTTGCCGAGAAGATCACCAAGGCCAGCTCAGAGACCACCGAGGAAGATCGCCAAGCCCTGCGCGACGCGGGCTTTTCCGACCGCGATATCTGGGACATCGCCAATGTCGCGGGCTTTTTCAACATGACCAACCGCGTGGCCAGCGCCACGGGCATGCAACCCAACACCGACTACCACGCACAGGCTCGCTGACCCTTGCGCGCGCTCTTACGCATACCGCTCTGCGCGCTGGGCATGCTCTGGGCCACCGGGCTTGCCGCCCTCGATCTGGATTTGCCCGGCGCGGCCACGATGACACGCGAAAGGATCGAAGAGGCCGGCACCTATCGCCTGCCCATTGGCCCCTACAACGACGGCCAACTACCCGTGCTTGAAGTCGAGGGCCACGTGACCCAACAATCATGGCGCCTCGAAGCCCAAGGCATGACCACCCTGCAGATCATCGACCCGTTGCGCGAAACCATCCGAAACCAAGGCTACGAGGTCCTGCTCGATTGCAGCGGGCCGGAATGCGGCGGCTTCGATTTCCGTTTCAACACACGCGTGCTGCCCGCGCCCGACATGTTCGTGGATTTGTTCGATTACCGTTTTCTTTCCGCGCGCAAGTCAGGGGAAGAGTCAAAACCCGACTATCTCAGCCTCATGGTCAGCCGTTCTGGCGCCACCAATTATGTCCAGCTTATGCATGTCCAACCCAATGGCGGTGCGGCGCTCTCGATCACCGCAAACCGTAATTTGCCACGCGCAGGGTCAGACACACCACTGGCCAAACAACTCTTGGCACAAGGCCACATCATCCTGTCGGATCTGGATTTTTCCACCGGCTCATCCGATCTCGGGCCGGGCCCCTTCGCCTCGCTGCAAGCGCTCGCCGGGTTTCTCAAGTCCGATCCCGCTCGCCGCATCGCGCTGGTGGGTCACACCGACACGGTCGGCGCGCTTGATCGCAATATCGCGCTGTCCAAGCGCCGTGCGGCCTCGGTTCTCGAACGTCTGGTCTCTGCCCATGACGTCCCCCGCACCCAGATCGCCGCCGAAGGCATGGGCTATCTCGCCCCCATCGCCAGCAACCTCACAGCCGAAGGCCGCGAAGCCAATCGCCGCGTCGAAGCCGTGCTCCTGAACGCCGAATAAACGCATTCTTCTGTTCAAAAATATCCTGGGGAGTTTGAGGGGCAAAGCCCCTCATCCAAATCCAAACATCTTGCGGCGCAGCCGCGCCTTTTGATCACAAAGCCCCCTCTGGCCACTTGCCGCAAAACGCATTAAATAGCCCTAAAATGATCAGACTTCCGAGGTTCAAAAAGCCCATGAGCGACCACAAGGGACGCATCACGCGCGATGGCATCCGCATCCACGAGGCAGCGGATTTCGCCGGTATGCACAAGGCCGGGGCCTTGGCCGCGCAAATCCTCGATGACGTGGCCGAACATGTTTTCCCTGGCCAAACCACCGGGGCCATCGACGCCTTTATCGAAGATCAGGTCAACAAGGCCGGGGCGAAATCCGCCACCATCGGCTACAAGGGCTACAAGCACGCCTCCTGCATCAGCGTCAATCACGTGGTCTGCCACGGTATCCCTGGCGACAAGAAGCTGAAAGATGGCGACATCCTCAACATCGACGTCACCGTGATCGTCGATGGCTGGTTCGGCGACACCAGCCGCATGTATGTCGCCGGAAAACTCTCGCGCAAATCCGAACGTCTGATCCAGGTCACCCATGACAGCCTGATGAAGGGCATCGAGGCGGTCAAACCCGGCAACACCTTCGGCGACATCGGCCATGCCATCCAGACCTTCGTCGAAGGCCACCGGATGAGCGTGGTGCGCGATTTCTGCGGGCATGGCCTCGGCACCGTCTTTCACGCGCCGCCCAACGTGCTGCACTATGGTCGCGCGGGCAGCGGTCCGGTGCTGGAGGAAGGGATGTTTTTCACCATCGAGCCCATGGTGAACCTCGGCCGCCCCGAAACCAAGATTCTGGCGGATGACTGGACAGCCGTGACACGCGACAAATCGCTTTCGGCCCAGTTCGAACATTCGATTGGCGTCACCGCTGATGGGTATGAGATTTTCACGCTATCGCCGGGCGGGACGTTTCACCCGACCTATAGCTAAGTCATTACTTCAAACGTGGCGGCTTATCCGGGTCGCGCCCCGGGGCCGTTCCCGGCGCCTGCGCCGGGGCCTCAGGCTTGGGCAAATCAAACCGCAGCCCCACCCGCGCCAGCCGCGCCGCCACCGGCTCAGAGCTGCGGAAAAACCCCACGTCCAGTGCCGCCGCCTCCAGACCGGAAAACCGCAGCACTTCCGACACGGCCCGCGCCAGCGACCCTTCCGCGCCGGGAACCGCGTCAATCACACCCAGCAGGTGGCCCTTGGCCCCGCTGTCATATGTGGTCTCCACCAAATAGGCCATATCGGCCAGCCCCGCCGCCGAGGCCAGACGCGCATCCAAAGCCGTCAAAAGCCCCTCGGGCAAGCCATGCGGCGGGGCAAACTCCTGTGCCCGCGCCTCGACTTCCCTAGGTGCCTCGCCCACGGTCTCGACCAGCCACGCCATGGCCTCGGGCGGCAACAGGATCGACGAGGGCGCCACCTCAAGGTTCACGCCCATGCCAAGCCCCTGACCCGCCAGCATGCCGGCCACAACCCGGCCCGACAGCGCGGCATAGGGCGCGCTGCGCCCGACGAACTGCGCCAGCCTATCCTCGCGATCAAAAACCAGAACGAACCCCGCATCGCCCAGCTCGAACAGTTCCGGCGTGACGTTCTCGCCCTCTGGCTCTGCCGCCAAAAGCAGGAACAATTCGCTGGCCGCCAGAACCTCGTAAAACCGCAGGCGCGCGGCCTCATCCTCGGGCGCGGCCTCCATCGCCGCATGGGCCTGGTCCAAAAGCGTCTGTTCAGTCATCCATCACCTCGCGCACCCGCGCCTTCAAAACCGGCAAAAGCTCGGCCTCGAACCACGGGTTTTTCTTCAGCCATGCGGTATTGCGCCACGACGGATGCGGCAAGGGAAAACACCGCGGCGCATGGGCGCGCCAACCGCGCACTGTCTCGGTGACATTGGTTTTCACACCCATATGATACTTCTGGGAATAGCCGCCCACGATCACCGAAAGCTCAACGCTTTCAAGGCTCTCCATCACCCGGTCATGCCACGTTTGCCCGCATACCTTGGGCGGCGGCAGGTCACTGCCTTTGGCGTCATAGCCCGGAAAGCAAAAGGCCATTGGCACAATCGCCACGCGGCTTCTGTCGTAAAACTCCGCCTCACTCAGGCCCAGCCACTCGCGCAACCGATCCCCCGACGGATCATCAAACGGCTTGCCCGATTTATGCACCCGCATCCCCGGCGCTTGTCCGGCAATCAAGAGCCGCGCCCCGGGCTTGAACCAGACCACCGGGCGCGGGGTATGGGCGGTCTTGGTGGTTGCGAACCGCTCTGCGCAGATCCGGCAACGCTCGATCTCTTGCCGCAGATCGCCCATGGCTCAGGCCAGCGTCACCCCAGCCTGCGCCATCCCGTCCAGCGAGGCCGCCAAGGAGCCGTCCAAATCAATCGCCCGGCACAGCGCCTGATTGACCGTCACGTCATAGCCCAGCTTCGCCGCATCCACAGCCGAGAAATTCACGCAGAAATCCGTGGCCAGCCCCACCATGGTCAGCTTGGAAATCCCCCGCTCCTGCAACATCCCGTGCAGGCCCGTGGGCGTCTTGTGGTCATTCTCGAAAAACGCCGAATAGCTGTCGATCGCCGGGTTGTATCCTTTGCGGATGATCGCATCGGCGCGGGTGCTGTCCAAATCGGCATGAAAGGCCGCGCCTGCGCTGCCTTGCACACAATGATCCGGCCACAGAACTTGTGTGCCATAGGGCATTTCCGTGGTCTCGAAGGGCGCTTTGCCGTCGTGGCTGGAAGCGAACGAGGAGTGCCCCGCCGGGTGCCAATCCTGCGTCAGGATCACCGCCTCGGCATCCGCCATCAGGGCATTGATCCCCGGCACGATCTCATCACCGCCCGTCACCGCCAAAGCCCCACCGGGGCAAAAATCATTCTGCACGTCGATCACGATCAGGGCATGGGTCATGGGGCGGCCTCCTTTGCGCATATGTCTAAGGGGTAAGCCGCAGGCCCACCCCCGTCAATGGCGCCACTTTGTCCCCTTGCCTAGACCCGCGACAGGGCGTAATCCCCCGCCCCATGTATACCATCGCTGCCCTCTACCACTTCACCCGCTTCGACGATCCCGCCGCCATTCGCGGCCCGCTCTATGACCTATGTCTTGAACAGGGCATCTCGGGCTCGCTCCTTCTGGCGCACGAAGGCATCAACGGCACCATCGCTGGCCCCCGCGCCGGTATCGACGCGGTGCTGGCGCATATCCGCGCCCTACCCGGCTGCGCCGATCTGGAGTGGAAAGAAAGCAGCAGCGCCGATCAACCCTTCCGCCGCCTCAAGGTGCGCCTGAAGCGCGAAATCGTCACCATGGGCCAACCCGATGTCGACCCCAAGGCGCGCGTCGGTCACTACGTCGACCCCGCCGACTGGAACGATCTGATCCGCTCGCCCGACGTGGCCGTGATCGACACCCGCAACGACTACGAGGTCGCCATCGGCACCTTCGAGGGGGCCATCGACCCCGAAACCGACAGCTTCCGCGACTTCCCCGCATGGTGGGAGGCGAACAAAGACCGCTTCCACAACAAGCGCATCGCCATGTTCTGCACCGGCGGCATCCGCTGTGAAAAATCCACCAACTACCTGCTGGGCCAAGGGGTGGACGAGGTCTATCACCTCAAGGGCGGTATCCTGAAATACCTCGAAGAGGTCCCCGCCGACGACAGCACATGGCAAGGCGAATGTTTCGTCTTCGATGGCCGCGTCTCCGTGGGTCACGGCCTGAAGGAAGGCCCGCATGAACTATGCTTTGCCTGCCGCCGCCCGATCCTGCCCGAAGACATGAACCGTCCCGAGTATGAACACGGAGTGTCCTGCCACCAATGCTTTGAGGAAACCGACGAGGAGGCCAAAGGCCGCTTCCGCGAACGCCAAAAGCAAATGGCCCTCGCCGAAGCGCGCGGCGAAAAGCACATCAAAGTGGTGCACGAAGACTGAGGCGCGCCCGTTTTCTTCGAAAGAAAACGGAGCGAAATCTTTCAAAGATTTCGGCACCTCACGCCGCCACCGCCGCCCGCTTCCTTGGCCGGGTCCGCAGCAGGATCATCACCATGATCCCGATGTTCAGGAAATTCCAGACGATCCCGTTGACAAAGGCCATCTGGTAACTGCCGGTCACGTCGAAAATATACCCCGACAGCCAACCACCAAGCGCCATCCCGCCAATCGTCGCCATCATCACGAAGCCAACGCGCCGCCCGGCCTCCGCACTCGGCATATACTCCCGCACCACTAAGGCATAGGAGGGCACGATCCCCCCTTGCGCCAAACCAAAAATCAAACTCACCATGTAAAGCGACACCAGCCCCCCGGCAGGCAGGTACAAAAACAGCGCCAGACATTGCAGGACCGATCCCAGAAGCAGCGTTTTCACCCCGCCCAGCTTATCGGCCAAAAGCCCCGACACCAGACGCGAACCGACACCGCCCAACAGCATCAGCGACAGCATCTGTCCCCCCACAGCCGGGCCATACCCCATATCCACGCAAAGGCTCACGATATGCACCTGCGGCATCGACATCGCCACGCAACAACCGACCCCGGCAAGGCCAAGCAACAGCATCAGGGCGCGCGGCGAAAACCCCGCCGCCTTGGCCCGCAGGTTCGACACCCCATCGGCATGGTCCCGCGCCGCCAAGGGCACCCGCCGCCTGAGCATCAGCGACAAGGGCACCATGACCGCCACCGTGACCACCGCCAAAACAAGGTACACCGCGCGCCATCCCTCTTCGGCCAGAATACCCGCCAAAACCACCGGCCAGAACGCGCCGGATATGTAATTGCCGCTCGCCGTGATCGCCACGGCGATCCCCCGCCGCTTCAAAAACCATAGCGATACATCGGCAATCAGCGGCCCGAAACTCGCCGCCGTGCCAAAGCCGATCACCACCTGCAAAAGCGACACAACCACCACCGAAGGGCTCAGCGCCGCCAAGGCTGTGGCCGCCGAAATCATCACCGCCGCCCCGATCAAGGCGGTTGTCACGCCAAACCGGTCCACGATCCGCCCGATCCCGAAATTGCCCAAGGCAAAACCCACCATCGTCATGGTGTAAGGCAACGCGGCCTGCGCCCTGTCGATCCCGAACTCCGCCTGCATCGCGGGCATCACCACGATGATCGACCACATGCCAACATTGCCCACCGTCGCAATCAGCAACGAGACGGCAAGGCGCATCCACGCATAACGGCTATCCAATACCTCGGGCCCAGTCATGGCGCGACGTTAGACACAGGCACGTCCAAGGACCAGCCCGATTTGCACCGGGGCTTGGCGCGCAAGCGCGGGCGGGGTATGCCTGCATCCAAACCCAAACCAAAGGCCCCGCCCTATGCCCGACAAACCAAGCCCCAGCGCCATCGCCCGCGACGTCCTGCAAACCGAGGGCGAGGCCCTTCTGGGCCTGCGCGACACGCTGCCCCCCGCGTTTGACGCGGTGGTCACCGACTTGCTCGGCGTCCCCGGCCGGGTCATTGTCTCCGGCATGGGCAAATCCGGTCACGTGGCCGCGAAAATCGCCGCCACCATGGCCAGCACGGGCACGCCCGCGCAATACGTCCACCCGGGCGAAGCCAGCCATGGCGATCTAGGCATGATCACCGGCCAGGATGCCGTGATCCTGATTTCCAATTCCGGCGAGACACGCGAACTGGCCGATATCATCGCCCATACCCGCCGCTTCTCGATCCCGCTCATCGCCATCACCAAGAAGGCAGAAAGCACACTGGCCACACAGGCCGATCACCTACTGCAACTGCCCAGCGCGCCCGAGGCCTGCGCCATCGGTATGGCCCCCACCACCTCGACCACCTGCACCATGGCACTGGGCGATGCGCTTGCCGTGGCGCTGATGCGCCTGCGCGGGTTCGAGCGGGAAAACTTCCTCGCCTTCCACCCCGGCGGCACGCTGGGCGCGCAACTGCTCAAGGTCTCCTCGGTCATGCACACGGGCGATGCCCTGCCCGTGGTGCATGACACCACCCCCATGGGCGACACGCTGCTGGAAATGACCGCCAAGGGCTTTGGCGTCGCCGCCCTTGTCACCGACGGTCGCCTTACGGGTGTCATCACCGATGGCGACTTGCGCCGCAACCTCGACAGCCTCATGTCGCACAAGGCGGGCGAAATCGCCACCCGTGGCCCCCGCACCATCGCCCCCGAGGCGCTCCTTTCCGAGGCCCTCGGCGTGATGAACGCCAACAAGATCAGCGCGCTTTTTGCCGTGGATGATGACGGCACCCTGCGCGGCCTTGTCCATATCCACGACGCCCTGCGCGCCGGGGTGGCCTAGTCTTTTAGGTCCTAGAATCCGCCGTCAGCTTCTTCTTGGCAAAAATACTCCTGCCGGAGGAGTGTTCTTCTTGTGTCATACGTTCTTCCTGTGCCCATAGTTCGTCTCCTCCGCCGCACATTATGCTATCGAAGAAGCGGCACTTTCACATTCGTTTGCTCCATCGGCCTGCACCGCACAACCCGCGCGCCCAATTGAAGAAGTGCTCTCAATACTCGCTCATCTCAGCTTTCGACCCCCTCACGCATCCATTTTTGCAGCGTCATGACCGAATGCTCGGAGTTCACCCCGCAGCCCGGATCGACCACCAATGGGCCGGGCACGTAGCCGCTTGATTTCAGCCCGCGCTGCACGGATTCGACAAGGTGGATGTCTTCTTCGACAGTAGTGGCGCGGTCCTGAACCGCCAGCCGCCGGATCACCTCACTGTCCCATCCGCCTTCGGTGTACCAGCCGCGCCAGACAACCACATGATCGGCATCAATCGCGCGCCAGTGATAGGTGTTCAGCACGTTGCCCGGATAGACCTGAAAGCTGAACATCGGCCAGAGGAACCAGCTTGAATACTCCTCCGCATGCGGTTTCGAGTGGTCAATCTCGTAGGTCATGTTTTCAAGGCTCTGACACTCCGTCGTGTGACGCAGGCAATAGCCTTGGGGCTGAATGTCATAGGTTTCGGGCTTGATGACTCCGGTGGCAAAGGTGGGGTGATTGAGCGAACAGTGGTAACATTCTGAATAGTTCTCGACCGAGACCTTCCAGTTGCAGTTTTCGGGGATTTCCACCCACTCAAGCGGTTTCAGGCTTTCCCATTGCGGCAGCCATTCCGTCAGTTCTTGCCGCGCGCCGGGGAACCATTCGTCCATCGGCGCCGCTTCGGGATCAAGGTTGACGAAGATAAACCCCAGGAACAGTTCGGTCCGTACCTCGGTCAGGCAGACGGCGGATTTGTCGAAACCGGGAACGGACTTCGTGTTCGGTGCCGCGCGGAGTTCTCCGGTCAGCTCGTAGGTCCATGCGTGATACGGACAGACCACGACACGGGTGGAGCCTTCGCCACTGACAAGCTGATGCGCCCGGTGCTGGCAAACGTTGTAGAACGTGCGGATCTCGCCGTCGCGCCCCTTGATACAGAACAGACTTTCGCCAGCCATGTCGAAGGCAAAGTAGTCACCGGGGTGTTCAAGCTGACTGGCATGACCGGCAAATTGCCATGTCCGGGCCAAAACGCCCTTGCGTTCCGCCTCGAAAACGGCCGGGTCGGTATAGTAACGCGCATCAAGCGAATGGGTCAGTGGTGCGTTCATTCAGGCTCCTCCTCGTAAATGCCTAGCTGATGCCGCCGTTTGTGGAAGGTCTCGACCCGTTCGACGATTTCGTCGCTGGCGACCGAGATGACGAAACTCAACAGCGTTTCCAGAACCGCGATGGTCGAGACCGATGAGGGGAAAAACTGTGGCGTGTCGGCAGCCACCACGAAGCCGTGGTGCGATTGCAGGATGATGGGGCTGGCCGGGCTGTCGGAAATGGCGATGACGGTCATGCCCTGTTCGCGGGCGATGCGCACCGCCTCGACCACTTCGGCGCGGTAGGGGCGGCAAGTGATCGCGATAAGCACATCGCGCCCGTCGGCCCATGCCAGATCGTCCACCGGGGTCGATCCGGGGCGCGGGATGGCGTGGAACTGTGTCATCCCGGTGCTGGCCAGATAGGTGAAGTTGCGCGCGTTGGAGTTGTTGACCCCAACGCCCAGCGTGAATACCTGTCGCGAGGCCCAGATCGCCTTGGCGGCATTTTCAAGCGCATCGGCGCTGATACCGGCAAAACTTTCTTCGATATTGCGGATAGCGGCACCGACCATATCGGCATAAAGCCCGCCCAGATCACCGGATTTGGCAATATCCTGAAGCCAGCGCGCGCGGTCAGGGAAGCTGACCACGCCGCGCCGGATGGCATCCCGGAAAGGGGCGCGGAAATCCTCGTACCCGTCAAAGCCCACCTGCCGCGCCATGCGCACGAAGGTATTGGGTTTCACGCGGGCGGCCTCGGCAATTTCGCGCACGGTCGACACCCCGACGTCGGTGGGATTTTCCAGCACGTAGCGCGCCGCTTTCTGGGCCTCGGGCGTGAGGTTGTCCCATTCGTCGCTCAGGCGGTCCAGAATCGAATTTGATACATTTGTGTCATTCATGGTTGACGATGGTACAAATGTACGAATACCGTGTCCACCGAAAATGCGACTCTGCAAACAGGAAATGCGCCATGTCCGGTTCCCCCCTTCCCTCCCATGCTCGTGTTGTCATCGTCGGTGGCGGCGTCATGGGGGTGGGTCTTGCCTATCACCTTGCCCATGAGGGCTGGGGCCATGACACGGTTTTGCTGGAAAAGGCCGAACTGACCAGCGGCAGCACATGGCACGCGGCGGGGCAGATCACCCATTCCACCAGCAGCTTCAGCCTTGGCAAATGCGTGGATTACAACATCGGGCTTTATTCCGGCGGACTTGAGGCCGAAACCGGCCAGCCCGTGACGTGGCATGGCTGTGGCTCGTTCCGTCTGGCCTATACCGAGGATGAGATGGATTGGCTGCGTCATACCCTTTCGGTGGGGCGCAGCCTTGGGTTCAACATCGAATTGGTTGGCCCTGAAAAGGTGGCCGAGTTGCACCCCTTCTATAACCTCGATGGGGTTCTGGGCGCGCTTTACACGCCGGACGACGGCCATGTTGACCCCACCAATGTCACCATGGCCATGGCCGCGGGCGCGCGTCAGAAAGGGGCCAAGATCATTCGCCGTTGCCGTGCGACCAATATCACCCGCCAAGGCGAGGAATGGGTGGTCGAGACCGAACAGGGCACCATTCGCTGTGAGCATGTGGTCAATGCCGGTGGCACCTATGCCCGGCAGATGGGCGAATGGTCGGGCCTGCAACTGCCGATGACCTCGATGACCCACCATTATTTCGT
>NZ_CAJXNN010000021.1 GCF_913057115.1 uncultured Roseovarius sp.
GATGCCCGCCGCACGCAGGCGGTCTTCGATATCTGGGGCCATGCTCTTGAGAGCGGCACGGAGCATCTTGCGGCGTTGGTTGAAGGCGCGGGCGACCACCCGTTCGAGGATCTTGGGGTCGGCGGGAAAGCGCGGCTCGGACAGGGCCTTGAGTTGAACGACGGCGCTTGAAACCTTGGGCGGCGGTGTGAAGGCGCCCGGCGGTAGGTGCATGACAATCCGCGCGTCGGCACGCCATTGCGAGAGGATCGCCAGCCGCCCATAGGCCTTGGAGCCGGGTTGCGCGACGATTCGTTCGGCTACCTCGCGTTGGAACATCAGCGTGAGGCTTTGCCAGAAGGGCGGCCAATCGGGCGGGGTGAGCCATCGGATCAGGAGTTCGGTGCCCACGTTGTAGGGCAGGTTGGCGGCCACCTTGATCGGCGGGGTGAGGTGATCGAGCGGATTGACCTCAAGCGCGTCGGCGTTGAGCACCTCAAGCCGCCCCGGGTAGGCCTTGGCGATGTCCTCAAGCGCGGGCAGGCAGCGGCTGTCTTTTTCGATGGCCACCACGCGGCGCGCGCCTTCGGAGAGGAGCCCGCGTGTCAGCCCGCCGGGGCCGGGGCCGATTTCGAGCACGTCACAGCCCGTGAGGTCGCCCGCTTGGCGGGCGATCTTGGCGGTGAGGTTGAGATCGAGCAGGAAGTTTTGCCCCAAGGATTTGCGCGCGGAAAGGCCATGATCGGCGATCACTTGACGCAGGGGCGGCAGGCTGTCGATCGCGCTCATGCCTGCGCGGCCCTTGCACGTGCCATGGTCTGGGCCATGCGCAGGGCTTCGATCATGCTGGAGGGGTTGGCCGCGCCTTTGCCCGCGATGTCGAGGGCAGTGCCGTGATCGGGCGAGGTGCGGATGAAGGGCAGGCCGAGGGTGACGTTCACGCCGCGGTCGAAATCCAGCGTCTTGATCGGGATGAGGGCCTGATCGTGGTACATGCAGATCGCCGCATCATAGGTCTCGCGGGCGCGCTCGTGGAACATGGTGTCGGCCGAAAGTGGGCCAATGAGGTCTATCCCTTCGTGGCGCAGGCGGTCGATCAGCGGGGCGATGATGCGGGTTTCTTCCTGCCCCATGGTACCGCCTTCGCCAGCGTGGGGGTTGAGGCCGGCAACGGCGATGCGGGGCGCTTTTATGCCGAAGTCGAGGATCAGGGCGGCATGGGTTATCCGGATGGTTTTTTCCAAAAGCTCTGGCGTCAGGGCTTGGGGCACCTGCGACAGTGGTATGTGGATGGTGGTGGGCACAACGCGCAGGGCTGCGCTTGCCAGCATCATCACCACGTCGGTGCCGCCGGCGAGGGCCGCGAGGTATTCGGTATGGCCCGGATATGCAAAGCCTGCCCCGGTTTGCAGGGCCTTCTTGTGGATGGGCGCGGTACAGAGGGCGGCGGCCTCGCCTTGTTGCACAAGATCAACGCCACGCGTGATGACGTCGATGACGGATTGTGCCTGTGCCGGAACGGGTGTGCCGGGGCTGTGTTGTCCGGGGAAGGGATGTGGCAGCACCGGCAAGCCCACGGCGGAGGCGGCCAAGGCCTCGGACGGGGCGGAGATTACGGCCACCGGCGTGTTGGGCGGCAGGTGTGCGGGATCGCCAATCAGGAAAAAAGGCAGATCGCTGCGCAATTGGTCCCAAGCCATGGCCGCCAGTTCCGGGCCGATGCCCGAAGGTTCCCCACAGGTCAGCGCGATCGGGGCGGTCATTCCTTCTCGACGATCCGGGCCTCGGCGCGGAGCTGTTCAAGGTAGCCCTCACCGAAGGAATCAAGCCTTTGGTTGCGGATGAAATTCGTCAAATCCTCATCAGTCGGGCCTTCGCCGTCAAGCGCGGCGGTGCGACCGCAGAGCATGAGCAGGACAAGGGTCTCGCCTTGGGCGCGCGTGAGGGTGGTGGATATTTCACCGGGGTCCAGCTTGGACAGTTCGAAGGCGATGTCGGTCGGAATTTCCTCGGGTTTACGCGCGCCGCGATCCAGAACCTCGGGCGGTTGATCCTTGGCGACGCCATAAAGGTCATCGCAGGTGTCAACCTCGGCCCGGACGCGGGCCGCGCGTGCAAGCGCCTGTTCGCTGCGACCACCGTCGATATAATAGGCGGCGTATTCGATGGCCTCGTACTCGGGCTCGGGGACCTCGGTTTCTTCAATCTCGCGCAATTGGAAAAGCGCAATGGCATTGCCTGTGGACAGCGGATCGGAGACTTCGCCCGGTGCGAGCCCCAGAACGATGGGGCGCAGCGATGCGGGCAATTGTGTGATCGGCATCCAGTCCAGACGCCCGCCACGGTTTCGGGTGCCCGAGGCCGAATATTGTCGCGCCGCCGATGAGAACTCGGCGACGGTATCAATCTCGGACAGACGGGCCGCGCGGGCTTGGGCCGCTTCGGCCTGCGCCGGGGTTGTCACCGGCAGAATGATCTCGGACATCAGTACCCGCACGCCGCTTTGACCGGAGACGGCATCGCGGGCGCGCTCCAGATCGGACTCGCTGACCGAGATGCGCGGGATGAAGCGGGCGCGGATCAACTCGCGCCATGTCACGCCGGAGCGCACGAAGGCGCGGAAGGTTTGTTCTGCAACACCGGCCCCTTCCAGCGCGCGGATGAGTTCTTCGGCAGTGAGGTCGGCACGCGCGGCGAATTCCTCCATCCCGGCCTCGATGTCGGGTTCTTCGAGAACAAGGCCTGCCGCATCTGCTGCGTCGAGTTTCAGGCGGTCTTCGATCAGTTGCTCCCGGGCGAGTTGCGCCGGGTTGCCGGGGGCGCGGAACAAGGTGAGCATGCGGGCGCGCTGTTCGATCTCGTATCGGGTGACGGCCTGATCGTTGACCTTGATCACCGGCTCGAAAAGGTTTTGCGCAGTGGCCGAACCGGTGCTGATCGCGGCGGCGAGAAGCAGGCCGGGCAAAGCGAAAATTCTGGAAAGGCGGCGCATCGTGGCTGGTGTCATTGAGGTCAGTTCCTGCATGTCCGGACGTAACTTTTGTCTTCTGTCTTCGTCGTAAAGCCCCTGAGCCCGACTGTGAAGCTGATATTCGTCGATGGGGTCAATGTAGTGGAAGAGGTGAAGCGGCGCGAGGCTGAAAGCGAAATATCCACGCATTCGTTGGTGTATTTCAGGCCAAGGCCTGCGCGAACCGAGCGATCCTGGGCCACGTCGTAGCGCCAATCGGCGCTGCTGGTCCAGTGGCGCGAAAGGCGGTGCGAGGCATCGAAGGCCCATTCGGACACATTGCCGGTGCGGTCTTCACGCGGGTCGTTGCGCAGCCAGATATATGTGGCACCGACATTGGTGCGGTCGGTTTGCCAGCTTGCGCGCGCCTCGGCCTTGGTGGTGTCGAAGGCATCGTCAAAGAGGCTGCGACCGGTGAAGGTGAAACCGTTGTTGGTTTTGATTTGCCCAGCGAAGAGGACGTCGGAAAACTTGCCGCTGAGGCCCGATGAATTGGTGAAGGAGTCCAACCCGGAGACTTCCAATTGCTGGTCTTCGTGCACCACTTGCCCGACGGCAAAAGAGGTTTGCCAGCCGCTTGGATCCAATCGTGTCCAACTGATACCGTAGGCGCCGGTCAGGCCGCGTTCGCGCCTGTCGGGGGCGGTGAAGCGCGAAAGGGCGAAAAGGTTGCCCTCGTCGAACTCGATCCGGGTGCTTTCGTCATTGGGAATGTTCGGGTTTGAGCCACCGACCCATGCCAACTGTAGAGACGGTTCGATAATCTGGGTCGCCCCGCTGCGTTCGGTTTTCAGAAGGGGCCAGCGCAGGCGCAGGGCCGCAGAGGGCGCGGGTTCGACCGCTTGTGATGCGCTCAACCCGCCGGATTGGGCGATATGGAAGCTGTCGACCGCAAGGCCGGTTTGGAAATGCGCCAACACTCCGGCGGGCATGGTCCAATTCCGGTGCCATTCGGCGCTGGCCGTAAGACGGGTGACATCGCGGCCATCGGCCCATGGGTCAATGTCTGCCCCGTCGGTTTCCAGCGAGGAGGAGCGGAAGTGACTGTGTGCCAAGGCGCTGAGCCGTATCTCGCCTCCTATGTTGGCGGGGTGGAGGCGCCTTTCGTATTCGGCATTGCCGACGATTGTCGGCAGGGTCTTGTTCGACTCTCCGGGGCGCAGCGAGTGGAAGTGCGTCAGCGCGCCGCGTATGTATTCATCGCGTTGAACCCGTTCGATGGCCAGTTCACTGTCAAGCCGGTCCTTGTCGTAATAGCCGTAATCCAGAAGGTAGGTATCGTCACGCACAGCTTCGATATCGAAGGTAAGGGTGAAATCCTCGGGCAGTTCGAATGCGCCGCGTCCGAAAACATAACCGCGGGTCGAGCGCGGACCGAAATCATCGTCCGAAATCGCACCTTCGAACTCGATCCGACCGTTGCGGAAGGCTTGACGGTAGCGCGCTTCGAGCGTGAGTGAGTTTGCGGATATGAAGGGTGTGAGCGTCAGATC
Source organism: uncultured Roseovarius sp. (assembly GCF_913057115.1). Lineage (GTDB taxonomy): Bacteria > Pseudomonadota > Alphaproteobacteria > Rhodobacterales > Rhodobacteraceae > Roseovarius. Next base: position 4,483 of record NZ_CAJXNN010000021.1, read on the forward strand.
CTTGTGGTCGCCGATGCGGATAAAGTAGGGGACGCGCACCCCGAAGCCCAACCGGGTCGAGTTATGCAGCGAGGGGATCAGGAAGCCGGTGGCGCGCTCAAGTGTGGGGTCGGGCAGGCGCAGACGTGGCATGTAAAAAATTGGCACGTCCATGACGCGCATTTGGGCATCGTCGAAATAGAGCTGCTTTTCCTGCTGGTCGTGGATCACCCTTCGAGCACGGATTTGCCAGATCGGCGGGCGTCCCGTTTCGCAAACCCGGCATGAGGTCACGGAGGCCTTGTAAAGCTGATTGTAACGACCGTCGCGGCGCGCCATGGCATGGGCGGCCAGCTGTACCTGGTTTTCCATGACGATGCGGGCGCCGCGCAGGATTCCGTTTTGCATCTCGCGGTCAAGTTCGGCGGAGTCTGCCAGAACGAGGGTGTTGTTGTTCTCGTGCAGGGTGATCGGGCCCTTGATGATCAGCGTTTCGGTGCTTTGATCGTATGTAATCTCGCTGGCTTGCAAGCGGCGCCCGTCATACATCGCCTCGACATTGCCATAGGCGGTGAGTTGATCATCGGCACTCAGATAGACGTCATCAGCCACCAGCATCGCGGGGGCGGGGGAGTCTTGCGCGTGCATGATTGCAGGCACGCTTGCAGCGGCCAAGGTGGCCAAGATCACGAGGAGGCATGATGCCAGCCGCATTAGCCGTCCTCCATGTGAAGCAGGATGCCCAAGGCCAGCAGGAAGGACGCAACAGGCGGCGCCCATGCGGCCAGAAGCACGGGTATCTGGCCGTTTTCACCCAGGATTTGCGCGAAGTTGCGAATGTAGTGCAGTGTAAAGCCCAGCATGACAGCGGAAAGAACCGAGATACCGGTATTGCTGATCCGGGTGTGGCGCATGGTGAAGGCCGCGGTCAGCATGACGAGGGCGACCAAGAACAGAGGGCTGGCCAGTTCCATCTGAAACCAAACGGCGTAGCGGCGCGCGGAAAACCCGGCCTCTTCCAACTGGTTTATGAAGTCGGGCAGGTCCCAGAGCGAAATATACTCAGGCTTGCCGAAACTGTCGAGAATCCGGTCTTGCGTAAGCGCCGACGGGACCGAAAGCGCGGCAATCTCGCGCGCCGAGGATTCAGGATTGCTACCGGTTTCGAGCGTCCAGAGCTTGGCATTGCGCAAAAGCCATTCGCCATCGGAAAGCTCTGCCGTTTGGGCGGAAATGCGGCGCAGTGGCGCGCCGTCCGGTGAAAAGGCGATGAATGTCGCGTCATAGAGTGTCGTGACGTCGGAACTGGCATGGTTGGCGTGGATCACGGTTTGGCCGGTGTCGCTGCCCTGACGGAGCCAAAGCCCCTCGGAGGAAATGGCCAGCACGTTTGAGCCGCCCCCCATATGGCTGTTGACCAGATCATTGTACCGTTTGGACGCAGCGGCGACGATCGGGTTGAACATGCTGATTGCTACCAGCCCGATCAGAAGCGCCACCGTGATCGGGGCTGCCAGAGCGCGGAGTGCGGATCGCCCCGAGGCACGCACCACGACGAGTTCCGAACTGCGCGCTAGCCGCAAGAACAGTGCGACAGTTGCGAGGATCATGACCAATGGCAGGATTTCATAATTGGCATGCGGCAGGTTCAGCGCCACGATCTCGGCCACTTGCAGGAAGGGCAAGTCAGGGAAGTCCTGTAGCTCGTCCACAAGGTCGATCAGTGCCAGTAGCAGCACGAAAACGGCAAAGATGCCGAGGAATGTCCAAAGGAACTTGCGGGCGAAATAACTGTGCAGGATCATGTCGCGCCCTCGATCCGGTGACGCTTCCACGGGGTCAGTTTGCGGCCAAGGCCGGGGTTGGCCGCAAGGTATAACAGGCCGCCGGTGATCGCTATTCCAAGAGCGGCGGGAAGGTAGAGCAGTGGCCAGGCGGAGGCGCTGCCGAGGACCGTGCCGGATAGCCCGCCTTCGACCATCTTGATCAGGACCAGGATGATGAAGGCCCCGACGATCTGTGACCAGACGCCAAAGCGGCTGTAGGTGCCGACCAGAAGCGTGGCGAACCCGATGAGCGCGGCGACGATGCACATGATCGCCTGTGTGAAGCGATTATGCACCTCGTAGTTCACTTGTGCGACACTGACGCCGGTGCGCTCGGCAACCGCTTGCGGATCAAGCAGCATATCGGGCGTTGCCGCAAAGCCGACCTTGTCAAGGTTGATCTGGTCGCGCGAAACGAGGCTGGAGATGTCATAGGAAAAATCATCGAAATGCGTTGTAAAAAGGCGCTTGCCGTCGGTGCGCAGGACTTGCGCAAGACCTTCGATCATCACCAGTTTGGTGCCGCCGCCTTGCTGCACGAGATAGGCCTGTGACGACGTGTAGGTGACCGGGCGGTCCTGGTTACGGCGATCCGAGAGGAAGACATCGCGCAACTCACCTTCCGGTGAGATATCCCGGATGTAAAAGGTGATACCGGGGGCGGGATGCAGGAATTCCCCTTCGCTCAGAAGTTTGGCGGTGATGTTCTGGCTGACCTCGGCCTGCCTTATGCGCAATTGGCTGAGACTGGAGGGAATCAAAAGGTGGGTGAGCAGCGACATCATCACGGCGATGAGAATGCCGAAGATCAGCACCGGCCGGATCAGTCGGTAGGGGGAATAGCCCGTCGCCTGCATCACGGTGAGCTCACTTTCGGTGCTCAGACGGTTCGTGACATAGACCGTCGCCGCAAAGGCGGCAATCGGCAGGACAACGCCGATCACCCCCGGCAAAGTCAGCGCCGTGAATTCCAGAAAAACCCAGGCGGGTTGTCCATCGCCGATGAGTCGATCGAACATGCGCACCGCTTTGTTGATCCAGAAGATCGACACCAGAACAAGCGCAAAAAACCCGAACAACACCATGAATTGCGACAGCATATACCTGTCGAATCTGGTCACATTTCCCCCCAAAGGCAGCAGTCTTGCAGGGTAACTTATCGGAATTGGACGCGGGGGAAAACTGCTAACTGGTCAATGCCGGTCTCACGCGCTAGGACTTGGGGCCAGACACGCAAGGAGGCAGCAGATGACGACACCGGTCGCAGTGACTTTCAAGGAAACCGACAATGACGCAATCGCCGAGGCCGAGGGCCGGGTGGCGATCATCGTCACCCCCGACGGGAAGTTGGACACCTCGGCGCGTCGGGTAAACCGCCTGACCCGTGGCGCGGTGAAACGTTTGGCCGAAAGCGAGGCCTGGGGCAAGATGAAGCCCGGGCAGGTCAAGAGCCTGACGATGCCCTCGGGCATGGCCGCCGAGGCGGTTGATGTGGTCTGTTTGCCGCGCCGGGCAACGGTCGAGGAGGCGCGCAAGGCCGGTGTGGCCCTTGGCAAGGTCAAGGGTGACGGGGCGCTTCTGTTGATGGCAGGGTCGCTGCGACGAGTGGCGGAACTGGCGCTTGGTGTGGCTTTGCGCGCCTATGCCTTCACCGCGCGCAAGACCGCGCCGGTCGAAGAGGCGGGTGCCGTCACAGTGATGACGAACAACCCCGACGATGCCGAGGAGAAATTCACGCCGCTGCGCGCCGTGGCCGAGGGCGTTTTCTTCACCCGCGACCTGATCAGCGAGCCGGCGAATTACCTGACCACGACCGAATTCGCCTCGCGGATCGAGGCGCTTTCCGACACCGGCCTGAAAATCAAGGTGCTGGACGAAGCCGAGATGGAAGAGCTTGGCATGGGCTCGCTTTTGAGCGTGGGCCATGGCAGTGCCAGCCCCTCGAAACTGGCAATCATGGAATGGAACGGCGGCGAGAAAGATGCAGCGCCCCTCGCTTTGGTGGGCAAGGGCGTCGTTTTCGATACCGGCGGTATCAGCCTCAAGCCGGCGGCCGGCATGGAAGACATGACGATGGACATGGGCGGCGCCGGTGTTGTCTGTGGTGTGATGAAAACGCTGGCGCTGCGTGGTGCCAAGGCGAATGTCGTGGGCTTGGTTGGTTTGGTGGAAAACATGCCGTCGGACCGCGCGACGCGACCGGGCGACGTGGTGACCTCGATGAAAGGTGATACGATCGAGGTGATCAATACCGATGCCGAAGGCCGTTTGGTTCTGGCCGATGTGCTGTGGTACGCGCAGGAGCACTACAAACCTGCGGGGGTCGTCGATCTGGCCACGCTCACGGGCGCGATCATTATCGGTCTGGGCCATGAGAACGCAGGCGTGTTCAGCAACGATGACACCTTCGCCGGGCATTTCCTGAAGGCCGCGGAAGCCGAGGGCGAGGGCGCGTGGCGTATGCCCATGGGCCAAGCCTATGACGACATGCTGAAATCCGACATCGCGGATATGAAGAACGTTGGCGGGCGGCCTGCCGGGTCGATCACTGCGGCGCAGTTTCTCAAGCGGTTCGTGAAAGACGACGTGCCGTGGATGCATCTGGACATCGCGGGGGTGGCCAGTGTCAAATCCGAGACCAAGTACGCGCCCAAGGGCGCGTCGGGCTGGGGTGTGATGGCGCTTAACAGGTTGGTCGCGGACCGCTTTGAGGGCTAAGAAGCATGGGCGCGGCCTATTTCTATCACCTGACGCGCAAGCCCCTGGAGGTGACGCTGCCGATGCTGCTGGACAAAGCACGCGAGGCAGGCTGGCGCGTTGCGGTGCGAGGCCGCGAGGCCGCGCGCATGGATTGGCTGGATGAAAAGCTGTGGCTGGGGGCGGAGGATGGGTTCCTGCCGCATGGCCGCGCAGGCCAGCCGCATGAGACCGAGCAGCCGATTTTACTGACCACCGAGTCGGCGATGCCCAATGCCGCGGCTTGCCTGATGACGGTGGATGGTGCCGAGGTGGCCCCCGAGGAAGTGCAGGCGCTTGAGCGGGTTTGCGTGTTGTTTGACGGCAATGACGAGGCCGCCGTTCAGGTAGCGCGCGAACAGTGGAAACTCCTGACCGGGGCGGGTTGTCAGGCGCAGTACTGGTCTGAAGCCTCGGGCCGGTGGGAGAAGATGGCCGAAGCCTGAGGCGCGGGATGCGGTCAGTTGCTTGCATTCTGCGGTGCAATATTGTTGCGTGTGGGGTGACAGAATTTACGGAGCCGCCCCATGCGTATTGGCCTTTATCCTGGTACTTTCGATCCCATCACCTTGGGGCATATCGACATCATCCGTCGCGCCGCAATATTGGTGGACAGGTTGGTGATCGGTGTGGCGATCAACCGCGACAAGGGGCCTTTGTTCACCCTTGAAGAGCGGGTTGCCATGATCGAAACCGAATGTGCCATATTGAGCGAGCAGACCGGCACCGAGATCGTTGCGCACCCCTTTGAAAACCTGTTGATTGATTGCGCCCATGATGTGGGCGCACAATTGATCGTGCGTGGCCTGCGGGCGGTCACGGATTTTGAGTACGAGTTCCAGATGGTCGGGATGAACCGGGCGCTTGATAGTTCGGTCGAGACTGTGTTCTTGATGGCCGATGCCAATCACCAGGCGATTGCCAGCAAGCTGGTCAAGGAAATTGCCCGGCTTGGGGGCGACGTGAGCAAGTTCGTCACACCAGCGGTGCGGGCGCGGCTTTTGGAGAAGTTCAGCTAGAGCGTTTCCAGATTACCTTGACTCAAAGTGCGTCGCCAATGTCCCGAGAAGGCCGTAGGCCTGACAGGGTATTGGTGATGCAACAATGACTGGAAACGCATTGAGTGGGGCGCTCATCGCTTGCGCTCCTCGCGAGGAAGGCTGGAAGGCCTGACCGAGCGTGGGGCGGCGGCAGGCCATCTTTGAGTATTTGAGCCAAGAAGAAACAGGCCTGCGCGTTTGGGAAGGGCCGCGCGTGGCGGCCCGTTTCCTTTTAGGCGTATTCCGGCGCGCGGGTGGGCTTGGTGGCCGAGTTGCCGGTCGTGGTGGGGCGCAGGAGTTTGCCCATCTCCGCCGCAGTGTCAGCCATGCGGTTCGAAAAGCCCCATTCGTTGTCATACCAGCTCAGGATGCGGCACATGGTGCCATCGTCCATGACGCGGGTTTGATCGGTGGCAAAGACCGAACTGGCCGGGTTGTGGTTGAAATCGGAGGAGACAAGCTCGCGGCCGGTAAGGTCGAGAACCCCGGCAAGGGGGCCTTGGGTGGCCTTGGCGATGATGTCGTTTATTTCCTCGGCCGTGGTTTCGCGACCAGCCTCGAAAGTCAGGTCGACAGCACTGACGTTCGGGGTCGGAACGCGGATGGCCGTGCCATCCAGTTTGCCCGCCAGTTCCGGCAGGACGAGGCCCACGGCGCGGGCGGCCCCGGTGGTCGTCGGGATCATGTTGAGCGAGGCCGCGCGGGCGCGATAGAGATCCTTGTGCGCGGTATCCAGTGTCGGCTGATCGCCGGTAAAGCTGTGCACGGTGGTCATGAAGCCGCGCTTGATGCCGATGGCGTCGTTCAGGGCCTTGGCGACAGGCGCGAGGCAGTTGGTGGTGCAGGAGGCGTTTGAAACGATCAGGTCATCGGCGGTCAGCGTGTCATGGTTGACGCCGTAAACGACGGTGCGGTCGGCACCCTTCGAGGGGGCAGAGACCAAAACCCGTTTGGCGCCGTTTTGCAGGTGGATGGCGGCCTTGTCCCGGTCGGTGAAAATGCCGGTGCATTCCATCACGATATCAATGTCTTGCCACGGAAGCTCGGCCGGGTCGCGCAAAGCGGTGACGCGAATGGGACCAAGGCCCACGTCGATGCTATGGTCGGTGGTTGTGACCGGGGCGGGGAAGCGGCCATGCACGCTGTCGAATTCCAGAAGGTGGGCATTTGTCTCGACCGGGGCGAGATCGTTGATGGCCACAACCTGCAAGTCGGTGCGACCTGACTCAACAATCGCGCGCAATACGTTGCGCCCGATGCGTCCAAAGCCGTTAATGGCGATCTTGACAGTCATTTGCGATGTCCTTTCGGCGGTCTGCATTCTGCTGTTTTCGCGCTACGTTAGCGCTAACATCAGGCGCATGATTACGCGAATCGAGTAGCCTCTGTCAAGGATTGCGAGGCTGGCGGCTAAACCATCAGCGCCAAAAGGCCATCCATTCGATGAGGTCGGTGAGTTTTCGCGCCAAAAACATGCTGTTGAGCCAGTCAAAGACCAAGGCGTCGATCCCAATAGCGGCCAGAATGAAAAGGCCCAGAGCAATGGCAACCGAATTCGTCATAGAGATGTCCTGCGATGGCGTGATATTGACTTGATGCCAGAGGCGCAGGCCGGTGTCACGATGCTTCTTTTTGAAGAGGTTTTTCCGATGTGAGTGGCGCATTCATCAAATCGTCCACGAGCAGGCCCAGAAGGGCGCCGCGCCCCGGAACGCCAGCCTTGCGGTAGATGGCGTTCAGTTGTGATTTGACTGTCCCTTCCGCCGAGCCGCGCAAATCTGCGATTTCGGCGATGGAGAGGCCTTTGATCGTGAAACCTGCAACATCCTGTTCCGCGGCGGTCAGGCCCCAGTTCTGGAAGTGGTCCAGCATGATATCGTGAAACGCTCCGGCGGCGATGGAAACCTGATTTTCCAAGTGCGCTTTGCGGCGGAGCAAGGCCATGAGGGCTCGGGTTTCATAGACGATGGCCGAGACGAGCGCGAGCGCGGCGAGTGCCTCAATCGCGATATGCAGATTGGCCAGCGCCCGCAGACCGTTTGGCCCCAGATCGTTCACGACATCCCATAGGAAGAACGCGGCGCAAAGGCTTTGCACCGCGATCAGCGCGATCAGCGCCTGTGGTTTGTCCGTTTTGAATGCTACGGTCATGGAACGAGTTTTACGTCGTCTGGCACGCGTTTGGTACCCGTGATCATGGCCTGTGGAAGGTTGACGCCTGTGCGCCAGCTTTCCCAGATCACGGCGGCGACGTGGAGCACGACCGAGATTTCTGCCCAGGTCACGAGCGCCTCATGCGCCTCTTCCACCCATTCCACGCCCCAGAAGGTATTTGTGGTCATCATCCAGCCGGTCAGGCCAATGGCCAGAAGCGACAAGAACAGGTTGAGGATCATCAATGCGCCAAGCGGCGTATGTCCAAGGTGGGCCTTGCGGCGGCGTGTGGCGAGGTCCGAGAGTTGTTCGGTCACGCCGGTCCTGGTGGGCCAAAAGCTGGAAAAACGTGCACTTTTCGGGCCAATGAAGCCCCAAAGAATGCGCAACCCCAGTAGAGTGAGGATGGCATAACCGACCCATTCGTGCAGCTTGCTGTCGTCCTCGATGAGTAGGGCATTCGCGAGGAAGCCAGCAGCGACGCTCCAATGAAATGCGCGCACGAAGGGGTCCCAAATCCTGTGGTCTGTCATGGTGAATTCCTTTGGGAAAGGCGGACCCCGTCAAAGGGTCCGCCGGGCGCGATCAGTCATCCATTTCGGTTTTCACGACGTTGAGGTCCTTATCGAGGTATATCTCGTAGCGGGCACCGTCCTTGAGGGCATAGGCCTCGTACATGCCGTCCTCGGTTTCGATCTTGCGCACGTCGTAGCCTTGTTCGGTCAGTTGCGCTTTGATCTGCTGGGCTTTGGCTGTGTCCATCTTGAGGTAATCGTCCGAGGCTTGCGCGACTGTGCCTGCGGTGATGGCAAGGGCGAGAGCGATAATGCGTGTCATGGGATATGTCCTTTGCGTTGTGTTGCGTGAACGCCGGCAGCGCGGCCTGCGTTGGCCAAGGACATGATGGACAATGCTGTGGCGGGCTATTGGCCAAAGGTTCATTACGGTGCTTTATAACCGGGGTTTATGGCGCGCGGCGGGCAAAATGAAACCCCCGGGCGCCGCTGGCTCCCGGGGGCAATCCATTGAAATGAATACTTTTCTTAGGCGAGGCGGCCCATGGCAACGGCCACGTCGGCCATGCGGCAGGAAAAGCCCCATTCGTTGTCGTACCACGCCAGAACGCGCACGAGGCGGCCACCGGTGACACGGGTCTGGTCCGGTGCAAAGATCGAGCTTTCCTCGGTGTGGTTGAAATCGACGCTGACCTTGGGCTCGGGGTCATAGCCCAGAACGCCTTTCATCGGGCCCGCGGCGGCTTCGGCAACGACTTCGTTTACATCGGCGGCGGTGACGTCTTTCTTTGCCACGAAAGTCAGGTCTACGGCTGAAACATTCGGGGTCGGCACGCGCATGGCCGAACCGTCCAGCTTGCCCTTGAGGCTGGGGAGCACCTCGCCCAGTGCCTTGGCCGCTCCGGTCGAGGTGGGGATCATCGACATGGCTGCGGCACGGGCGCGGTACAGGTCGGAATGGCGGCGGTCCAGCGTGGGCTGATCGCCGGTATAGGCGTGGATTGTCGTCATGATCCCGGACTCGATCCCGATTCCCGCGTCCAGAACCTTGGCCACAGGCGCAAGGCAGTTTGTGGTGCAGGAGCCGTTCGAGATCATTTTCTCGCCGGCTTGCAGGTCGGCATCGTTCACGCCGTAGACCACGGTGCGGTCGACGTTCTTGCCGGGGGCCGACAACAGCACCTTGCCGGCGCCGCGTTCGAGGTGCGCCTTCGCCTTTTCACCGTCGTTGAACTTGCCGGTGCATTCCATGACCACATCGACGCCCGACCAATCCAGTTCGTCCATGTCATAGGTTGAGAACATCTCCATCGGGCCGCGGCCCAGATCCATGGTGCCATCGCCGAGAACGATTTCGTTCGGAAAGCGCCCATGCACGCTGTCGTATTTCATCAGATGCGCCGAAGTTTCCAGTGGGCCAGTGGCATTGACCTTAACGACCTTGATGTCGTTGCGGGTGCTGGTGGCGATATGGGCGAGCGTACAACGGCCGATACGGCCAAATCCGTTGATCCCGACGGTGATCGTCATGGGGCGTCTCCTGCATGTATGAAGTTGCCCGGGGTATAGACGCAGGGACGGCCTGCGGGAAGGTGCAAAAGCGCGGTTTCCGCTAGAAATTCAAGGTGTTAGCGATAACTGTTATCGCAAACCCAAGGGCGGCGGTCACGGTTGCGCTAACGTGGCTGGGGCTTTGCGACTCAGTCAGCGGCGGGGGCCGGGTGACGGCCCCCGCGGGGTTTCAGGCTACCATCTTCGCCACGGTCTCGCCAAAGGCCGAGGGGGTCGGTACGATGGACACGCCCGCGTCTTTCAGGATTTCGACCTTTTCCTGCGCCGATTCCCCGAAGGCCGACACGATGGCACCGGCATGGCCCATGCGCCGCCCCTTGGGAGCCGACAGGCCGGCCACATAGGCGGCCACAGGCTTTGTCATGTGGTCGCGGATGTATTCGGCGGCCTCGGCCTCCTGCGGGCCGCCGATTTCGCCGACCATGACCACGGCGTCGGTCTCGGGGTCGTTCTCGAACAGCTCAAGGATATCGCGGAAACTGGAGCCGTTGACCGGGTCACCGCCGATACCGATGGAAGACGATACGCCGATGCCTTTGGCTTTCATCTGGCTGGCGGCTTCGTAGCCCAGGGTGCCCGAGCGGCCCACGATACCCACACGGCCGGGCATGTAGATATGCGGCGGCATGAGCCCGGCAAAGGCCTGTCCGGGCGTGATGATGCCCGCGCAATTGGGGCCAATGAGGCGCATGCGTTTTTCGGCTTTGTAGCGCCGCATGTAGCGCTTGACGTGGATCATGTCCTGCGCCGGGATGCCATCGGCGATGCAAACGCAGGTCTTGATGCCCGCATCCGCGGCTTCCATGATCGAGTCGGCGGCGAAGGGGGGCGGTACGAAACTGATCACCATTTCGGCCCCGGTTTCGGCCACCGCCCCTTTGACGGTGTTGAAGACCGGCAGGTCGAGGTGCGTGCTGCCGCCTTTGCCCGGGGTCACGCCGCCCACGACGTTGGTGCCGTGCTTGATCATGTCTTGGGTGTGGAAGCTCCCGATGCGGCCGGTGAAGCCGGTTACCAGGACCTTGGTGTCACTGTTGATGAGAATTGCCATTACGAGGCCTCCTTGAGGGATATGTCTTTCCAAGCGTCGACGACCTTCTCGGCGGCCTCGGCGAGGGTGTCGGTGGCGATGACGTTGACGGTGCTTTCGGCCAGGATTTTCTGGCCTTCTTCGACATTGGTGCCCGACAGGCGGACGACGACGGGGATTTTCAGGTCAAGCTCTTCCATGGCGCGGATAACGCCCTCGGCCACCCAATCGCAGCGGTTGATGCCGGCGAAGATGTTGACGAGGATCGCCTCGACCTTTGGGTCGTTCAGCACCGCCTTGAAGGACATCAGCACGCGGTCCGGGCTGGCCCCGCCGCCCACGTCAAGGAAGTTTGCAGGCTCGCCCCCGGCCATCTTGATCATGTCGAGCGTCGCCATGGCGAGGCCGGCGCCGTTGACGATGCAGCCGATTTGCCCGTCCAGGCCGATGTAGCTCAGGCCGTTGTCGCTGGCGAAGGTTTCACGGGTATCCTCTTGGCTTTTGTCGCGCAGTTCCGAGATCTCGGGGCGGCGGAAGAGGGCGTTGTCATCAAAGCTGACCTTGGCATCCAGCGCGACGATCTCGCCGGAATTGGTAACGACCATGGGGTTGATCTCGACCATGTTCGCATCCATTTCGCGCATCAGGCGATAGCAGCCCATGATGGTCTTGATCGCTTGCGGGATAAGGGTGGGATCAAGTCCGAGTGAAAAGGCGATTTCGCGCGCTTGGAAGGCCTGCATGCCAACTGCGGGGTCAACGACCGAGCGGATGATCGACTCGGGTTCTTGTTCCGAGATCTCCTCGATTTCCATGCCGCCTTGGGCCGAGGCCACGACGACGACGCGCTCTTCCTTACGGTCCATGACAAAACCGAGGTAGATTTCTTGTGCGATACTGGTGGCCTCTTCGACGTAGAGCCGGCTGACCAGTTTGCCTTGCGGGCCGGTTTGATGGGTCACGAGCTTGCGGCCCAGCATCCATTGGGCGGCGTCCGAGACTTCTTGTTCGTTCGAGCAGATGCGCACGCCACCGGCCTTGCCGCGGGCGCCGGAGTGGATTTGCGCCTTGACCACCCAGCGTTCGCCGGAAAGCTCGCTGGCGCGATAGACCGCCTGTTCGGGGCTGTAGGCAATGCCGCCGCGGGGCACCTGCACGCCGAAACGCTTGAGCAGGTCCTTGGCTTGGTATTCGTGGATATCCATCTGATTTTCCTTCCTTATCCGTGCTGTGCCTTGATGGCGTCATCGACGGCGATCACGTTGTTGGCCATGCGTTCGGAGGCCGCGTCGATCATCTTGCCGTCAAGGCTGGCCGCACCTTTACCCTCGGCCTCGGCCTTCTTGAGTTCCTCGATGATGCGGCGGGCGCGGGTGACTTCGGCCTCGGGCGGCGAGAAGACATCGTTGGCCAAGTCGATCTGGCTGGGGTGAATGGCCCACTTGCCTTCGATGCCAAGGGCGGCGGCGCGTTTGGCGGAGGCGGTGTAGGCTTCGGGGTCGTTGAAATCGCCGAAGGGGCCGTCGATGGCGCGCAGGCCATAGGCGCGGCAGGCGACGGTCATGCGCGAGAGGGCGAAGTGCCATTGATCGCCCGGATAATCGGGATTCAACCCGCCGATCACAACGGTGCGGGCGCGGTTGGAGGCGGCGTAGTCGGCCACCCCGAAATGCAGCGCCTCAAGCCGGCCGGGGGTTGCGGCGATGGCTTCGACATTGGCCATGCCGAGGGCGGTTTCGATTAGCGCCTCAAGGCCGATTTTATGAGTGAATCCCATGGCTTCCTCGATCTGGCTGACCATGGTTTCCACGGTGTAGAGGTCTGACGGCACCCCGACCTTGGGCACCAGGATGGTATCAAGGTGCTGGCCAGCTTGCTCCAGAATCTCGACCACGTCACGGTACATGTAATGGGTGTCGAGGCCGTTGATCCGGATCGAGACCGTCTTGCCCTTGGCCTTCCAGTCGATGTCGTTGAGGGCCTGAATGATATTGGCGCGGGCGTTAACCTTATCGGGGGGCGCCACGGCGTCTTCGAGATCGAAGAAAATGTAGTCCACAGCGCTGTCGGCGGCCTTTTCGATCATTGACGGATTGGAGCCGGGCACGGCCAGCTCGGAGCGCTGAAGCCGTTGTTTTTTAAGGGGAAAGAGGGTGTAGCTCATGTGGGTGTCCTTTGGGTGTGCTGTTGCGACCAGATTGGACCGGATGGCCGCGCGGGGACACTTTCGCATGGGTGGCAATGCCTGCCGGGGGATGGGGGGCGGGCCTGAACGGGTAGGGGCGCACTACCCGGCAAGGCCGCGCCGGGATGCCGATGCACACCGTCGCTGCGGTGCAGAGAAGCCTAAGGAAAACAATTGTTTATGATCGGAAACTTATGCTCCGGCAGGGCGTGGCCGAGCGTGCAAAACGGCGCGAGTTGGCTTGGGGGCCGGCGGGTGTCGTTAACCCTTGGCGCGAATCGGGGTCAAGCCCTTGGTTAACAGCCAAAACCCCTTGGCTGTATCACGTCGGCATTTGTGCGGTATCGCGTCGGTATTCTGGACCGCACTCCCGGTCGTTAACAGGGCGCACGGTGAAAAACGTACGAAACGTACGCGCGTTTTGTACGTTTTTGGCGGTGCGCGCTCATCAGCCCTGACGGGCTTCTTCGCGAGCTATGGGTGGACGTTCCGGGTGAGTGACAAAGTGAATGGCTGGTTTGCGGGACAGAGTCGCCGTTGGACAGTAGCGAGAAGGGCCGCGACCGACCCTGGGAGGGCTTTGCTAACTCCATTCGGCGCGCAAAGTCGTCGCACTCAAAACATTGCTTCGGCGCTTAACGCCACCCATGCGCCCTCCCGGGGGGAGGGCCCGTTCTCGGCGTTTGCTTGCAAACGCCTGTCACGCAGCGGGGCGCGGCCCGGGGCAAGCCCGGGCGAAACGTTGAATGAACGTCAAGCAAGGGCTCGATCCGGACCTTCGTGGTAAGGGTATATAACGGTCGCAAAGCCCGGATGATGCGGGCTGTGATCAACCGCGCCGCGCCATCACAGTGACAACCTGCGATTTTGGTTTCGTGTCTTCGTGCTTGCCAAATATGTGTTGGGCCGGAGTTTGTGGTGGGGCGGTTAAGGGACCAAGCCGATATAGCACTGTCCATCTGCGACCTCTTCGCGCTGTCGGGACAATCGGCCCTTTCCATTCACCTCTTCCCGTGCAATAGGGAAGCGCCAAACGATCCCGGCCAAGGAGTGAGCTGATGGAGATTCGTGAGGCCCTGACCTTCGATGATGTTCTTTTGGTACCTGCCAAGTCCAGTGTGCTGCCCAGCACGGCGGATACGCGGACGCGAGTCACCAAGTCCATTGACCTGAATATTCCCTTGCTCAGCTCGGCCATGGATACCGTGACCGAGAGCCGCATGGCGATCTGCATGGCGCAGACCGGCGGCATGGGCGTGATTCATCGCAACCTGACCGTTGAGGAGCAATCCCGCGAGGTGCGCCGGGTGAAGCGCTTTGAAAGCGGTATCGTTTACAACCCCGTGACCCTGACCCCCAACCAGACCCTGGCTGATGCCAAGGCCTTGATCGAGCGCTACAACTTCACCGGATTCCCGGTGGTGGATGAGAAGGGCCATGTGGTGGGGATCGTGACCAACCGGGATATGCGGTTCGCTTCGTCGGATGACACACCCGTGCATGTGATGATGACCAGCGACGATCTGGCGATCTTGCAGGAGCCTGCCGACCGCGAAGAGGCCAAGAGCCTGATGCGCGCCCGGCGGATCGAGAAGCTGTTGGTGACCGACAAGGCCGGGAAGCTGACTGGATTGCTGACGTTGAAGGATACCGAGCAAGCGGTGGTGAACCCGACGGCCTGCAAGGACGAGTTGGGCCGGTTGCGCGTTGCTGCGGCCTCGACCGTGGGGGATGCCGGGTTCGAGCGCACGCAGGCCTTGGTAGATGCGGGTGTGGACATGGTCGTGATTGACACCGCGCATGGCCATTCCGAAGGGGTGGCACAGGCGGTTGAGCGGGCCAAGGCGCTGTCGAACGAGGTGCAGATCGTGGCCGGGAACGTGGCCACGGCGGAGGCCACAAAGGCGCTGATCGCTGCCGGGGCGGACGCCGTCAAGGTGGGTATCGGACCGGGCAGCATTTGCACCACCCGCATGGTGGCGGGTGTGGGTGTGCCGCAACTGACCGCGATCATGGATTGCGCTGAGGCGGCGGGCGATGTGCCTGTGATTGCCGATGGCGGTATCAAGTTCTCGGGCGATTTTGCCAAGGCGATTGCGGCCGGGGCGTCCTGCGCCATGGTGGGCAGCATGTTGGCCGGAACGGATGAATCCCCCGGTGACATGATCCTGTATCAAGGCCGGAGCTTTAAGGCTTATCGCGGCATGGGCAGCCTTGGCGCCATGGCGCGCGGCAGTGCTGACCGCTATTTCCAGAAGGATGCGGCCAGTGACAAACTGGTTCCGGAAGGGATCGAGGGGCAGGTGCCCTACAAGGGCGCGGCTGGCAATGTGATTCACCAATTGGTGGGCGGCTTGCGCGCGGCCATGGGCTATACCGGCTGTGGCACGGTCGAAGAAATGCGCAGCGGGTGTAACTTTGTTCGTATCACCAACGCGGGCTTGAGCGAGAGCCATGTGCACGACGTGCAGATCACCAATGAAAGCCCCAATTACCGTCGTGGGTAGGGCCCATTGACCCCCGGTGCGCGCATTCAGGCCGCGGCCGAGGTTCTGGACGACATCCTTGGCGGTGTGCCGGCGGAGAAGGCCTTGACCGGCTGGGCGCGGCGCTCGCGTTTTGCCGGGTCCAAGGACCGCGCGGCGGTGCGCGATCATGTGTTTCAAGCGTTGCGCTGTCGGCGGTCTTATGCCTGTCTTGGCGGCGGGCAGACGGGCCGGGCCTTGATGCTGGGGGGCTTGCGGGCAGAGGGGCGCGACCCGGCGGAGGTTTTCACCGGGCAAGGTCATGCGCCGCAGGTTTTGAGCGCTGAGGAGGCCTCGGCGGGTCATGTGCCCGAGGCACCCGGGGATCGTTACGATCTGCCTGATTGGATGATTCCGAGATTCGAAGAGGCTCTGGGCGGGGAATGGCAGGCTGTGGCCGAGGCCCTGCGATACAGGGCGCCGGTGGTTTTGCGGGTGAACCTGCGCAAGGCCTCGCCTGAGGCGGCACTCGAGGCTTTGGCCGAAGACGGTGTGTTGGCCGTGCGGTCGGGGGTGGCCGAGGCGGCGCTTGTGGTGCGCGACGGCGCTCGGCGCGTGGCCGGATCGCGGGCCTATCGCGAGGGTTTGGTCGAGTTGCAGGATGGATCGAGTCAAGCGGCGATGGAGCGGCTTGCCATACCGTCGGGTGGCCGCGTCCTGGATTTTTGCGCCGGGGGCGGGGGCAAGACTTTGGCCCTTGCCGCGCGTGGAGAGGCGCAGTGGTTCGCGCATGATGCCGCGCCGCAACGGATGCGCGACTTACCCGAACGTGCCAAACGCGCGGGCGTCTCAGTGACCCTGTTGCGCGACGGGGTCGAGGGCGCGGGGCCTTTCGACCTGGTGCTCTGTGACGTGCCATGCAGCGGCAGCGGCACATGGCGGAGAACGCCGGATGCAAAGTGGCGCTTGACCCCTCGCGATCTGGACGATTTGGCCGATGTGCAGGCCGAGATATTGGATCGCGCTAGCAGGCTCGTGGCCCCCGGTGGATGGTTGGCCTACGCCACCTGTTCCGTGCTGCGCGAGGAGAACGAGGCACAGGTCGAGGCCTTCGTGGCGCGCACCCCGGAATGGGGGGTGAAGACGCTTGAACGCTGGCCCGTTTCGGGCGGGGGCGACGGGTTTTTCCTTGCTATTTTGGCGCGATGGAAATGATCAGGAATCAACTTTGACGAAAGTATCGCTGCCGTTAAGCTCGGTTTAAGGTTTTTCCCGCAGAACGGGGGAAGCTGTGACAACTGGATGCGATGGTGGCTTTTTCGAGTTTTACAACCACACCGGTGCGCCGTGCGAGCGAAGGGTTACGCGGTCGCGCGCCTATGCTGCTGGCTGCCGCCGCGGTTTTCGCCACCTCGGCCCTGCTCGTTGAAGGCGCGCAAGAGCGGCTGGCATTCGCGTTCCTTGCAGCAACCTTGGGGGCTGTCGCCGCTGCCTTGTGGATAGGGCATGCATTCGTGTCGCGCGGCCAAGCCGCGCAAAAGCGCCATTGTGAGGCGCTTTTGGGTAAGGATGCCGCTCCACTTTTCCTTGCCGGGGCCGATGGGCGATTGCTTTTCGCCAATGACGCGGCGAAAGCAGCCTATGGGTGTACGGGCGAGGGGACATTGGCGGGGGCCTTGCGGAACGTGCTGGCAAACCCCGGTCCGATCCTGTTTCGCTTGGAGACGCGTGCGCAGTCAACGGGCGCCGCCAGCGAGGATATCCTGACGCAAGGCGGGCTTTTGCGGCTGCATGTGCATCGTGCGGGGCCGGACAGTTTTCTGTGGCGGGTCGACAAGGCCAGTGAACAGGCCCGGGGCACGGCGGGCGAGGTGCCCCTGCCGATGCTGACGGTCGGCCGGAATGACGCAATACTGTTCATGAACAGCGCCGCGCGGGCCCTTGTGGGCGAGCGCGCCAAGACATTGGACCGGGTCTGCCCGCGCCTTCCATTGCGCTCGGGGCAGGTCAACGACATCAGTACGCGCGACGGCCTGATGCCCTGTCTCGCGGTTGAATTGGAAGGCACTGCGGGGCGGCGCGAGATATTCCTTCTGTCAGATATCGTTGCCACCGAGCGTCAACCCGAAGGGTGGGACTTCATCGACGAAGTGCCGGTTCCCTTGCTGAAGGTGCGGCGGACAGGAGAGATACAGCTCTCCAATGCGCCCGCCCGGGCGCTTTTGGGTGTGCAGAGCTGTGCCGGATCGGAGCTTGGCGATCTGGTGGAAGGTCTGGGCCGGTCCTTGCGCGATTGGCTGGACGACGCGGCATCCGGTCGCGGCACCCAACATAGCGAGGTGCTCAAGGTCAAGAGTGACGCGCGGGAAACCTTTGTACAGATAACGCTCAACCGATTGACCGAGGCGGGCGAGACCGTGCTGGTGGCGGTGCTCAACGATGCGACCAAGCTGAAATCCCTCGAAGCGCAATTTGTTCAGAGCCAGAAAATGCAGGCCATCGGGCAACTGGCGGGTGGCGTGGCGCATGATTTCAACAATCTGTTGACGGCTATTTCGGGTCATTGTGATCTTCTTTTGACCCGGCATGACGAGGGTGACGAGGATTTCGGCGACCTGATGCAGATCAACCAGAACGCCAACCGGGCTGCGGCCCTTGTCGGGCAATTACTGGCCTATTCCCGCAAGCAGACCCTGCAGCCCGAGCCGCTTGACCTGCGTGGGGTCTTGTCGGAATTGGCGCATCTCCTCAACCGCTTGGTGGGCGAGAAGGTCAGTTTGAACCTTGCCCATGACCCGCAGCTTTGGGGAACGCGCGCCGACAAGCGTCAATTGGAGCAGGTGTTGATGAACCTCGTGGTCAATGCCCGCGATGCCATGCCCGAGGGCGGGACCATCTCGATCGAGACCGAGAACCTGACGCTTGCCGAGCCTTGGCACCGCGACCGCGCCGTTGTTGCGCCGGGCCGCTATGTTAAGGTGTCTGTCAGTGACACCGGCGAGGGTATCGCGCCCGAGAAGCTGCAAAAGGTTTTCGAGCCTTTCTACACCACGAAGCGCGCGGGCGAAGGGACGGGACTGGGCTTGTCGACCGCCTATGGCATCATCAAGCAAACCGGTGGTTTTATCTTTGCCGACAGCACCTTGGGGGAGGGCACGCGGTTTATGCTTTTGCTGCCCGCGCTTGATCCGACCGTGAAGGTTGACGAAACCGAGGACGTCGGCACAACCGGTGCGATGACCCATCGCAGCGGTGTCGTGCTTTTGGTGGAGGACGAGGCGCCGGTGCGTGCTTTCGCGAGCCGGGCGTTGCAAATGCGCGGGTTTACCGTTCTGGAAGCCGAAAGCGGCGAGGCGGCGCTGGAGCTTTTGGAGGATGATGCGACCCGGATCGACGTCTTCGTGACCGATGTGATCATGCCCGGGCTGGATGGGCCGGGATGGGTGCGTCAGGCCATCGAAACACGGCCCGAAACCCGAGTGGTCTTCATGTCGGGATATGCCAAGGAGTCCTTCGGCGATGTGCAGGCGGGAATTCCCAACTCGACCTTCCTGCCGAAGCCCTTTTCGCTGAGCGAGTTGACCGAGACAGTTCAGCACCAGATGCCAGCGGAGCGCCAGCCGGAGGCTGCTGCACGCGACGCGTCCGACCCGGATGGCGACTCGCATGTTGTTTCACCGTCACCTTCAGACATCGCTGTACCGCAAAACGCGTCGAATGATTGAGTGCTGCAACGCATCTCGGGAAAGGCTCTGCTTCGGGGTTCTCACGAAACACTGTTTCCGGCCGAGATGACCGACGCTTTGGAGGGCTGTCCGGTAAGGAGGCAGGATGCCGCAGGGTTGTCCGCAGGTTGGCCGGCGTTCCCAATAACCGCATCTTGGCCTGGATGACCGCCCGGCGCCTGCACCTAGCCGTGCTTGCGCGTCGCCCGTCGTCAGCTTTCGAGGGGTGTGTAGGCTCCGGCCTCGCCAATCCCCTCCCATAGCGCGAATTCATGGGCACATTTGCGTCGCAGGCGTTGCTCGACTCCGGGCGACAGCACCGGCGCGCCCGGCGGAGATTCGTTCAGGCGTTTCGTTTCAAAGCTGTGACCCAGACGCTCCGACAGGAAACCGCGCAACCCGGCCTGATCCTCGTAGCGGAACAAATGTGTCGCCTTTGTGCCATTGTTGCAGGGTTCAACAAATTTCGCCTGCGAGCCGACCTCGGCAAAAGGTGGGCGTTTGCCCTGCATGTAGGCAAGTGCAAAGTCATCGAAACTGACCTCGTGGGTGGCATTTTTCGCGCCTTCCATGCCGGGGCGTTGACGATATCTATACCAACTGCCCAGCCAGTCGGTGGGCTCGCGGATCACGGCAAGAACGTCGAAGCCTTCGCCGCAGAATTTTTCAAGCGCGGGGCGGAAGAATCGGTTGTAACGGAAAACTGGCGCATGTTTGAGTTCTGGCGGATTGCGCACCACCAGATCGGCCTTGGGCGCGAGCGCGGCCTGATAGGCGGTGGTGCCGGTCTTGGGCACTGACAAAAATACCAGCTTGGCTTGGGCAAATACGAGCATTCAGGGCCTTTCACACAGTTTTCGGGAGCAAACCAGCCCCCGGTAACCACTCTTTAACCCATATGGCAAAAACTCTGAATGTGAACATTTTTCTTGAAATGTTCTCCTTTTGTATCCATAAGCTGAGGGAACAAGAGGTGAACGAAGGCAGCGATTGCCGCCCGACAGCGGGTGTGAAATAAGGGATCAGGATAATGGCAACGGCAGATCTTTTGACCATGGACAGCAAGAAAAACGCGGACAAGCAAAAGGCGCTCGATAGCGCGCTGGCGCAGATCGAACGGCAGTTCGGCAAGGGCTCGATCATGAAGATGGGCTCGGACAACCCGGTTGCCGATATCGAGGCGACCTCGACCGGGTCGCTTGGCTTGGACATTGCCCTAGGCATTGGCGGTTTGCCAAAAGGCCGGATCGTCGAGATTTACGGACCTGAAAGCTCGGGCAAGACGACGCTGACCCTGCATTGCGTGGCTGAGGAACAAAAGAAGGGCGGGGTTTGCGCCTTTGTGGATGCCGAGCATGCGCTTGATCCGATCTATGCCAAGAAACTGGGTGTCGATCTGGACGAGTTGCTGATTTCGCAACCCGATACCGGTGAGCAATCGTTGGAGATCGTGGATACCTTGGTGCGCTCGGGTGCTGTGAGCATGGTTGTGGTCGATTCGGTGGCCGCGCTGACCCCGAAGTCGGAACTCGAAGGCGACATGGGCGACAGCAACGTGGGCGTTCAGGCCCGGTTGATGAGCCAAGCCATGCGCAAGCTGACCGGCTCGATCAGCCGCAGCAAATGCACGGTGATCTTCATCAACCAGATTCGCATGAAGATTGGCGTGATGTTCGGCAGCCCGGAAACCACCACCGGCGGTAATGCGCTGAAGTTCTACAGCTCGGTTCGCTTGGATATTCGCCGCATCGGCGCCTTGAAGGACCGCGACGAAGTGGTGGGCAACGCCACCCGGGTCAAGGTGGTCAAGAACAAGGTTGCGCCGCCCTTCAAGCAGGTGGAATTCGACATCATGTATGGCGAAGGCATCTCGAAGATGGGGGAGCTACTGGACCTTGGCGTGAAGGCTGGCGTGGTCGAGAAATCGGGCAGCTGGTTCAGTTATGGTGACGAGCGCATCGGGCAGGGCCGGGAGAACGCCAAGACCTTCCTGAAGGAAAACTCCAAGATCGCTTATGAGATCGAGGACAAGATTCGTGCGGCGCACGGGTTGGATTTCGATCTGCCCGAGGGCGGTGAGGACGAGGATATCGTCGAGGCCTGAGGCCTGACCGGCCCCGCACAGAAACAAGGGAAAGGCCCGTGGCATGCGCCCGGGCCTTTTTCTTGCTGTGGACACCGCCCGCGCGCATGGCTACATCTGCGCAACGCCTGCAAAAAAACGTCCCGAAAAAGAGACCCTCCGATGCCGACGCTCAATGAAATCCGCTCTACCTTCCTGAACTTCTTTGAGGAGAACGATCACCGGATCGTCGATAGCTCGCCACTTGTGCCGCGCAATGACCCGACCTTGATGTTCACCAACGCGGGCATGGTGCAGTTCAAGAACCTCTTCACCGGGGTGGAGCACCGCGATTACAAGCGGGCGGCGACCAGCCAGAAATGTGTGCGCGCGGGCGGCAAGCATAACGATCTGGACAACGTGGGCTATACCGCGCGGCACCATACGTTTTTCGAAATGTTGGGGAATTTCAGCTTTGGGGATTATTTCAAGGAGCAGGCGATCCCCTATGCGTGGGATTTGCTGACCAAGGAGTTTGGCCTGAACAAGGACAAGCTGTTGGTCACGATCTACCACACCGATGACGAAGCCGCCGAGATCTGGAAGAAATACGCAGGCCTTTCGGATGATCGAATCATCCGCATCGCCACCGACGACAACTTCTGGTCGATGGGGGCCACGGGGCCGTGTGGGCCCTGCACCGAGATTTTCTATGATCATGGGCCCGAGATTTGGGGTGGGCCTCCGGGTAGCCCGGAGGAAGATGGCGACCGGTTCATCGAGATCTGGAACCTCGTTTTCATGCAATACGAGCAGTTCGAGGATGGCACGCGGCAAGACCTGCCCAACCAGTCGATCGACACCGGCATGGGGCTGGAACGGATCGGCGCGCTGTTGCAGGGTAAGCACGACAATTACGACACCGACCTGATGCGGGCCCTGATCGAGGCCAGCGCCAATGTCACCAGCCAAGACCCCGATGGTCCGGGTAACGTCCATCACCGGGTGATCGCGGATCACCTGCGCTCGACCTCCTTCCTGATTGCTGATGGGGTGATGCCCTCGAACGAGGGGCGCGGGTATGTTTTGCGGCGGATCATGCGGCGGGCGATGCGGCATGCGCATTTGCTGGGTGCGAAAGACCCCGTGATGCACCAATTGGTGCCAAATCTGGTGGCGCAGATGGGGCAGGCCTTCCCCGAGTTGGGCCGGGCGCAGCCTTTGATCGAAGAGACGCTGAAACTGGAAGAGACCAAGTTCAAGCAAACATTGGACCGGGGTTTGCGCCTGTTGGATGATGAGTTGGGCAAACTGCCCGATGGGTCGGCGCTTCCGGGGGAAGCGGCATTCAAGCTTTATGATACCTATGGTTTCCCGCTGGACCTGACGCAGGATGCCTTGCGCGAGAAGGGCCGCGAAGTGGATGTAAGCGGCTTCGAGGCGGCCATGGCCGAGCAGAAGGCCAAGGCGCGCGCGGCGTGGTCGGGCTCGGGCGAGGCGGCGGATGCGGCTATCTGGTTTGATATTGCAGAGGATGACACCAAGGGCACGACCGATTTTCTAGGCTACGACACCGAAGTGGCCGAAGGGCAGATTTTGGCCTTGGTCAAGGATGGTGCGGAAATCGATAAGGCCGCGAAGGGCGATGAGGTGCAGATCGTCCTGAACCAGACGCCGTTTTACGCCGAATCCGGCGGTCAGGTCGGCGATACCGGCACGTTGAAAACCGATGGCGGCAGCGCGCGGATCACCGACACCAAGAAGGTGGCCGGGGTGTTCATCCATTTCGCCAAGATTGAAGACGGTGAGATGGCACCGGGACAGGCCGCGCAGTTGGAGGTGGATCACGCTCGCCGCACGGCCATTCGCGCCAACCACTCGGCCACGCACCTGTTGCACGAGGCCCTGCGCCATGCGCTTGGCGATCACGTGGCGCAGCGCGGCTCGCTCAATGCGCAGGACCGGTTGCGGTTCGATTTCAGCCATTCCAAGGCCCTGACGGCAAGGGAACTGGAGCAGGTCGAGACCGAGGTGAACAGCTATATCCGCCAGAATGCACCGGTGGAAACGCGGATCATGGCGCCGGATGATGCGCGCGATTTGGGTGCGCAGGCCCTCTTCGGCGAGAAATACGGCGACGAGGTGCGGGTTGTCTCGATGGGGCTTCAGGATGGCTCGGGCAAGGGCTTGGATGGCCGGACCTATTCGATTGAGCTTTGCGGGGGCACCCATGTGCAACAGACCGGGGATATCGGCGTTTTCGTGACCTTGGCCGATCAGGCCTCAAGTGCTGGCGTGCGGCGGATCGAGGCGCTGACCGGGCAGGCGGCGTTTGACTATCTGAGCGATCAGGCACACCGGGTTGAAGCCCTGGCCGGGGAACTGAAAACCAAGCCCGAGGATGTGGTCGACCGGGTGAAGGCCCTGATGGACGAGCGCAAGGCACTTGCCAACGAGGTGGCGCAGTTGCGGCGTGAGTTGGCCATGGCCGGTGGTGCGGGGCAGGGCGATGGACCCGAGGCCAAGGAAATTGGCGGCGTGAAGTTTTTGTCCCAAGTGCTGTCGGGCGTGTCGGGCAAGGACTTGCCCGCCTTGATTGACGAGCATAAATCGCGGCTTGGCTCAGGCGCTGTGTTGCTGATCGCGGATGCGGGCGGCAAGGCGGCTGTGGCGGCTGGCGTGACCGATGACCTGACGGGCAAAGTATCGGCGGTTGATCTGGTCAAGGCGGCGGTGCCGGAACTTGGCGGCAAGGGCGGCGGGGGTCGCCCGGATATGGCGCAGGGCGGGGGCCGCGACGTGGGCAACGCCGAGGCCGCCATCAAGGCCGCCGAAGCCGTGTTGGAGGGATAAACCATGCCAGCGCTTTGGATTGCTCATGTGACTGTCACCGATGCCGAGGCCTACGGCCGCTATGCCGAATTGGCAGGCCCGGCGATTGCCGCTCATGGCGGCAGCTTTATCGCCCGCGGCGGGCGCTTCGTGCAGTTGGAAGGCAAGGAGCGGCCGCGCAATGTGGTGGCCCGTTTTCCAAGCGTGGAAGCGGCCGAGGCCTGCTATCACAGCCCGGAGTATCAAGAGGCGCTGAGCCATGCCCGCGGCGCGTCCGAGCGGGAGCTGGTGATCGTGGAGATCACTGAATAACACTGGCCTTTCGGCGCATTGGTTCTAACCTTCTGCTGAAAGCAGGAGGGTAAGCGATGCGGTTTTTTCTTGTAGCACTCATGGCGCTTTGGCCCGTTTGGGCCACAGCACAAGATTTTTCGGCCCTCAAGGAACCGGGTGTTGTGGCCCTGATGCGCCATGCGCTTGCACCCGGCACGGGCGACCCGGCGAATTTCGATGTGAAAGAGTGCAGCACGCAGCGGAACCTTGATGACCGTGGCCGCGCGCAGGCGCGGCGCATTGGGGAGATGATGCGCGAGGCGGGGGTGGAATTCGACACGATCTGGAGCAGTCAGTGGTGTCGCTCGAAGGATACGGCTGTCTTGCTGGACATGGGCGAGGTTGTGGAATTTCCGCCGATCAATTCACATTTTGCCGGGCGCGGGGACCGGGCGGCGCAGCGCAAGGTGACGCTTGAGGCGATTGCAGAACAACCCGAAGGCGCACGGCTTTTGCTGGTCACGCATTTCGTCAATATCAATGCGCTGACCGGGCAAGGGGCCAGTTCCGGTGAGATCGTCGTGACCCGTCGCACGCAGGGTGGCGGGCTTGAGGTCATCGACCGGATCAACATCCAGCCTTGAGCGTGGTCCACGGGTCAAGGGTGTTCGGAGTCGAACAGGATCTTGCCCTCCATGATTTGCTTGATATAGGCGCAGCTATTTTCGCGCTGCATCAGGTGGCCCCAACTTTTGCGGATAAAGGCATTGGGGGCCATATAAAGGATCATTGGGTTGATCTCATCGCGGGTAATTGTCTTGTCGATTTCAAAACCGTTTTCGATCTCCTCTCGCGTGGCGGGCGGAAGGGTCATGATCTGCATCGTGTAGGCTAGGTATTCGGCCGTTGCGGCGCAGTCGCCAAAGGGGCAGGGGGTTGCATCATAGGCGGCATGGGTCAGTTCATGCGCCAAAATGCTCTCGAAGAACTCTTGTTTGGAGAGGGTGGCGAAAACGCTTTTTTCCGTTCGCTGAGAAAGGGCCGCGTCGGGGCTGAGAACCTCGATATGGTTTTCGCCGCAATGGTAAAGACCAAGGCATGAGCTTGGTAGGTCGCTCACAATTTCGATTTTGACCGGCCGGTGCAGGTGCACGTGACACTCTGATAGGCGCGAAAGCACGCTTTGCGTGGACTGGCAGATTTGCGCGGCAAGATCCCTGTTATCGGCAGTGACCGTAACAGGGATCGCGTTGCAGCTTAATGTCACTGCAGCCAGCGGTGCGGGGGCAAGCCCGCACAGCGCTGCGATCAAGGCGATCCATCGGTTCTGCAAGCTGCCCCCACCTGTTTTGCTATCCTGGTGAAGGATAGCTTAGCACAGGGACATGCGGGGGCGTCTATTATGCAGTTTTTGCGGCGCGCTTACGCTCATGCGGGTCGAGGTGGCGTTTGCGCAGCCGGATGGCATTGGGGGTCACTTCGACCAGTTCATCGTCGTCGATATAGGCAATCGCCTCTTCAAGGCTCATGGTGACCGGGGTGGTCAGGCGCACGGCCTCGTCACTGCCCGAGGCGCGAACGTTGGTGAGTTTCTTGCCCTTGAGCGGGTTCACCTCAAGGTCGTTTTCGCGGCTGTGTTCGCCGATGATCATACCTTGGTAAACCTTGGCCTGCGCGCCGATGAACATCTTGCCGCGCTCTTCCAGATTCCACAGGGCGTAGGCCACGGATTCGCCGTCTTCCATGGAGATCAGCACACCCGCGCGACGGCCCGGGATCGGGCCCTTGTGTGGCGCCCAGGTGTGGAATACGCGGTTCATGACGCCTGTGCCGCGCGTGTCGGTCAGGAATTCGCCCTGATAGCCGATAAGCCCGCGCGAGGGGACATGCGCAATGATCCGGGTTTTGCCTGCACCGGCCGGTTTCATCTCGACCAATTCACCCTTCCGCGCGCCGGTGATCTTTTCGATGACCGCGCCCGAGTAATCATCATCAACATCGATGGTGACCTCTTCGATGGGTTCAAGCCGTTCGCCGTTCTCACCTTCGCGGAACAGAACCTGCGGGCGTGAGATGCTGAGTTCGAACCCTTCGCGGCGCATGTTTTCAATGAGAACGCCCATCTGCAATTCGCCACGGCCTGCGACTTCGAAGGCCTCGCCGCCGGGGGTGTCGGTGATGCGGATGGCGACATTGGATTCGGCCTCTTTCATCAGGCGGTCACGGATGACGCGGCTTTGCACCTTCTTGCCGTCACGGCCCGCCAGCGGGCTGTCGTTGATGCCGAAGGTGACGGTGATGGTGGGCGGGTCGATCGGTTGCGCCTCAAGCGGTTCGTCGACCGCCAAAGCACAGATCGTATCGGCCACGGTGGCCTTGGACATGCCCGCTAGGCTGACGATGTCGCCGGCCACGGCCTCGTCGATGTCTTGTTGGCCAAGGCCGCGGAAGGCCTGGATTTTCGTCACGCGGAACTGTTCGATTTTCTGGCCCACGCGGCTGAGGGCTTGCACGGTCTGACCCACCTTGAGGCGGCCCGATTCGACGCGGCCCGTGAGGATGCGACCGACGAAGGGGTCTGCGCCCAGTGTGGTGGCGAGCATGCGGAAATCCTCGCCTTCGCGGGTGATTTGCTTCGGTGCGGGGACGTGGTTGACGATCAGGTCAAAGAGTGCGGTGAGGTCCTTGCGCGGCCCGTCCAGCTCATGATCGGCCCAGCCGGAGCGGCCCGAGGCGTACATATGCGGGAAATCGAGCTGGTCGTCATTGGCGCCGAGGTTGGCGAAAAGGTCAAAACATTCGTCCAAAGCACGGTCGGGTTCGGCATCGGGTTTGTCGACCTTGTTGAGCACCACGATGGGGCGCAGGCCAAGAGCCAGCGCCTTGGAGGTGACGAATTTGGTCTGCGGCATCGGGCCTTCGGCGGCATCGACCAGCAGGACAACGCCATCGACCATCGACAAGATCCGCTCAACCTCGCCGCCGAAATCGGCGTGCCCGGGGGTGTCGACGATGTTGATGCGGGTGGTTTTCCATTCAACACTGGTGGCCTTGGCAAGGATGGTGATGCCGCGTTCGCGTTCCAGATCGTTGCTGTCCATGGCGCGTTCATCGACGGCCTGATTGGCCCGAAAGGCCCCGGATTGTTTGAGCAATTCGTCGACAAGCGTGGTTTTGCCGTGGTCGACGTGGGCGATGATTGCGATGTTGCGCAGGTCCATGGATGGCGTTCCTCAAGTATGGTTGGGTGCCGCCTATACCGCGGGACGGCGAATTGCCAGAGGGATTATGCCGCAGGGCAGCCGCAGGAGGCTGGGGCCAAGGGGCCGGGCGCAGGCACCGCTGCCCAGTTTGAAGCGCGCAAGGCCGGGTGTTGTTTCGGTATCGAGGGTGCCGAGGTCAATCTGCTGAAACCCCTTGCGCGCCAAGTATTTGGCGGCGTTCCAGAGAAGCAGGTGGTGGGCAGAGGCTGGGGCGCAGTCGCGGTCGCGCCAGCCGATTTGATAGGTGGCCCGGTGACCGTGCAGCAGGAAAATCATGACGGCGAGGGGGCGCGTTCCGTCACGGATTTGGAAAACCCGCGTGGCCTTGGGCGCGGCTTGGGACCAGTGCAAAACGAAGGTCGGTATCACGTCGGTATAGCGTCGGTATTTGCGCTGTGCCCTTTCCAGATCGAGCAGGGGCGCATCGCGGGCGGGGTCGAAGAGCCGATGACTGACCGTGAGGTCCGCATCCTCGGCCCGGCGCAAGCGGTTGCGCCATTTGCCGTGCTGGCGCGCGCGCATGATGTCAGGGTCGGGATCAAGCGGCAGCTCGGCCACGTGTTGAGGGGTGAGCAGGGGGCGGTAGCCAAGAGCGGCGTAGGGTGCTGTGGCCTCTGGGCTGTCGGGGGTGGCAAGCCAGAGCCCCCGGAGGCCACTGCCGAGGGGGAGCCGCGAGAGGAGTGCGGTTTGATCTTCGGTGGAGAGGCCGGGGGACCAGACCGGACCGCGCGGCACCCAATGCAGGGGCAGGCCCATGATGTGGCGCGAGAGGATTTGTGCGTGGGCCAGACAGTTGCCGTTCTGCGTGATGCGCAAAACCTGCACCTTGGCCCCAAGCCGCGTCATGGCCTGCCCATAAGCGGGGCTTTGATGCAGGGGCGCATCGGCGGGCGGCTGGGGGCCGGGGGCAGTGAGGGTGCAGTCCATACCCGCCATTAACCGCTCGGTTACCTAAGGTATGGTTAATGATCTCATGGCAGAGCCGGAAAACCGAATCCTTGGGGTCCATGCCCCGCCGCCACGCCCGACGCTTTGGGCGGCGTTGCTGCTGGCGGTCGTCTTGGCGGTGCCGGTGGGGGTGGTTTTGAGCGTGGTCGATTGGCTTTGGTAAGCCGCGTCGACGCGGCTTGGGCAATCGCCTTGCAAGGCGATTACACGCGGTTGCTGAACCGCGTGAGGCAAGGCCTTTCGAAAGGCCTTGGCGGGCAAGGAAAAACCCCGCCGGAGGGGCGGGGTTTTGATGCTGTCCCGGACGTGGCCGATCAGAACGGGATTTCGTCGTCGATATCGCGCGAGGGGCCGCCTTGGGGTTGTCCCTGCGAGGAGGAGCCGCCGCCGCCATAGTCGCCACCGTAATCATTGCCGTAGCCGCCACCTTGGCCACCGCCGTAGTTGCCGCCGCCACCGCCGCCATCGCTGCGACCGTCGAGCATGACCAGTGTTCCATCGAAGCCTTGCAATACAACCTCGGTCGAGTAGCGATCTTGACCGGATTGGTCTTGCCATTTGCGGGTTTGTAGCTTGCCTTCGAGGTAAACCTTGGAGCCTTTGCGCAAGTATTGTTCACACACACGGACCAGCCCTTCAGAGAAGATGGCGACAGAGTGCCATTCCGTCCGCTCACGGCGTTCGCCGGTGTTGCGGTCTTTCCAGTTTTCCGAGGTGGCGATGCGCAGGTTGCAGACCTTGCCGCCGTTCTGGAACGTCCGCACCTCGGGGTCGCGGCCGAGGTTGCCGATGAGAATTACCTTGTTGACTGAACCGGCCATCCGGACCCCCTTCGTTGGTTACATGAGCAGTGTTTGGGTGCTTACATCACCGCAGCGCCGTAAATGGAAGTTTAAAATTTGCCAAAAAACAATCGGAAACCTGCGAAAAAACGCGTTTGATTGTTCGCTGTCATGGCATTTTACGAAAGATCGCGTATATTTGCCGCCAAATTGGCGTTGGGGGACAGTAGCGTTATGCGGATTTTGCCCGTCTTGATTGCAGTCGTCGGACTATGCCTGCCCGCGTTGGCGCAGGCCGATGTGCTTTCCACGAAAAGCCGCAGCAACCTGTTCAAATCGCAGACCAACGTGCTCGATACCCGTGCCAAGCAGCAATACAACAATTCCATTCGTTTGCAGCCACAGAAGATTCGCACGCCCACGAAATGGGGCAGTGCCGAAGGCGTTGGGCGATCTTACAACGGCAAGTATCGCGGACGTTTCCTTCAGATGGCCAAGGATGCTGCCCGTCGCCATGGTGTGCCGCAAGACTTGTTCCTGCGTTTGGTGCAGCAGGAATCGGGTTGGAAACCTGCGGTGCGGTCGCACAAAGGGGCAATCGGGTTGGCGCAGTTGATGCCGGGCACCGCGCGGATTTTGGGCGTGAACCCGCATGACCCTTACGAGAACCTCGAAGGCGGCGCCCGCTATCTAGCGCAGCAATACCGCACGTTCCGGTCATGGCGTTTGGCCTTGGCAGCCTATAACGCTGGTCCGGGGGCGGTAAAAAAATATGGTGGTGTTCCGCCCTTCAAGGAAACGCGCAATTACGTGAAAATCATCTGGGGTAGCTGAGGCTACTGCGCGAATCCGATCTTGTAGAGGTGGATTTCGTTGGCCGGGTGTCGTTCGGCATTCACCAGCGTGCCGTTGTGGTGATTGTAAAGTGCCCGCCAGAAGGGTTGGATGATAATCCCTTCCTCGCGTAGCAGAAGTTCGATCTGGCGGATCACGTCACGGCGGTCTTCGGCGGCGTGCAGTGACATGGCAAGATCAATCAACGAGTCGAGCGTGATGTTCGAGACCCCGGTTTCGTTCCAGACCGCGCCCGAGCGATAGGCCAGCACCAGCACCTGCACGTCCAGCGGGCGGTGATTCCATTGTGTGGCCGAGAAGGGGAAGCTTTTCCAGTTGTCCCAGAACCGCGCGCCGGGCAGGATGGTGCGCCGCACGCGAAAGCCTGCATCCTCAAGCTGGGCGGCGACAGCATCGCCGGTGTTGCGCTGCCATTCGTCATCGACGGTGGTCAGGTCATGCACAACGTCATCCAGCCCCGCCGCCTTGGCAAGTTCGAGGGCCTGTGTGGGGTCGTATTCGGCCGGGCCGATATCGGCATATGCGGGGTGAATGGGGCTGATGTGGTGGTTGGCAGCGACGGTGCCGCGCCCGGCATAGCCCAGCTCAAGGCAGATTTCATTGTCGACCGCCAAGGCAAGCGCGCGGCGCAAATCCTTGTTGGCATAGGGTTTGGCCCCGTCCACCTCGGCGGATTGATTACCACGGATCACGATTGTGGCTGCCGTCTCGGTGCGGGTTTGGGTCCAGCCGGTGGCATCCATCACCTCGATGAAATCACCCACGGTTTCATAAAGCAGGTCGATTTGATCGTCTCTGGCTGCCGCGACCCAATTGGCCGGGTCGGTGCCGAGGTCGATGAATTCGACGCGATCGAGATAGGGGCCGCCGTAGACATCACGGCCCCACCAGTCATGATCGCTGTTGCGCTCCAGAATGCAGCGGTCAGAGACTTCAAGGCTGATCGGTTTGAAAGGGCCGGTGCCGATACCATGCGCGAAAGGATCGCCACCGTCATAACTTTGGTGGATGATTGCGGCGGGGTAATCGGCGAAATTGGCGATGACCGAGACATCGGGGGCTGCAAGTTTGAGGGTCACGGTAAGATCATCGGTGACGATTATGGCACCGTCACGGGCCTGTCCGGTTGCCGGGTTGCTCAAACCAGTGAGGCGTGAGGCCATCGAGTTGCCCTCGACGGTGCTGTCGCACCAGCGGGTGATGTTGCGGGCGACATCCCGGGCGGTGAAGGGGTCGCCGTTGTTCCATGTCACACCGGCGCGGACATTGAGGGTGTATTCGGTGGCGTTCTCGTTGACCTCCCAGCTTTCCAGGAGCATGCCCCGAAAAGACCCGTCACCGTTATACTCCACGAGGTATTCAAGGAAGCCGCGGGTCTGGTTGGCCATCTCGCTCCAGTCGAAGGTGCGCGGATCGCGCAGGGCTTTGACGCTTTGCTGGATGCGCAGGGTCCCGCCTTGTTGGATGGCGGGCGCATCTTGCGCCATCGCCTTCTGGCCGATCAAGGCGAAGGCGGTTGTCGTGGTGGCCCCTAGGGCTGTGGCCCGGGACAAAAACTCGCGCCTCGTGATCCGGCCTTGGCATGCGTCTTGGGCAAGCGTTGGCAGGGCGGGATGCACGTGGCGTGTTTTGTCTTGCATGGGGGCCTGAATCCTCGGGAGGGTGCGTTCCCCAATAATCATAGGACGCTTGGACCGAAAGGACCATCCCCGCAGTGTAATTTCAGCGTTTTGCGAGGGCCGGAAACTTGGGCCGGTCGGTGGCGGCTTTGCGAAGCTCTGACGGGGTTTTGCCGGTGTGGTGCAGAACGAAGCGCGAGAAATAGGCGGCGCTGTTGAAGCCTGTCATCGCGGCGACGCGGTTAAACGGGTGGTCGCTGCTTTCCAGAAGGTCGCGCACGGCGTGCAAACTGCGTTGAGTGAGCAGCTCGGCGGCTGTCATGCCAGTACATTCGCGGCATGTGCGTGTTAGGTGCGTGGGGGTCACCCCGAGCGATTGGGCATAGTCCGCCATTGTTCTTCCGGTTGTGTGATCGCGTTCGATCAAGGCTGCGTAGGCTGTGACAAGCCTTTGGGCTGCAGTCATTTTTTCGGGTTCCTCGATGTGCGCCAGCATGGCGCGGCGAAGCCAGACCGTGAGAAGCGTGGCCTCGGCGTTCAGCGCCTCATCCATGAAGGGGCGGGCGCTGTTCTGTTCGCGCTGCATGGCGTCGAGTATGGAGGTGAGTTCGCTTTGGGCCTGCACGTCGCGGATGCGCAGGTGCTGTGGCGTATCGGGCATCAACACGGGGCCATAGGCAGGCACGAGGCAAACGAGGCCAAAGCCTTGTTTGCCAAGATCCAATGAAAACAAGGTGTTGGCCGGTATCACGAGCGCATTGTGCACACCGACGCCCCGGCGGATGCCTTCGACCATGGCGAGTCCTTGGCCGCGCGTGATCCAGATCAGGGCATGGTCCGGGCAACTGTGTGGAAGCTCCCCGCGCCAAGCGCCGCCTTCGGTCCATTGCGCGAGGGTAAGGATGCGCGCATGTGCTGTCATGTGATCTGTCTGCCTGCCTGATTTGACTGCTTTTCAAAAGTTTTGGCAGAGAATTGCGGCGATGTCAGGCCGAAAAATCGGTTTTTCTAAAACTCAGCGGCATTCAGCCGGTGCCAGTTTTTCATCCGCGCGCGGAACCATGTGCGCTGCCGCTTGGCGAATTGGCGGGTGGCAATGGTGGCCGCCTCACGGGCCTCGTCCAATGTCATAAGCCCTTGAAGATGTGCGATTAATTCCGGTGCGCCGATGGCTTTGGACGACAGGAGTTGCGGGTCCCAATTGGGGAGATTGGCGCGCGCCTCGTTCAATGCGCCCATATCGAGCATCTGGTCAAAACGGCTTTCAATCCGGGGGGTTAGCCATTCCTTGTCGGCTTCGACCACGATGGCGGTGCATTGGTCGAGCGGCAAAAGCGGGGGAGGGGTGGTGTCTTGCCAGTGGGCAAGGCCCTTTCCGGTGGCTTGCTGGACCTCCCATGCGCGTTGCACGCGCATCGGGTTTTGCTGGTCGATACGGGAAAGGGTTTGCGCATCGAGGCTTGGAAGGAGGGTTTTAAACCCTTGTTTTGAAACAATTTCATTGGCCGCCTCGCGCACCTCGGACGGGGTTGCAGGGATCTCGGCCAAGCCTTCTGTAAGGGCAGAAAAGTACAATCCGGTGCCGCCGGTAATGATGGGGCGGGAGCCGGTTTTGAGGCGCGGTGCGACCTCGCGCAGCCAGTGGCCGACGGAATAATCGGCATCATAAGGGACGTGGCCGTAGAGGGCGTGGGGGGCCGCCGCCTCATCCTCAGACGAGGGGCGGGCGGTTAAAACGCGCCAGTTTTCAAAGACTTGGATGGCATCGGCGTTGATGATCACGCCGCCCTTATCCTGCGCGATACGCAGCGCGAGGGCGGATTTTCCCGATGCCGTCGGCCCGGCGATCAGAACCGGGCGGTCGGCGGGAATGGTCGCAGGGTCAATCATGTGGTGGTGCGCAAATTTTCGTACGAGTCGTACGCTTGACCCCCGATTTTCGTACGAAAATCGGACTGGTCCCAATCTGTTTCGTACGAGTCGTACGATTTGCGCATCTCAAACCCCTTTAAAGCGTTTCGCGAAAACCCTGAGTCACAGATTTTCGCGAAATGCAGCGCTCTGTTCAATCGTTGTACGCGTTCCGCCTTTCGCTGATGTTTCAGGTTAAAGGCGGAACGCATTAGGTGATTGAACCTGACAGGCTTTTCCGACATTTTGCGCGAGATTGCCAGATGGCCTTAACGGAGCGCGCCCCATGTCCGAATCCCACACCCCGCAAACCACCTTCAAACGAGTTCTGCTGAAAATCTCGGGCGAAGCCTTGATGGGGGACCAAGGGTACGGGCTGCATCCGCCGACGGTTGAACGAATCGCCCGCGAAGTGAAGACGGTCCATGACATGGGCGTCGAGATTTGCATGGTCATCGGCGGCGGCAACATCTTTCGCGGGCTGGCGGGTAGCGCGCAGGGGATGGAGCGGACCACCGCCGATTACATGGGCATGCTGGCGACGGTGATGAACGCGCTGGCCATGCAAAGCGCGCTTGAGGGCTTGGGCGTGTTCACCCGCGTGATCAGCGCCATTCGCATGGATGAGGTGGCCGAGCCTTACATACGTCGCCGCGCCGTGCGCCATTTGGAGAAAAAGCGCGTGTGCATTTTCGCCGCTGGCACCGGCAACCCCTATTTCACCACCGATACGGCGGCCACCCTGCGGGCCAACGAGATGGCCTGTGAGGCGATCTTCAAGGGCACCAAGGTGGACGGGGTTTACGACAAGGACCCGGTGAAACATGACGATGCCAAGCGGTTTGATACCGTGACCTATGACGAGGTTCTGGCCCAACACTTGAACGTCATGGACGCCAGCGCCATTGCGCTTGCCCGCGACAACAGCCTGCCGATTATCGTCTTCAGCTTGGACGAGCCGGGCGGATTCAAGGGTATTCTGGCGGGCGAGGGCACCTATACAAAGGTGCATGGCTAAGGCTAAACAGGACCAAAGACGCAATTCCCGCAAGAAGGACAGAGTGATATGTCGGACGAATTCATCCTTGATACAGACGATCTTGAACGTCGGATGGAGGGGGCCATGGCCTCGCTTCGGACGGAATTCGCGTCATTGCGGACCGGGCGGGCCAGTGCCTCGATGCTGGAGCCGGTGCAGGTGGAGGCCTATGGCCAGATGACGCCAATCAATCAGGTGGGCACCGTGAATGTGCCCGAGCCGCGCATGGTGACGGTGAATGTCTGGGACAAAGGCCTTGTGAACAAGGTGGAAAAGGCCATTCGCGAAAGCGGTTTGGGCATCAACCCGCAAATGAACGGCACCATCATCATGCTGCCGATCCCCGAATTGAACGAAGAGCGCCGCCGCGAGCTTGGCAAGGTGGCGGGCCAATACGCCGAGAGCGCGCGGGTTTCGATTCGTAACATCCGCCGTGACGGGATGGACCAGATCAAGAAGGCCAAAGCCGATGGCATGTCGGAGGATGACCAGAAATTCTGGGAATCGGCGGTGCAGGAGATTACCGACAAGCATATTGCACTCGTCGACGAGGCGCTTGAGGCCAAGCAAGCCGAGATCATGCAGGTCTGAGTAACGCGAGGGTTGCCGACATGGCAAAGAAAAAGGCCGAACGCGACGGCCCGCGCCATGTGGCGATCATCATGGATGGCAATGGCCGCTGGGCGCAGTCGCGCGGGCGGCCACGTCTTTTTGGCCACCATGCGGGCGCGCGGAGGGTGCGCGAGATTGTCAGCGCCTGCCCCGATCTGGGGGTGAAGTACCTGACGATCTTCGCCTTTTCGACGGAGAACTGGAAGCGGACCCAGACCGAGGTGGCGGGCCTGATGAGCCTGTTTCGCCGCTATATCATGAAGGAAATGCAGGAGTTCGTGCGCGAAAACGTGCGGGTGCGTTTTATCGGCGACCGGCCGCGTCTGGATGCCAAGCTGCGCGGCTTGATGGATGAGGCCGAGGCGATGACCGCGCATTGCGACGGCACGAACCTGACCATTGCGTTGAATTACGGCGGCCGGGACGAGGTGGCGCGCGCCACCAAACGGTTGGCCGAGGACGTGGCGGCGGGGCGTTTGAACCCCGGGGACGTGGATGAGGAAACCCTGCCGAAGTATCTGGATACCTGTGTGGTGCCGGACCCCGATCTGGTTATTCGCACCAGTGGCGAGGCGCGGATTTCCAATTTCCTGCTGTGGCAGTCGGCCTATGCGGAGTACGAATTCATCGACACGCTCTGGCCGGATTTCACGCCGGAGATTTTTGCCGATTTGCTGAAAGGCTATGGCGCGCGGGACCGCCGCTTTGGCGGGGTGACGGCATGAGCGGCGCGGGGCAATGGGGGGATTTGGCCCCCCGGGTCATCTCGGGCGTGGTGATGGCCGTGGCCGGGGGCCTTTTGGTTTGGGGCGGTGGATGGCCCTTTGCCATTGCGGTCAGCGCCTTGGGTGGTTTGATGATCTGGGAGGCCGCGCGCATGTTTGGTGCGCCGCGCGCCGCTGGCATGGGGTGCATGGGGGCGGCGGCTGTTCTGGGGGCCTTGGTGGTGCCCGGCATGTTGGTTTTGCCGATCTTGCTGGCCGCGGCGATTGCCACGGCGGGGGATATCGCCCGCGAGAAGGGCATCTATGTGCTCTTGGCGGCTTGGGCGCTGATTGGCTGTTATGCGGTGGCGATGCTGCGTGCTGAGGCCGGTTTGGGCTGGATTGTCTGGCTGGTGCTGGTGGTCGTGGCCTCGGACGTGGCGGGGTATTTCGCCGGGCGAACCTTGGGCGGGCCGAAGTTCTGGCCCAAGGTGAGCCCGAAAAAGACCTGGTCGGGCACGGTTGCGGGTTGGATCGGGGCTGCCGTGGTGGGCGCGGTGATGGCCGGGCCGTTGGGCGCGGGCGCGGGACTGGTCGTGATCTCGGTGCTGGTCAGCTTTGCCGGGCAGATGGGCGATATTGCCGAAAGTGCGGTGAAGCGTCGGGTGGGCGTCAAGGACAGTTCCGACCTGATTCCGGGGCATGGTGGTGTGCTCGACCGGTTTGATGGCATGCTGGGGGCTGGGGTTCTGGTCTTTGTGCTGATGCAACTGGGCTTGATGCCGGGGGTGGCATGAAGCGGGTCAGTATTCTGGGGGCCACCGGTTCAATCGGGCAAAGTACCATTGATTTGATCCGCCGCAGCCCTGAGCGCTTTGACGTGGTGGCCCTGACCGGGGGGCGCAATATCGACCGGCTGTCCAGGGACGCGATTGAGTTGGGCGCCGAGGTGGCGGTGACGGCGCATGATGATTTGCTTGTGTCCTTGCGCGAGGCCTTGGCGGGCAGCGAGGTTGAAGCGGCGGCAGGCGAGGCGGCCCTCATTGAGGCGGGCGCGCGGCCGGCGCATTGGGTGATGTCGGCGATTGTCGGTGCGGCCGGGTTGCGCCCGGGGCTGGCGGCCTTGGAGCAGGGGGCGACGCTGGCCTTGGCGAACAAGGAATCGCTGGTCACGGCCGGGCCTTTGATGATCGAGACAGCGCGGTTGAACCAAGCGCGCATCCTGCCCGTGGACAGCGAGCATTCGGCGATTTTCCAGGCTTTGGTGGGCGAGGATATGGCAGCGGTCAGGCGCTGTGTCATCACCGCCAGCGGCGGGGCGTTTCGCGATTGGCCTTTGGAGGATTTGGCCGGGGCCACGCCCGAGCAGGCGGCGACGCATCCCAATTGGGACATGGGGCAAAGGATCACCATCGATTCCGCGTCTATGTTCAACAAGGCCTTGGAAATCATTGAAGCGCGGGAGTTTTTCGGGTTTGAGCCAGAGCAGATCGAGGTGGTGATTCATCCCGAGTCCATGGTGCATGCGCTTGTCGGGTTTTGCGACGGGGGACTGATGGCCCATGTTGGCCCGCCGGATATGCGGCACGCCATCGGTTATTCGTTGAACTGGCCGCAGCGGATGGATTTGCCGGTTGAGACCTTGGATTTGACGGCGCTGGGGCAATTGACCTTCCGCGCGCCGGATATGACGCGGTACCCGGCCTTGCGGCTGGCGCGCGAGGTGATGGAGCGGCGCGGATTGGCCGGCGCGGTGTTCAATGCCGCCAAGGAGCGCGCGCTGGATCATTTCATCGCCAAACGCCTGCCGTTCATGGGCATGGCCGAGGTCGTCGAGGAGGTTCTTGCCCGCTTAGAGGCCGAGAATGGCCTTATTGATGCCGGGATCACGCTTGAAACCGTCGGGCATGTGGACCATTTGGCACGGATAGCTGCCGATCAGGTCGTGCAGGACAAATATAGTTAAACAGGGAGGCGTGGAGCCTTGGAATTCGCACTCATGCTGCCGCAGTTCGGCAATGTCGCCATGGCCATTCTGGCTTTTGTCGTGGCCTTGTCGGTGATCGTCGCGGTCCATGAATACGGTCATTACATCGTCGGCCGGTGGTGCGGGATCAAGGCGGATGTCTTTTCGCTTGGCTTCGGGCCGGTTCTGTTTTCGCGGTATGACAAACGCGGCACGAAGTGGCAGGTGGCCGCCTTGCCGCTTGGTGGCTACGTCAAGTTCAAGGGGGATGGCGACGCGGCCAGCGCCACGGAAAGCGACGAGACAAAGGAAATGACCCCCGAAGAGCGCCGCCAGACCATGGTGGGCGCGCCGCTTTGGGCGCGGGCGGCGACGGTGATCGCCGGCCCCCTGTTCAATTTCATCCTGTCGATCGCGGTGTTCGGCGGGGTGATGATGACCCAGGGCAAGGTGGCCGAGCCCTTGACCGTTGGCGAGATTCACCCGCTGCCGCAATCGGGATTCACGCTGCAAGCCGGGGATGAACTATTGGGAATCGCGGGGCGTGACATCCCCGATTATGCCGAGGAGGGTGCGTTTGGGGATTTCGTCGATGTGCTGCCCAAGCAGGAGATCCTTGACTACCGGGTGCGCCGGGATGGCCGCGAGATCACCGTCGACGGCCCTTATCCGCAGCCCACGCGCATCATGCAATTGGCGCCACAATCGGCGGCCTTTGAAAGCGGCCTGAAATCGGGTGACGTGATTGTTGGCGTCGAAGGCCGCGAGATCATCGCCTTCGACCAGTTGAAGGAGGTGGTCGAATCCTCGAATGGCCGCGTTTTGGACCTGAAGGTTTGGCGTGCGGGCGAGGTGATGGACTTCGAACTGGCTCCGCGCAGGGTGGATGAACCGCAGCCGGAGGGAGGCTTCAAGACACAGTGGCGGATTGGCATCGCGGGCGGTATGGCCTTCGATTTCGCGACCGAGACCATGGGCGCGGGCGAAGCGCTTGTCGGTGGCGCTGCGCAGACGTGGCGCATCATGGCCAGCTCGGTGTCCGGCCTTTATCACATGATCATCGGGTCGATCAGCGCCTGCAACATGTCCGGCCCCATCGGCATTGCCGAGGTTTCGGGGGCCATGGCGAGCCAAGGCGCGGACAGCTTTATCTGGTTCATTGCCGTTCTTTCGGCGGCCATCGGGTTCTTGAACCTGTTGCCGATCCCGGTTCTGGATGGGGGGCATCTGGTGTTTTACGCTTTTGAGGCGGTGACGGGAAAACCGCCGAGCGATAACGCCCTGCGAATCTTCATGACCATTGGCTTGGCGTTGATTCTGGGTTTGATGTCATTGGCCTTGATCACGGATATCCTGTGCTAAAGCCTGTCGGAAATCCCCACAGGCCCTAGAAGCGCGGCCCGCGTCATAAAAGGGCCATCTTTCGGTTCGCATTCTCGCCATACTCGACCGGCAGTTTGTCGTTGGACGAACTGTATTGGAGAGACATCGTGCAACATATCATGAGCGGATATCGCGGATTGAGCCTGCTGGTGGACCTGAATTGGGATCGTCTGCTGTATTTGACCACGATTCTGGTGGCTTTGATGGCAGGGGCGTTCATCGGATCTTTCTGAGGTTGTTGAAAAACGTGCCTTGGCGGCATGATGCCAAACCCTGCCTGCGCTGAATGGCGTTTTGACAACCCCGTCATTCCCGGTTAGTCACAATTTCAATTGGGATGTCTAATTGGAATTTTTCGATGCGAGATTTCGGAGTGGATCGAGCGCGGCACCCTGCAATCCTGAAAGAGGTTGCGGGCGTTTTGCGTATGGGCCTTGTCGCTTTGGTGGCTATCGTCATGCTGGGGCTACCCGGGCCGGCGGAAGCGCAGAACTATCGCTTTAATTCCGTCACCATCGAAGGCAACCAGCGGGTCGATGGGGCCACCATCCTCAGCTATGCGGGAATCGCGCGTGGGGAAGCGGTTTCGGCGGCGGAACTGAACGATGCCTATCAGCGCATCCTGGGCAGTGGTCTTTTCGAGACCGTCACCATCGAGCCGCAGGGCAGCCGCCTTGTCATTCGCGTGGAAGAATACCCCACGATCAACAGGATTTCCTTTGAGGGGAACCGCCGTCTTAAGGACGAGGACCTTGAGGGGTTTATCGAAAGCCGCTCGCGGCAGGTGTTCAGCCCGTCGAAGGCCGAGCGCGATGCGGCTGTTCTGACCGAAGCCTATGAACAGAATGGCCGCGTCTCGGCACGGATTACGCCCAAGGTCATCCGCCGCAGCGACAACCGTGTCGATTTGGTGTTCGAGATTTTCGAAGGCGGCAAGATCGAGGTGCAGCGGATCGGCTTTGTCGGTAACCGCAACTTCTCGGATCGGAGATTGCGCCGGGTGATTGAATCGAAACAGGCAGGGCTGCTGCGGGCGATCATCGAACGCGATGCCTTTGTCGAGGACCGGTTGCAGTTCGACCGCCAAGTTCTGACCGATTTTTACCAATCGCGCGGCTATGTGGATTTCCGCGTGACCAGTGTGAACGCGGAATTGGCCCAAGAACGCGACGCCTATTTCGTGACATTCAACGTGCAGGAAGGCCAGCAATTCAAGTTCGGCGAGATCACGACGATCAGTGATTTGCCGAATGTGGATGCCGCGGAATACCAAGATGTGCTGAAGATTCGCCCCGGCGTGGTCTATTCGCCGACCTTGGTGGAAAACTCGGTCGCGCGGATGGAGCGCCTTGGCATCAAGCAGGGGGTTGATTTCCTGCGGGTCGAACCACGGATCACGCGCAATGACCGTGACCTGACGCTTGATGTGGAATTCGCGCTTGTGCGCGGGCCGCGTGTTTTTGTCGAACGGATCGACATTGAAGGCAACACCACGACGTTGGACCGGGTGATCCGGCGGCAGTTCGACGTGGTCGAGGGCGACCCGTTCAACCCTCGCCAGATTCGCGAAGCCGCTGAGCGTATTCGCGCGCTTCGGTTCTTTGAAACGGCCGATGTGAACGCGCGCGAGGGCTCGCGCCCCGATCAGGTGGTTGTGGATGTCGACGTGGAGGAAACCACCACCGGGACGCTGTCTTTCGGTGGCAGCTACTCGACCGACTCGGGCTTTGGCGTGCAACTTGGCTTTAGCGAGCGCAATTTCCTCGGCAGAGGTCAGGCACTGACGGCTCAGGTTTCCCTGGGTGGTGATACCGCGAATTACGTGATCGACTTTTCCGAACCGGCATTCCTGGGGCGTGATGTCGAGTTCGGGTTCCGCACCTCTTATCAGGAAACCGATACGAACAATACCAATCTCTATGACACGGTCTACGCCGACCTGCGCCCCAGCCTGACCTTCCCGGTGAGTGAAAACGGGCGGCTTTCGCTGTATTACAACCTCGTCTATAGCGAGATGGATGATTATTCGGGAACTATCGCGGGTGGTGTCTTGGCCAATGAGGCTGCAATCGGTGGCCGGTTTTCCAGCGCTTTGGGCTATGAATACAGCTATGACACCCGCCGCACGGGTTTGAACCCCAATGCCGGTGTGCTTTTGTCCTTCGGGCAGGAGTTCGCAGGCGTGGGGGGCGATGTGGAGTTCATTCGCACCTCTGGACGTATCCTTGGGGAAACCAAGGTTCTCAACGAAGAGGTGACCTTGCGGGCCTCGCTGGAGGGCGGTGCGCTGGAATATGGCGGCAATGATAACAGCCGTGCCATCGACCGGTACAACACCAAGATCATGCGCGGTTTCGAGCCGGGCGGTATCGGGCCGAAAGAAGGCGACGAGTTCCTGGGCGGCAACTATTACGCGGTTGCCAAGTTTGAGGCGGAGTTCCCGCTGGGCTTGCCGGAGGAGTACGGGATCAGCGGCGGCGCCTTTTACGACATCGGGTCGATCTGGGGCGTGAACACGGCGAACGCCGTGGGGCCGGTGACCTCCACCGGGTTCAATGATCGCCACGCCATTGGCTTCTCGATTTTCTGGGAATCGCCCTTTGGCCCGCTTCGGATGAACTTTGCGGAGGCCATCCAGAAAGAGCCCGGTGACCGTGACCAGTTCTTCGATCTGACGGTCAGAACGGATTTTTGAGGTGACCCTGCTGCGGCGCGTTATTGTCGCGGGGGTTATGGCCGGGGCACTGATTGGTGCCCCGGGACCTGCCGTTCAGGCGCAAGACGTGGGCGTCGTCCAGAGCGACATTCTGGTGCTGGACCCGGAGCGTTTGTTCTCGGAAACCGAGTTGGGCCAGCGCATGACGTCTGAGTATCAGGCGGCACGCGAGGCGCTCAGCAAACGCAACCGGGGGCTTGAGGCCGAGCTTGAAGCCGAAGAGCAGGCCCTGACCGAGCAGCGCGAGACCCTGTCTCCCGAGGCATTCCGGCAATTGGCCGATGAATTCGATACCAAGGTTCAACGCATTCGCCGCGAAAGCGATGCCGCGGTGCGAAATCTTGAACGGCGTTGGGAACTTGCCCCTGT
The DNA here is from genome assembly GCF_913057115.1 of uncultured Roseovarius sp. GTDB lineage: Bacteria > Pseudomonadota > Alphaproteobacteria > Rhodobacterales > Rhodobacteraceae > Roseovarius. The sequence continues at coordinate 47,044 of NZ_CAJXNN010000021.1, forward strand.
AAGCTTTATGCGACGCGTGGAGCCGGTATTGGTGCAGGTGATGCAGGAGGCCGGTGGTGTCGTGGTGCTGGATGCGCGCAGTGTGCTGTTGCGGGCAGACGTGGTAGATATCACCGGTTTGGCGGCCTCGCGGATCAACGAGGAGATCGGCGAAGGTCAGGCTGCGACAGGCGCTCAACCGCCTGTGGCGGAGGACGTTACCCCGCAAGATGCCGCCCCCGAAGAGGCCGAGGGTGATCAGGGCGATCGCGGCAGTGTGCAAGAGGCCCCGGCGGAGTAATCGCCTGCTGGCCCCAGCGTCTTGCCCAAGCCCGGGGCAGTTGCTAAAGCGGGTTTACTGACCAAGGAGCAAACCGCGAGACCAAGGTGCTCAGTGTCGGTAACGGGACAGTTTCGAAAGGATACCCCATGAGCGAGCCCTCGAATTCCGCGGATATTCACAGAATCCAGCGGCTTATCCCGCATCGCTATCCTTTCCTGTTGATCGACAAGGTGGTCGACATGGATGGCACACAATCGGCGCGTGGCATCAAGAACGTCACCATGAACGAGCCGCATTTTCAGGGGCATTTCCCGTCGAAGCCGATCATGCCCGGTGTCACCATCGTTGAGGCCATGGCGCAGACGGCGGCGGTGATGGTGGGCGCGGCCCTTGGCATGGAGGACCGCGAATTGCTGGTCTATTTCATGGCCATCGAGAAGTGCAAATTCCGCCGGATGGTGGTGCCGGGTGACGTGCTGGAGATGAAGATCACCACCACGCGCGGCAAGCCCGGCGGCAAGGTCTGGCGCTTTGCCGGGGTGGCCGAGGTTGAGGGCGAGATGGCCTGTGAGGCCGAGTTCACCGCGATGATGGATTTGCCCAAGGAGTGACCCGCATGGCCGAGCGTGGCGAGACAGAGATTCACCCTTCGGCGATTGTCGAGGTGGGGGCGCAGATCGGGCAGGGATGCCGGATCGGGCCGTTTTGCCATGTCGGGCCGGAGGTGCGGCTTGGCGATGGGGTCGAGTTGAAAAGCCATGTCGTGGTGAGTGGCGACACGGTGGTGGGCGAGGATTGCATGGTGTTTCCTTTCGCCTGCATCGGTGAGATTCCCCAAGACCTGAAATTCAAGGGCGAGAAGACCCGGCTTGAAATCGGCGCGCGCAACCGTATCCGCGAGCATGTGACGATGAATGCGGGCACCGAGGGTGGTGGCGGTGTCACGCGCGTGGGCGACGACGGGTTGTTCATGGCGGGCTGTCACGTGGCGCATGACGTGCAACTGGGCAACCGGGTGATCGTGGTGAACAATGCCGCCCTTGCGGGGCATTGCGTGGTCGAGGATGACGTGATCATCGGCGGTTTGTCAGGCGTGCATCAGTGGGTGCGCATCGGGCAGGGCGCCATTATCGGGGCAGTGACCATGGTGACCAATGACGTGATTCCCTATGGTCTTGTGCAGGCCCCGCGCGGCGAGTTGGATGGCTTGAACCTTGTGGGGTTGAAGCGCCGGGGCGTGGCGCGTTCGGATATCACAGCCCTTCGCGCCGCGTTCCAGATGTTGGCGCAGGGCGAGGGCGCCTTTCAGGATCGCGCCCGCCGCTTGGGCGAGGAAACCGAAAGCGCCTATGTCCGGCAAATCGTGGATTTTGTGACCGGGGCGAGCGACCGGTCGTTCCTGACGCCGGGGGCGATGTAGGCCTTGGCGGGACGGCTTGGCATTCTGGCCTGTGGCGGGCTGTTGCCGGTGCGGATTGCCGAGGCGCAGCCAGAGGCGATGCGGCTGGCGCTGGAGGGGGTTCCGACGCAGGTTGAGGGCGTTGAGGCGCATCGGATTGAGCGGCTTGGAGGTCTGTTCGAGGCGATGCGCGCGGGCGGTGTGACGCAAGTGGTGTTTGCCGGGGGCTTGGCGCGCCCGCCCTTGGACCCTAGCCAGTTTGACAGCGCGATGATGCAGGCCGCGCCGCGCCTGATGGGCGCGTTGCAGGGCGGCGATGATGCGCTGTTGCGGGCGGTGATCGAGGTGTTCGAGGATCAGGGGTTCGAGGTGGTGGGCGCGCATGAGGTGCTGCCCGAACTGGTGGCGGAGGCCGGGCATTTGACCGGGCCGGAGCCATCCGCGCAGGAGATGCGCGATACCGAGCGGGCGTTTGACATCCTGTCGGCCCTGTCGCCGGTGGATGTGGGGCAGGGCTGTGCCGTGGCGGGGGGGCTTTGTTTGGGCATTGAGACCCTGCAAGGCACCGATGCGATTTTGCGCTTTGTGGGTGAGACATCCGAGGCCCTGCGCCGGGGGCAAAAGGGCGTTTACGTCAAAGCCGCCAAGCGCGGGCAGGATTTGCGGGTGGATATGCCTGCGATTGGCCCTGACACGATGGAGGCTGTGGCCGCCGCCGGGTTGGCCGGTTTGGTCATCGAGGCGGGCCGGGTGATGGTTTTGGAGCGGGCCGAGACCTTGGCCAAGGCCGAGGCTTTGGGCCTGTTCGTGACCGCGCGGGACGCGTGATGCGGGTTTTCATCATTGCCGGCGAAGCCTCGGGTGACCGTTTGGGCGCGGCGCTTATGGCCGGGTTAAAGCAGCTTGAAAGCGTTGAGTTTCAGGGCGTTGGCGGGCCAATGATGGAGGCCGAGGGGCTGACCTCGCAATTCCCGATGGAGGAATTGAGCGTCATGGGCATCGTCGAGGTGCTGCCCAAGTATTTTCACCTCAAGCGCCGTATCCGCGAGGTGGCCGAGGCCATTCTGGAGGCGAAACCGGATGTGGTGATCAGCATCGACAGCCCGGATTTCTGCCTGCGGGTGGCGAAGATCGTCAAGGCGCGTAGCGACATTCGGACGGTGCACTATGTGGCGCCCTCGGTCTGGGCGTGGCGCGCGGGGCGCGCGGCGAAGATGGCGAAGGTCATTGACCATGTGCTGGCGCTGTTGCCCTTTGAGCCGCCCTTGATGGAAGCCGCCGGGATGGAGTGCGATTTCGTGGGCCATCCGGTGGTGAGTGAGCCTTTGGCCGATGAGGCGGAGGTGGCGGCGTTTCGGGAGGAGGCGGGACTGGGCGACGCGCCTGTTTTGATGGTCTTGCCCGGCTCGCGCCGGGGCGAGGTGGCGCGGCTGGGGCCGATTTTTGGCGAAGCGGTGCGCGAGGTTTGTGCGGCGCGGCCGGACTTGCGGCTGGTTCTGCCGACCACGGCGGCACGGGCCGAGGAGGTGCGCGCTTTGGTGGCCGATTGGCCGGGCGCGCCCGTTGTGGTGGCCCCCGAGGGGGACGCGGAGGCCGACAAGCGCCGCAAGGCGGCGGCGTTTGGGGCTGCGGATTATGCGCTGGCGGCCTCGGGCACGGTATCGTTGGAACTGGCGGCGGCGGATGTGCCGATGGTGATTGCCTATGACGCGGCGTGGCTGAGCCGTCAGATTATTGCATGGATGTTGAAGATCGACACGCTGACGCTGGTCAATCTGGTGAGTGAGACCCGCGCGGTGCCGGAGTTCAACGGCAAGGAGTGCCGGGCGGAATTGATCGCGCCGGGTGTGCTGCGGATGATGGAGCAGCCGGAGGCGCAACGCGAGGCGATGCGGGTGACCATGGAGCGGCTGGGGCGCGATGGTGAAGCGCCGGGATTGCGGGCGGCAAGAGCGGTTTTGAAGCGGTTGTGACGCGAGGCCCTTAGGCCTTGGGATCGGCCCAATGGGACGGATCAAGCCTGAAGTAGGTGGCCAGTTGGTCATAGACCTGCGGCTCGGCGCGTTTCAATTGTGTGGGTTTTTCGAAGAAGGCTTCGACGGATACGGCAAAGAATTCCTCGTGCCCTTCCGCGCCATAGGGGTCGATCAGAGTATAGCGGCGCGATTCGACATTGTCGCGGTGGCGCTCGTAAGCCTCGACGAAGACACGCGCCCAGTCGGTGAAGCTTTGATCGCCAAGCGCGGGCGCGCCGTCGGTATGGCCCGAGAGATCATCCAACTGGTGGGCGAATTCATGGATCACCACGTTGTGGCCGTCCTTATGATTGCGCGCGCCTTGGTCGCTGTGCTGCCACGACAGGATGACCGGGCCGCGCGACCAGCTTTCGCCGGTGCGCACGACATCGCCTTCGGTGACGACATAGCCATCGTGCATCTGCTGGCGGGATTTGAAGGCCCCCGGATAGACGAGGATAGTGGTCAGGTGGCTGTACCACGCGGGGGAGTTGGCAACGAGAAGACAGGCTTGGGCCGCGATGGAAAGGCGTATTTCGCGGGTGACCTCAAGCCCGTTGCAGCCGTGGAATTGCACTTGGTCAAGGAAGAGGTTGATCTTGCCTTCGAATGCCGGGCGCAGATCGGCGGGCAGTTTCTGGGTAAGGGGAACGTGGTCGGCCACGATGGCACGGTCGTCATCGGAGAGGGGCGTGGCGAGCAGGGCCGCGCGGGCCTGTTTTTTCTGCTGGCCGCGGTACAGGACCCAGCCCAAGACGAGCAGCGCAAGGGCGAGGCCTAGGAAAAGCGGCATGGTGTCAGTAGCCGCGCCAGATCCAGCCGCCGCCGAAGATCCGGGAGCTGTCGGTGTCGTAGAACACGCAGGCTTGCCCCGGTGCGATGCCTTCCTCGGGCGTCAAGAGTTCAACCTCCGCCTCGGTGGGCGAAAGCGGGCGGATCACCGCCTCACGCGGGGGGCGGGTGGAGCGGACTTTGACCGCGACATGCCATTCGGTCTGGCTGTCGAAGGGGGCGTCGCCCAGCCAGTTGATCTCGCGCACCGGGACTTTGCGGGTGGCGAGCATGTCTTTCGGGCCGACCACCACGCGGCGGTTGTCGACGTCGAGCTTTACCACGTAAAGCGGATCGGAGAGGCCACCGATGCCAAGGCCGCGGCGTTGGCCGATGGTGTAGTGGATGACGCCCTCATGCGTTCCCAAGACGCGGCCATCGGCGTGGACGATCTCGCCCGGTTCGGCGGCACCGGGGCGCAGCTTTTCGATCACAGAAGCATAGTTGCCGTTGGGGACAAAGCAGATGTCTTGGCTGTCGGGTTTGTCGGCCACTTGCAGGCCGTATTTGGCGGCCAGTTCGCGGGTGGCGTCCTTGGAGGGCAGGTGGCCCAGCGGGAAGCGCAGGAAATCCAGCTGTTCTGGCGTGGTGGAGAAGAGGAAATAGCTTTGATCGCGGTTGGCATCCGCCGCGCTGTGCAACTCGGGGCCGTTTGCGCCCGCCATGCGTTGGATATAGTGGCCGGTGGCCATGCAATCGGCGTCCAGATCCTTGGCGGTTTCCAGCAAGTCCTTGAACTTCACCCGCTCGTTGCAGCGGATGCAGGGCACCGGGGTGGCCCCGGCAAGGTAGCTATCGGCAAACTCGTCGATTACCGCGTCCTTGAAGATGTTTTCATAGTCGAGAACGTAGTGAGGGAAGCCCATATCCTCGGCGACGCGGCGGGCATCGTGAATGTCGATCCCCGCACAGCAGGCGCCTTTTTTGGCCAAGGCCGCGCCGTGATCGTAGAGTTGCAGGGTCACGCCCACCACATCATAGCCTTCCTCGGCCAGCATGGCGGCCACGACCGAACTGTCGACACCGCCGGACATGGCGACGACGACGCGCGTGTCGGCCGGGGCCTTGGGCAGGCCGAGGGAATTGAGCGGTGTTTCAAGTGGCATGATGGGCCATCCTTGTGGGTCGCGGGTTTCAGGCGGAATATATGAAAATCCTATGCACTCTCAAGGTGCGGTTTCACCCTGCTTTAAGCAGATTGTCGGCAGGGTGTGGCCTGTATCCTTGTTGAGGTGAGTGTCATGTATCTCAAGAAAGTCGATGGGCCAAGGGCGGTGACCCTGCCGGATGGAACCGTGATGAGCGCGGCGGACCTGCCGCCGCCCGAGACATGCCGGTGGGTGGTGTCGCGCAAGCTGGCCGTCGTGCGCGGTGTTGCGCATGGGTTGATCAGCGAGGCGGAGGCGCTGAGCCGTTACGGGTTGAGTGAGGAGGAATTCCACGAATGGGTTCAAGCCCTTATGCGGGATGGCGCAGAGGGTTTGAAGGCAACCAGCGGGCGTAAGACCAAGAATTGAGTGGACAACCTAAGGGAGAGTACATAATTTGTTCTTCAGCGGTAACCTGTAGTTAACCAATATTGGCCATGGTCGGTCATGACAGACAACAACCAAAGCGGAGAACCCCTTATGCGTGTGCTGCTGGTGGAAGACGACCCCACAACGTCGAAAAGCATCGAACTGATGCTGACCCATGCCAACCTTAACGTCTATACCACGGACCTTGGGGAAGAAGGGGTCGACCTTGCGAAGCTCTATGATTATGACCTGATCCTTCTGGATCTTGGCCTGCCGGATATGCCGGGGCATGAGGTGCTGCGCCAACTTCGGTTGGCGCGGATCGAGACGCCAATCCTGATCCTGAGCGGGGCGGATGATACCGAAAGCAAGATCAAGGGGTTTGGCTTCGGGGCAGATGATTACCTGACCAAGCCGTTCCACCGCGAAGAGCTCGTGGCGCGTATCCATGCGATCATCCGCCGCTCCAAGGGGCATTCGCAATCGGTCATTCGCACCGGCAAGATCAACGTCAATCTGGATGCCAAGACCGTGGATGTCGATGGCAAGACCGTGCATCTGACCGGTAAGGAATACCAGATGCTGGAACTGCTTTCACTGCGCAAAGGCACGACCCTGACCAAGGAGATGTTCCTCAACCATCTTTATGGCGGTATGGATGAGCCGGAGTTGAAGATCATTGATGTCTTCATCTGCAAGCTGCGCAAGAAACTGTCTGAGGCGACGGGCGGGGACAGCTATATCGAAACGGTCTGGGGGCGCGGCTATGTCCTGCGTGATCCGGAGCCGAGTGAATTGGGCGATCAACCATTGGCCATTGGCGCGTAACCCCCCCCGCCTCTGGGCCTTGGTCCGGTCATGATCCCCCAGATGTGACCGGGCCGAAAACGAAGGCGCGCTGCCGGCAACGGTGGTGCGCCTTTTTTTGGGGGGCACCGGGACGCTTCGAACCGGCGACCCAAGGTTGGGGCGTGCTCATCACGGGTGCCTCCTTGGACTTGTCATGGTCGCTGTGCCGGTATTTGAAAAGCGACCCGTGGGCAGTGTCTTCTGCAAGGGGAGGCTGGACCTCTGCCGCGCTGCGGCCTAACACTTTGACCTGTAGAAGCGGGCTGTGCAGGCCGGGAAGAACAGGGGGCGTGGATGACTGGCGACGTGGCGGTGGAAAGCCTGAGCGAGGCGGAGGCGAAGGCCGAGTTGCAGCGGCTGGCCAAGGCGATTGCCCGCGCCGATGCGGCCTATCACACGCATGACGCGCCCGAGATTTCGGATGCTGACTATGACGCGCTGAAGGCGCGCAACGCGGCGATCGAGGCGCGGTTCCCTCATTTGAAGCGGGCCGATAGCCCTAGTGAGAAAGTGGGCGCGGCCCCGGCGGAGGGCTTTGCCAAGGTCACGCACGCAGTGCGGATGTTGAGCCTTGGCAATGCCTTTGACGACGAGGACATTGGAGATTTCGATGAGCGTATCCGGCGGTATTTGGGGATGGGTGCCGATGCGGCGCTGAATTACACCAGCGAGCCGAAGATTGACGGGCTGAGCCTGTCGTTGCGCTATGAGCAGGGGCGCTTGGTGCAGGCGGCGACACGCGGCGACGGCGCGGTGGGTGAGAATGTCACCGCAAATGCCCGAACCATCGACGATATCCCCGAGCGGCTGGAGGGGGCGCCCGATATTCTGGAGGTGCGCGGCGAGGTTTACATGAGCCACGCTGATTTCGAGGCGCTGAACGCGCGGCAGTCTGAGCGTGGGGGCAAGACCTTTGCCAACCCGCGCAATGCCGCGGCCGGAAGCCTGCGGCAATTGGATTCGCGGATCACCAAGGAGCGCCCGTTGAGGTTTTTCGCCTATGCCTGGGGTGAGGTGAGCGCGCCCTTGGGCGACACGCAAATGGGCGCGATTGAGCGGCTGGAGGCGCTGGGCTTTGTGACCAACCCGCTGACCGCGCTGTGCGATGGGCCGGGCGAGATGCTGGCGCATTATGCCAAGATCGAGCAGATGCGCAGCGAGTTGGGCTATGACATCGACGGGGTGGTTTACAAGGTCAATGACCTTGCCCTGCAAAAGCGGCTGGGCTTTCGCAGTACGACGCCGCGATGGGCAATTGCGCATAAGTTCCCGGCGGAACTGGCTTGGACCCGGTTGGAGGGGATCGACATTCAGGTGGGGCGCACCGGCGCGCTGTCGCCGGTCGCGCGGTTGCATCCTGTCACGGTGGGCGGTGTGGTGGTCAGCAACGCCACCCTGCATAACGAGGATTACATTGCGGGCCGCGATGCCAAGGGCAATGAAATTCGCGGCGGCAAGGATATTCGCGTGGGCGATTGGGTGCAGGTCTACCGCGCCGGTGATGTGATCCCGAAGGTGGCGGATGTGGACCTGTCGAAGCGGCCCGAGGGGGCGGAGCCCTATGCCTTTCCGCAGGCGTGCCCCGAGTGCGGCAGCGATGCGATCCGCGAAGAGGGCGATGCAGTGCGCCGCTGTACTGGCGGCCTGATTTGTCCGGCACAGGCAGTGGAGAAGCTCAAGCATTTTGTCAGCCGCGCGGCCTTTGACATCGAAGGGCTGGGGGCAAAGCAGGTGGAGCAGTTTTACCTTGATGGCTGGATCAAGGAACCGGCGGATATTTTCACTTTGAAAGAGCGCTATGGGCCGGGGTGCCTGACGCAGTTGAAGAACCGCGAAGGCTGGGGCGAGAAGAGCGCCGAGAAGCTGTTTGAGGCGATTGATGCGCGGCGCGAGATTGCCCTTGGCCGGGTGATTTTCGCGCTGGGTATTCGCCATGTGGGCGAGCAGGTGAGCAATATGCTGGCCCGGTTTTATGGCACTTGGGAGGATTTCATCGCCGCCATGGATGGCGCGGCCGGGATGGCAGGGCCGGAATGGGAGCGGCTTTTGGGCATTGATGGTGTGGGCGAGGTTTTGGCGCAGAGCCTTGTGACCACCTTCGCCCAAGACCATGAGCGTGAGAGCATTGACCGGCTGGTGGCGCATCTGGAGATCGAGGCGGCGGAGCGGCCCGATACCGAGGGCAGCCCCGTGGCGGGCAAGACGGTGGTGTTCACTGGCAGCTTGGAAAAGATGACGCGGGCCGAGGCCAAGGCGCGGGCGGAATCGCTGGGCGCGAAGGTGTCGGGATCGGTCAGCGCCAAGACCGATTTGGTGGTCGCAGGCCCCGGCGCGGGCAGCAAGGCCAAGAAGGCCGAGGATCTGGGCGTTGAGATGATCGACGAAGACGGCTGGCTAGAACTGATCGGGGATGCATGAGCGGGCGGCCTGAAATCCTGTTTCCGCTTTTTGCGGGGATTGAAACGCTGGAGGGCGTGGGGCCGAAAAGCGCGCAGAACATGGCGGCGCTGGCGATCGAGAAGCCCCGCGATCTGCTGTTTACGCTGCCTTATTCGGGGGTGGATCGGCGCAAGCGCGACACGGTGCAGGGGGCCGAAATTCCCGGCGTTGTCACGGTGGAGGTGACGGTGGGCCGCCATACCGCGCCCCAGCGGCGGGGCGGGCCGTATCGGGTCTATGTGGAGGATGCGGCGACCGCTTTTCCCTTGGTGTTTTTCCACGCGAGGGATGAATATTTGCGGCGGATTTTGCCGACGGGGGCGCGGCGCGTGGTGTCGGGCAAGGTGGAACTGTTCGACGGGATGGCGCAGATGGTCCACCCCGAACATATCCTACCGCCCGAGGAGGCGGGGGATATTCCGGATTTTGAGCCGGTCTATCCGTTGACCGCTGGTGTGACGCAAAAGACGATGATGAAGGCGGCGGGGAGTGCTTTGGCCCGTGTGCCGGACCTGCCGGAATGGATTGATCCGGCACAGAAGGCGCAGGCCGGGTGGCCCGATTGGGCCGAGGCGGTGCGCGCGGCGCATACCCCGCAGGATATGGGCGATTTGAGCCCGGCGCACCCGGCGCGGGAGCGGTTGGCTTATGATGAGTTCATGGCGCATCAGATGACGCTGGCGCTGGCGCGGGCCAAGCTGCGCCGGGGTAAGGGGCGGGCGACCGTTGGCACGGGGGCCTTGCAGGCCAAGGTTTTAGAGGCTTTGCCCTATCAGTTGACCGGGGCGCAGACCCGCGCGATTGCCGAGATTGCCGAGGATATGGCCGAAGAGCGCCGGATGAACCGACTGCTTCAGGGTGATGTGGGGGCGGGCAAGACGCTCGTGGCCTTGAAGGCACTGCTTATTGCCGTGGAGGCCGGCGGGCAGGGAGTGATGATGGCCCCCACCGAAATTCTGGCGCGGCAGCATTTGCAGGGGCTGACGCCCTTGGCCGAGGCGGCGGGGGTGGTGATTGAAATTCTCACCGGCCGCGACAAGGGTGCGGAGCGGCGTGCGAAACTGGAGGCTTTGAAGCGCGGTGATATTCAGATCCTTGTCGGCACTCATGCGGTGTTTCAGAAGGATGTGGAGTTTGCCGATCTGCGGCTGGCCATCGTGGATGAGCAGCACCGTTTCGGTGTGCGGCAGCGGTTGGAACTGGGCAAGAAGGGCGCGCAGGCCGATGTGCTGGTGATGACGGCCACGCCCATTCCGCGCAGCCTGTCGTTGGCGCAATATGGCGATATGGATGTAAGCGTGCTGGACGAAAAACCGCCCGGGCGCAAACCGATCAAGACAGCTTTGGTCAACATGGCGCGGATGGACGAGGTGGTGGAGCACCTGCGCCGCGCGGTGTCCGAGGGGCGGCAGGCCTATTGGGTCTGCCCGCTGGTCGAGGAAAGCGAGGCGGTGGACCTGTCCAGCGCGGTGGACCGTTTCAAACGCCTGCGCGCGGCTTTGGGCGAGGGCGTGGTTGGCCTTGTGCACGGGCAAATGCCCCCCGATGAGAAAGACGCGGCCATGGCGGCCTTTCAGAAGGGCGAAACAAGCGTTCTGGTCTCGACTACGGTGATCGAGGTGGGGGTGGATGTGCCCAATGCGTCGATCATGGTGATCGAACGGGCCGAGCATTTTGGCCTTGCGCAGTTGCATCAGTTGCGTGGGCGTGTGGGGCGCGGCGAGGCGGAATCGACCTGTCTTTTGATGTACCAAGCGCCGCTGAGCGAGGGGGGCGAGAAGCGCCTGACCACCATGCGCGACACCGAGGACGGGTTTCGCATCGCCGAGGTGGACCTTGAAATGCGCGGCGCGGGCGATTTGATCGGCACCGCGCAATCGGGCCTGCCGCGATTCCGGGTGGCGGATATGGAAAGCCAATCGGCGCTGATGGCGGTGGCGCAATCGGATGCCCGGAAACTTCTGGCCGAGGATGCGGATTTGACCAGTGAGCGGGGGCAGGCGGCGCGTGTTCTGCTGTGGTTGATGGAACAGGATCAGGCGATCCGGCTGATTTCGGTGGGGTGAAGATTCGCCTTGTTTTTAAGGTGTTGATCCAGAAAATCCTTAAAAGTTCGCAAATGTTCTAAAAAAGTTCTTGCTTTTTGTTCTGCGAAATGAGAACAAAGTAGCAACTTAGGAACACGAGATAAGGAGGCCACCATGCTTCGCCAGATCAAGACAGCCGCCCAAAGCTCCTCCGAGACATTGCTTGGGGACTTCATTGGCGCCGCTGCCCTGATGGTGACGTTGGTTGCTGGCCTTTACATCCCGGGTTTCATCTGAGTTTCTGCCTGCGACGCTTCGCACCTGCCGCGCCTGCATCCTGTCCCCAACGTTGATGCGACGTGACATAGCCTGTCCCACTGTCCCGCCGGGTTGCCTCATATCCCCGGTTTTGCGGCAGGGCTTGTGAAGCCGAGCTTTTACTGCCGCCGCCGCTGGTTCAGCGCGCGGCGGTTTTTTTGTGCGTGATTGGTGGGGTCAGGCGCAGGAATGGGCGGCCTTGGCCTGTTCCATGGCCTCGACCGTTGCCTCGAGCGTGAGCAGGATGGAGGCATGGCGGTTCTTGTAGTCACGCGCGGGGCGCAGCACCTCTAGCCCGTCGAAGGGGGCGGGCGGCGTCGGGCCGTCGGATTTCAGCATCGCCTTGAGGGCGTCGCGGGCCTCGGTCACTTGGGGCAGCGTGCAGCCGATGATTGACCGGCCCACCACGCTCGCCGCGGCTTGCCCCAAAGCGCAGGCCTTCACCTCGGCGGCGTAATCCGTGATTTTCTCGCCATCGGTGATCAGGTCCACGGTGACCGTGGAGCCACAAAGCGGCGCGCGGCGTTTGACCGTGGCCTCGGGCGCATCCAGCCGCCCGTGGTGCGGGATATCGGCGGCCAGTTCGAGAATCCGGGCCGAGTAAAGCTTGATCAGGTCGGTTTCGCCGCTCATGGCTTTCCCTTTCGCGTGTCACCCCATAGATAGAGGCCAGATCGGCAGATGCAAAAGGTTTTCATCCATGAAATTCGATGTTTCGACACTAAAGTATGATGACAAGGGCCTTATTCCGGCGGTGGCGCAGGACCATGAAAGCGGTGAGGTGCTCATGGTGGCCTGGATGAATGCCGAGGCTGTGGAGCGGACGTTGGAGACCGGCAAGGTCACGTATTGGAGCCGGTCGCGGCAGGCCTTTTGGGTCAAGGGCGAGACCTCGGGGCACGTGCAGGAGTTGCAGGAATTGCGCGTGGATTGTGACCGCGATTGCCTTTTGCTGCTCATTCGGCAAGTTGGGCCGGCCTGCCATACCAACCGGCGGAGCTGTTTTTACACGGCGGTGCGGGATGGCGTGGAGGTTGAGATCATGACGCCGATGCTGGAGTGATCCATGCTGGGGGGGTGGACCCCCAGACCCCGGGAAAGCATTTCCGGAAAAACCTATTCCAGCTCAGCGCATGATGAGGACAGGCACCCGGCAGGAGCGGATCATCTCGGTTGTTGTAGAGCCGATGATGAGCGAGCGCACGCGGCTGTGGCCATAGGCACCCATGACAAGAAGCTCATGCTCTTCGCGCTGCGTGATCTTGGCCAGCACTTTTTCGGGCTCTCCCTGTTCCAGGATGATCTCGGCCTCGAAGCCACCGGCCTTGAGGGTGGCGGCGGCGGTGTCCAGCGCATTGCGGATGTCGGGCGTGTCTCGGCCTGCGAAGACCAGCGAGACCTGTAGGCCCGAAAACAGCGGGCTGCGCGAGATGTAGTCCACGGCCTTGAGCGAGGAGGGGCCGCCATCGAAGGCCACAAGCACGCGGCTTGCGGGCTTGAAGGCGCGGTTGGCGATGAAGACCGGCTTGTGGCTTGCCCGCACGATGCGTTCGAGGTTGGAGCCAAGGTGATCGGAGGCAAGGCCCGCCGCCTCGCCGCGCTTGCCGATGACGATCATATCGCCGGTGTCTTCCTTGGCGGTGATGGTTTCGATCAGGTCACCTTGGCGCAGGCGGGTTTCAACGGTGATCTCGCCGGTCTCAGTGATCAGCGCCTTGGCGTCTTCGAGGATGGCGCGGCCATGTTCATGGGCAAGTTTGGCACGTTCGGCGTCAAGCTCGGAGAGCTGTTCCAGAAGGCGCGTGCGCGCGCCCAAGCGGATGGCTCCCGAGAGGTCTTGTTTTTCCACCGCGTCGCGGCGGCCCATGACATGGTAGAGTTTCACCTTCCAGTCATTGCGCGCGGCGATCCATGCGGTGTGATGGCAGACGCTTTCCGCATAGGAAGAGCCATCGACGAGGGCGATCACGGTGTTGGTTGTCATTTTGTGGCTCTCCCTTAGTGGCCCAGCAGGTCTTCCATCGCGCCGGGCTTGTCGTGAATGGCAAGCTGGTCAACGATGGTTTCAGAGGCTTCGTTCATGCCGATCAACTCGACCTCGGCACCTTCACGGCGGAATTTCAGCACGGCCATGTCGACCGCCGCAACCGAGGAAATATCCCAGATATGCGCGCGGCTGAGGTCGAGGGTGACCTTGTCGGGCGCTTCCTTGAAGTCGAAGGCTTTCATGAAATCCTCGGAGGAGGCGAAAAACAGCTGCCCTTCGACGTGGTAGGTGCGGTGGGTTCCGTCCTCGGTGATTTCCGTGCGGACGCGGAACAGTTGTGCGATTTTCCAGGCAAAGAAGATGCCAGAGAGCAGCACGCCCACCAGAACGCCGATGGCGAGGTTATGGGTGTAGATCACGAAGAACACCGTGGCCAGCATGACGATCGACGAGGAGCGTGGGTGGTCGCGCAGGTTCTTGATCGAGGACCATGAGAAGGTGCCGATCGAGACCATGATCATGATCGCCACGAGGGCCGCCATGGGGATGATGCCGACGATATCGCCAAGACCCACGCAGAGGATCAGAAGGAAAATGCCCGCCACAAAGGTCGACAGCCGTCCGCGACCGCCAGATTTAACGTTGATGATCGACTGGCCGATCATGGCGCAACCGGCCATGCCGCCGATAAAGCCGGTGGCGGTGTTGGCAAGGCCCTGACCGATGCATTCCTGATTGCGGTCGGAGCTGGTGTCGGTGAGGTCATCGACGATCTGCTGGGTCATCAGGCTTTCCAGAAGGCCCACCACGGCCACGGCGATGGAGTAGGGCAGGATGATTTGCAACGTCTCGAAGGTGAGCGGGATATCGGGGATCAGGAACACCGGCAGGGTGTCGGGCAGTTGGCCCATATCGCCCACGGTCCGAACATCCCAGCCCATAACAACAACAAGCACGCTCAGTACGACGATAGTGACGAGCGGCGAGGGGACGGCGGTGGTGATCCGCGGGAAGAGGTAGATAATCGCCAGACCGCCCGCAACCAATACGTATGTCAGCATCGGAACCTTGGATGGGTCCAATTCGGGCAATTGGGCCATGAAAATCAGGATGGCCAGTGCGTTGACGAAACCTGTCATTACCGATTTCGACACAAACCGCATGACATAGCCCAGCCGCAAGAAGCCCGCGCCGATTTGCAAAAGCCCGGCCAGAACGGTGGCGGCCAACAAATATTGCAGCCCGTGGTCCTTGACCAGCGTCACCATCAGAACGGCGGTGGCTGCCGTGGCGGCCGAGATCATCCCGGGCCGCCCGCCGGTGATCGCGCAGATCACGGCAATCGAGAAGCTGGCGTAAAGCCCCACCTTGGGATCGACGCCCGCGATGATCGAAAAGGCAATCGCCTCGGGGATCAGGGCAAGGGCCACGACGAGGCCCGACAGAAGATCGCCGCGAATGTTATGCGTCCATTGGCGTTGGTATTGCGAAAGAGAGATCATGCAAAAGTCCGGTTGTCTGGGCCGCGCGCAGGGGCGGGCGGGTCATATTCGGCTGTATTGTCTGGCGGGATTTGACGGAGCGGGCCGTGGCGGCTTGCCCTTGGTGTCACCCGGGTGATGGCGTGGTTGCGGCCCCTGTATCGGCACTGGCGGGAAATGCCAAGGTGTGGGGGAGGGAATTGTCGGCAGGTGTGGCGCGGGCAAGGATTTTGCAAAATCCTTGGGCGCGCCCCCAATGGCAAACCGTCTTGGTGATTGTGGTGAATGACGGGTGTGCGCCCAAGGCCGCCATCAGGCGCAGTCCGGGCATCGTCCGACCTGGAGGGCGTTTGCAAGGATTGTGTGGGGCCTGAC
>NZ_CAJXNN010000022.1 GCF_913057115.1 uncultured Roseovarius sp.
GATGTGATCACCGCGATCATCATCGGGGCCTTCATGATCCATGGTCTGCAACCGGGGCCGATGATGTTCGTGCTGAACGTCGATCTGATTTACGGGCTTTTCATCGGCTTGATCGTCAGTTCGATTTGCCTGTTTTTCGTGGGCTCGGTCGCGATCAAGGGGTTCAAATACGTGGCCGATGTGCCCAAGCGGCTGTTGATCCCCGGGGTCTTGGTGCTGTGCATCTATGGCGTCTTCGCGGTCAACAACAACATCTTTGACGTGGGCGTGATGTTCGCCATGGGCTGGGTCGGTTATGCGATGATGCGCTGGCGCATTCCGGCGGCGCCTTTCCTGATTGCCTTCATTCTTGGGCCTTTGTTGGAGGATAACTTCCGGCAGGCGATGCTGATGTCCGGGAGCGATTGGAAAATCCTGTTCCGGGGGCCGATCACCTGGTTCTTCTGGACGGTGACGGCGATCACCATTTTCGCCATCGTGCGGATGGGGGTGAACGCGGCGCGCGAGGGACGCGCGGCCCGCAAGCGTGGTTTGGGTTGATGCGTGGGGCGGACCTGTTGGTGCAGACCTTGGCGCGGGCCGGGGTGAGCCGGGTTTTTGCCCTGTCGGGCAATCAGATCATGCCGATTTTCGATGCCTGTCTGGATGCCGGGATCGAGTTGATCCACACCCGGCACGAGGGGGCGGCGGTCTTCATGGCCGAAGCCTATGCGCAACTGACCGGGCAGGTTGGGGTTGCGCTGGTCACCGCCGGGGGGGGCTTGGCCAATAGCGTGGGGGCCTTGGCCTCGGCCCGGGCGTCCGATACGCCGGTTGTCTTGCTGTCCGGCGATAGCCCGCGTGCGCAGGACGGCAGCGGGGCCTTTCAGGAGATGGAGCAGGTTGAGATCACCCATGCGGTGACGAAATATTCCTATCGATCGGAGGCGGCGGAGGCGTTGGGCCGGGATGCGGTTTGGGCCGTGGAGGCGGCGATGACGGGGCAACCGGGGCCTGTGCATCTGGCCTTGCCGTTTGATTTGGTGAAGGCCGAGGTTGGTGAGGTCGAGGTGCCTAGGGTGGAGCTTTGCGAGGCCGCGCCGGATGCATCGGACGTTGAGGCGGTGCGGGGCTTGGTGGCGGCGGCAGAGCGACCCGTGGTGTTGCTGGGGCCGTCTTTGACGCCGACGCGGCAGGCGGGTTTGGTCGAGGGTTTAGGCGCGGCGTTGGCTGCGCCGATCTATGCGATGGAAAGCCCGCGCGGGCTGTGCGACCCGAGCCTTGGGCGGATTGCCGAGGTGGTGGCGCGGGCTGATCTGGTGCTGTGCTTGGGCAAGCGGGTGGATTTCACGCTTGGCTTTGGGGCCGGTGAGGCAGAGTGGGTGACGGTGAGCGCCGATGGTGTTGGCCATGCTATGGCTGCTGGCAACTTGGGCGCGCGGCATCGGGCGGGGGTTGTGGCCCCGGGTTTGGGTATGGCGCGGGCGTTGTGTGAGGGCGAGGCCGCGGCGCGAGAGGCGTGGTGCGCGGAGGCGGCGGGCCTGACGCGGGTGCGCCCCGAGGTGGGCGGCGGTTTGACCTCGGCCAGCCTCTGCGCGGCGGTGCAGGAGGTTGTTACCGGATGCGATGAGAGCGTCGTGATCTGCGATGGCGGGGAGTTTGGCCAGTGGGCGCAGGCGCTGACCTGTGGCACGGCGCGGGTAATCAACGGCGTGTCGGGGGCGATTGGCGGCGGCTTGCCCTATGCCATGGCGGCACCAGTGGCGCGACCGGAGGCCACGGTCTTTGCGCTGTCGGGCGATGGCTCCATCGGGTTTCATTTTGCGGAGTTTGAAACGGCGGCGCGGCATGGGCTGCCCTTTGTCATGGTGATCGGCAATGACCAGCGGTGGAATGCGGAGCACCAGATTCAGTTGCGCGACTATGGCGAGGCGCGGCTTTCGGGCTGTGGCTTGACGGCGGCGCGCTATGATCTGGCGGCGGAAGCCATGGGCGCGCATGGCGAGTTCGTGACAGAGGCCGCGGAGTTGCGGCCCGCGCTGGAGCGGGCCGTGGCGAGCGGCAGGCCCGCTTGTGTCAATGTGATGATCGAGGGGCTGCCCGCGCCGGTGGTTTAACCCTCGCGCAGGGCTTGCCATGCCTCGTATTGCGACAGGTACACGGTGCCGCCCATCTCTTCCAGGAAATGGCTGCGTTTGAGGCGGTCCATGACTGGGCCTTTCACCTCGGAGAGGTGCAGTTTGATGCCCATGGCCTTGAGGCGGGTGTTGATCGCCTCAAGGCTTTCGAGGGCGGACATATCCACCTCGTTCACCGCGGCAAAATGCAGGATGACGTGTTTGACTGCGCAGTCATCGCTGATGCGGTCGGTGACATAATCCTCAAGGAACCGGGCGTTTGCGAAGTAAAGGCTTTCATCCACGCGCAGGCTGACCACGCTGGGGCAGGTGGTGACGGTGTGGCGGTTGATGTTGCGGAAATGCTCGGTTCCGGGGACAAGGCCCACCTCGGCCACATGGGGTCTGGAAGTCTTGTAGAGGTGCAGGGCGATGGAAAGCACCACGCCCGCCGAGACGCCAATTTCGACGCCCATCCCAAGGGTCAATAGGATGGTTGTCAGGATCGCCGCGAAATCGGCGCTTGAAAAGTTCCATGCGCGTTTCAGGATCGAGAGGTCCACGAGGCTAAGGACGGCGACGATGATGGTGGCCGCGAGTGTCGCCTTGGGCAGGAAGTAGATGAGCGGCGTGAGCGCAAGGGCCGCGATGGCAAGGCCAATGGCGGTGAAGGCCCCGGCGGCGGGGGTGGCGGCACCAGCGTCGAAGTTCACCACTGAGCGGGCGAAGCCGCCTGTCACCGGGTAGCCGCCTGAGACCGCCGCGCCGAGGTTGGCCGCGCCGAGGCCAATGAGTTCTTGGTTGGGGTCGATGCGCTGGCGTTTCTTGGCCGCGAGCGTTTGCGCGACCGAGATGGATTCGACAAAGCCGATGATGGAGATCAGCACGGCGGGCAGGATCAGCGCCTTGATCAGGTCAAGTGAGGCATCGGGCAGGGTGAAGGGCGGCAGGGATTGCGGCACGGTGCCGACGATGGCGACGCCTTGGGTATCCAGCCGGAAAAGGCCCGCGGCCAAGGTGGTGACGACCACGGCGGCGACCGGGCCGGCCTTGGTCAGCACATCGGCGAGGCGGGGGCCAAGCCCGAGGTTGAGCAGCAAGGGCTTGAGGCCCTTGCGGACCCAGAAGAGGAAGGCGGCGGCAGAGGCTCCGATCAGCAGGGTGATCAGGTTGATCCCGCCAAGCCCGGACCAGAGGCTATGCAGCAGGTGGGGCAGGGTATGGCCCGAGGTTTTGACCCCAAGGATATGGCCCAATTGGCTGAGGGCAATCAGGATGCCGCTGGCGTTGATGAAGCCCGCAATGACCGGGTGCGAGAGGAAATTTGCCAGAAAGCCAAGCCGCAGCAGGCCAAGGCCCAGAAGGATGGCCCCCGACAGCCCCGCCAGGGTGAGCGCCGCCGTGGCGTAGCCTGCGGTGCCTTGTTCGGCCACTTGCCCAATCGCCGCGGCGGTCATCAGCGAGACCACCGCCACCGGCCCCACGGCCAGCGTAGTGGAGGTACCGAAGAGCGCATAAAGCATGATCGGCAGGATCGAGGCGTAAAGCCCCGCCTCGGGCGGCAGGCCCGCCAGCAGAGCATAGGCCAGCGACTGCGGGATCAGCATGATCGTGACGATCAGCGCCGCGATCAGGTCTTGGGCGAAGGTCGAGCGGCTATAGGCCTTTCCCCATGTGAGGATAGGCAGATAGCGGGCGAGGGTTCGGGTCATGGGGATGCTTTCGGGAAGGCGAACAGGCGCGGGCTGCGCCTGTTCCTTGGTCATGGATCAGAGTTTGTTGACCGGCACCTTGAGCATCGGGTTGCCGTCGCGATCCTTGGGCACGTCGCCCGCGCGCATGTTCACTTGCAGCGAGGGGATGATCAGGCGCGGCATGGCCAGTGTCGCATCGCG
The DNA here is from genome assembly GCF_913057115.1 of uncultured Roseovarius sp. Classification (GTDB taxonomy): domain Bacteria; phylum Pseudomonadota; class Alphaproteobacteria; order Rhodobacterales; family Rhodobacteraceae; genus Roseovarius. The sequence continues at coordinate 3,992 of NZ_CAJXNN010000022.1, forward strand.
TTCAGTGCGGAACTTGATGAACTCCTCGCGGGTTTTGCCGCCGCCGACGTGGATGTTGTGGGCTTTTTCCTCGGCCACGGTGGTTTCCCATGCGATGTCGCGACCGTTGGGGCCGTAATCGTGGCACATGAAAAGGCGCATGTCGTCGGGCAGGGCCAGCACCTTCTGGATGCTGTCGTAAAGCGTGCCTGCATCGCCTCCGGGGAAATCGGCGCGGGCCGAGCCGCCATCGGGCATGAAAAGCGTATCGCCCACGAAGGCCGCATCGCCCATCACATGGGTCATGCAGGCGGGGGTGTGGCCGGGGGTGTAGAGGGCCACGGCCTGCATCTGGCCGATCATGTAGGTATCGCCATCTTCGAACAGGGCGTCGAATTGCGAGCCATCGCGTTGAAATTCGGTGCCTTCGTTGAAGATCTTGCCGAAGGTATCCTGCACCACGAGGATGTTGGAGCCGATGCCGATTTTGCCGCCCATTTTTTCCTGAATGTAAGGTGCGGCGGAGAGGTGATCGGCGTGGACGTGGGTTTCGATGATCCACTCCAGCTTGAGGCCTTGTTTCTGGATCTGGGCGATCAACTCATCGGCGTGGTCATAGGTGATGCGGCCAGCGGCATAGTCGATGTCCATCACCGAATCCACGATGGCGCAGCTATCGGAGGCGGGATCCTTGACGATGTAGGAGATCGTGTTCGTGGCCTCGTCAAAGAAGGCTTGAACTTCGGGTTTGATCTCCATGTTGACGGGATAGTCTGTCATGGGGCGGACTCCTTTACTTGGGTGTCTCAGGAAGGGGCGTGGCGGGCGGTGCGGGCCTGCAGCGCCTTGGCGATGAAGATGCCCGCGATGAGGGCGACGGTGAAAATCAGCACCTCCGGCTTGAGGGCGCCGACGGCGGGCAGGGCCGCGCCGGGGCAGAAGCCCGCGATGCCCCAGCCCACGCCGAAGATGGCCGAGCCGCCCAGAAGGCGGGTGTCGATCACGCGGTTTTGCGGGACGTGGAAGGTGTCGTCCAGCATGGGTTTTTCCGGGCCTTTGCCGAAGATCAGGCGGTAGCCGATGAAGGTGACCACAAGCGCGCCGCCCATCACGAAGATGAGCGAGGGATCCCAGGTGCCTGCCACGTCGAAGAAATTGAGGACCTTGGCAGGGTTGGCCATGCCGGAGATCATAATGCCGAGGCCGAAGATCAGGCCGATGAGGTAAGTGATGATGATACGTTGCATTGGCTTACCCCCCGATCACGTGGCGCAGGATGTAGACGGTGATACCCGTAAACAGCATGAATGTCAGGGTAGCGGCGATGGAGCGCGGCGAGAGCCGGGCATTGCCACAGACGCCATGGCCGCTGGTACAGCCGGAACCATAGGTGACGCCGATACCGACGAGGATGCCGCCCAGGATCAGCATGGGGGTGCTGACCGGCACGTCAATGGCGGGCATTTGGCCGGTGGTCAGCAGAATCAGGCCGGGGGCGGTGACCATGCCCGCCAGAAGGGCGGCACGCCATGACCAATCGCGCGGTGAGGCGGGTTGCATGAAGCCGGCAAGGATGCCGGTGGCCCCCATGACGCGGCCCAGTGTCAGCATCAGCAGGACACTGGCCAGCCCGATCAGCGAGCCGCCGATCAGGGATTGGATTGGTGTAAATTCGGTTATCATCTGTTGCGTTTCCTTTGGTGTCCGTGGGGCGGGGTCGCGCACCCCGGGTGTTGGATCACGATATATATAGAAAATGGAATATGTCTACCCCACGGTCCGAAATCATCCAATTCAAGGTACGGCTTGCCGGATGTTTTCATAGAACGCTGGGCTTGCTAAGCATAAAATTGCCTGAGTTTATTGATTTCATGGGCGCATAGATTTTTGCGGAGTGTTTGGCGGTGGTGATTCCCTTTCATGTGACGGAGATGCTGCGCCGGGTGATGGCGCGCTATGACGCGGAAAAGACCCCGCAGAAGATGGCCCCGAACGACGATGCCTTCAGCCTGTTGCGGCCCATGCGGAAAATCTCTGCGGCAACGGTCGAGAAATATTGGGAGCGGTTGAAGCCCACGGCGGGGGACGCGGATCAGGCGCAATTGGCCGATCCGGTGACGATGGAACAGGCCGAGTCCTATAGCGCCAACATCGAGAACTTCATTGGCACGGTGAAGCTGCCGGTGGGGATCATCGGGCCGCTGCGCCTGACGGGGATGAATGCCAACGGCGATTATCATGTGCCACTGGCCACCAGCGAGGCGGCCTTGGTGGCCTCCTACGCCCGAGGGGCGGCGGCGGCGACGAAGGCGGGCGGGATCAGCACCGCCGTTTTGTATGAGGGGGTCATTCGCACCCCGGCTTTCGTGATGAAAGACCTGCTGAGCGCGGGCCAGTTCGTGGAATGGGTGGTGCGCAATGTCGATGACTTGCAGGCGGCGGCGGAGGGCACGACGCGGCACGGCAAGCTGGTGTCGCTGGAGCCCTTCATCGACAACAACATCGCCTTTTTGATCTGCCGCTATACCACCGGCGATGCGGCGGGGCAGAACATGGTGACGATTGCCACCGATGCCCTGTGCAAGCGGATCGCCGAGGAGTGCCCGGTGCCGATCGAGGGGTGGTATATCGAGGGGAATTTTTCCGGCGATAAGAAAGCCTCGGCCCTAGGCATGGTCACCGGGCGGGGGCGGAAGGTGAGTGCCTCGGTCACCTTGCCGCGCGAGGTGGTGGAGCAGGTGCTTGGCACCACGGTGGACGAGATGCTGGCCTATGGGCGGGTGGCGAACTTGGGCTCGCTGTTGTCCGGACAGTTGGGCGCGCAGGCGCATTATGCCAATGGGTTGGCGGCGCTTTACATCGCCACCGGGCAGGATGCGGCCTGTGTTGCGGAAAGTGCGATGGGGGTGACCCGGATGGAGCCACGGGGCGAGGATTTGTATGCTTCCGTCACCATGCCGAATATCCTTGTGGGATCGGTTGGGGGCGGCACCGGATTGCCCAGCCAGTCGGCGGCGCTGAACATTCTTGGCCTGAAGGGCGCGGGCCATGGGGCGGCCTTGGCGGAAATTGCAGCGGCGACTTGCCTGTGTGGGGAAATATCCATCGTGGCGGCGATCACGGCGGGGGATTTTACCCGGGCGCATGAAAATCTGGCGCGGCACAGATGAGTTTCGGCGCACGTCTTTGGACCTATCAGGCGGAGCGCTTTCCGCTCAAGAAAACAGCACCCTTGCTGGCGGTGTTTTCGGCGGCGAGCATTTGTGTTTCGGCGCAACTGGCGGGGCGGGAACTGCCCGATTGGCGCGCTTTCATGGTGGGCTTTGTGGTGGCCATGGCGCTGTTTTTCCAGATGCGGGTTTGCGATGAATGGAAGGACGCGGAGGATGATCGGCTGTACCGCCCTGAGCGGCCCATTCCGCGCGGGTTGATCGCGCAATCGACGGTTTTGTGGCTTGGGGCGGCGACGCTGCCTGTGGCGGCGGTGGCGGTGTGGCTGTGGCATCCGCCCGCGCTTTGGCTTTTGGCGCTGGTCTGGTTGTGGCTGGGCGCGATGACCGTGGAGTTTGGCGCGCCGGAGTGGCTCAAGGCGCGGGCGGTTTTGTACTTGCTCAGTCACATGATGATCATGCCGCTGATCGACCTTTTGCTGACCGGGTTGGAGTGGTTGCCCGGTGGTGGGGCCGCGCCGCAACTGTGGCTGTTTCTGGCGTTGTCCTTTGTGAATGGTTGCGTGCTGGAGATCGGGCGCAAGCTGTGGGCGCCGGAGAATGAGATTGCCGGGGTCGAGACCTATTCGGGCCTCTGGGGGCCGGGGCGCGCGGCGCTGATTTGGATGGGCTGTGTTGGTGTGTCGGCGGCGCTTTTGGTGGGCACCGGGTTTGCCACCGGGGTTGGATGGACAACCCTTGGCTTGGCCGCTGTGGCGCTTGTGGCCTGTCTTTGGGCCGCTTCGAGGTATCGCGCGAACCCCACGGATAAGGCGCAGGAGCGGATGGATACCGTGGCCGGGCTGTGGGTGTTTTTCTGTTATGCAACGGCGGGCTTTTTGCCCTTTGTCATCGGGTGGTTGGTATGAGCTTTGTTTTGACCTCGGATCAGGCGAAGGACGCCGAGGTAGTTGGTGGCAAGGCGGCGGCCTTGTCGCGGTTGGCCGAGGAAGGCTTTGCCCCGCCTGCGTTTTTCGTGATCCGGGCGGAGGCGTTCAGCCACGGAAAAACCGGGCCGGTGATGGGCAAGGGATTGAAGGCTGAGGTGGTTCGCGCCTTGGAGGATTTGGGCGCGGGGCCTTATGCGGTGCGCAGTTCGGGGCGGGCCGAGGATGGGGCCGAGCATAGCCATGCCGGGCAGTTCGACACGGTGTTGAACGTCGAGGCGAATGGGGTTTTGACGGCGGCAAAACAGGTCTGGCAATCGGGGTTTGGGGATACGGTGGAGACCTACCGCGCCAAGACCACGGGCGACGGGGCGGAGGCCCCGGCGGTGATCGTGCAGCGGATGATTGACGCGCGCGCCTCGGGCGTGGCCTTTTCCGCCGATCCGGTGAGCGGGCAGCGCGGGCGGGTCGTAATCTCGGCCATTCAGGGGCTTGGTGAACGGCTGGTTTCGGGCGAGGCCGATGGCGAGGATTGGGCGCTGGATGCCGAGGGGCAGGTTGTTGTTGCGCCGGAGGTGCCTGCGGCATTGAACGTGGAGGAGGCCCGCGCGGTGGCCGATCTGGCGCGGCGGGCCGAGGCGGGTTTTGGCCACCCGCAGGATATCGAATGGGCGATGGATGAGGCGGGCCTGCATATCTTGCAGGCGCGGCCCATCACCACGGCGCTTTTGCCCGCAGCGCAGACCGACGAGACCCTCACCATTTTCGACAACTCGAACATCGTGGAAAGCTATCCGGGGATGGTTAGCCCGCTGACTTATTCCTTTGCCTTGCATGTTTATGCCCGCGTTTACCGAGCCTTCGTGCGGCTTTTGGGGGTGCGGGAGGCGGTGGTGGGTGAGAACGCCGCCGTCTTTGACAACATGCTGGGCCGAGTTGATGGGCGGGTCTATTACAACCTTGTGAATTGGTATCGGGCCTTGGCGCTGTTGCCGGGGTTTGCCCTGAACCGCGATCACATGGAGACCATGATGGGCGTGTCCGAACCGATGCCGCGCGAGGTGACCGACGCGGTCGGGCCGCCGCCCGCCACGGGGCTGGCACGGGTTTGGGAATATGCCAATTTGGCGCGTGTGGGTTTGGGGCTGTTGTGGCAGGCCATTCGGTTGCCGCGCACCCGGCGGGATTTTTTTGCCCGTCTGAATGCGGCCTTGGAGGGCGATTTGGATGTCGCCACGGCCAATGCCAGCGAGCTGGCGCGCGAATACCGGCGGATCGAGAGCACGCTGTTGGACCGGTGGGATGCGCCCTTGGTCAATGATTTCCTGTGCATGATGGCCTTTGGCGCGTCGCGCAAGCTGATGGAGCGATGGCTGGGTGACGAGGGCCTGCAACTGCATAACGATGTGATGATCGGGCAGGGCGATATTGTCTCGGCTGAACCGGCGCAGCGGATCGCAAGGATGGGGGCGATGGTGCAACAGGCCGGGCTGGCCGAGGATGTGCGGGCGCGGGGCTTAGCGGCGTTTGACAATGCGCCGGAAATCCGCGCCGAAGTGGAGGGGTATCTGGAGCGGTTTGGCGACCGGTGTACCGAGGAATTGAAGCTGGAAAGCATCCCTTTGAGCGAGGACCCCAGCAGCCTTTTGGCGGCGGTGGCGGCGAGTGCCGGGCGCGCGGAGGGCACCAAGCATGAGGTGCGGGAGCCGGATTGGCAGGCGCTTTTTGCGGGTAAGCCTGTGCGCCGGGGTGTGGCCCGGTGGATCATTACCTGGACCAAGGCGCGGGTGCGCGACCGGGAAAACCTGCGCTTTGAACGCACTCGGATTTTCGGCCATGCGCGGCGGGTGTTTCTGGGGATTGGCCGCGAGTTGACGGCGCGCGGGCATCTTTGCGCGCCGCGCGATGTGTTTCACCTGACCACGCAGGAGGTTTTGGGCGCGGTTGAGGGGTTCAATCTGTCGCCGGATCTCAAGGGCATCGTGGCGATGCGGCAGACCGAGGATGCAGCTTCGGCCCAGCGGCCCGATCCGCCCGAGCGGATCGAGGTGCGCGGCCCTGCGATCTTGCCACGTTGGGAGGCAGGCGAGGTGGCGCGTGATGACAGCCGCCGCAAGGTCGGGACAGGCTGTTCAGCGGGGCAGGTCCAGGCCAAGGCGCGGGTCATTCGCGACCCACGGACCGAGGCGCTTGAGCCGGGTGATATTCTGGTGGCGCGGCATACCGATCCGGGCTGGATCGCGGTGTTTTCCAATGCTTCGGCGATTGTGGTCGAGCGCGGCTCGCTCCTGTCGCATTCGGCGATTGTGGCGCGGGAGTTGGGCATCCCTTGTGTCGTGGGCCTGAAGGGCGCGACCCAGTGGATTGAAGATGGTGAAATGCTGGCCGTAAACGGGGCGACGGGCGAGGTGGAGCGGTTTGATGGCGAGGAGTGAAATTGAGGCCCGCGCCGCGTTTGACCACATCCGCTACGCGCAGTTGTGGGAAGATGCCGATGTGCTCACCCAAGGGTTGGGGGAGCAGACGGGGAATACCTTGGTGTCGATTTGCTCGGCGGGGGACAATGCGCTGGCGATGCTGACGCTGGACCCTGCGAAGGTTGTGGTGGTGGACCTGTCGCCGGCGCAGATTGCCTGTTTGAAGGTGCGGATTGGGGCCCATCGGGCGCTATCGCATGCGGAGTTTTTGGAGCTTATGGGGTCGCGCCCCAGCACGCGGCGTGCGGCGCTTTTGGCGCGGGCCTGTGAGGGTCTGGATGCCGAAACGCGCGGATTTTGGCAGGCTTTGACGCCCGAGGTGGAGGCGCATGGGCTTGGCGGGGTCGGTAAGTTCGAGCGCTATTTCCGCATCTTCCGCCGTTGGCTATTGCCGCTTGTCCATTCACGCCGAACCGTTGACGCGATTTTCGAGCCGCGTGACCGCGAAGCGCGCGAGGTGTTTTTCGATACGCGGTTCAACACATGGCGGTGGCGGTTGTTGCTGCGGGTGTTTTTCTCGCGCTTCGTGATGGGCCGCATGGGCCGCGACAAGGCTTTCTTTGACCATGTGGAGGGCAGCCCGGCGCAGCATGTGGCGCGGCGGTTGCGGCATGCGGGCGTTACCACGGAGCCGTCGCAAAACCCCTATCTGCACTGGATCATGACCGGCACCCATGGGGTGGCTTTGCCGATGGCATGGCGGGCCGAGAATTTCGAGGTGATCCGCGCGCGGCTGGACCGCTTGGACATTCGCCCCGGTTCTTTGGAAGCCTTTGTTTCAACAGGCGAAAAGGCGCATGGCTTCAACCTGTCGGATATTTTTGAATACATGTCGCCGGAGGTTTTCGGGCAGGTTTATGGCACGATCCTTGGAGCCTCGGCCGCCGGGGCGCGCTTGGTTTATTGGAACATGATGGCCCCGCGTCGGGTGCCGGAGACCTATGCCGGGCGGGTGGACAGGCTGACCGATTTGGAAGATCGGTTGAAGGCGCGGGACATGGCGTTTTTCTATTCCGATTTCGTGGTCGAAGAGGTGCGCGGGTGAGCGTGGCGGCGCAAATCGGGCTGGCTTTGGCCTCGGTCGCGGTGCTGCTTGGGCTCATGGCACTGCTGCGCCGGGGGGCGCGAGCCGTGGGCCTAGGCGCGGAGGTGCAGCGGAAATTGGTGCATGTGGGAACCGGGCTTTATGCGCTTGTTTTGCCTTGGCTTTTTCCGGACCGTTGGCCGGTCTACATGCTGATCGGCTTGACCCTGGCGGTGATGGTTGTGCTGCGCCTGCCGCGCTTTGCCAAGGGGGTCGGCGGTGCGCTGCATGGTGTAGAACGCAGGTCTTATGGCGATTTCCTTTTGGCTGGGTCGGTGGGGCTTTGTTTTTTCCTTTCCGGTGGCGAGCCGCTCTTGTACGTGCTGCCACTGGCGGTCTTGACGCTGGCGGATGCGGCGGCGGCGCTTGTGGGCACGCGCTATGCCACGCGGCTCTACAGGGTCGAGGACGGGCACAAGAGCCTTGAGGGCACGGCGGCGTTCTTTGCCGTGACCTTGGTTTTGTCGATCCTGTCTTTGGTGGGGTTCACCGATCTGCCGGCCGCCAATGTCTTGGCGCTGGCCCTGATGGTGACGGGGTTCGGCACGCTGGTGGAGGCGCAAAGCTGGCGCGGGTTCGACAATCTGTTTTTGCCGCTTGGCCTGTTGGTCTTCCTGTCGGTGCATCTGGATAGCAGCCTTGTGGAACTCATTGTTTTGGCAATTTTTTTCCTTTGCGCGATCATTGGGTTTCACATGATCGGGACGCGCGTCGGGCTAAGCGGCCATGCCTGCCGTGTTTACGTGGTGGCGATGTTCCTGGTGCTGGCCGTCGTCTCGCCGCAGAACGCGCTTTTACCGGCGCTTGTGCTATGCGCGCATGCTTGGGCGCGTGTGCAGGCGCCGGGCCGGGATGAGTATGGTGATCTTGACGTGGTGGCGGGTCTGGCGATCATCAGCTTTGGTTGGCTGGCTCTTGGCAACGCCATGGGGTGGAGCGCGATCGGGTTTTACGGTGTGACCGCCATGGGCCTGACGATGGGGTTGTCGGTGATCGCGCTTCGCGGCTATGTGCCATGGATCATATTGATTTCATTGGGCCTTTTTGCGTTCCGCGAGGCCATTGCTGTGTTGAACCCGCCCGAGTCCGCGTGGCCGGAACCATTGTTCTGGCTATCGGGTCTTACGCTTGTCGTGATGGCTGCCGTGCCATGGGCGATACCTGCCTTTTTTCGGCGTGACCGGGTGCTGAAGCTGACCTGTTTGGCGCTGATTTTTCCTTTGATGGCATATCTTTACATGGTTTTGACTCAAGGCCAGAGCGGCCCGGGTCTTGGAGGCTCCGCATGACACAGGAAACACTGAAAACCGATGGTGCGCGGCTGACGCTGTTTTGGGACGGGCCTGAATGGGATGCAAGGCCAACGGCGACCCTTGGGGAGATTGCGTTCACATCGCGCGCGGCGGGGGCGGAGGTGTTAACGCGGGCGGTCCAAAAGGTTAAGGACGCCGGGTTAACGCGGGTGATCGGACCGATGGCCGGGGACACATGGCACAGTTATCGCTTCGTCAGCGAAAGCGATGGCAGCCCGGCGTTCTTGATGGAGCCCAAGGAGATGCCGCAGGCGAGGGCGGTGTTCCATGCCGCCGGATTTTCGTCCGTTGGGCAGTATTTTTCGGCGCGGCAGAGCTTGGCGGAGATCGGTGCGCCGCCGCCCGAAACCGAGGCTTTCCGGATCGAGACTTGGGATGGCAGCGATCCTGAGCGACTGTTTCGTCAGGTCTTTGCGCTGTCGTGTCAAGCCTTTGAAAAGAATGCGTTTTACAAACCAATCCCCGATAACGACTTTCTTGCGATGTATATGCCCACCGTGCCTATGCTGAAAAAGGAGCTGATCCTTTTCGCCCGCACGCCGAATGGGGAGTTGGCGGGCTTCCTGTTTGCCATCCCCGATTATGCGCAGGGGCCACAAAGCGACACGGTGATCCTGAAGACTTATGCCAGCCTGACGCGCGGAGCCGGGCGGGCCTTGGTGCATGCCTGTCAGATCTCGGCCAAGGCCTTGGGATATAAGACTTTAATCCACGCCCTGATCCATGATGCCAACCAATCGGCGGAGCGGAGCGAAAAAGAGGGCGGCAAGATTTTTCGGCGATATGAATTGCTGGGCCTTCGGTTAAATGACTGATTTGCTTGATCATTTTGATGCGGCGGTGGCGCGGCACCCGGACCGGGTGGCGATTGTCGATGGTCGCGGTCAAGAGGTTACGTTCGAGGAATTGCAACGCATTTCCAATGGCTTGGCCGAGAAATGGCGGGCCAAGGGGGTGAGGCCGGGGGACCGAGTGCTTTTGGCCATGGGGGTTAACGCCGAGCTTTACGCGAGCCTTGCTGCGCTGTGGTCCTTGGGGGCCACGGTGGTCTTGCCCGAACCCGCGATGGGGTTGAAAGGGCTGCGCCATGCGGTGGCTGCAACCAAGCCAAAGTTCTTTTGTGCCAATGGGTTATATTGTTCTCTCAAGTGGCTTTTGCCGCCGCTTTGGGGCCTTCCGTTGTTGCGGGCGGGCGGAGCGACGCCGGTAACCGAGGTTAAAGACCGGGTTAAGAACGAGGTGGCGTTGATCTCGTTCACCTCGGGCACCACGGGGGCGCCGAAGGCCATCCCACGCAGTCATTTTTTCCTTATGGCGCAATATGATGCGGTGGCCCCGATCTTGGCGAGTGACAGAGAAGAGCGCGACCTTGTCGCCTTCCCGGTCTTTACCTTGGTAAATCTGGCGGCGGGACGAACCTCGATCCTGCCGAACTGGAAGATGAGCCGTTTGGCCGATGTCACGCCCGCCCGCTTGGGCGCATGGCTACGAAAAACCCGCGCCACGCGGGCGCTGTTGCCACCTTCTTTGGCGGGGCTTTTGCCACTGGCGGGGCAGAGCGACCTGCGCCATGTCTACACTGGCGGTGGGCCGGTTTTTCCGAATGTGGTCAGGGCGATAAAGGACGATCTTGGAGTCGATGTGACCTGTGTTTACGGGTCAACCGAGGCGGAACCGATTGCCCATTTGAGGGCCGAAGATTTCCACCCGGAAGACATGGAGCAAATGGCCCAAGGCGCGGGGCTTTTGGTGGGTCATCCAGTGCCGGAAGTGCGGTTAAGGATTAGCGATGATGAGATCGAAGTCACCGGAGACCATGTTAACAAATCTTACCTTGATCCGGTTCAAACCCGCGAGAACAAGGTTTTTGAGGGCGATGAGGTTTGGCACCGCACGGGCGATGCCGGGCGGCTGGATGAGCAAGGGCGGCTTTGGCTTTTGGGCCGAGTGGGGGATGATGTGGCAGGGCAAAACGGGCCGCTCTATCCCTTTGCCGTTGAGGTGGCGGCTACCGGTTGGAAAGGTGTAACCCGTTGCGCTTTAATGGAAAAATCAGGTAAACCTGTCTTGGTGATTGAGGGCGAGCGGGCGCGTTTACCCCAGTGGACAAAGGCCGCGCGGGCCTTGGGCATCGACAGGATTGAGGTGATTTCGGCCATGCCGATGGACGCGCGACACCATTCCAAGGTCGACCGGGTACAACTGGCCCGGATCCTGAAACGTTAACGTACGAGTCGTACGTTTTACCCCCAAGTTTCGTACGAAAATCCGGCGGGTCCCGAGAGAGGTCGTACGAGTCGTACGAAAGCCGGATCATGCGCCTGTTCCCGGAGCGACATTCGGGTGGGTAAAATTGTCGAACTTGGGTCTGGACCTGTGACCAGCGGTGCGCGACGCTGTGGGGTAAGGCAAATTCCGGGCTTGGGAAAATGAGGGGCGCTGCCCCTCGTTGAAAATGGGATTTTCAACTCACCCCGGGATATTTTTGGCCAGAAGAAAGGGGGATGTCATGCGGGCATCGGAACGGTTCGATCAGGATTTGGACGGGCGGCTTGAGGGGCTGCGCGAGGATGGGCTTTACAAGGTGGAACGGGTGATCACCTCGATGCAGGCGGGGGGGGTGGAGCTTGAGGGCGGTGCGCAGGTGGTGAACCTGTGCGCCAACAACTACCTGGGTTTGGCCGATGACGCGCGGGTGATCGCGGCGGCGCATGAGGCCTTGGACCGCTATGGGTTTGGCATGGCCAGCGTGCGGTTCATTTGTGGCACCCAAGAGGAGCACAAGGCGCTGGAGGCGCGGATTGCCGGGTTTCTGGGGATGGAGGATGCGATCCTTTATGCCGCCGCCTTTGATGCCAATGCGGGGCTGTTTGAGACATTGCTGGGACCGGAGGATGCGATCATCTCGGATGCGCTGAATCATGCGAGCATCATTGACGGGGTGCGTTTGTGCAAGGCGCAGCGGTATCGCTATGCCAATTCGGATATGGCGGATTTGGAGCGCTGTTTGCAGGAGGCGCAGGGCGCGCGGCATCGGATGATTGCCACCGATGGGGTGTTTTCCATGGACGGCTATATCGCCAAGCTGGAGGCGATTTGCGATTTGGCCGAGCGGTATGATGCGATGGTCATGGTGGATGATTGCCATGCCACCGGGTTTCTGGGTGAAGGGGGCCGGGGGAGCCATGAGCATTGCGGGGTCATGGGGCGGGTGGATATCCTGACCGGGACGCTTGGCAAGGCTTTGGGGGGTGCCTCGGGCGGGTATACCGCCGCATCAGCGCGGGTGGTGGATTGGCTCAGGCAACGCTCGCGCCCCTATCTGTTTTCCAACACTTTGGCGCCGGTGATTGCCGGGGCATCCTTGGCGGTGTTTGATTTGCTGGAGCGCGAGGGCGCGGAGATGCGCGCACGGCTTTGGGAAAATGCGGCGTATTTTCGGGAGCGGATGGGGGCCTTGGGCTTCGAGCTGTTGCCGGGGGAGCATGCGATCATCCCGGTGATGCTGCGCGATCCAAAGCTGGCCCAGGAGATGGCAGCGCGTTTGGGGGAGCGGGGGGTTTACGTGACTGCCTTCAGCTTCCCGGTGGTGCCGAAGGGGCAAGACCGGATCCGCACGCAGATGAGTGCGGCGGTCACGCGCGAGATGCTGGACCGGGCGATTGATGCCTTCGAGGCGGTGGGCCGTGAACTGGGGGTGATCTGATGGAAAACCGGATGAAGGCGCTGGTCAAGGCGCGGCCCGAGCCGGGGCTTTGGATGGAGCATGTGCCGGTGCCGGAGGTTGGCCCCGGTGAGGTGCTGATCAAGGTGCGCAAATCGGCGATTTGCGGCACGGATGTGCATATCTGGAAATGGGACGAGTTCAGCGCCAAGACGGTGCCGGTGCCCATGGTGGTGGGGCATGAGTTCATGGGCGAGGTGGTGGATTGTGGGCCGGGGGCCAGCAAATACCGCCTTGGTCAGCGGGTGAGCGGCGAGGGGCATATCGTCTGCAATGCCTGCCGCAATTGCCGCGCGGGGCGGGGGCATTTGTGCCGCAATACCAAGGGGGTGGGCGTGCAGCGGCCGGGGAGTTTTGCCGAATACATTTGCCTGCCGGAAAGCAATGTGGTGCCGATCCCCGATGATATTCCCGATGAGATCGCGGCGATTTTCGACCCCTTCGGCAATGCGGTGCATACCGCTTTGAGTTTCGATCTGGTGGGGGAGGATGTTTTGGTGACCGGGGCCGGGCCGATTGGCATTATGGGCGCGCTGGTCGCGCAGCGGGCGGGGGCGCGCAAGGTGGTGATCACCGATATCGCCCCTTACCGGCTGGAACTGGCGCGGCAGATGGGGGTGCAGCATGTGGTCGATACCTCGGCTGTGACGCTGCGCGAGGTGATGGCCGATATCGGCATGACCGAAGGCTTTGATGTGGGGCTTGAGATGTCGGGCGCGGCGCCTGCGATGCAGCAGATGATCGCGCGGATGAACAACGGCGGGAAGGTTGCCTTGCTTGGCATTGCGCCAACGGAGTTTCCGGTGGATTGGAACACGGTGATTTTCAAGATGCTGCATATCAAGGGCATCTATGGGCGCGAGATGTATGAGACATGGTACAAGATGATCGCGCTGGTGCAGTCGGGCTTGGATGTGTCTGGCGTGATTACCCATCGGATCGGGATTGACGATTTCGAGGCGGGGTTTGCCGCCATGATCTCGGGGCAATCGGGCAAGGTTGTCATGGATTGGGAGGCCGCGTGATGGGCTTTCCGCGTCTGACCTCGGAATTGACTTTGCGGCACAAGGTGCTGCGCAACCGGGTCACATTCGGGGCGCATACGGCGAATATGTCGGTCGAGGGCCTGCCCGGTGCGCAGTTTGGTGCCTATCTGTTGGAGCGGGCGATTGGCGGCGCGGGGATGATCGTGGCCGAACCTGTGCCGGTGCATCGCACCGGGGTTCTGACTCGCGGCAATTTCCGGGCCGAGGATGACAGCGTGATCCCCGCCTTTCGCAAGATCGTGGAGCCGGTGAAGGATGCCGGTGCCGTGGTTTTGCAGCAGCTTTACCATGTTGGCGCGCATGGCGATTCCGACCTGAGTTATCAGCCGCATTGGGGGCCGTCGGGCGGGCCCAGTTATCACGACAGCGATGGCAGCCACGCCATGAGCGAGGCCGAGATCGAGGAGATGATCGAGGCCTTCATCGCGGCGGCGGTGCGTTGTCAGAAAGCAGGCTTTGACGGGGTCGAGATTTGGGCCGCCTATCATTCGCTGCTTGAGCAGTTCTGGACCCCGTGGAGCAACCTGCGGGACGATCAATGGGGTGGATCGCTGGAAAACCGCACGCGGATGTCGATGCGGATTTTGGAAGGCATCCGCCGGGCCTGTGGCGAGGATTTCATCGTTGGGATGTCGGTGAGTTATTCCGATAGCTACCCGGTGCTGCATGGGGTTGAGGCGCTGTGTGAGATCGTGGCGCGGCATGATGCGACGGGGCATTTGGATTATGTCACCTGCGGGTCGGGTGGCTATCTGGATTTTGAAAAGCTGATGCCGACCTTTGCCATGGGCGAGAAGCTGACGGTGAATGCCTGCGCCGAGCTTATGCGGGTGGTCAGCCATGCCAAGGTGCAGGCGGAAAGCGGGATACGCACGCCGGAGAATGCCGAAGGGGTATTGAGCGCAGGCGAGGCCGATCTGGTGTCGATCGTGCGGGGGCAGATTGCTGATCCGCATTGGGCGCGGAAAGTGTCCGAGGGGCGGGCCGAGGATATTCGCGGCTGTATTTCCTGCAACCAGATGTGTTGGGGGCGGCGGTCGCGCGATTATTGGATTTCGTGTTTGGTGAACCCGTCGGTGGGGCGGGAGTATCAGTGGGGTGGGGACCGGTTTGAGCGGTCCGAGGCCCCGCGCCGGGTGTTGGTTGTGGGCGCTGGGCCTGCGGGGTTGGAGGCGGCACGGGTGGCCGCCGAGCGCGGGCATAGCGTGGCGTTGCATGAGGCAGCCCCCGTGATTGGCGGGCAGTTCCGCCTTGCCGGGGAACAGCCGCGCCGGGCGCAGATTTTGGACTTGATGGATTGGTACGAGCGGCAGTTCGCGCGGTTGGGGGTGCGGTTACACCTCAATTCGTTCTTGGAGGCCGAGGAGGTGCGCGCGATTGGGGCGGATGTGGTGATCCTTGCCACCGGGTCTTTGCCGGATGAGGCGGCGACGCAGCGGTGGTTGCCGCAGATGGAGCGTTTGCCGGGGGTGGAGCATGGCAACGTGGTGTCGCCAGAGACGGTGATGCGGCGCGAGCTGCGCCTTGGCGGTACTGTGATCGTCTATGACGAGGGCGGCAGCATGCGCGGGCTTGGCACCGCGTGGCATTTGGCCGAAGCCGGCCATGAGGTGGTGATTGTCACGCCTGATCCCATGGTCGGCAAGGAATTGGCGCGCACCAGTGCCGATATTCCGATCCGCGCCAAGCTGGCGCAACTGGGGGCGCGGTTCATGACGGAACATGCGGTGGCGGCGTGGCATGGGCAGGGGGCGACATTGCGCAACCTGTTGACCGGCGCGGAGGTGGAAGTTGCCGCCAGTGCCTTGGTCATGGCGACGACGAACCGGGCCTTTGAGCCACTTTCGGAGGAATTGGGCGATCTGGAGGTACGGATCGTGGGCGATGCACAGGCACCGCGACAGGCACCCTATGCGTTTTACGAGGGCCGTAAGGCGGGGATGGAGGTTTGAGGTGAGAGATATTGGTGCCGATTTCAGAGCGTTGCACAGGCCGGGCAAGCCGTTTGTTTTGGCCAATGCCTGGGATGTGGGCAGCGCCAAGGTGCTGACCGCCATGGGGGCCGAGGCGATTGGCACCACCTCAAGCGGCCATGCCTTTACGATCGGCAAGGCGGATATGGGCCATGTGACGCGCGACGAGGCCTTGGCCCATGCGCAGGATCTGGTTGCGGCGACGCATTTGCCGGTCTCGGGGGATTTCGAGAATGGCTATGGCGATGCACCGGAAGACGTTGCCGAGACCGTGCGGCGGGCCGGGGAGGTCGGGCTTGCGGGCTGTTCGGTGGAAGACACCGATATGGGCGATAAAGGCTCCTATGACTTCGATCTGGCGGTGGAGAGGGTGCGCGCAGGCGCGGCGACGGCGCGCGCCTTGGGGCGCGATTTCGTTTTCGTGGCGCGGGCCGATGGGGTGATGAACGGGGTTTATGACATCGAGGAGGCCTTGCGCCGGGTGCGGGCCTTCGACGAGGCCGGCGCGGATTGCCTGTTTGTTCCCTTGCCGGCCACTCTGGAGGATCAAAAGCGTATTCTCGAGGTGACCGAAAAGCCGGTGAACGTACTGGCGGTGGGGCCTTATGCCGGGGTAAGCCGGGCCGAATTTGCCGCCATGGGGGCGGCGCGGATTTCGGTGGGCTCCGGGTTGGCACGGGTGGCGCAAACCGCTTTCATTCACGCGGCCAAGCGTATCTTGGGAGAGGGGGAGTTTTCGGACATCGCGACAGCCATGCCGGGCGGTGAGATTGATGCGCTGTTGACTGCGCAGAACGGCGAGTAGCGCCTTGGAGGCCCTGTGCTAGCCGGGAGTGAAGCTGCGTTCTGCTTTTACGTAGCGATGCAAGATCAGAAGGACAGGCCCAGTTGCAATTCCAAGAACCCTTCGGTTTCGCTGGGACCGGCGGTGCCGGTTTCCTTCGACATGCCACCGATCAGGGCGATGACGTTCTGGTCGAACGTCCATGCCGAGCGCAGGCCAAGCGTGCCACGTTCAAAATTCGGCTCGTCGAGATAAGAGATGTCAGGCCCGATGCTTGTGTTGCCGCCGACAAGATAAGTTGTGAAGGCGCGCGTGTAGAATGCCTCGTCGGGGGTGGAGTATTGCGTGATCCCCGCCCAGTAGCCGCGCGTGCCCCAAAAGCCGTAGCCTTCCAAGCCGGCATAGGCGCCAACCTCGGAAATCGTGCTTGGGCCGCCATTGACCGAACGTTTCACATGCGTGGGGCCAGCCAGCGCCGTGAATGTGCCGCTGTCGGTCACGAATGTGTATCCGGCGAGGATGCGCTGCATGTCCTGCTTTGTTCTTGAGCCTGCAAACTGCGTCTTGGTGTTTTCGGCCTCGGCGCGGAAGGTCAGGCCACCTGCGCCCTCTGCGCCGTAGGTGCCGGTGACCGAAAGATAGCTGGTGTAAGTCGAGCTTTCGGTTGCCCGCCCGCCAAGCAGGACGTTGAAATCCTGGGCCACTGCGGGAGTGCTGACCCCGCAAGTGATGGCAGAGGCGATCAAGGCAAGTTTACGAAACATCCGGTTTTCCTCCACGAGGCTGACGACCGTGCGAGGTGACGGTATTGCCCCGAATGATGGTTGGCTTTGACACTATCTTATCGCTAAATCACCACCGCTGCGAGAAAAAGACGCCCTGCAAAAGCACAAGGCGTCAAAGATGTGCATATGCGTTACACCTACGAAGAGGCTGCAAGGCGTTACATATGGGTGTTGAAGAATTGCAGGATTTCCGACCTTGCGTCGCGTGCTGCCGAGGGGCTGTATCCAACAAGGTTGCCCAAGTATCGGTGGACGGGCACGGGCACGTCGAAGGAATGGGCCGCGTTGGCATAGACGCGCACCTGCAATTCGCGACCGCGCGCGGTCATCCGCTGGCATTCCCGGGGCGGAACCCAGTCATCCAGCGCACCACCGAGAATAAGAAGCGGTGAGTCCAGATTTGGGCGGCGCGATCCTGTTGCGCCGCACCAAGGGTAAAGGGCCACGACACCGCGAAAGCCCTGTTGCCCACCGATCTGGCTGCGGCGGGTCCGCTCCATGGCCGCGATCATCGCGACGCTGCCGCCGTTGCTTTGACCGATGAGGAAAACGCTTTTGGCATCGACGAAGGGCTGTGCGCGCAAGAATTGCAGCGCGTCATAGGCATCGCTTGTGCGGTATCGCCGCGCGGCGGACAGGCGATTGAGGCTTTGGCAGACCGTCCCGCCTTGATTGCCGCGGGGGCCGAAGCTGTCAACGTTGAGGACGACGAATCCATTGCCGACAAGGAACCTGGCGTAGGCGTCCAAGCCTTTCCGGACCGCTGGTTGCCAGCCGCCGCAGCCATGCATCAAAACCACCGCAGGCGCCCGCCCGCCGCCGGCGGGACGATGCAGGTGGGCATTCAGAGACAGGCCTGAATTTGATGTTGAAGGAATGGACACGGCCTGCACCTTGGCCATGGCCGGGGCCGGAACGAAAAACGCCGCTGTCGCCAAGGCCAAAAGCGCAAAGCGCAGATGTATCAAAGGTTTCTTGGTGGCATACTTGAGACTTGGAATTCTAAACATGAATAGTCCTCCTCGCTTGCGCAGCGCCGAATGCGTGCACGACAGCGCGAAGGGCAATCCCGGCCAGTCCGCGCACGAGCACGCGCAAACCTGGCGCGTGAAAGTGGCGAATCGACGGCAAATTAGGGGTTATTCTCTGCCCGGCCCTCGTTTCCTCATTCGGATCTGTGCGATCTCTTGAGGATTGGGTAGCAAAAGGCCCCGCACGCTGGCAAGGCGGGCGGGGCCTGGAGTGTCAATCTGTGGCGAAATGCTGCCAAATCCGCACATAACGGCGAGAAGTCGCTAATGGCGTGGCGCGCTATTCCTCGAAGAAGGTCAGGTTGTAATACATTTGTATCGGACGCTGTAACCCGACCACGCTGTCGCGGAAGGCAATCGGTTCGAAGAACTGGCCCAGAACCACGAAATGCGCCTGACCGGCGATACGGTCCTGTATCTCCCCTGCAAGCCGGGCGCGCTCGGCATCATTATCTGATGCGATGTAGTCGGCGCGCAGCGCTTCGACCTCGGCGTCGTCCGGCCAGCCGATCCAACCGCTCTCGGGGTCACCCGAGAAGGCGATCCGCAAAGGATCGACAAGGTCGGGGGCCAACCACCAAGTATGGAACATGTTCCATGTCTCACCGTCTTCCCCGGTGCGATTTGCGCGGCGCTGGACAAGCTCGGACCAGGTCATTTCCTGATGGTCGATGGTAAAGCCGGCATCTTCGAGTGCGGTGAGCGACACCTCGGTGAAGGCTGAGATCACCGGGCTGTCGACCGGGTCCATCACGATGATCGGCGTGCCGTCATAGTCTGTTTGTTCCAGCAACTCACGCGCCTTGTCGACATCGCCCGTGGTGAACGCCTTGTCGCCAACGGGAGAGGCATATTCGGTTCCGCAAGGGTAGATCGAGGGGCAGAGCTGCCAATAATCGGTCGTTCCGATGGCGGCGGACATATAGGCCTTCTGGTCCATCGCGGTCATCGCGGCCATTCGGACAGCGGCGTCATCGAAGGGCGGGATTTGATGGTTGAACACACCCATGCCAATGCTACCGACGGCGTCGGCAAGCACCACCGTGATCCCTTCCTCGTCTTCAAGCTGTTCAGCGTGTTCCGTTGTCGGCGACTCCAGATATTGAACCTCGTTGTCGATCAGCGCCTGAACGGCGTCGTCCTGCGAGGGGAAGCTGACCCATTCGATGCGCTCAAGGAAGGGGATTTTTGCACCGGCGGCCAGCGATGTGGGTTCAGACCGTGGAACGTAGTCCTCGTTGCGGACATAGACCGAGCGCTCACCCGGCACCCATTCTTCAAGATCGAAGATGAACGGGCCCGACCCCGTTGGGTCGGTGATGGGAACATCCGGGTCGGTCTCGGCGATACGCTTGGGCATCATGAAGGGAACGCCCGACGACATCTGCGCCAGCGTTTCTTTCATCCTTGGATAGGGTTTGCTGAGGCTGATTCTGAACGTGTCCTCGCTTTCGGCCTGAATATCGGCGATTTGCTTGAACAAGGCTTGTCCGACACCGTCACGCGCCCCCCAACGGCGCAGCGACGCGACGCAATCCTCCGCAGTCACCGGCGCGCCGTCGTGCCATTTCAGGCCGTCACGCAGCGTGAAGCTCCACTCCAGGCCATCCTCGGAAACGTCCCAACTGTCGACCATCTGCGGCTGGGCTTCGTTTTCGCGATCAAACCCGAACAGAGTGTCGTAAACAAGGAAACCATGGGTGCGCGTGATATATGCGGTGGTCCATATCGGATCGAGAACCTCCAGTTGCGCATGTGGAACCGCGCGCAATGTCTGAGCGGCAAGCGGGGCCGCTGCCAACCCGGCCGCCGCAAAGACGACCCCGGCCAAAGCGTTGCGGAATAAGGATGTCTGGACGGTCATGGTGTGTCCTCCCTTCGGGTTGGCGAGTCGGTATTTGACGCTTCGCGCGTAGGCTGAGCCCAAGCATAGTGAGCTGTGGCATCACCGAATTGATAACCGTCAACGTGCTGAGAATATTAGAAGATTATGTTGGTACAGAGTCGCACGTGAAAAAGTGTTCGCTCGGGGGAAATTAACTGTAGGGGGATGCGTGCAATCAAAGGGCACCGATACTGCGCGCGATATCGGCACTGATCATCGTACGCTCAGAATCATCCGGGATCGTTTCGTCTTCGATTCCGAAAGCGGCGAGTTCTTTCTGCTCAGCGCGGAAGGGGTTTGGATTTTGCGCGCCATTGTCTCGGGTCAATGCAGCGCCGAGATCGAGAAAAATCTTATGAAACGCTATGGAATCAATCGGGGGACAGCCATGCGTGATTTTGAACAGTTCAAGTTCCGGCTCATCCAATTGGGGCTGATCTCCGAAATGCAGGAGACATAGGTCTTGCCGGCGACACAAAAGCCCGTGGTGATCGCCGTCAGCGGCCTTCATCGTGGTGAAAGTCCGCAACCGGGGGGAGCGGTCATCGAATCCATCCGCAGCCATATCCCGCATGCGCGTTTCATCGGCATCAGCTATGACCCCATGGAGACCGGAATCTATTCTGACGGTCCTGATCGTGTGGATGCGACCTATCTGTTTCCCTATCCCGGGGCGGGCCAGAGGGATTATCTGGCGCGCATTCGTGAGGTCCATGAGCGCGAGGGACTGTCCCTTGTCATGCCAACATTGGACAGTGAGTTCGACAACCTGATCGGCCTGCGCGATGATCTGGAAAAAATGGGCATCGCGGTTGTCGCGCCGACGGCGAAATCCTTTGCCGAGCGCTCGAAAATCCGGCTCAACGAGCTTTGCGTGAAGGCCAATGTCGCGGGGCCGCGGACCTTTCCTGCCAGTGACGTGACCACGGCGGCGCAACGCGCTATCGCCGTTGGCTACCCGTGCTACATCAAGGGCCTGCACTACGAGGCCCATCTGGTTCATACCGAGGCACAGCTTGCTGCCGCCTTCGACAGGGTTGTGTCGACTTGGGGGACGCCTGTCATGGTGCAGGAGGCCATCTATGGTGAAGAATACGATGTTGCCGCGGTTGCCGAGGGCGGCGAGTTGGTTGGCGCGATCACGCTGCGCAAACTCCTGCGTTCGAGGATGGGCAAGGGCTTTGGTGGCGTGGTCGTCGAAAACCCGGACATCGACGGTATCACCCGGCGGCTGCTCAAAGAACTCGAATGGGACGGGCCGCTTGAGATTGAGTTGGTCAAACCGATCGGGCGGCCCTTTGTCCTGTTCGAGATCAACCCGCGCTTCCCGGCGTGGATATCCTTTGCCGCGAAGACGGGCATGAACCTTCCCGCCTACAGTGCGGCGCATGCGCTTGGAACCACGCCACCGGCGCTGTCGGATTGCCCGGCCGGCAAGATGTTTCTCCGGCACTGCGAGGACATCGTCGCAGATATCACGCTTTTGGCAGATCTCGGTATCGACCGGGAACTGACCGACTATTCCAGTAAGCACAAACCAGAGGACGGGCTGACCCATGAATGACGACTACGAAAGCCCGCGGATTTCGGAAGAACTGGGCAATCTGTCGCCCACCATGTCGGCGGAACGCAACCCGCTCGCGCGTGGCTATTCCGTGGAGCCGCTGACCGAGATCGACGGCTGCAAGATCGAAGACATCATCGAACGCGCCGGATCGCCCGCCTTTGTGTTTTCCGAACGGACGCTGCGCCGGAAAATCAACCGGATGCGTACGGCCTTCAGGTCACGCTATCCCGAGACCCACTTCTTCTGGTCCTACAAGACCAACAACCTCGATGCGATTTGCCGGGTTCTCAAAGACGAAGGGTGGGGTGCCGAGATCGTCTCGAATTTCGAGTACAAAAAGGCCCGGCATCTTGGGTACGAAGGCAACGAGATCCTGTTCAACGGACCTTACAAAAGCCCCTCGGCCATACGACGTTCCTTTGCCGAAGGCGCGCTCATCCAGATCGACAACTGGGATGATCTGGACCGTGTCGAAACCGCGGCCGAGGAGATGGATGGACCCTTCGATGTCGGCATTCGGGTCTGGTTCGCGACAGGCCATGGGCCGACGTGGTCCAAGTTCGGGTTCAATCTTGCCAGCGGCGAAGCACAGCGCGCGGCGCGGCGTGTCGCACAGAACCCTAACCTGAACCTGCACACGCTGCACAGTCACATCGGGACCTACATGCTTGACCCCGAAGCCTATCGCGTTGCAACGAAACTGCTTCTTGGGCTTCGGGATCAGGTGGAGGACGACACGGGCCATCTTGCTGCATGCTTGAACCTTGGTGGCGGTTTTCCATCCTACAGCCTTCTGCACGGCATGAAGGGGCCCGCCGAGACGACCATTGCCCCAATCGAGAAATATGCAGACGCCATCACCTCAGAGCTGAACAGGCTTCCCAGTGACAGGCGCCCGGAATTGCGGTTGGAAAGTGGTCGCCATCTTGTTGACGAGTCCGGCTACCTCATCAGCAGTGTCGTCGCGGTCAAGCAGGGAGAAGCCGCCGGGCAGCCGCGCGGCACCGCCGAGGATGCCATGCGCATCAAGGAAAGAAGCCTTTTGGGGCGATATTCCAAGGTCACCTATGTCGCGGATGTCGGGATCAATCTTCTTTATACGGCGGCGTGGTTTGAAATCTCGGTTCGCCCGGCGCGCAGAATGGATGAACTGCCCGAGCAGACAAGGCTTGTCGGCGACCTTTGCATGGAAATCGACGTGATCCGCGAGAATGTCGCGCTGCCAAGGTTGAGGGTGGGTGATCGGCTGACGCTGTGGCCCGTGGGGGCCTATAACCTCGGCCAATCCATGCAGTTCATCCACCTGCGTCCGGCCGTTGTGATGATAGGCGAAGACTCCGAGATGCGTCTTATCCGGCGCCGCGAAGACCTGAATGACATTGAAGCCCCGGAAGTTTTTGGGGATGAACCTGACGTTGGCAGGCATGGTTGAGCTTCGTGGATCAATCCGGGCGTGCAGCCTGCATGACCGGGGGACCGGCAAGGGCGGGGCTCTCTTGGGTCTTGTCGAAGATGTTTTCCTGCGTCCGCTCTCGGCCCTTTTGCTGATCCAGTCTTCGCTTGTCGGCCTTGGGTTGTGGGTGCCTTTGTTGCTGTCGCCCAGCCTTGCCTTGGTGGGCTTGCTGGCCCTGTTGTTCATGGCCGCATTGGACAGGTTTCTTGTTCACGCCGAAATGTCGTCGCTGACGATCGAGTTTCGCGCCAACGGCCTTTTGGCCGCGCTCGTTTCTTATTGGGTCCTTGGGCCGATCGGGTTGTCCGCGGTCGCGCTGACCTTGGCCACCGGGACGGCGGTACTTGTGGCGCTTTATCTCGTCTTTCTTGGGAAATCCCTGCATCCTGAGCAGGGTCTTCCGGTAACGGTTTGGCCCTACTGTATCGTTGCGGCCATCATATTGACCCTGTTTTCCGGCATGGGCAGCCATCCTGCCGAGTATTTCGGCTGGCCGGACATGGCCTACCAAGATTGGGCAGACCTGCCAGCGGCCTTCTTGTACGGGCTCGGGGTGTTCGTGTTTTCGCCTTCGGTTCTGTCCGGGGCCGTTATCGCGATCTTGATCGCGCTATGGTCTCCGGTGATGTTCCTGACCGGCCTCATCGGGTGGATGTCGGGCGCGCTTTTTTCCATCGCGATCATTTCGATCGGTGCCCCGGTGGATTGGGTGCCTGCGTCCTATAATTCCTTTCTTGCGGGGATGGCACTTGGGGCGGTGTTCGTCGTGCCCGGTTTGCATGGGCTTGTGACGGCATCCTTTGCAGGAATGCTCGCCGCGCTTTTGGCGGCCTTCCTTCAGATCCAGACGAACCATTCGGGTGTGTCCTATCTTCCGATCCCGTTCATCATCACGCTCTATTCCGGTCTTGCGACGATGACCGGCATGGGGCTGGTCGGGCGCGATTGGGGGGCTTTGGCGTTATGGGCGCGCCCCGAAACGGCACGGATATCCTTCGATTGGCTGGAGTCGCGATGGGGCAGCAAGAAGAACCAACTTCTCAGCGTACCGGTCCATGGCCCGGTCGAGATCACGCAGGGTATGGATGGGCCGCTGACACATCGCGGTCGCTGGCGTCATGCGATTGATTTCGAGAAGCCCCGGACGAACCTCGGCACGAACGCGGAAAACCGCCCGTCCATTTGGGGGGCTGAGGTGTATTCCCCGGTCGAAGGCAAGGTCGTCTCGGTTCAGAACGGGGTTCCGGATAATCCGATTGGCACGGTGAACTACGGCGAGAACTGGGGAAACCACGTTATCATCCAGTCCGACAAAACCCCTCATGTCGCGGTGTGTCACCTCATGGCGGGGTCGGTCGCGGTGCAACCGGGGCAGCGGGTGTCGTTCGATACCGTCCTCGGGAAGGTCGGCAATTCAGGCCGCTCTGCCGTGCCGCATCTTCATCTGCAGCAACAGTCCGGCCCGAAACTTGGCACGCCGACCAAGCCGTTTCGCCTGGCCAATTATTTCGAGGTCGACATGAGCGATGGGCGATACCGGCGCTGGTTGGCGTCGGGTTTGCCATCCGAGCGGCAGGTTATCGCCGCGGCAAGCCAGAACCCGGTAATCCATGATCTTGTGACCGGAATGCTCCCGGGCCGTGGCCTTTGGACGATCAACAGGGGGGCGATGTCTGGATCTAGCAAGGCCGGTTCACTGGTTGTGACAACCCGCTTTACCGAAGACGGGCTGTTTCGAATGGAGGACCGGGACGGCGATTATTTCGAGGCGGAGTTGGATATCGACGCCTTCCGTATCGTCAGCGTGTCCTGCGACCGGCGCGGGCCCATTGCCGCGCTTGCAACCGCGATGTCGACGATACCCTACGCGGCTTTTCCGGGTATCGAATGGGATGATGCGCTTTATCTGCCGGTTTCGCTCAAGACACGCTCTTTGCGCGATATGATGATACCGCTTCTCGGTGCGCCGTTGACGCATGTGTCTTCGCGGCTTGAAACCCTGTCCAGCGATTTGGGTGCCAGCATCGTCTCGACCTATAGGCATAGTGACGATGGACCCGCGTACACAAGTCGCCTTCACATTTCCCCTAAACGCGGCCCCGTGTACCTGAGTTGGGACGGCGAGCAGGGCGAAACCGTGGTTGAACTGGTCTCTTTCGAAATCCACGCAGGATGACCGGGGTCAAGGCGTTCGCCGGATGGGTTGCAAGGCAAGCATGGTACGTTGCGCGTATACATAGCGTGCCAAACTGTTTATCGTACTCGTGCAAAACCGGGTCGCTGGGGCTGCTCTGCATATGATGGCAAAACCTGATATCGCAATGATTGTGGGCCTTTGTATCGGCCTGATCTTGCCCGGGGTCGCGATGAGTGACACTTGCCCGCAATTGCAACTGCTGCGCGAAGAGCGCCGCGAAGACGTTCAGGCCGCGCGTGATGATTTCAATTCCGAGCGCGACAAATTGGATAAGGCGTTTCGCGAAAAGAAGAAGGAATTGCATGAGAACGGATGGCTCACGCGGCAGGAGATCGACAGGGCCTACGCGGAGAGGAAAAAACACGTCGACGATGCTGACGAGCGCAACCGCCTGACCGATGCGGAAATGAAGAAAAAGGCCTGCATCAACTATTGGACGGACGCGCGATTGGCCATTCTGGACCGCAAGTACGAAGAGCTTGTGTCGGCCCTGCGATTTAAACGCGATATCACGATCGCCGAGATCAACGCCAGTTGGCGCTTGGCAAGCCGCGTCCAACAATCCGTGTGCCGTTTGCATGGGAACATGCTGACGAAGGACTGGGGGTGCAGTCAAAAAAGGGATTGTGTGCCGACCACCGGGGAGCTTGCCCAAGCAATTCTTGATGCCCACATGGCCATAATGCGGCGCGAGAGCCTAAGCAAAATCGACGTATCATCAGTGGCTGACTGCGACTAGCCGGGGCGAGGGTGCGCCCGGCCAATCACGAAACCCACCACGATCAGAACTTGGTGGTTATGTCGTCCTTTTCGGCAGTCAGCGCCTCCCGCATCACCTCGCGTGGTGCCGATGCATCGACAAGCAGGGTATGAATGCTCAGGTCATCGTTCGTGCTGAAGAACCTGACGGCGAGGGCCGGAACGCAATCCGCCTCTTCAAGGATCATCCGCCTGCCGACCTCGCCTTGCGGGAACGGCAACGACAGGACATTCGAGAACAACTCCCAGCCAACGTCGGCGCGTGAGCCTTGGCGCCATGTTTCACTGAGGCCACTGGGCAAGTAGCGGCCAAGGCTGGTTGGAAACAGCGGAAGGCAGTTTCTATGGCCCGTGTCGTTGACCTGAAGGTGGTTGCCCCAGTTGCTGTCTTCCAAACCATATTTTTCCGAAATCAGCTTGCGAAACTCCCCCGCCATCGGACGCTTTCCCGGCAGGTCCAAGGTTCGCGTGATCGCGATCACACCCTCCTCGGGCCGATCGACCAGATGATACACCGCGATCGATTCACCCGTGGACGCATTGCCATAGGCAATGGAGTTGGCAAAAACGTTCTTTGCCATGTGCCGTTCTACAATCCCGTCGATCTTCTCGAAATGCGAGCGGATCACCTTGTCGGCCTCGTCCAATGACATGCCGAGTTTCAGCCCGACGATGTCGGGGTCGATCAGCGTCGGGGCGTCGTCACTTTCCGCTTCTGGCTCGGCCTGATCAACTTGCTCCTGTTCGGCTTGATCCTGCTTTTGGTTGTCCCCGGTATCCCCGGCGGGGAAATCCTCGTGCGTGAGACTGGCAAAGTTCAATCCTTTGAGGTCATAAAGCTCGGCCCCCAACAGCTTGGTTTCAAGGAAAAAGCCCCGTTCGTTGCGCTGAACGCCGGTGAATTCCATGGAGATGTCGAAAACGAAGTGTTCGGGCAGATCACGCTTGCGCCCCAGGCAATCGTAATATGTCTCATTGGCGTTATTGACGTCATAAGCCGACGCACCTGATCCGTCTTGCATCAGATCATTGAGGGCGTCGCGCTCCGAATGGCAGTTGTCTTGCAGGAAAAGGCTTTCCGCCTTGGCTGCCTCCATTTCCAGCGCGGGAATACGCGGCAAGCGGTCCGACACCAGAATGACATTCCTGATGAGTGGCCGCAGGCCTTGGACCAATGATTCGGGCAGCTCCTTGACGTTGAAATCCTGCTGCAACCCGGGGTCACCGAATGCGGCGGACTTGCCCAAGTGCTCGGCCATGTTCTGCATCCGGTCCATGCGATGAATTTCGCGCAGATAGCCTCCATTGGTTCGGGATGCGGTCAGTTTGCCATCTTTGTATCCGACCCACTCTGGCTCGACCTTTATGGGGGTAACGGCCCTCGGGGTGAGATCGGAAAGCAGTCGCTGCACCTCGGCCTTGTAGTCATCCACCAATTCGGGCGCAACGAAGGATGGCTTCCGGCCCCTCACCTGATCGGGCGAGAAAACGCTGGGGCCGTTGCGGTCCTGGTCGTATTGAACCTGCCGCTCTGTCAGTTGCAGCCATTCATCCTCGGTCAGAACGTCAGGCGCGAGGCGCAGCACGAAAAACGCGCCCGGGACGCGCGGCCATATATCCGAAACCGGCGGCGCATAGGACGGTTGGCCTGCGTCCCCTGCATCCGCAGTTGGCGTTTCGGGATAGGTATAAAGCACCTCTTCCAGCGAATGCATCGGATGCAACCGGGGCGGCCCTGTCACTTCGATACTCAAGCGATTCATCGAGTCATTGGGTTCAATCGACAAGGTTGCAGGAGAGGACACCAGGAGCTTACGCAGGCTGCCAAGCTGATCCGAGAAGGCCCGTGCCTCGGAGACCTCCATGGAAATGGGGCCAATCCCCGGGCCAGAACGGTACTCGGCCAGTACTGAGCGCCCGTTCAGGTCCAAACGTTTCTCTCTACAAGAGGTCGTTCTTTGCGGGAACTCTTCTGCGTCGAAGTCGTACTCCCCGAAACTGGCCGCGCAGATCAGCATCACGTCAATCGAGCCGGCAAGCTGGTCTTGCGCGATCCGCGCCTCGACAAGGGCGCGGCCCTCGGACATGAAAAGCCGCCGGTCGAATTCGTTCTCCCAAAGATAGGTCGAGATCGACGCGAGTGTGGGGCCACCGGCCTTGCGCTTCGCCGCCAGATTGTTGAGCAGGATTTGTGGCGGGTTGCCCTCGTGAACAAGGCCGATCAAGGCGTCGATGTCCTCATCCGGAAGCGTATCCAGAAGCCGCATCATGAAATCGGTATCGTTAATCAAATCCGCATTCGCGGCATACTCAAGCCGCGTCACCATATCGTCCCGCGAGTTTTCGTATCGCGAACTAGCGCTGCGTGGTACGAAATCGTTGCTGATGAAGAACAGGGGCAGGTTGCCTTGTGCCCCGGATGCGCCTGGCATCGTGTCGCTGTTTGCAACTCTGTTTGTCGATCCATCTGTTGTGACGCGCTGCAAGTAGGCGGCGCGGTCGCGCATGGTTGACTCAAGACAGGCCCGGTTGCCGCCGCAAGCGTTGCGTTCCCTCAGCCAAGCGCGCTGACCTTGGAGAAGGTCGTCGGCGGCGGATGCATCCAAGCGATCCCGGGCGGTTGAGAACGAGCGGGCAATCTCGCGATCATAGGTGGCCAGACTGGCCGAACTGCAAATGGCCTTCTCGGTCGAGGTGCCGGCCCGGGCGCAATCAAAACTCGGGTTTGGCGTATTGCTTGCGGTGGGTGTCGTGCCGCCAGCTTGCCGTTCGGCTTGCATTCGCCGCAGGATCGACCGCGTGGGTTGGCCCGTGACCGGTGCGCCGATATCCGCCTCGAACCTGCGGATCGCCTGCGCCGTCCGGCTGCCCATCAGGCCATCAATCGGCCCGGGGGCATAGCCCAGATCGGTCAGTGTCGTTTGAATTTGACGGATGGTGCGCCGGTCCGATTGTACCTGTTGGCGTTGTTCTGTGCGGGGCTCTGCACGGTCTCTTTGCGGTTGGCGTTCTTGCTGTTGTTTGGAAAGCTCATTGATGACGTTTATGCCCGTAACAACGTCATTCAGGTCGAAAGAATACCCCGGTGTCGCAGCCAGAGTGAAAAAAAGAACTAGCTTGATCGTGTTCCGTTTCATCGCGCATCCCCCCCTCGCGCCGAGTAATAGTGGCAGGGTACATGATGCTTGCTCAAGCATGATTCGGGCAATGATATCGGATAAAACCCTTTTGTTGGGTGCCAAGGCGAAAGCCTTCGACCCAAAACATGAGTCACAGCTTTGGGGCGCAGGCCGCGCAACATGTGACTGTTGCTCGCGCCCTGTCTTTATCTGATGTGTCAGGTTCAAAGCAGGACGCTTTAGGCACTCAGGCAAGCGTTAGGTGGGTTCTCCAAGACTGCCTGCAACGCCAATGGTTTGGATCGTTTCGTCAGCAAGACAAGCTGCCGTGCTTGCTGGCTTTCAGGCATGGATGGGACGCCGTCGTTCAAACGGTCATTGCGGATTTTGACGGGGAGCCCGGTGCCGCCCAATTCGCACGTATGATGAATATTCGTCCTGTTGTCTGCCTGTCATGTAACGGTCCTAAGAGGGGGCGCGTATGACAAATCCGGTGGGCCCCGATGAAAGATCTGAAATCCGAGCGATCCAACACAGACGACAATCAGGCCCGTGAATTTCCGCAACGGCCACTTCGCAAAAAGCTGGCGAAATTGTCGTTTGGTGGCTCGCCTGCATCCATGCAGGCCATGTGGAGCGATTGGGCCGTGCATTTCGCGATTGCCCCCGACCTTCAGGTCGACATGGTCAAATCGGCAAGCGAAAGCTGGCTGCAATGGGCGCGATATGTCTCGACGGGCTGCCCGGATGACCCGGATCTCAAACCCATCGAGCCAGCGAAAACTGATCGTCGGTTTCGGAGTGATGGGTGGAGCCAACCGCCCTTCGCGGCCATGGCGCAAGGCTTTCTGTTGCTTGAAGACCTTGCAGATCAGGCGGCGCGAAACGTTCCCGGGCTTGAACCCTCCAAAAAAGACTCCGTGGCCTTCGTAACGCGGCAAATTCTCGACGCCATGGCGCCGTCCAATTTCCCGGCAACTAATCCCGAGGTTCTGACCCGCACCTTGGCGACGGGCGGGGCGAATATCCATCAAGGGCTAAAAAGCGCGCTTCGCGATATCAAGGACGGGCCGCACCCCGCCGGAAACAGTCAGGTCGGGGAGACCGTGGCGACCACGCCGGGCAAGGTGGTGTATCGCAACCATCTGATCGAGCTGATCCAGTATGAGCCAACCACCGATACGGTGCATCCCGAACCCGTCCTGATCGTGCCTGCGTGGATCATGAAATACTATATCCTCGATCTAAGCCCAGAGAACTCACTCGTGCGCTACCTGACCGAGCAGGGCTTTACGGTGTTCATGATCTCATGGCGCAACCCCACGGCAGAGGACGCGCATTATGGGATGCAGGACTACCTCGACCTCGGGCCGCGTGCGGCTTTGGACGTGATTGAAAGCCATACGGGTGCCAGACGGGTGCATGCTGCCGGTTATTGCCTTGGCGGTACGCTCTTGTCGATCGCCGCGGCGGCCATGGCGCGCGATGGCGATGACCGGTTGGCGAGCATGACGCTCTTTGCCGCGCAGACGGATTTCAGCGAACCGGGGGAACTCAACCTCTTCATCAACGAAAGCCAGGTGTCATTCCTTGAGGACGTGATGCATGAACAGGGCTATTTGGACGCCAGCCAGATGATGAGCGCCTTTCAGATGCTGCGCTCCAACGATCTGATCTGGTCGCAGATGGTCCGCAAATACCTGCTGGGGGAAGACGATCTTCCGATGAATGACCTGATGGCGTGGAATGCCGATACCACGCGGATGCCCGCGCGCATGCATTCGCAGTACCTGCGGCACATGTTCCTGAACAACGACCTTGCCGCGGGGCGCTATCATGTCGATGGGCACCATGTGTCGCTGCGTGATATCCGGATTCCCGTTTTCGCTGTGGGCACCGAGACTGATCATATCGCGCCATGGAGATCGGTTTTCAAAATCCACGCCCTTGGACACGCCGATGTGACCTTTGCCCTGACCAATGGCGGACACAATGCCGGTGTCCTTTCTGAGCCGGGCCACAAGCGCCGCCATTTTCGCATCCATACCGTCCGGGATCAGGACAAGGCCTTGTCGCCAGAAGATTGGATGGAGGTTGCGCCGTTGCAAGACGGAAGCTGGTGGCCGGCCTGGGCGTCTTGGCTGGCAGACAACTCCGGGACAAAGGGCAAACCGCCCAAGATGGGCAAAGCCTTGGGCGACGCGCCCGGCACCTATGTATTTCAGGAGTAAGCCGCATGTTTCCACGGAACGACTTTCTCAAGGGCAAGGTGGGTCTTGTCGTGGGTGTCGCCAATGAACAGTCCATCGCGGCGGGGTGCGCCGCGGCGTTCCATACCTCTGGTGCGCAACTCTGTGTGACCTATCAGAACGACAAATCGCGCCGATTTGTCGAACCGGTTGCCACCTCGGTCGATGCCGAGTTGTTGCTGCCTCTGGACGTGACCGACAGCGCCCAAATCGACGCGGTTTTCGCCGCGATTGAAAAGACTTGGGGCAAGCTCGACTTTCTTGTGCACTCCATTGCCTATTGCCCGCGCGACGACTTGCATGGGCGCGTGGTGGACTGCTCTCGGGACGGGTTTGCAAAGGCCATGGATGTCTCGGTGCATTCGCTGATCCGGCTTGCCAAGCGCGCCGAGCCGTTGATGGCGGAGGGCGGCACGATCCTGACCGTGTCCTATCACGGGGCCGAAAAAGTGGTGGATCACTACAATATCATGGGGCCGGTCAAAGCCGCCTTGGAAGCGACGACCCGCTATCTGTCGGTGGAGCTTGGGGACAAGAACATTCGCGTGAACGCCTTGTCGCCCGGACCGCTGGAAACACGTGCCGCCTCGGGGATTGATCACTTTGACGCGTTGGTGGATGATGCCCGCAGTCGCGCGCCGCTGCATCGCCTCACCACCATCGAAGAGGTTGGCGCGATGGCCGCCTGTCTGGTGTCCGACTTTGCCAGCTCGGTCAGCGGCAACACCGCTTATATCGATGGAGGACACCACGTTGTCTGACCCGGAACCGCTTGGCTTTATTGAAAACCGCCCGTTTGACGAGATCAAGATCGGCGACTCTGCCGAACTGGTGCGCACGCTCACAGCGCAGGACATTGATGCCTTCGCTGTCGTGTCCGGGGATGTGAACCCGGCCCATGTGGATGAGGAGTTTGCCGAAGGCGACATCTTTCACAAGGTCGTGGCGCACGGGATGTGGGGCGGTGCCCTGATCTCGAACGTTCTGGGCACCCAATTGCCCGGGCCGGGCACGATTTATCTTGAACAATCGCTGAAGTTCCTGAAACCGGTCGGGGTTGGCGATACCGTCGTGGTGCGCGTGGAAGTGACAGAGCGCGACGAGGAAAAGCACCGCCTGACATTGGCCTGCACCTGCACGAACGGTGACGGAAAGCCCGTGATCGAAGGCGTGGCCCGCGTCATTGCACCAGACCGCAAGATACGCAGGCCCCGGATGACCATGCCGGATATCGTCCTGCACAAACACGGCAAAGCCCATGGCGAAATGCTGGCCCGTGCGCAGGCGCTTGACCCGATGGCCACGGCTGTCGTGCATCCCTGTGACAGGTCCTCGCTTGAAGGGGCGCTTCAGGCGCGTGATCTTGGGGTGCTTGCCCCGATCCTCGTGGGCCCGGCGGCGCGAATCCGCAGCGTGGCAGAGGAAAACGATCTCGACATCACGGGGTTGGAGATTGTCGACACGCCACATAGCCATGCCGCGGCGGAGGCGGCTGTCGATCTGGTCCGCACTGGCGCGGCGCGGGCCTTGATGAAAGGCGCGCTGCATACCGATGAGGTCATGTCGGCGGTTGTATCCAAGACCGGCGGCCTGCGCACCGAGCGCCGGATGAGCCATGTTTACGTGATGGATGTGCCGACCTATCCCAAGCCGCTGATCATCACCGATGCCGCGATCAACATCGCGCCTGACCTTGAGACCAAGGCCGACATCATCCAGAACGCCATCGACCTTGCCAGTGCTATCGGCATCGACGTGCCCAAGGTGGCCATATTGTCAGCAGTCGAGACCGTCAACGCACGCATGCAATCCACGATCGAGGCGGCGGCGCTTTGCAAGATGGCGGATCGCGGCCAGATCACGGGCGGGCTTCTGGATGGCCCCTTGGCCTTCGACAACGCGATCTCGATGCGCGCTGTCGCCACCAAAAGCATCGTGTCGCCCGTCGCGGGGCAGGCCGACATACTGGTTGCGCCCGACCTTGAGGCGGGCAACATGATCGCCAAGCAGTTGATGTATCTGGCCGGGGCTGAAGCCGCCGGTGTCGTGCTTGGTGCGCGTGTGCCGATCATCCTGACCAGCCGGGCCGATGATACCAAGACCCGTATCGCCTCAGCGGCGATTGCCGCGCTCTACAGCGCGGCCCAACGCCCGTGACAGGGTTGTTGACGCTCAACGCCGGGTCGTCCTCTCTCAAATTCGGCCTCTATGACAGCGCGCCAGAGCCGGTGCTGCGCGTGTCCGGGCAGGTGGACGGCATTGGCAGCGCCGCGCAACTCATCCTTCAGGCGGGCGATGAGACGACGAAAACGCCCTGCGGTGCGGCCACGCATCGCGAAGCCCTTGAATATGTCATTGATGCCCTTGAGCCATATCTCGACAACACCACGATCACTGGTGTCGGGCACCGTGTCGTGCATGGCGGGCCGGATCTCGCGGACCCCGTGATTGTCACGCCGGAGATCGAGGCCGCCCTGACGGCCCTTATCCCGCTGGCCCCCTTGCACCAACCGCATAACCTTGCCGGTATCGCTGCCGCGCGGGGCCTCTTTCCCGGCGCAGTGCAGGTGGCCTGTTTCGACACCGCCTTTCACCGAGGGCACCCTTGGGTCAACGACACATTCGCGTTACCCCGTCAGTTTTACGACGACGGCATACGGCGCTACGGCTTTCATGGGTTGAGCTACGATTACATCACCAGCGTCTTGAGCCGCGACGAACCCAACCTGTATGCGGGCCGGGTTATCATCGCGCATCTTGGCAATGGCGCCTCCATGTGTGCTGTGCGGCAGGGCAAAAGCATCGGGTCGACGATGGGCTTCTCGGCGCTGGATGGATTGCCGATGGGCACGCGCTGTGGCCAGATTGATCCGGGGGCCGTTCTGCACCTGATCGAAGAGAGGGGCATGACTGCGAAAGAGGTTTTGTCACTGCTTTACAAGCAAAGCGGGCTGTTGGGGCTGTCCGGCATCTCAAGCGACATGCGCAGATTGCTTGCCTCGGATCAGCCCGAAGCGCGGGATGCGATCGACTACTACGTGTTTCGGGCGCGCCGCGAGATCGGGGCCCTGTCTGCCGTTCTGGGCGGGTTGGACGCGCTCGTGTTCTGTGGCGGCATCGGAGAGAACGCGGAGATCATTCGCCGCCGCATCGTCGAGGGTCTTGACTACCTCGGGCTGCGCATGGCCCCGGACCCCGATCCCACGTCCCGCGATATCGGCAGCGGCCCGGCCCGTATTCTCGTGATCCCGACCGACGAAGAACGCGTCATCGCCCGCGCGACGCGAAGGGCCTGTGCAGCTTCATGATGGCGGATGGCGCGGGTATGGTTGCATCACCGAAAGTCGCGAGAGGATATCAGCAGGGCCCGGGACTCGGTTCCGATATCGTGCAGAACGGCGCCGGAGTGACCCTGTATGAAGCTGATCCCGGCATCCATGCGAAGATCGAGACCAACAGCATGTGAGGTGCCCGGGGCAATTATGACCGGGCGTCCGGCAAATTGCCCCGTGATCATGCGGTGAACATGGCCGCAGGCGATCTGCACCGGGCCGTCATGGTCCCGCAGCAGGGCTTCGAATCGCGGATTGGGGGCGAGGCCGATGGCGTCCATCGCGGATATGCCCGTATCAACGGGCGGGTGATGCATGAAGATCAGCACGGGACGGTGCCGCAGGTCGCGCAGCGTTGCCTCGAGCCACGCCAGCGTCGCGTCGGTCACTGCGCCATCGGCCACCCCTTCAACCAGTGTATCAAGGCCCAATATGGTGACATCGTCCAGATCTTCACGCCAGTTGATCGGCCCGTGATCGGGCATCCAGTCCTCTTGCGCGGCAAAGGTGCGCATCGGCTCGCGGCTGTCATGATTGCCGGGGATGGCGCGCCATGGCAGCGGCGCGTCGGCCATGATGTCGCGCAGGTGGTCATAGGCGCCCTTGCACCCCGTTTCTGTCAGGTCGCCCGAAATCACCAGCCGTTCCACCGGGCCGATGACCGGCAAGAGGCCCGTCAGCCCGGCCAGCATTTGCCGCAGCGCCGCCGCCGTGTCGATGCGGCCGTTGAAAAGCTGCCCCTCGGGCATGATGTGCAGATCGGAGATTTGCAGGATGCGGGTCATGCTGTCCTCATTTGACGCCAGCGGTCAGGAAGGCTTGTACGAATTGCCGCTGGAAGATCAGGAAGCTGATCAAAAGCGGTGCGATCACCATGACCGTGGCCGCCGAGATGACCGAGATATCGACGCCGTTCTCGGGCGCGCCGAAGAGCGACAGGCCCACGGTGAGCGGCCGGGTGGAGGGCGAATTGGTCACGATCAGCGGCCAGAGGAAATTATTCCAGTGCGTCGCCACCGAGACAAGGGCATAGGCCAGATAGGTGGGGCGCGCGGCGGGCACATAGACCCGCCAGAGCACGCCCAATGTGCCGCAGCCTTCGACGCGGGCGGCCTCGTCCAGATCCTTGGGAACGGATTTGAACGCCTGTCGCATCAGGAAGATGCCAAAGGCCGAGGCCATGTAGGGCGCGCCTATCCCGAGGATGCTGTCAAGCAATCCCAAGGAGGCCGCGACCCGGTAATTTTCGACGATCAAAACCTCGGGCAGGATGAAAAGCTGCATCAGCACGAGGATAAAAAGCGCGTCGCGCCCGCGAAACTCTGTCTGGGCAAAGGCAAATCCGGCCAGCGTGCAAAGCAGGAACTGCCCCGCAAGGATCAGCGAGACCAGCATGAAGGTGTTGAGGAAATACCGCAGCCACGGCGCACCGGCCCAAGCGGTGCGGAAATTCTCAAGCGTGAGGGGCGCGGTCAGCCGGAAATTCACCGCGTCGCTGACATCGTGAAACGCCGCCCAGAATGCGAAAAGCAGCGGCGAAATCCACAGCAGGGCCAAGAGGATCGCGGCGGCGGGTTCGATATAACGGATCATCGGTAATGCACCCGCCGGTCAAGCACGAGGAACTGGAAGGCCGCCAGCGCCCCCATCAGGGCCAGCACCAGCACGGTCATCGCCGCGGCTGATGGCCTGTCGAAATAGGCGAAGGCGTTTTCCCAGATGTAGTAGAGGATCAGCTTGGAACTGTCCGACGGGCCGCCCTTGGTCAGGATGAACAGATGGTCGATCAGCTTGACCGAGTTGATCATCGCATTGACGAGGATGAAGAGCGTGGTCGGCATCAAAAGCGGCAGCACGATGCGGCGGGTATAGGTCCAGCGGCTTGCCCCTTCGATATCGGCGGCCTCTTTCAGGTCAGGGGGGATGGTTTGCAGCGCGGCGAGGTAGAAGATCATGAAGAACCCCGCCTCTTTCCAGATCGTCACCACGCAAATCGCCCAAAGCGCGGTTTCAGGCTCACCCAGCCAGTTGACGGGCCCTGCTCCGAACAACGCGCCGATCTGGTTGAGGATGCCGAAACTGGGGGTGTAGAAAAACAACCAAAGGTTCGCCGCCGCGATCATCGGCAGCACGGTCGGGGTAAAGTAAGCGGTGCGGATAAAGCCGCGCGCAGGCAGTTTGGAGTTGGCCCAGAGCGCCATGATCAGCGCCAGCGCCATGGATATCGGGATGGTGACAAGCGCATAGGAGAGGTTGTTGCCTGCCACCTGCCAGAAGGTCGGATCGTCAAACAGGTAGCGGTAATTCTCAAGCCCCGCGAATTCGGCCGGATTGCGCCGGGTGCCGCGCGACCAGAGCGAGGTCACCATGGTCGCCAGCGACGGGTAAAAGGCAAATGCCGTCAGCATGATGAGCGCGGGCGACAACAAGAGCCATCCGTGGAGGGCGCGGCGGCGGCGCTCGAATGTGAAGGCGTCGGTCATGCGGGTCTCCGTGGCCGGGCCGGTTCATTCAACCGGCCCGAAACAGGGTCATGGCAGTCGCTTACTTGTAGGCGCGCAGTTGGCGCTCGGCGGCGGCCTGTGCCTCGGCCAGTGCCTCAGCTGGGCTCTTGTCGCCGGTCAGCGCCGATTGGATCGCGGCATTCAGGCCGTCACGTACGCGCGCTGTCTCGAAGGTCGAGAATTCGGCAACCGCGTGCTCAAGCTGATCGCGTGCCACAAGGGCAGGCGGGAAGTCAGCCGTGTAGGCCTTGAGCGCTTCGGTCTCATAAGCGGCGGGCGAGACACCCATGTAGCCTGTCTCGATGGACCACTTCGCGGCCTGCTCGGGCGCGGTCATGAACTTGATGAGGTCAAGCGCTGCCTGTTTTTCCTCTTCGGTGGAGTCCTTGAAGAGGTAGAAATTGCCCCCTCCGGTCGGCGAGCCCAACCGTTCCTTCCCGGGCAGCATGGCAACACCGAAATCGAACTCGGCATTGTTCTTGACCGCCGTGAGGTTGCCGGTGGAGTGCCACATCATCGCGGTTTCACCCTCAAGGAAGGCTTGGCGCAACGTGCCCCATTCCACGGTTCCCTCGGGCATGATGCCGTGCTCGGTGGACAGCGATTTCCAGAACTCAAGCGCCTCGACGGTGTCCGGGTCGTCGAAATAGGTGGTCAGCCCGTCATTCGACATCAGCTCTTGGCCGTTCTGGATCGCCAAGGCCTGGAACATCCAGTAGGGATAGCCGGTCGAGGGGATCATCAGGCCGTGATGGTCGTCGCCCGTCAGGGCCTTGCCCATCTCCACCAGTTCCTCCCAGGTGGTCGGCGCGGTTTCTGGGTCAAGGCCCGCCTCGCGGAACATGTCCTTGTTGTAATAGGCCACGATGGTCGACCGCTGGAACGGCACGCCCCATGTCTGGCCCTCGATCTTGCCGTTGGCCATCAGCGCCGGGTAGAAGCTGCCCAACCATTCCTTCTCGGCCTCGGTCTCGATGACGTCCTCGAAGGGCACGATCAGGTCTTGCTCGATCAGGTCATAGGCGTCGATCGAGAACATCACGGCAAGCTGCGCCGGATCGCCGGATTCGAGTGCGGCAAGAGATTTGATGCGCGTGTCGTCATAGTTGCCGGCGTAGATCGCGTTGACGCTGATATCGGGGTTTTGCGCCTCGAACTCGGCGACGATCCCATCGACCACTTCGGTCAGCGCGCCACCGACGGCGATGGGGTAATACATGGTCAGTTCGGTCTCGGCCGCGGCCGGATTGACGAGCGCGGTGGAGGCCGCCAATATGGCGGACACAGCAGTGATACGGGTCATTTCGAAAGGTCCTCTTTGGCTGTTTGGGTTGAAGTTGGGGCCCTATGGCCATCCTCGGGCGCGGGATTTTGGCGAATGCGCGCCTTTGGATTCTGCTGCGGCTCCTTTTTCAGGCTTCCGGTGACGGAGTCGAAAAGGAGCCGGTTTTCCGATGGAATGACGACACCGACCGTCTGGCCGGGTTCAAACTTGGCCGGGCCCGGCAGGATCGCGGCAAGCCCGTCTGCGGCCGGATGCCTGAGCGCAAGCCGGGTTTCGCCGCCCAGGTATTCGAAATCGTCGATCCGGGCGTCAAGATCGCCTTGGCCGGCGGGCACAAGTGAAATGGCTTCCGGGCGCAGGCCAACGGTCCATTCACCCTCATGCCCAAGTGCGGCCGCGTCGATGAGAGACATCGGCGGATCGCCGATGAATTGGGCGGCGAAGGTGCTGGCCGGGCGCGCGTAAAGCTCGGCGGGTGTGCCAACCTGTTCAATGCGGCCCTCCCGCATCAGCACGACCTTGTCCGACAGGCTCATCGCCTCGCCCTGGTCATGGGTCACGTAGACGACCGTCAGCGCAAGTTTGCGCGCCAGCGTTCGGATATCCCGGCGCACCGCGTGGCGCAGCTTTGCGTCAAGGTTGGATAGCGGCTCGTCCATCAGGCAAAGCGGCCGCTCCGCCACCGCCGCGCGGGCCAGCGCCACGCGCTGCCTTTGCCCGCCCGAGAGTTCGGAGGGTTTGCGCCGCTCCAGACCTTGCAGCCCCGTCATGGCAAGCACCTCTGACAGGCGTCGCTCACGCTCTGCGCGGGCGATGCGCCGCACCTTAAGCCCGAAAATCACGTTCTCGGCCACGCTGAGATGCGGAAACAGCGCGTAGGACTGGAACACCATCGACAGGTTGCGTTGCGCGGCCGGCAGGGCCGTTACGTCGCGGCCATCAATCCGTATGCGCCCTGCCTGCGGCTGTTCCAGCCCCGCGATCAGGCGCAGCATCGTGGATTTGCCGCAGCCCGAGGGGCCAAGGATCGACAGGAAGGCGCCTTGCTGAAGTTCAAGGCTGATATCGCAGACCCCGCCCTGTCCGTTCCATTGCCGCGTGAGGCTTTCAAGCGCCAGAAAGCTCATGTGTCCTCCCCCGCGATGATCAACCGATCGCCCAGCGACTCCAGCAGGGTGGCGAAAGGCGCACCGGGCTTGGCCTCGGTCACAACATGACCAGCCTCGTCGAGGTGCCCGCCGACCGCCGGGGCGCGGCGACCGAATTTCGAACTGTCCGCAACGAAAATGGACTGCCGGGCGTTTTCCTGTGCTTGGCGGCGGATGCGCACCTCCGGGGCGTGGAAATCCAGCAACGAGCCGTCGGTGTCGATCCCGGCGGCACCGTAAATGGCGAAATCCGCGCGGTAGGCCCCGAAAAGCTCTTGTGCGAGTGGCCCCAGAACATCCCGATCAGGCAGCCGCAATTCCCCGCCGGGGATGACAATCCGCGCACCGGGCGCCTCGGACAGGGCCATCGCCGCGTTCAGGTTGTTGGTGATGACGGTCAAGCCTTCCCGCTCGGCCAGCGCGGCGGCGACCACGGCCGGGGTCGTGCCAATGGAGAAAAACAGCGTGGCTCCGTCCGGGATCAGCCCCGCGACTTGGGCCGCGATCCTCTGCTTGGCCGCCACGTTCAGCGAGGTGCGCGCCGAATAGGGCAGGTTCGAACTGCCCTCGATGAATTCGGCCCCGCCGTGCAGGCGCCGCAGTTTGCCCTGCGCGCAAAGCGCGTTGATATCGCGTCGGACGGTATGGGCGGAAACGTGCAGCGCCTCTGCCAGTTCGTCCACCATGACACGCCCGCGGGACTGTGCCGTTTCGAGAATCGCCGATTGTCTGTTCATTCGATGCCCCCTGCGTGCTCTTATGAGCAAAGTTTGTGACGGGGGCGTGAAATCAGTGCTCATAAAAGCACTGTTTGGGTCGGTTCACGACGCAGGCTGCGTGGTCATTCGGTAAGGCCTTGGCAATTCCATGACAGACCCTGCGAGCCACCATACCCGCCGACAACGACAACCAGACGTCGACACTGCACCTCAGGTCCGCAGGCTTTGGAGAATGCTAGTACCGAGAAACACGAGGGCGGCGACGCAGACGATGGATGGCCCTGCGGGCGTGTCGAGCGCGTAAGCCGCGCGCAAGCCGATGACGGCGGATGCGCTGCCGATGATCGCAGCGGTAAGCGCCATCTGTTCGGGCGTGCGTGACAGCGGCCGGGCGGCGGCGGCGGGAATGATCAGCATTGCCGCGATCAGCAGCACGCCGACAACCTTGATTGCAACGGCGACGGTGATGGCGAGCGCAAGTGTCAGGACGAGTTGTTCTCGCTTCGGGTCGATCCCGCTGGCATAGGCGAGTTCCCCGCTGATCGTCGAGGTAAGCAACGCCGACCAGCGCCAAGCGATCAGCCCGACAACCAGCGCCGCACCCCCCCAGATTACCGCCAGATCGCCGCGTGACACGGCGAGAATATCGCCAAACAGATAGGCCATCAGGTCAATGCGGATTCCCGACAGGAACGAGACGGCGACCAACCCGAAGGCGAGGGCGGAATGCGCCAGAACACCAAGCAGAGTGTCCATCGCATAGCCGCGCCCAGTGAGCACCGTCACGATCAGCGCCATCGCAAGCGCCACGGCCACGGCCCCCGTGAAGATGGAGATTTGCAAGGCCAGCGAGAGGGCCACGCCGAGGATCGCGGCATGTGCCGTGGCGTCGCCGAAATAGGCCATGCGCCGCCAGACCACGAAACTGCCCAAAGGGGCCGCCGCAAGGGCTACGCCGACGCCAGCAAGCGCGGCACGGGTCATGAAATCATCCAGCATTATTCGGCGGCCTCGGTTTGCTTGTCCGGCGCCGCATGGCCATGCGCGCAGGTTTCGTCATGGGTGTGGTCATGTTCGTGCCGGTAGAGGGCCAGTGCGCCGCCGGTGCCCGTGCCGAACAGCGCGCGGTATTCCGGCGCGGCGGACACGGTCTCGGGTGTGCCCTGGCAGCAGACATGACCATTGAGGCAAATCACCCGGTCCGAAGCGGCCATCACCACATGCAACTCGTGGCTGATCATCAGGATGGCGCAGCCGGTGTTTTGCCGTACCTCCTCGATCTGCCGGTAGAAAGCGGCAGAACCGGGTTGATCCAGCCCCTGAGTCGCCTCATCGAGCAAAAGAAGGTCAGGCGTATTGATCAGCGCCCGCGCCAGAAGAACACGTTGGAACTGGCCGCCCGACAGGGCGGACATCTGACGGTGTGACAGGTCCGGGACGCCGGCGTGTTCCAGGGCGGCGGCGCTGGCAGACCTCGTGGTGCCTCCGGGCAGGCGCAGGAACCGGTCAACCGTGATCGGCAGCGTCGGGTCGATATGCAGCTTCTGGGGGACATAGCCGATGCGCAGCCCCGGTTTGCGGGTGATCCGCCCCGATGATGGGCTGGCCGCACCAATCAGCAACCGCAGCAAGGTGGTCTTGCCGGAGCCGTTGGGCCCGACGACCGTCACGATCTCGCCGGGTTCCACCGCGAGAGACACGTCATGCAAAACCCGGTTCGCGCCATAGCTGACGCTGACATTTTCCGCTGTGATCAGGGTCATGCGTCGGCCTTTTCCGCACAGGCGGGACAAATGCCCGTCGCCTCGACCACGGTTCGTTCGATCTTGAAACCCGTGCTCCGTGCAGCATCTCCCAGCGCTCCGCGCGCCGGGGATGCTTGTGCCTCGGCCACCGAATCGCACAGTCGGCAGATCATGAACGCCGGGGAATGGATGGCCCCGGGATGGGCACAGGCGATAAAGGCGTTGAGCCGTTCGATCTTGTGCGCAAAGCCGTTGGCAACGAGGAATTCAAGCGCCCGGTAGGCCACGGGTGGTTGCGACCCGAAGCCGGCGTCGCGCAACCTGTCGAGCATTTCATAGGCCCCGAGCGCGCGGTGCTCTTGCAAGAGAATTTCCAGCGCCTTGCGGCGCACCGGCGTGAGGCGCAGCCCTTCCGCTTCGCAATGCGCCTCGGCTGCCGCGAGTCCGGCGCTGATGCAGGACCCATGATCATGCTTTTCAAACCCGATCGGGTCGTTGGGGACAGTTTTTCCTGCTTGGGAGGCGCTTGTCATGTTATTTCATTTCATGTAGTCCGAAGGTAACGTTATATAATCACATGGAGCCGGATATGTCCAGAAACCTCATTCCCCTGTCTGTCGCCGCGTCTCTGCTTGGCGGCACGGCCATGGCGGATGTGCCAAGTGTGGCTGTGGATATCGCGCCCGTTCATTCGCTGGTGGCGCGCGTGATGCAGGGTGTGGGCGAGCCATCCCTCATCGTGGCCCCCGGGGCAACCCCGCATGAGTACAATCTGCGCCCCTCCGAGGCGGCCGCGTTGCAGGAGGCTGACCTTGTTTTCTGGGTGAGCCCCGACCTGACACCCTGGCTGGACGATGCGATTGAAACACTGGCCGGCGACGCGACTGTTACGGCACTGCTTGAGGTCGATGGGACGATGGAACTGCCGTTCCGGGAAGGCGCGTTGTTCGAGGCGCATTCCCACGGAGATGAGGGCCACGACGATCATGATCATGGGGCGCATGATCACGACGATAAGCATGATGATCACGATCACGATGATCACGCGCATGACGAGGACCACGACGGTCATGGTCATGCGGAACATGCCGAGGAAGCAGGACATGATCATGACGATCACGATCACGAAGAGCACGA
The DNA here is from genome assembly GCF_913057115.1 of uncultured Roseovarius sp. GTDB lineage: Bacteria > Pseudomonadota > Alphaproteobacteria > Rhodobacterales > Rhodobacteraceae > Roseovarius. Next base: position 47,383 of record NZ_CAJXNN010000022.1, read on the forward strand.
TCACGACCACGAAGAGCACGCCGACCATGGGCACGAAGGCCACAACCACGGTGACCACGACCCCCACGCTTGGTTGTCACCTGACAATGGCGCGGTCTGGCTGAACGCCATCGCGTCGCAATTGTCTGCCGCTGATCCGGACAACGCGGGTGCCTATTTCGCCAATGCAGCGGCGGGGCGCGAAGAGCTGGCCGCTTTGAGTGACGAGATCAACAGTATTCTCGACCCGGTGCGCGACCGCAACTTCATCGTATTCCACGATGCCTACCAGTATTTCGAGTCGGCGTTCGATTTCCCGGCCTCGGGTGCCATTTCCGTCTCCGATGCCTCCGACCCCAGCCCTGCACGCATCGCCGAGATCCAGAAGCGCGTTGTCGATCAGGGTGTGACCTGCGTGTTGTCCGAACCGCAATTCGATCCCGGCATCGTCGACGCGGTGATGGACGGGTCAAGGGCGAACACCGGCGTGCTCGATCCGTTGGGCTCTGACCTCAAGCCCGGCCCGGACCTCTATGGCAAGGTCCTTCGCAACCTCGCCACGGCACTGGCGGATTGCCTCTAGGATTGTTGAAACGCGTGCTGCCGACGTCCCTCGGCGGCACGCGACAATGCCGATCGAATGTGACGAGGCTTCGGTTGGCACAGCCGCGATTGGCGGACCTAAACGTTGATCACGCAAAGCTCGGCTTCGGTGATTGACGCGACGGGCACATCGTTCCTGATGACGGGCGACATCCTCGGCGTGATCGCAAATGGCGAAAAGCCCGATGGCCCCATGCCTGATGACCTTTTCAAGTCAGGCATGCCCGGAGTGGGGTCAGAGCGGCGTAAGCATCATGCGAGGCTTAAAGCCGAATTCTCGCTTTTTCCCGAAAACCTCGTTCCGCCGGGTTCTCAAGCTACCACCCGTCGCGGGGCACCAGATTGGTGCTTGTCATCCGCATGGCATCCGTGTGGACGATCAATTTGACGCTTAAGGAAAACTGGCTGTGGACGCAGTCTCCGGCTATCCAGTCTCGCAAAGTTTCCCTGCTAACAGGGAAAAATACAGGGAAAATCGCAGAAACGAGCCGTCTATTTTAGCTTCGATGCGATTATAGTTTGAATTTTCAGGATGATAGGTAAGTGGAGCAGGGGTGCATAACAGGGAAATGCAGGGAAACCCCTCTCGTTTTCGGCGCAAGCTCGCAAAACTCTTTCCGCCTTGAAAAAATCCCGCGTTGAAGATGGAGCAGTTTACACGGTGGGCTTTCTGTTTCGTGTGGCGACCAAGCAATTCGGTGAACTCAATCGCTCAATCAAGTCACGCTTCCTTTCATGAAGTAGTCAAGAAATAAGAGGCGGATAAGGCGCCCTGGTTGACAAACGCGTTTTAAGTCAATGGGTTAGGGGGTTGACGCTTGAAACGGAATTTCGTAAACGAGTTGTAATTCGGTGGTTCAGGCTAGGGTTCGCACGCACCGAATCAAAGCGATGGCCGCACCACTTCTGACCTAGCCCAGCGACCTCCTCGCGATTTCTGAAAATAAGGAACTCGAATGAGGAGGCCATCATGGCATCTGAAAACTACGATTCTAACTTTGCATCAGGCCACAACCTGAAGAATGATCTCATGCCTCAGCTTAAGATCACATATCGCCGGACTGATGAATTGAAGGCGAGCAAACATCAGGTCCGCCAGGTCAAGCCCAAGCATGTCAAGCGCGCAGCACGGTCAATTGAAAGGTTCGGATTTTGCGAACCTGTCCTCGTCAACGGCGACGAAGTCGTTGATGGGCATGTTCGCTTGAAAGCCGCCCTAGAACTCGGTCTTGAGAACATCCCGACGATCGATGTTTCACATCTCGACGATGATGAAATCCGGCTTGTCAGGATCGCTTTGAACAAAATCCAGGAACAAGGCACCTGGGACGATTTCGCGCTGAAGCTGGAATTCGCGTATCAGTTGGAGATCAACACAAACCTGTCGGTCACAGGCTTCGACGCTTGGGAAATCGATGCCGTTCTCGAAATCGGCGAAGCAGTCGAGGGTGGCGACGATGGTGACCAAGTTGTCCAACTGCCCGATCCCAATGCCAGTTCAGTAAGCCAGACCGGCGATCTGTGGCAACTGGGCAAACACCTGATCCTGTGTGGCAACGCGCGCTCCAAGCCGGATGTGACCACTCTGGTCAATGGCAAGCCTATCTCGATGTGCTTCACCGACGTGCCTTTCAACGTGCCCAATAAGGGCCACGTGACATCTTCCAGTCATCACCCGGAGTTCCTCGAAGCGCATGGTGAGCTCAGTTCGCCAGGCTATGAGGATTTTCTTGCGCTAACGCTGGGACATGCATCCGAGGCGTTGAAGCCAGGCGGGCTGCTTTACACATTCATCGACTGGCGCCACACAAAAGAGTTGTCTGCGGCGCTCGAACGCATCGGGCTGGAGCAGATCCAGCTTTGTGTCTGGGTGAAAGATCATCCCGGCATGGGATCGTTCTACCGATCTCAGCACGAGCTTGTTTATGTCGTAAAGAAGCCAGGCGCCGCGCACTGTAACAACATTATGCTGGGCGCGCACGGCCGGAACCGCAGCAATGTCTGGCAGTTTCCTGGTGCGACCGGTGGCAAGACCGATGATGCTGATGATTTCAAGTCGCATCCCACAGTCAAGCCGCTGAAGCTGATCGACGAGGCCTTGCTTGACGTGACAGGCGCCGGCGATGTTGTGCTGGATCCCTTCCTTGGTAGTGGCTCGACATTGCTCGCGGCTGAGCGAATGCAACGGCGGTGCCTCGGTCTGGAGATCTCACCTGCGTATGTCGATCTCGCAATACGCCGATGGCAGGCCATGACCGGGGAAGAGGCAGTGCACGTCGAGAGCGGCAAGACCTACGACGAACGCGCGGTGGAGCAGCCGCAAGATGATCACTCGGCGCAGGGAGACTTCTGATGAGCAACGGGAAAAATAACGATTATGAGGTTGGTAAAGGCAAGCCTCCAAAACAACATCAATTCCAGCCCGGCCAAAGCGGCAACCCAAAGGGTCGGCCCAAAGGTAGCAAAAATGTCCATCACGTTCTGTCAAAGATCCTGAACGAGAAGATTACGGTGACGGATGCCGGTAAGAAAATGGTGGTCGAGAAGCTGGAAGGAGCCATGCGGGTCCTGGTGAACAAATCTTTCGAAGGCCGCCCACAATCGCTGAAGCTTCTCATCGACTTGCTGAAAGATGGTGAAGCCGTCGCTCAGCAGCCGACAGAATATCAGTTCACCGACGATGACTTTAACGCGTTGATGGAAGAGGTGGACTGGATTGCAGAGGTCCGGGAAGCCCATAAAGAGTTCAAGGCCGATGGTTCCGAATGATATCTACAGAATCCTCATTCGGACCCGTCTGAGAGCCCTGCTGGGACGGTCGTTCCCGTCGCTGAACCCAGGGCGACAGCTCTCCGGCGCGCATTACGTGCGCGGACTCTGCTATGCTCTCGAGCGCGTAGCTCGAGGTGAAACGCGGCGCTTGATCATCGAACTCCCGCCACGCCACCTGAAATCCACCATCGCGACCGTTGCATTTCCCGCCTGGCTTCTCGGAAGCGACCCATCGAAGCGGATCGTGTGTGTCAGCTACAGCAATGACCTAGCCCAATCCTTCAGTCACAAGTGCCGTGGCCTCATGCAAGAGCCATTTTTCCGCGCATGCTTTCCGGGGCTGCAGTTCGACCCCAAGAAAAATGCCGTGACGGAATTCCATACGACCCAAAAGGGCTTTCGGCTGGCAACCTCCATGGGGGGCACGCTTACGGGCAAGGGCGGGGACATCGTTATCCTTGATGATGTCATGAAAGCGCAGGATACACACTCTCAAGCGGCACGCGATAATGCGCACAAAATTTATAAGGAGACGATCGCGACCCGCCTTGATGACCCAAAGGCAGGCGCAATTGTCCTGGTCGGTCAGCGCCTTCACGAGGATGATCTGATTGGACGGCTGAAACAGACAGGGAACTGGGAGGTCATCAGCCTGCCGGCTATCGCCGTCGAAGAGCAAACACTAGACCTCGGCGACAATATGGCTCTCACGCGCGTTCCCGGCGAACCACTGGACCCGGATCGCCTGCGTATTGAGGAGCTTGACAAAATCCGAGCAGAAATCGGCAACGGCGCTTTCGAAGCGGAATATCAGCAACGGCCCGTCTTGCCCGGTGGAAACCTGGTCAAGTTGGAATGGTTCAAGACCTACGAGATACCACTGCCACGAGATCACTACGAAGCGGTGGTTCAGAGCTGGGATACAGCGGCCATGCCCGGAGAATCCAATGATTACTCGGTTTGCACCACCTGGGGCCTCATCGGGCCGTATGTGGACCTTCTGGACGTGCATCGGGAACAGCATCTGTACCCGCAATTGCTGGGCGCGGCGCTCAAATTGCGAAAGGCATGGAGGCCAAATCTCATAGTTATTGAGAAGGCCGTCACGGGATTCTCGCTTAAGCCTGATTTGGTTAAACGGGGAGCTCCGGAGGCCTGTTGGCTTTCTCCTGAAAAAGGAAAGATTGAACGCATGATTGCGCAGTCGAATAAGATCGAGGAAGGTCAGGTGCGCCTGCCCAAGAATGCACATTGGCTAGAAGGCTTTCGGACTGAGGTCGCAGCCTTCCCCAATGGCAAATACGATGACCAGGTAGACAGCATGTCCCAGTTTTTGCGAGCGCTGGATTTTCGGAATCATACGCTTCGCCACTGTAGTCGGTATAATGGATAGTCAGGGTGCGTGACACACAAGGCACCAGGATGGGCCGGTCGTGCAGCCTTGTGTTCCGCTGGGAACTGGCGGGCGCAGCATTTATCGTGGCTACGGGCTCTTTGCTTCATTTCGTCTTTGGATGGGCAGTGTGTGTCGCAAGACAGCTCCGAAGCTCGAGTGGAATGATGTTCCTCTCAACAGCCTTTAGCCACCGAAAAATCCCGATAGAAAACTGTGCAATAAGTAGGTCCAGAAGGTTGCTAGATCGGTCCAGCAGTTCGGTATGTCGTCCCCCTGCTCATCACCGCAACTGTTGAAATCCTCGATCGCGCCGCAAAGCGGAACGACTGGAATCTCGAACTGATGGATAATCCGGAGTTCGTGACAGGGCATGATCTTTTGCGTGGGGCCGGAGCCGTCGTTATCTGGGAAAAAATCGACAGTTTATACTACCGGCCTTAGCCTTTGACCGTTTTGACGTATTCTCGGGTGGTTATCGAGCGCACGGTGGCGCTGTCGTTGGCGAAGAAGTTCCAAGCGTCGCAGCATCGTGCCACGATGTCCTCGTAGGTTTCGAACACGGAGATGGCGAAGCGGTTGGCGCGCAGGTAGGCCCAGACGTTCTCGATCGGGTTCAGCTCCGGCGCGTAGGGCGGCAGCGGCAGCGGGGTAATGTTGTCGGGGACGCGAAGCGCCTTCGACCCGTGCCAACCTGCGCCGTCGAGCACGAGAACGGCATGTGCGTCCTCGGCAACGGTAAGCGAGATCTCGGCGAGGTGGGCGTTCATGGCAGCGGTGTCGGCGTTGGGCATGGCCAGCGCAGCGGTAGCTCCGCGTTCATGGCAGACGGCGCCGAAAATTTAGGCCCAGGTATAGCGGGTGTCGCGCGGGGCGCGCGGGCGACTGCCGCGCGGGGCCCAGATGCGAGTGAGCGTGCCCCGCTAGTCGACCCTCGCCTCGTCTCGAAACCAGATCTCCAAGGGCTTGCCCCGGACGTATTCCGGGAGGGCGTCGGTTACGGTCGCGGCGAAGTTTTTTTGAACGCCTCCTGGGCCTCGGGATCGGATTTCGGGTGCTGCGGGCGCACCGAGAGGCGGCGAAATCCGAGCGCGGCCAACTGCTTGCCCACAGTGCGCTCGTGCATGGCGACGCCGAAGCGGGCCTCGATCTTGCGCTGAAGGTCGACGCGCAGCCAGCGCACCACCCCGTCCACGGACGGGTCGGGACCCTCGCGCACCATCTGAGCCAGCTGCGCCTTCTGCTCCGGGCTCAACCGCGGCCTAGGCCCGGCCGAGCGGCGGTCGGACAGCCCCTCCAGCCCTTCCGCGTTGTAGCGGTGAACCCAATCACGCAGCGTTTGCCGATCCATCCCGCAGCTCTCGGCGGAGGTCTTGCGATCTACCCCCTCCAGCACCAGCGCGATCGCCAGCCCGCGCCGCGCCGCCTAGGCATCCTTCGCCTTCGAAGCCGCCGCCCTCAGCGCGCGCGCCGACAAGTCCGTTCGTGTGATCGCAACCGCCATGCTTCGATGGAAGGGAATCGCAGCGGCGAACTGAAGGGAATCCCATGTGAGTCATAAACCGGGGCTGCTGGTATTTAGTGGCGGTTATAAGCATGATCGTGGCAAGCGTGCGGAACACATAAACGCGGAATTGTCTCGTGCTGAAAACCATCTGCGGTGCGTCTTCCATCGCTTCCTCTAGGGCACCAAGCCGCTTCTGCGCCAACATATTTTCTGGATTTTGGTTCATGCATGCTACGCCTTTCTATGCTGGCCGCTCGGATAAGTTTTCGCTCAGGAAACGCGAAAACATCTCTGGGGCTTCTTCATGTGCAAGATGCCCGAGGCCAGGGAATTTTGTCAGCCTGCAATTTAGGATACTGGCGGCCGCTGTCTGAGCGGTTTCAGGCGGCACCGCCCGATCACGCGCCCCGGTTATGAAATGACATGACGTTTCGATACGGTTGAGGCGGCCAAGCAGTGGGTCGATTTGCCATTGCGCCATCATTTGTAGCGTGGCTTCCACATGGTCGCGGTCAGCGATGAGACGTGCATAAAGCATCAACCCATCGTCATCCAACTGCGATCCAGTGCTTTCGATAATGCGCCTTGTGCGCCCAACGTGCGGTGCTTGGCCAGCGAACAGATATGAGGTGAGAGGGTTTAAGGCCAGAAATTTCGCCATAATCGGGAACATCCAACCGGCGATGCCCTGAAAATTCCCGAGGGCTGGATTTAAGCCAAAGATGATATCCGGACGGGTTGGAACAGGCATAGTCTCTGAAAGACGAAGTGCAATGGCCGCGCCCGCCGAATGCCCGATAATGGCGCGCAGGTTCCAAGCTTTGGCCTCGCAAAGGGTAGCGATGTCTTCGGCCATCGGATCAAGGCCACAGCGGCGCAAAGAGCCTGCCCGGGTAAACCCCTGACCGGGCAGGTCCAGCGCCACGACGTGATGGGTTTTTGCAAGATACGGCAGGATATCACGCCAACTGTGTGTGGAGGCTCCTGCACCATGGAGTAAAAGGAGCGTCGGACCCGTGCCCATCTCTTGGATGTGCCATTCGTGCGGCCTGATGCTTAGGCGCTTTGAGGTCTCATGGTTCGGCCATGACGGAAGGTCGCGTGCCCAATCCATGCGCTACGCATCCAGCACTTGATCAATTGCCTTGGACAGGCGCTGTGCATCGGCGCGAGGAAGGGCGATGCAGTCAACGCCAAGGGCTTGTGCCAAAGAGGTGGCTTCGGGGCTGGAGCGCGGGGCTGTGTCGATGACACAGCCTTGCAATGTGAACATGCGTAAATGCGCGGCCCTTCTTTGCGCATCGCTTTGCGCTTGGGCGCGGTTAGACGTTCGGTCTAGCGCGATATTGGCGCGGCCGTCAGTCAGCAGCGCGAACGCGGGGCTGAGCCCGCGATCACGCGATTGGGCGGCCAACTGCGCTGCCGTCTCAAGTCCTGCGGCAAGAGGCGTTCCCCCGCCCCCCGGAAGAGCAGCAAGACGGCGCTTGGCCTGTACAAGCGACCTTGTCGGGGGGAGCAGGGTTTCGGCAGTGGTTCCGCGGAACGCGACCAAGGCCACGTGATCGCGACGCGCGTAGGCTTGACCCAAAAGAAGCTCGATCGCGCCTTTTGCCTCAGCCAAGCGGGCCATTGCGGCTGAACCTGAGGCATCAACAATGAAAATCACCAACCTGTCCGAGCGGTCCTCAAAGCGGCGCAATCGAATATCAGACGGATAAATCTTTACGCGGGAATGGTCTTGTTTGGGGCGCAAAGCTTGCCATGGTATAGCCGCGCGCAAGGTGGCGATCACGTCGATCCGGGCGCGCCCATCGGGATGACCGGGGCGTGACGGGAGCGGGCGGCCAATACGGTTGCCGCGCCGCCGCGCGCCTGCCCCGCTGCCTGATGCAGGTTTCGTGCTGCGTGACTTGGCGGTCACTCGATCCAGAAGGCCATCCGGAAGCAGGGCGGCCACGGCTGCGATCAACATCTCGCCGGGCAGGGTTTCACCTTGGCCCAAGTCGCCATCGGTTTCGTTTTTGGTATCCTCTTGTGTCTCTGGGCGGGCGGGGTTTTCCTCAGCCTCAGCCTCAGCCTCAGCCTCAGCCTCAGCCTCAGCCTCAGCCTCAGCTTCAACTGGGGCCTGCGGAAACGTTGTGGCGCGCGCAGGATAGACCAGTTCGGTAGCTTCGGTCAGATGTGCCTCACTCACCTGCGTTGCATGATCGAGTGAGGCAAGGGCGCGTGCGGCTGCAATGGCCAGCAGTGGGGCTCGCAAACTGTCGATCCCAAAACGCGCGGCAAGAAAGGTTAGGCTTTCAAGTGCGTTCTGTGGCACAGTGATTTGTGGCAGGCGCTTTTGCGCGGCCTCTATATCAGCAGGGGCGGGAAGGGAAACCGACGCCTCCGACCAACGCAGCCCAGTCAGGTTTATGTGAAACGCAAGCCGGTCAAGTAGAGCGGCGGGCGCTTGTTCTTCGGGACTGGCCCCTTCATCAAGCAGAACAAGGGAGTGACCATGCCCGCAATCCAGAATTTGCCCAAGCCGAACCGCAAGCCCGGGGGAACAGCGTTCAGCCATGGGTATAACAAGCATACCGGGCCTATCCGAAAGACCAGCATCATGCACCATACGCCCCTCGGCTACCGAGGCAGAGATGTTCAGACCCCCGAAAAGCTGTGTGTCCGTGACGCTTGGATGAACCAGGTGTTTTGGGCCGGGAAGTTTGGCCAAAGCCGCTTCGGCGGATTGACGAACCGGGCCAGCCCGGGCGCGGATCGTCATACCTTTCAATGTGTCGGTGTCCACAGCGAGCGCCGCCATGGCCCGCATGGCGCGCGCCCATGGATGAGGCGTGTCGCCTGTCATCCGAGCACCTCTGCTACGGCCCGACTCACACGTGCGGTGGACCCTGCCTCATCAAGCGGATCGCGCCGCAAGCGGTGGCTCAGGGCGATCGGGGCAATGGCGGAGAGGTGACCGCGGGTCACTTGATCTGTGTCTTCAAACGCCGCAAAGGCGCGCGCAGCCCGCAAAAGCGTGAGTTCACCGCGCAAGCCGTCTGCGCCAAGGGTCAGGCACAACTGCGCGCAGGCGCGCAATATACCATCATCGGAGGAGATGTTTGGAAGCGCGCTGCGCGCGGTCAGGATCTTGTCGCACAGCTTGGCATCTTCCGCCTGCCAATGGGTCAGAAAATTATCGGTGTCAGTTTCGAACGCATGGCGACGGCGGATCACTTCGATCCGGTCATCTATGTTGTCCGGCGAGGTTACCTCGACCGACAGACCGAACCGGTCCAAGAGTTGTGGGCGCAACTCGCCTTCTTCGGGGTTGCCGGAACCGACCAGAACAAAGCGGGCATCATGGCGGATTGAAAGGCCTTCACGTTCAACCGCGTTCTGGCCCGATTGGGCAACATCAAGCAAAAGGTCGACGATGTGATCCTCAAGAAGATTGACCTCATCAATATAAAGGTACCCACGGTTTGCGCGCGCCAGAAGACCCGGCTCAAAGGCTTTTTCGCCTTGCGTCAAGGCGCGTTCGATATCCAGCGCGCCTGTGACGCGGTCTTCGGTTACGCCAAGTGGCAGGTCGATCATCGGCGTGGGGCGTTCTGTCACCTCTAGGTCGCTGACGCTGGCCCACTCTGGGCAATCCGCTGGGTTTGCAGAGTTCACCGGGCAGCCCCGCACGGCGCGAATCGATGGTAGCAATGCGGCAAGGGCGCGTACGGCTGTGGATTTCCCGGTGCCGCGGTCTCCAAAAACCAGAACGCCCCCGATGCCGGGATCAATTGCGGTTAGGATCATTGCGCGCTTCATCTGGTCTTGGCCGACGATGGCGGAGAATGGAAAAGGGGTCTTCATGTGGTGATGTCCAGCTTGGAAAGGGGGCTTTGCCCATGCCATGTGCCATGATCGCTAAGTATCCGGAAACGGGCATAAAGTTCCTCGCGGAACCAATCGCCGTCACGCACCGCTTGGATGGCGCGGGCATGCGGGCCGCTGGAACGGGCAAAATCTGCCATGCTTTGGCTGTCGGGCCAGATGGAAAAGGTGATCTGGTGCAAAAGTGGCACTTCGCCGATACCAATTTTGAAGGCGACATTTGTGTCGCTGCCGATGACGGTACTGATATCAGGGACGCGCTGCCAAAAGCGCAACGCCTTGACGGGGCGAATTGTGGCTCGGGTCAATGCGGCGAGCGGCCCTTCAGGTTCGGGGCCTTCGGGCGCAAACGGGTTAACCCCCGACCACCGACCGCGTGCAGAGACCGGGGCAAGAAATATGGTCCAGCTTTCCAAAGCTTTGGAAAGATAACGGCGAAAGATCGGGGCGTTTTGGGTTTGGTCCTGAGCGGTTTCATGATCAGGCCATGTCGCGATAATGGCATAGACAGCAGTGTTGGGTATTGGAGTGAAACCCACCCCGGTACCGGACCCGCATAGTTTCCAGAACCCGATGCCGGGCACGCGTGGCAAGGCCCATCGGGCGGCCCCCATCATTCCGAATGACCAGAGCCGTGACAGCCCCGGCGGAAAACGGAAAAAACTTATGCTTACGGTTTGGATGCCGTACCTCCTTGAATACCGTCATTTAAGACTGACATGCATTGTGGCCTTGTTAAAGAGTATATTGCCCGATTGTAAATTAAGCTAGACATGTATAGCATTGAGTTATGTTGACACGTCTTGATCCGGACCTAAAGCAAAAGGCAAGTGAGGCCGTGACGCCCCGTGCGGTCGTCATCGGGGCGGGATTGGGCGGTTTGGCCTCGGCGATGCGGTTGGGCGCGCGTGGCTACAGTGTTATTGTCTTGGATCGGCTAGATGGCCCCGGTGGGCGCGGATCAGCGATTTGGGAAAATGGCCACCGGTTTGACCTTGGGCCGACCATCGTGACCGTTCCACAGGTTTTTCGGGCTTTGTGGCAGGCCTGTGGGCGAGATTTTGATGCCGATGTCGACCTGCGCGCGCTTGATCCGTTTTATGAGATACGCTGGCCCGATGGCAGCCGCTTTGCGGCAAGGCAAGACAGTGACGCCATGCGCCGAGAGGTCGCGCGCCTGTCGCCCGGGGATGTCCGGGGCTATAACAAGTTTTTGAAAGACAGCGAAAAGCGCTATTGGTTCGGGTTCGAGGATTTGGGCCGCCGCACGATGCATCGCTTTCCCGATCTGTTGAAGGTTTTGCCCAAGTTCGCATGGCTTCGCGCCGATCGGTCGGTTTATCGCCATGCGGCACGGCGCGTGAAGGACGAGCGCCTGCGCATGGCGCTGTCGTTTCATCCATTGTTCATCGGGGGGGACCCTTTCAACGTCACGTCGATGTACACGCTGGTCAGTCATTTGGAGAAAGAGTTTGGTGTGCACTATGCCATGGGCGGGGTAGATGCGATTGCCCGGGCCATGGTAAAGGTTATTGAGGACCAAGGCGGGCAGGTTATTCAGAACGCGGAGGTTGATGAAATCCTTTTGGAAAAAGGCCGCGCGCGTGGTGTGCGCCTGACCACTGGGGAGATATTGACGGCGCCTGTCGTGGTGTCGAATGCGGATGCAGGGCACACCTATGACCGTTTGTTGCGCAACGCCCCGCGCAAGCGGTGGACCCCGGCAAGGTTGAAGCGTGCCCGATGGTCGATGGGCCTATTTGTTTGGTACTTTGGCACGCGCGGCACCAAGGGCATGTGGCCAGAGGCCGGGCATCACACGATCCTGAATGGGCCGCGCTATAGGGGCTTGGTGCGCGACATTTTCATCAAGGGGAAGTTGGCCGATGACATGAGCCTTTATGTCCATCGGCCCAGTGTGACCGATCCAAGCGTTGCGCCACCGGACGGGGATACCTTTTATGTCCTCAGCCCGGTGCCGCATTTGGGCCATGATAATCCTGTGGATTGGCTGGCGATGGCAGAAACCTATCGGCAAAAGGTGCAAGCGATCTTGGAGGAGCAGCTTTTGCCGGGCCTGGGAGATCACCTTTCGGCCTCGACTGTTTTCACGCCCGAAACCTTCAGGGACCGGTATCTTAGCCCGCATGGCACGGGGTTTTCGATTGAGCCGCGTATTTTGCAAAGTGCGTGGTTTCGGCCCCATAACGTTAGCGAAGAGGCTGAGGGCCTTTATCTGGTTGGCGCTGGCACACACCCGGGCGCGGGCCTGCCCGGTGTGATTTCAAGCGCCGAAGTGCTGGACAGTTTGGTGCCCGACCCGGTGACGGTGCCGCGCGGATGATTGCGCCCGATGATATGGCCCATTGTGAGGCGGCGATTCGGCATGGCTCTTGGTCGTTTCATGCGGCGTCGCGCTTATTGCCAAGGCATGTTCGCGATCCGGCCTTGGCGCTTTATGCCTTTTGCCGCTTGGCGGATGATGCGGTGGACCTTCAACCCGAGAAAGCCAGTGCCGTTTTGCGCCTGCATGAGCGGTTGGACCAAGCCTATGCCGGAAAGCCACGCAATGCCCCGGCGGATCGGGCCTTTACCGCCATTATCGAAAGCTATGAGATGCCGCGCGCCTTGCCGGAGGCCTTGTTGGAGGGCTTGGCGTGGGATGCGATGGAGCAACGCTATGCAACCCTGTCAGAGCTAAGGGCCTATTCCGCGCGGGTGGCCTCGGCCGTTGGGGCGATGATGTGTGTCCTGATGCGTGTGCGTGACCCGAATGCCTTGGCGCGTGCCTGCGACTTGGGTGTCGCGATGCAATTGACGAACATCGCCCGCGACGTTGGCGAGGACGCGCAGGAAGGGCGGCTTTACCTGCCGACCGAATGGATGGAGGGGGCAGGGCTTTCCCCGGAGGCTTTCCTTGAATCACCGCGCCCGACGCCGGTTGTGGCGCGTTTGGTCGCGCGTTTGTTGCGTGAAGCGGATGATCTTTATACCCGGTCCGAGGCCGGGATTGGTGCCTTGCCGGTGTCTTGCCGCCCCGGCATTTTTGCCGCGCGCTATATCTATGCGGGTATTGGTGAGCGTCTGCGCCGCATGGAATATGATTCCATATCCGAGCGGGCACGCACCAGTGGTGCGCAAAAGCTGGGATGGTTGTGCCTTTCGGGGCTTCGAACGGCAGCCAGTGTTGTAACGCCTGCCTCGCCGGTCATTTTCGCGCGTCCCCTTCCGGAAACGGTCTTTTTGGTGGAGGCGGCTGCGGAAGATACCGCACCGGTCAACGACTGGAGTGATACGCTGTATGAAACCATGGCGGGCCTGAAAGCTCAGGACGCCGCCCGCCTTCGAGCGTTGAAGCACCCTTCAGGACAGGTTAGGACACTTGTATGATCTGGGTTTATTTCGCTATTTTCTTGGCGGCGTGTTTCGCGGCAGGAAGCACCGGGGGGCTTTTCCCACCGGGGCCATGGTACGAGCGCTTGAAGAAACCCAGTTGGACGCCGCCCAATTGGTTGTTCCCGGTGGCTTGGACCACGCTTTACCTGTGCATGGCGGGGGCCGGTGCGCGCGCGGCGATCAGCCCCGACAATGGCTTGGCCATGGCGCTTTGGGCCTTGCAAATCGCCTTGAACGGGTTGTGGACACCGGTGTTTTTCGGGCTGCAGAAAATGCGCCTTGGGCTTGTCGTTCTGATGGCGCTTTGGGTATCGGTCGCGGCAAGCATGGTGGCGCTTTGGATGGTGGATTGGGTCGCTGGCCTTTTGTTTGTCCCCTATCTGGTCTGGGTGAGCGTTGCCGGTGCCTTGAACCTATCGGTGATCCGCTTGAACCCTGATGTGGCACGCCACCATTCAGAAGGCTAAAGTCTGTTATAAAACTAGTGTCTGAAAGCTGCCCGCGTAGTTTTGCCTATGGCTTAACGCGGCACGTCAAACCGCCAGATTTTGCGGCGGGGCACCCGCACGGCCAACATCGGTTTCAAAAGCGGTGAGCGGAATCTTTTGAGGTCAAGCGCCTCGTGCACGCCGGTTGTCTCTTCTCCGTCGATCTGTGTTTTCACAGCCGCGCGGGTGTAAAACGGCGCGTCTAGCATGCTTTGGACTTGGTGCGGTTGATAGCCTGTGTCGGCGCGGGTTTGGCGGCGAAGGGCCCAAAGGCTGCGTTTGAGGTTGGTTTTACGCGGTGGTGAGATGCTGCGGGCGTGGCCGCAATCGTCAAACTTGACGCCAACCCCGAGGTCCGAGCCGTCCAGCCGCGTGGCATCGTAAAAACAAGTGCTGCCGGTTCCGGTGGGAAAGCGGCCCCATGTCCAATAGCTAAAGTCTTGTTCCAGCGCGCGGGTGCCGAAATTGGCATCGAAATAGCCGTGGCCGGTCCATTGCCAGCCTTTGGCGTCAAGATCGACCTCGATGCTACAGGTCGGCGCAAAGGGGCGCCAAATATGCGCGCCATCCTCTGTCAGGGGGAGTTCCACGGAGGTTAGGGCCGTGGGGCGCACCCGGATTGTGCCGCGCACCCGTGATACAAGGGGCGGTGAGCCGATTTCATCGACGGATATGACCAGTTCTTCCCCTGTCCAATGCAGGGACGATGGCCCGACTGTGAAGCTATCTGGGGACTGGCGCAGAGCGCTGCGGCCCCTGTCGGTCATGGTGAAGCGGCCACCCGGGCCATAGGTGGCCACGTTTATGCAGACATGGTTTTCCGGGTCGCGCCGCCCCGACCATGCATACCAAGGTGAGAAAACCGAGCCGATAAAGGCGATAACGCTTAGGGATCGCCCACAGCTGTCGCTGATCCCGTCGATATACCACCATGCGTAGCCGTTTGGCGGGACGGCGATGTTGAAGTTTGGTCTTTCAAGATCGCCTCGGCCGCGTGCCGGGCGGAGAGGGTCGCCATCGGCACGCCCGCCCCCGGGTGCGTCCCGCCCCCGGCCAGATA
>NZ_CAJXNN010000023.1 GCF_913057115.1 uncultured Roseovarius sp.
TTGTGCCCCGGTATCATGATCGTATTCACTATGGTAAAAACACCGTTAGCAGCCCCTCGGTTCTGGCGTTTCGGCGCGAGATGGCCCCGCGCTTTGACGAAAACTTGGTCTGGTTAATGGATGTCGACTTTTACAAGCAATGTGCTTTGAAATGGGGACCTCCTTTAGTCCTATCTGAGCCATTGGCGGTGAATCGCCTGCACGACGGGCAAGTCAGCGCAGGGGTCGATGCCGATCTGGTCAGGCGAGAATTGCGGTATGTCCATCGTAAGTATGGTCCGGATGAGTCTTGGAGCGACTGGTTCTACTATCTAGGGCGTTTGCGCAAAACTTATATCTGAGCGAGTCCTGTGTTAGCGCTTCTGGACATTGCGCAGCCATTCCGACAGCAAGGCATGAGTTAATCGAAGAGGGCGCAGGATGTGGGCCAGCCTGTTTCCTTGATAGTATGACAGACGCATGACCATCCGATCCTGCAAGTTTCCGATTGCGCGGCACACAGGGTGGTTTACGGCCAATCCAAAGGTTTGGGCATCATGGTGCCTTTGTTTCAACACAGAGATCGCACGCTGCAATTCGCGGATGCGCTTTTCCACATATTCTTCATGGGTCGCTACGCGTGTCGTGCTGTTGGTCATGCCTGCGCCCACCCGGTAAAGAACAAGGTCTTCGTCAATCAAAGCGGCACGATCTTCCAGGGCTGCCCGGAAGCCGAAAATCAGGTCTTCATAACACTCCGGATAGGCCATAGGGCCGTATTTGCGGAACATGTCTTTGTGCCAGGCGGCAGTTGCCCCTAGGTAGAGTTGCATTGATACCGCCGCTGCCATCAGATCGTAGTCGGAATAAAACGTTGCCTTTTGATAGGTTCTGGGCGTTTCTTGCCCGTCGAATGTTTCAACGCGTGCTTGCGAGTATGCCAGTAGCGGATCCTGAGTTTCGAAAACCTCGATTGTCCGCGAGGCGCGGTTGGGATAACAGATGTCGTCCCCGGCGACGGAGATTATGACGTCTCCGGAGGCAAGTTCATAGGTTCGGTTAATGTGTCCGGCCAAGCCAAGGTTCTTGGGGTTTCTGTTGAGCACGACGGAGTGTGGACCACGATACTCCTGCGCGAGTGCGGTCATCTTTTCGTAGGTGTCGTCCGTCGAACAATCATCGCTCAGGACAATCTCTATCGGGTCGCAGTTCTGTTCCAGAACGGCTTTTACGGCGTCTTCGATCCAAGCCGACTGATTGTATGCAATCACAACGATGGAATAGGAGTATTTCATGGTCGGGTCCGGCTCTTTTGCACGTCACACCTTGAGTTCGTAATGCTGGTACAAAGTGGTTCTGGCGCCGAACATTTCTTTCTGTCTTGCTAGGCCAGCATTTAGATTTCGCCCTTGGTCTGTGGTGGAAATCCCAAAGTCAAACCAACGGTGCCGCGCGAAATATTCGTTCAACAGGCTATTGGTGAGATAATCCAGCGCGCCAAGGTCCCGGCCTTCCGTGCTGCTTGTGATGTACTGTGCATGGGCCACTTGTCCACAATCAAAAACGACCATCGCACCAAGAACCTCACCCTCTCTCGTGGCGTTGAACAATCTGATGTTCTCGGGGAATTTGCCAGCGAGGTACTCCATCTCGGCAAGGCTGTGCGTGGGTCTGGCTTCGTGCCGAGAGGCAAGGTTTTCTTCCAAAATGCTCCAAGTGGTTTTGAAATCTCGACTCTCCTCACTGACGACACGGGCGCTACTCGCTTTTTTCACTCCGCTTTTTTTGCCTTTGGAGAACGGGAGCCGATCATGCATGTTAACCGTGGAAGAGGCGTCAACCCTAGTTAAAACGCCGCCAAAGCGGAACATGGCGTAAAGGTCTTCTTCTGCCGGTTGTGCATGGTAGATGTGTGGAACGGGCTTATATAGGAAACTTCGAAAATGGTTTTTGCGGAGATACTGCACAAGACTTTCAAAAACGAATAGCATGCGTTCTGCTGTCATTTTCTGATTTGTCAGAATGCCCCCATAGGTAAGCCCCGCATGGGATTTCAGAATGTCGTTGTCTATACAGGCGGGCAAAACTCCGACGAGTTCCCCATTCACACTGAAAAGCAATGAATGATCGACGAACCGATCTGCATGGTACTCCATGAAGTCCCGATAATGCAGGAAGGTTGCGTTCTTTGAATTCTTTACAAACGAGTCCCATGCATTCTTGTTTTCGGAACTGTAGCGACAGATATCGACGGTCGTATTCATTTTTGCATCCTGTCACTATTCTAGAACACTTAAAACACACATGACGGTTAGATTTATCCGCACTGGCAAACTTTTTCAGGGGCTTGCTACGTTACCATCGGAACTTGGCGCGAATTTTCTGTATGACTTTTGATGCCCTAAGTCGATGCCATAGCATCGCGCAGCGGTCTAAGGCGGAAGGGGACTGAGCGCCAAGGCCGTAGCGTTCAGTCTGGGGGTAACTGATGACAAACCGCTCTACCAAAGCTATCTCCGTCGGGGAAAGAACCTGTTTGTATTTTTCAAGGCTGTCGTCCGAGATTGGTTTTTTCAACGCCTCTTTGGTATACCAAAACTGATCGCTCACATGGTTTTGCCTATCTTCCAAAGGTGCCGGTTGAACCATGCTTGGCTGATAATCCAATCCAACGAATTGGCATATGTCGCGGACAACACGCTCGGGATTGTCGACGAGGTCTTCATAGAAGATCGCCTTTACGCGCTCGTGTTTTTGAACAGCCGCGAGGCCCTTCTCCCAGGTTTCATTGATGTCGTTGATGCTTGCGGCAACACTGGCGCAGAAGGGAGGGGGGCGAAGTCCTTCCGCGAAGTATTTATTCGCTACTTCTTTCATTGAGCCAGCTATGGCGCGCGGGTCGCGCAAGACCAAGATACAGTATGCGTTTGGCATGCATTCGCAAAGCTCTGCCATTACCAAAGCGTTCGACGGTGTTTTTTCACAAAGAACCGTTTTTCTGTGTTCTCGTAGCGATCTTTCGAAAAGCGCGGTGGTAAAGCTTTCGACGGCCCTGTCGATGTCATCTGTCGTAACAAGATCCGCGATGCGCCCGCTGGCGTGTCCGCTGTGCAGGCGGTTTCGCAGGGTCGTAATGTCCTTTGTGAAATCAAACTCGCGCCCTGCATAGATTTGGGAATGGGACCCCATGATTCGCTGAACAAGTGTCGTGCCTGATCTGTGCGCTCCACCAACGAATAACTGTTTGGGGTGTTCACTCAAAACGCATCTCCTGGTTCAGCGATTTTCGGGCGGTTTGTTATGCGTTAGAAAACAATCAGCGCTTCATTGCCTTATGGTAATATTCAATGCATCACGTCATAACAAGGCGATGAAACGAGCAAAGATTTAGGATGTTCTGAGCACGGAACACAAACGGAGTATTCTGCGATGGCCCTAAGTGACTGCAAGCTCATTGAACTCCCCAAGATTGAAGATCGTCGCGGAAATCTGACCTTTGTCGAAGGGCAGAACCATATCCCCTTTGACATCAAGCGGGTATATTATCTTTATGACGTGCCCGGCGGTGCGGATCGGGGGGAACATGCACACAAGGATTTGCACCAGTTCGTTATCTGCATGTCAGGCAGTTTTGACCTGTTGCTTGATGACGGGTTTCAGAAGAAGCGGTTTCATTTGAATCGATCATATTACGGCGTGTACATCTGCCCGATGATTTGGCGGTATCTTGACAATTTTTCTTCTGGTTCGGTCTGTAGGGTGATGGCCTCGGCACCCTATGATGAAGCCGATTATATTCGGGATCGTCAGGATTTTCTTCAGGCGGTGGGCGCGCAATGAAGGTCCCTTTTCTCGACCTGAAGGCCGCGGTGGCGGATATTGCGCCAGCGATTGAGACCGCTCTTTTACAGGCCGCTCGTTCTGGACAGTATGTAATGGGTCCGGAATTGGAGCGCTTTGAAACCGAGTTTGCCGCTTATTGCGAAGCAAAACATTGTCAGGGTGTGGCCAATGGGTTGGATGCGCTCCGACTCGGGTTGGAGGCCATGGGTGTAGGGGCCGGAGATGAAGTGATCGTACCGGCCAATACGTATATCGCGACGTGGTTGGCCGTCAGTCAATGTGGGGCAATCCCCGTCCCGGTTGACCCGATAGAGGCTACTCATAACATTGATCCCGACGCTGTTGCCGAGGCCATAACTCCGAAGACCAAAGTGATTTTGGCTGTGCATTTGTATGGCCAACCGGCAGACCTTGACGCTTTGCGCGTTGTGGCCGACCAGCACGGGCTGCAAATTCTGGAAGATGCGGCACAGGCGCATGGCGCACGCTATAAATCGGATCGTATGGGGGCCAGGGGCACAGCGACTTTCAGTTTCTATCCCTCAAAGAACCTTGGTGCCTTGGGGGATGGTGGCGCGCTAGTGACGAATGACCCCGATATCGCGCATCAGGTGGGGCTTTTGCGGAACTACGGGTCGGAAATCAAATACGTACATGAGATAAAAGGACTTAACAGCCGTTTGGACCCGCTGCAGGCGGCTGTTCTATCTGTCAAATTGCAAGTCTTAGATGATTGGAACACTCGCAGAAGGGCGATTGCGCAACGCTATAGTGCTGCATTTTCTAAGGCTGGACTGATGCCCCCATTCGTGCCGGAATGGGCTGAGCCGGTATGGCATCTCTACGTTTTGCGCCATGATGACCGCGACAGGTTTCAAAAACGCCTTCAAGATGCGGGTATTGCTACTGTGATCCACTACCCGATCCCACCGCACCTGCAAAATGCCTATGCCGATTTGGGATACGAAGCGGGCCGTTTCCCTCTCACCGAAACACTGGCGCGGGAAGTCATCAGCCTGCCAATGTGTCACGCCCAAACGGACGAGCAGACAGAGTATGTAATTGATAGGGTTTTGAAGCTCCTGTGAGCATAGGGCCTGACACCTCGAACTTGAGGATATAAGCGGCGTAAATCTCCGTGATCGGATCCCCCCAGGCTCTGGTTATGAATGAGGGGGGTTGGGGGGGCAAGTCACTGGAAGCGGTGCTTTTCCTGGAGGGCGCATCCAGTGTGTTCGAGCGCGGCGGCAGGTAAGCCTCCGAGATTGACGAGGAGCAGGTCAAAGAATTGCATGCAAAAATCGGGCTGTCTCTGACCTCCCGAGATCATGGCAGCTGACCGCCAGCCGTAGTCTGCTGGCTGAGAAGAGGCAAAACCTAACCCGATCAGCAGGGTAAGCCTCCAGCGGCGGTCGTTTGATCTTGGGATCAATCCGCTGGTAAGTCCGACTTTATCAACCGCCCTCAAATCGAAGTTCTGTCTGCTGCCGATGCAGATCGCCACCGGTATTGTTCGCGCTGGTGACCGTGATGAAGGAAGCTCCCGCGTCGCAAGCAAATCCGGTTTATCCGTAAGCACCCTGCGTAGGCCGTTTAAATGAGAACCACCTCTCCAGGGTCGGCATCAAAGCGTGACAAGTCCAGTACGAATTTTCCCGAACTGTTTAACGCAATTTGCCAATGTTTGTAACGCTACATGTTGAGATTGGTAACGGATTTGTTGAGCGATCTGTTCAACATTTTTGTTACTGTTTTCAACAAAAAGCGTTATCGTTTTAAGGAGTAATGGGGGGAGAGCCAAAAAACTTGGATCTCGAATTGCCCGCGATTTTTGCCAGTGAAGCGACATCTTGCAATTGTTCACTGTGTGAGTGCCCGCAACCCGGTTTTCGCCATTCCGATATCGGCGATAGGTCTCCATAAAAAGACCGGAATTCGGTTCATGCTATTGTGTTAGACATCAACCTACCTACCACCTTCGCATCCTGCCCCGTTATTCCAAACCGAATTCATTATTTTTCGCGTTGGGATTTCTCATCGAGCCAATCGGCGAGCATTCTACGGATCATTTCCGGTCGCGTGGGGACATCTGCTTCGTTTCTTCGAGCGTCGTCTATGCTTTGAAGCATACTTTCAGAAACACGTACCATCACGCCTTTTGTATCTGTTTTCGGGCGACCCATTTTTGCCATTGGTGCAATTTCCTAGAATCAGGGCTTGACTTTACGATATCATTATATCAATATAAATCAAGCGAGGCAAGAGTTGCAGCTCCTGCCCCGCTCTAAACACAAAGATCTGTAAAGGAGATCCCTATGCGTAAAAATATTAATATCATTTCCACACCGGCTCCGAAAGCCGCTGGCAATCCACAATCTGATTTGTTTGATAATTTTTGCGAGCTTTTGACCCGTATGTTTTTCGCGCTTGAGGAAGAGTGCTGGGCTGAAGAGACCGGATGGGACATCGCGTTCGGGCAATCGATGTCCGAGGCTGAGGCCGCGTGGAAACTGGTCGCGCTCCAGGCCGATGACGTGACGGCCGTACAACCGCTATCGGCAAGTGACCTGATCCTCCACCGTATGGCAGGCTTGGTAAAACGTGCTGTGTCTGCATCCAACGTTGCTACACTCTGCGATATCCACGCCAAAGCCATGCAATGCGTCGCTGAGGCGTCTCCACGTCTGGCCGCCCCCGTGCGGGATCTCGTCCAGGAAGCCGAGACCTGCATCGAGCAGATGTTCGAACATGCGCATGCTTGTGAAGGCGATGATATGCAGGACAGTATCCTGCCGCTCGCCGCATAAGTTTCAAAACACTTTCAAGCCAGTCACATTCCTCGGTCGACCTTAGCGTCGACCGGTACCTCACGCTTGTTCAAAAGGACATTACCTATGAAGAAACAACCGCTTTTGTGCGGCTTCGAAGAGCTTTTCTCGTCGCCGCCGACAAGTACCGATGACATCAGAGGCTTTCCGGACCTGTCCCGAAACACGATGACGCGCCATGCCAAATGGTTCGGCCTGGCCGGAGAGCATCTTGTCGACAGTATTCTGCTGCGTTTCAAGATTTACACGTCGCACTTGCCAGAGATGCTGCCCGCAGATCGGATCGCCCACCTCCCGGATGGCAATAATCTGCGCCTGCAGGTCAAGACCTGCTGCAGACCGCGCAACGGGTATTTCCATTTCACTTTGGCGAAGGGCTATCACCGCTCGCCAACCGGCGTGAAACGCTATGACGACGGCGATTTCGATCTCGTCGCACTTGTGGCGTTGTCGGAAAATGCAATCAAGTTCACCGCTGACAAACATCAATCGCAGAAAGTGGCGCTCGACGAAATCCACGCACTGCGTGCCGACCCATGTCGGAGCCTAGAACGTGCCATCCATGATCTCGGGTTGACGGACGACAGCACCGGCATTCCAGCGCAGACCGGGGGTGTTCAATGACTGAGACCCCGATGAACAAGATCGCCACACGCGCGCCCGACCCTCAGCCTGATTTTGCACTGGAGCTTGCCCGCTCGACCGCGCGGGGGCTGTTCGACAAGGAATGGAATGGCTTTGTCGCGATGGAACATGAGCCAGATGACGACGAAGACGAGGACGATGACGTCATCGCCAATTTGCCCGATGATGTCGTACGGCCACCCAGTAAACGATCCTGGGAAGCCCCGGAAACACCTCTGGCCAAGACCATGAGCGAGGCGGAGATCGCGGCGGCGATCTCCTCCGGATGCGATCCATGGGCACAATCAAGGACCGGCCAAGGCAGGATGCTGCGCACGGGGGACCCGCCTGCGTCCCTGATTGCCACGGCCTTGGGGTTGAGCGTAATCGTCGATAGTGATGATCACCTGCGCAGTCTGTTCGTCCCTGGTCATGTCACGAACCTCATCTGCCCGGCAGCTTGTCTCTGGGGGCTGGCCCAGATCCTGCCCGGTGCCGCCAAACAGTGGAAAAGCCATCTGCTCTTACCGAAAACGGCTGACCTGCATCGCTATGTCCAGGACGAGGACGAAACCGGTCGCCCGAAAAGCCGCATGCGCAAGCGCGGGATGTGGGGGGCACGGATCGAGCGCAGTCTTGCTCAAGGGGCTTCGGTTTTGATCGTCACTACGGACCCCGGACAGCTTGACGAGACCATGAATGCGCTCGTGTCGCGCCGGGTGACATGGCCGGGTATCACGCCGCAGATCATCGTCGAGACCTTGCGGTTGACACATAGCGCGACCGAGCACCTGTCCGAAGCTGACATTCTCAAGCGTTTGCCGGATGAGCACAGCCTGAGGCTGTTCGAGCCTGCACAGATCGATGCGGCCTTTGCGGCCCCCACGACCCTGCAGGTGGCGGATCGCCTCGCAGGCATCGCCCGGAAACTGACACGACCGGTTCCGGGCGTGACCCTCGAAAACCTCCACGGTCTCGGGGATGTACGCCGATCACTGGATCGTATGTTGAACGACCTTCAGCTTTGGCGAGGTGGTGATCTGTCGTGGTCGGATGTCGCATCGAGCGCTGTGTTCCACGGTCCTCCCGGAACCGGGAAAACCACGATGGCACGCGCCTTCGCGGGGTCTGCAGGCCTTCCGATCATCGAGACCTCCTACTCGGATTGCCAGAAGCATGGCCATCAAGGCGATATGCTTGCCGCCCTCGATCAGGCGTTTGCTGAGGCTAAAAAGGTAGCTCCGGCCGTGTTGTTCATCGATGAGCTTGATAGCTTCTCGCAGAGAGATGCGCGGCCCCACAATGCGGATTACTTACGCGGTGTCGTGAACGGGTTGCTTGAGCAAATCAACCGGGCCAAGGATATCGGCGGTTTGGTTCTGTTCGGCGCAACCAATTACCTCGATACGGTCGATCCCGCAGTCATTCGCAGCGGGCGCTTCGACCTGAAACTGCACGTCCCGTATCCCGACAAAACAGGCTTGACGGAGATCCTGACTGCAAAGCTCGGTCGCGAAGCTGCCGGGGGCATCGATACGGGGGCAATTGCAGACCGATTGATTGGACTGTCCGGTGCGGATGCCGAAGCCGTTGCCCGCGATGCCCTTGGACGTGCCAGAGCAGAGGGTGTGCCGGTCAATCAAAAGCACCTTGAAGTGGCGGCAGATCAGATTGCGCCGCCGCTGGACGATGACACGTTATGGCGGGCGGCGATCCATGAGGCCGGGCATGTGATCGTCATGATGCGCCTCGGTTGGCCGATTCCGGATCGGGTTTGTCTCACCCCGAACGGGGGACAGGTCGAGTCAGCGCCGGTAAAATCCCTGACACCAAGGACGGCCCAGCAACGCTTGCAAGTTTTGCTTGCGGGCCGCGCCGCGGAGATTTGTGTTTTTGGCGATCCAAGTTCCGGCGCGGGTGCCGGAGAGCACAGTGATCTCGCGAAAGCCACCAGCCTTGCCCTGGCGATTGAACGGCACTGGGGATTTGGGGGCAGTGGATTGCTTTGGGATGGTCTCTCGGCGGCAGATATCTGGCGTGCTCCTGCAGATATCCGCGAGCGAGCAGAAGCCCATTTGCGTGCGGCTCAGGATGAGGCGAAGGTCACGCTCCGGGCCAATAGAAATGTCCTTGAAGCGTTGGCCGAACGGTTGTTGCGCGTCAGAGATATGTCCTGGCGGGATATCGAACTGCTTGAACAGGATATCATGGCCAGCAACGACGATGTGCCTGCAATCGAGTCAGCAAGTGACGGGCAGAATACCTGCCTGGAAAGCTGATTGCAGCCCTGCAGTTGGTCCCTCGGGTGAAAACCAAAACCGCCCGGCGCAAATGACGCCGGGCGGTTTTTGCATGGGATGGTCTGGTACTCAGATTTCCGGGCGGCTGGCCATCCAGTCGGATATGGTGCTGGAGTGCCACCCGATAAGCCGTTCGGTCAGTTTGACGGGGGCCGGAAATGTGCCCGCATTGATATGTCTGTAAATTGTCGAACGGCTCAGGCCGGTAATTTTTTGTACATCTTTTTGACGTAGAATTATGTTGGTCATTCAAGTCCTCATTTTGTTACCAATACATCCTTCTGTCACATTAAAGTTAAAACCAGTTTTCAATTTTAGGTAGTTTGGTCTTGACCGGTGATAAACTTGGTCCACTCGTACATATAGGGCGTACGCCGCTCCAGGTAATCCGTTCGAATATATGCGTCGATAGCAGCATCCCCCTTACGCACGTGCCCGATACAAGCTTCCACAATCTCATCTGGACATTCCGTTTTGTCGGTAAGCCATGTTCTCAATGAAGACCTGAACCCATGGGGCGTTGCGGGAATATCGTTATCGGCGAGGAAATTGCGCATCGCCATCTTGTTGAGCGGGCCACCCTTGGCATTTGGAAACAGATACCCGTTTCGAGAATGCGGTTCCGCCAACTCGATGACATGTCGCGCCTCATAATTGAGAGGAACAGTAAACCCTTGGTCATTATCTGCCCGGCCCTTGACGTGGAGTGGCGGGATTTCCCAAACGGGACCCAGGATTTGCTCGAAACGCATGTTGTTGACAGAGTCCGCACGAACCCCCGTCAGGATCAGCATCCTCAATGCCAGTTGTACCGGATCATCATCTGAAAGGGTCGCATAAAACGCAGGCACATCTTGCCAATGCAATGCCTGGTGTGGTGTTGCGCGCTTCTTGTTTTCCCCGAGAATAATAACCGCATCTTCGATAACCGCCCGGTTCACAAGGAAACCTTTTGCCCGCGCGTATTTGAAAACGCCTCTCAGCCTTGAGACGGCTTTCCTGGCGGTCACCGGTTTTTCGTGCCAGATCGGGGCCAAGGCATGTGCGATGTCGTCCTGATCGATCTTGACGATTGGCATCTTGCCCAGTTTCGGCAAGACATGCAGCCGCAGGGGGCTGAACCACTTGCCATCGGAGCCATTGTGTTTGAGGCTCTCTTTGTGTGCCTCGTAGGCCATCCAGGCAAGCTGCTCCAGGCGGCCCTCACGGGAACTGGCTTGTTGGCGCTGCAGGCGGCGTTGTTTGATCGGATCGGTATCGGCCTGCACCTGTTGACGCGCCCATTCAGCTTGTCTGCGAGCCTCGGCAAGGCTGACCCGTCCGAATGATCCGAGTCCCATCTCGCGTTGACGGTCCCACAGGGTAAAGCGAAAGACCCATTGCGCGCCACCATCGGCGCGCTTATGAAGCCAAAGGCCCTGCCCATCACAATGCTTGCCCGCAGGCAGAGATTTGAGTTGGGGACTGTAAATGCGTTTGATTTTGCCATGACATTATCCCTTCTTTTGTATACGTTCTGGCGTGACACTGCCCGGCTCATTCCGGGATGCAGTGAGACGTTAATTGATTGGAATTTAAGGAAGATTACTTCCGGTGGCACCCAGTGAGAACGTATGACACAAGAAGAATACCCCTCCGGCGGGAGTATTTGGGGAAAGATGAAACCGGGTCTGCGCACTTCATCTTTCCATAAATACTCCGGGGGAGTCGCCCGTAGGGCGACGGGGGCAGCGCCCCCGGTTGCAACAAGACTCGAAAAAGAACAAAAGGTGAATATAATCATGACTTGCCATGACGACCGAGTTTGCGATCACCTCCAATTTCACTTTCCTCACCGGGGCCTCGCACCCCGAGGAGTATATGCGCCGTGCCGCCGTGCTGGGGCTGGGGGCGATTGCGATTGCCGATGAGAATTCCGTGGCCGGGATCGCGCGGGCGCATGTTATGGCGCGCGAGATTTCCCGGCAGGTGCAGGAACGGCGCGCATGGGAGGCGCGCGCAGGGGCGATTGGCCCGCCTGCGCCGGAACCCACTGTGCCGGAGTGGGGCAATGTGCCCCGGCTTCTTCCGGCGGCGAAGCTGTATTTTCAGGAGGGGATCACCCTCACCGCCGTGCCGCTGGACCGTACCGGTTGGGGCAGCCTGTGCCGGATTCTCAGCAAGGGACGGTTGGCGGCCCCCAAGGGGGCGTGCCATCTGCGCCTTGAGGATCTGGAGGCGCTGGGCGAGCGCTTGCATCTTTTGCTGCATCCGCCACAGGCACAACGGGGGCCGGGCGGCGCGGGCGAATGGTGTGAGCTTGCGCGCCGGGTGACGCGCCGCTTTGGCGAGGAAATGCATCTTTTGATGGTGCCGCGCTATGACGGGGCGGATGCGGTGTGGTTTGATGAGCTGGCCATGTTGGCCGACGATTTGGGTCTGCCCACCTTGGCGGCGGCGGCCCCGGTCATGCATCACGGGCGCAGGCGGCGGTTGGCGGATGTGTTGACCGCCATTCGGCAGGGTCGTCGCGTGCGGGACTTGGGGCGCGGGGCTTTGGCCAATGCCGAGGCGCGGTTGCGTAGCCCGGCGGAGATGCGGCGCATCTTCGGGGCGCATGCGGCGGCGGTGGGCCGTGCCGCTGATTTGGCCAAGCGGCTAACCTTCTCGCTGGATGAGTTGCGGTATGAATATCCGTCCGAGGTGGGGCAGGGGGAAACCCCCGATGCGCGCCTGCGGCGCTTGGCCGAGGCGGGCTTGCGCTGGCGCTACCCCCATGGCGCGCCGGAAAAGGTTACGCGGCTTTTGGAGCATGAGCTGAGCCTTATCGCCAAGCTGGGCTATGCGCCGTATTTCCTGACGGTGCATGACGTGGTGGAGTTTGCCCGGTCGCGCGGCATCCTGTGCCAAGGGCGCGGGTCGGCGGCCAATTCGGTGACCTGTTATTGCTTGGGCGTGACCTCGGTTTCGCCGGAAATCGGCACCATGGTTTTTGAGCGTTTCGTCAGCGAGGCCCGCGATGAGCCGCCCGATATCGACGTGGATTTCGAGCATGAGCGCCGCGAGGAGGTGATCCAGCATATTTACGAGCGTTACGGGCGGCATCGCGCCGGCCTTTGTGCCACGGTCATTCATTACCGGGGCAAGCGCGCCATCCGCGAGGTGGGCCGCGCCATGGGCCTCAGCGAGGACACGCTTTCGGCGCTCAGCTCACAGCTTTGGGGTTTTGGCGCGCGGGGGGAGTTGGCCCGCACCCGGTTGCGCGAAATCGGGCTGGACCCCGATGACCGGCTGTTGCGGCAAACCCTTGATCTGGTGCGCGAAATCGAGGGCTTTCCCCGGCACCTGAGCCAGCATGTCGGCGGTTTTATCATGACCGAGGGGCGGTTGGACGAGTTGGTGCCCATTGAAAACGCCGCGATGGAGGATCGCACGGTCATTTGTTGGGACAAGGACGATATTGACGCCTTGGGCATCCTCAAGGTGGATGTCCTGAGCCTTGGGATGCTGACCTGTATCCGCAAGGCCTTTGCCCTGTTGCAGCAGCATCACGGGGTAACTCATGACCTTGCCAGCCTGCCGCCCGAGGACCCAGCCGTATACGATATGCTGTGTCGGGCCGACAGTTTGGGCGTCTTTCAGGTGGAAAGCCGGGCGCAGATGAATTTCCTGCCCCGGATGCGGCCCCGGTCGTTCTACGACTTGGTGATCGAGGTGGCGATCATCCGGCCCGGCCCCATTCAGGGCGACATGGTGCACCCTTATATCCGCCGCCGCAATGGTGAGGAGGCGGTGGCGTTTCCGTCCGACGCGCTGGGCGAGGTGTTGGGCAAGACGCTGGGCGTGCCGTTGTTTCAGGAACAGGCCATGCAGATCGCCATCGTCGGGGCGGGCTTTACGCCCGAGGAGGCCGACCGTTTGCGCCGCTCGCTAGCCACTTTCAAAAAGCATGGCAATGTCAGCGAGTTTCGCGCGCGGTTTTTGCGCGGCATGGCGCGCAATGGCTATGACGCGGAGTTTGCCGAGCGGTGTTTTAGCCAGATCGAGGGGTTTGGATCCTATGGCTTTCCCGAAAGCCATGCGGCGAGTTTCGCGCTGTTGGTCTATGCCAGTGCATGGATCAAGTGCCATCATCCGGGCATTTTCGCCTGTGCCTTGCTCAATTCCCAGCCCATGGGGTTTTATGCGCCCGCCCAGATCGTGCGCGATGCGCGCGAGCATGGGGTCACGGTGCGGCGCGTCTGCATCAATGCCAGTTTCTGGGACAATGTGATGGAACCCGATGGCAAGGGAGGTTTGGCCCTGCGGTTGGGGTTTCGGCAGATCAAGGGCATGGCCGAGGAGGATGCCCATTGGATCGCGGCGGCGCGCGGCAATGGCTATCAAGCGGTGGGCGATGTCTGGCGGCGGGCGGGGGTGGCGCCCCAAGTGGTCACGCGACTGGCCGAGGCGGATGGATTTGCCGCGCTGGGCCTCACGCGGCGCGAGGCGCTTTGGCAGGCCAAGGCCCTCTCGGGCGATGCGCCCTTGCCTTTGTTCGCGCGGGACATGGAGGGCGAGGCCATTCACGAGGCCGCGGTCAGTTTGCCGCAGATGAGCGAGGGTGAGGAGGTGGTGGAGGATTACGCCGCCCTGCGCCTGACCCTGCGGGCGCATCCCGTGGCGCTGTTGCGGCATATCCTGACGCCGGAGTGAGGGGGTGGGCGAAATCTTGAAAAGATTTCGGTCCGATTTCTTTGCAAGAAATCGGTTGGCGGTGCGCATGAATACGCACCCTACGGGGTGCCGCCTAATGCTCGCGGAACAAGCGGCCAAGCCCCGGCAGGGCGTCATTCACCCCGGCCAATCGCAGGCAATCCCACAAGAGTGCTTGGTTGGAGCAGATCACCGGCTTGCCCAGCTCTTGTTCGATCTGGTCGACCACCTCGATACTGCGCAGCGCGCCACAGCTGAGCAGCACGGCATCGGCATCGGCGCGGTCAATCGCGCGGGCGTAGTCGGCGATATAGTCGGGTGCGACGCGGGTCATTTCGGTGTCGTACTGTAGGCCCATGCCATGGGCGGCCAGCACCTCGAAACCGGCCTTTTCAAGGAAGCGCACCACATTGGCGTTCAACTCTTCGATATAGGGGCTGCCGAGGACCAGCCGTTTCACCCCCATCGCGGCCAGCGCCTTGCGCACCGCGCCCGCGAGCGAGGTGGCTTTGGCCCCCGGCACGGCGCGGGAGAGTTCGGCGTGGGTGACATCCTCGCCCAAGGCGACGGTGCCCGAGGTGCAGGCATAGGCCACCACGTCCAACCCGTCGTCGGGCAGGATGCGGGCCGCCGTTTCGGCCAATGAGCCGCGCACTTGGCCCAGACTTTCGGTGGAAATCTCGCGCGGCATGACCACGCGGGAAAAATAGGCGCCGACGCCTTGGGGCATGAGGCGCGTCATCTCGGGCTCGATGGTTTGTTCGTTGGGAATGAGGACAAAACCGATCTTGGCGCGGGCGTTTAGCCCTGCGTCAAAGCGTGGCTGTGCGAGAATGGCTTCGCGCTCGGTTTGATCAAGATCCTTGGCCATGAGGCCATCATCCGACGCGCGACCCAATTTGTAAATGCGATTGTGCTTTGTCGCGAAGAGGCCGGGAAAGGGCGCAATCAGGACAGGTGGGCCGTGCGCCCCCGCCGACCATATCCCGTAAAACAGGGAAAGGTCAGGACCATGCACAGCAACCCATTCAGCGACGCCGAATTGGACCGCCGCCTTGCCGCCACGCGCAAGGCGATGGATGAGCGGGGTGTCGATATTGCTCTTTTGTCCTCGCCTGAGAATATCTTTTACCTGATCGGCTTGGATCACTGGGGCTATTTCGCGCCGCATGTCCTTGTTGTGCCGGCGGAGGGCGATATGACCCTGATCACCCGGCAGATGGAGCAGGTGGCCATCCGAAACATGGTGCGCAATGCCGAGTTTGTGGGTCATAGCGATTCCGAGTCTGCCGCCGATGTGCTTTTGCGCCATATGGCGGGCAAGACGGCCGGCAAGGTCGTTGGGATCGAGGAAATGTCCTCGGGGTTGGCCTATGGCATGGGGGCGCAGATCAAGGCGGGGCTTGAGGCGGGCGCGTGGCAGGACATTACCGGCATGGTGGATCACCTGCGGCTGGTCAAATCAGCCGAGGAACAGGGGTTCATGCGCCATGCGGCCAAGGCGGCGGATGCCGGAACGCAAGCGGCGATTGCCGCCGTGCACGATGGCGCGGTAGAAGCCGATGTGGCCGCCGAATGCTTGGCCGCCATGACCCGCGCGGGCGGCACGCCGCCGGGGTTCGGCCCTTTCCTGCGCCCTGCGGCCCGGATGGCCGAGGAACACACGAGTTGGGGCGAGGGGGTGCATCGCGAGGCGGTCTTCTTGGAAATTGCGGGCTGCGTGGCGCGGTACAATGCACCCATGGGTCGGCTGGTGAATATCGGTGGAATTTCCGATGAAGACGCCGAGATGGCAGACCTTTCGCAGCGCGCCTTTGCCGCCACGCTGGAGGCGTTGAAACCCGGGGTGACGGCCAAGGATGTTTATAACGGCTGGCAAGCCGTGGTGGATGCTGCGGGCATGCCCGAGTATCGCCGTCATCACTGTGGTTATCTGGTGGGCATTGGATTTCCGCCCTCGTGGACCGGCGGGCCACGGGTGACCGGCCTGCGGCATGATTCCGATCTGGTGATGGAGGAGGGGATGACATTTCACCTGATGTCATGGTTCACGGAAACCGGGCGCGGCAATTTCTTTGTCTCGAATACCGTGCTTCTGGGGCCAGACGGGGCGGAATGCCTGACCACCACCCCGCCGGGGCCGCATATCGCCTGAAGAGGCGCAAATCGGACACACCCCGCGCCGCGTGACACGCGACAACTTCCCAGAGGGATGCGGCGATGCTATCCCGGTCGCGCCGGGGGGCGACAGATTTGGGATGGATTGCAGATGATGCGCCTTTTCGCCGCCGCATTGGCCTTTGGGCTTTCCTTGAGCGCTTTGCAGGTGACCCCGGCACAGGCTGAGGATCGGGGCTATCTTGGGCATGGCCGCCTGATCACTAATGACGTCTTGGGCGATGGCTATGACCGGTGGCGCACCGGGTCTGTCGCGCTGAGTTACCTTTGGGGGCCGGATTGGCAGGGGCAGCGCCCTGATGCATTCGGCCAGATGCTGGAACTGCGGTTCAATGCCGAAATCCTCGGTCCGGAAAACCTTTTCACGCCAGCGGCGGGCGACCGGCCTTATGCACAGGCCTTCACCATGGGCTTGCACAGCCATTTCATGGCGGGTGAGGCCGAGGTGGCACTGGGCGGAGATGTAACCGTGACGGGGCCGCAACTGGGCTTCGATGATGTGCAGGAGGTTTTTCACGACGCATTGGGCGGGCGTGATCCATCCCCTGCGACCAAGGCGGCGCAAATCAGCAACGACGTGCATGCGACGGCGGTGATGGAAATGGGCCGAACCTATCGTTTTCGGGCTGGTGGCACCGCCCTGCGCCCCTTTGTCGAGGCGCGGGTTGGAGTGGAAACCATGGTGCGCGCAGGGGCCGATGTGATGTTCGGCGGCTTGGGGCAGGGAGGTCTCATGCTGCGCGAGCCGGTGACCGGGCAGCTTTACAAGGCCATCGACGATGACACCAAGGGCCTGAAATTCGTCCTTGGCGGCGATGTGGCCTATGTCGCCGACAGTATCTTCCTGCCCTCAAGCCGTGGCTATCGCCTGACCGATACCCGCAACCGCCTGCGCGCGGGCGTCCATTGGGAAGGGGCCAAGGGCAGCAAACTGTTCTATGGTGTGACATGGCTGGATAAAGAGTTCAAAGCGCAGCGCGAAACCCAAGTTGTGGGCTCCGTGCGACTGGACCTGAAATTCTAGCCAAATGCGAATCATGGGGGCTTCCCAGACCGATTCGTTTTTGTTAACTTCCCGTTAATAAAAAAATAAATAGGCAGGCATACAGGCAATGAAGACGGGCTTTCGTGGCGCGTTTGTCATCTCCTGGTCGCAGACGGAAGTGGACGGACTCGAATCCGCCCCCGTACAGGCACTCAATGTCGGGACCGCGTGGTCCTGGCGTGGCGATGCGGTGCGCGTCGACGGACCAAACGAGGTCCTGCGGCTGGAACAGACAGACGACGAAACAAACTGCCGCAAACGGGCGGCGCGGCTTGTGCGGCGCCTTGTGGGCGCGGCACAGGCAAACACCAAGGATATTCACAGCGTCGAGGTGAACGAGCCTTTGATGGACAGCGGTTTCGTTGTCACCGATGGCGCGCGCAGCTTTACCGTGACCTTGATCGAAGTGGGCGGCGGGGCACCGCCGCTTTTGCTTTTTGTGGATGAAATTCCCCCGCGCAATACCGAAATGTGGGTGGTCCACCAGTCGCTGGAAGGCTTGCGGCACCCCTCGACCGGGCCGGAAACCGGCGGGGTGATCTGTTTCACCCCCGGCACGCGCATTCATACCCCCGATGGCCCGCGCCTTGTGGAGGAGTTGCGCGAAGGCGACATGGTGCAGACCAAGGACAACGGGGCGGAGGAAATCCAATGGATCGGCAGCCGCCGGATGACCGGCGCGCGGCTGTTCGCGATGCCCTACCTGCGGCCCATTCGGATCAAGGCGGGTGCCTTTGGTGGCGACCGCCCCGATGAGGAACTGCTGGTCTCGCCCAGTCACCGGATGCTTCTGGAAGGCGACGAGGCGCGCGCCTTGTTCAACACGCCCGAGGTTCTGGTCACCGCCCGCGATCTGGTGAACCATTCGACGGTGACGGTGGACGCGGCCCTGCGCGAGGTGACCTATATCCACCTCATGCTGCCGCGCCATCAGGTGCTTTGGGCCAATGGTGTGGAAACCGAAAGTTTCCACCCGGCCAGCACATCGCTGGCGACATTGGGCGATGAGGACCGGGCACGGCTTTTGGCCCTCAACCCGCACCTGGAATCCGAGCCGCATACCTACGGCAGTTTTGCACGGCGCAGCCTGAACAGTTCCGAGGCGGCGATCCTGCTGCATGAGGCGGCCTGAGACGGTGGCAATTGTGCGGTTGACTCTGCACATGACGCGCGTATAAGCGCGGCTTCATTGGTGTTGGTGGCCCCCGCAAGGGGATGCCTGTCGGGCTTCGGCCAGAGGACAACGCCCTTCACATTCCAAGAAGGAGATCAGCCGTGACCAAACGCACGTCTGCCAAGTACAAAATTGACCGCCGGATGGGCGAAAACATCTGGGGTCGTCCGAAATCCCCCGTCAACCGTCGTGAATACGGCCCCGGCCAGCATGGTCAGCGCCGCAAGGGCAAACTGTCCGACTTCGGCCTGCAGCTTCGTGCCAAGCAGAAGCTGAAAGGCTACTACGGCGACCTGACGGAAAAACAATTCCGCCGCATCTTTGCCGAAGCCGAGCGTCTGCGCGGCGATACCGGTGAGCAACTGATCGGCCTGCTGGAAAGCCGTCTGGACGCGGTCGTTTACCGCGCCAAGTTCGTGCCCACCGTCTTTGCCGCCCGTCAATTCGTGAACCACGGCCACGTCCGTGTGAACGGCAAAAAGGTCAACATCCCCTCCTACCGTGTGAAAGAGGGTGACGTTGTGGAAGTTCGCGACCGTTCCAAGCAGATGGCAGCGCTTCTCGAAGCCACCCAACTGCCCGAACGTGACGTGCCCGATTACATCGAGGCCGACCATTCCAAGATGACCGCGAAGTTTGTTCGCACCCCGGGCCTGGGCGATGTGCCCTATCCGGTGATGATGGAACCGAACCTCGTCATCGAATTCTACGCGCAGAACTAAGACCTCTGCGCCACAGGATCCAAGGCCGCGACGGGGAAACCCGCCGCGGCTTTTTCGTTTTGGGAATGTGGGTGCGGTGCGCAGTGAATGCGCACCCTACGGAGGATCGGGCTGGCTCGGCTTTTGATG
Organism: uncultured Roseovarius sp.; assembly: GCF_913057115.1. Classification (GTDB taxonomy): domain Bacteria; phylum Pseudomonadota; class Alphaproteobacteria; order Rhodobacterales; family Rhodobacteraceae; genus Roseovarius. The sequence goes on from NZ_CAJXNN010000023.1 coordinate 19,497, forward strand.
TGTTGGAGCCGCGCGATGGCCAGACCGCGGGGTGGCGATCGCGCGGCGGGCCTGCGGCCCTTGATTCCGCGCGAGGTAAGATACGGAGGATGTGTATCCTTCCCAAGGATGGCGCGGTTTACCAATCCACCCTACCCGATGGATGCAGCGGGGCGACACATTATCAGCCATGCGTTTTTGCTTCTGGTCAAGGCCCGGGGGCAGGGCTAGAACACCGGTCAGGGAGATGGCCAAATGACCAAGATCACACCCCAGCCGGGGATCATGGATATCGAGCTTTACCAAGGCGGGGCCAGCCAAGTGGCGGGTGTCTCGAACGTGGTGAAACTCAGCTCGAATGAAAACCCCTTCGGCCCCAGCGAGGCCGCGAAAGAGGCGTTCCGCAAGGCTGCCTATGATCTGCACCGTTACCCTTCGACCGATCACCGCGCCCTGCGCGAGGCGATTGGCGAGGTGCACGGGGTCGATCCGGCGCGCGTGGTCTGTGGCGTGGGCAGCGATGAGATTATCGCCTTTCTCTGCCAAGCCTACGCCGGGCCGGGCGATGAGGTGATCCACACCGAACACGGCTTCGCCATGTACAAGATCAGCGCCAAGGCCAATGGCGCCACCCCCGTCGAGGTGCCCGAGCGCGAGCGCGTGACCGATGTGGACGCGATCCTTGCCGCCTGTAACGCGCGGACAAAGCTGGTGTTTATCGCCAATCCCAACAACCCCACCGGCACCATGATTGGCGATGGTGAGGTCGCGCGGTTGGCCGAAAACCTGCCCGATCATGTGCTTTTGGTGCTGGACGGGGCCTATGCCGAATATGTCGAAGGCTACGACGGCGGCGCGGGCCTTGTGGACAGCCGCGACAACGTGGTGATGACCCGCACCTTTTCCAAGCTTTACGGGCTGGGTGGTTTGCGCGTCGGCTGGGGTTATGGCCCGCAGCATGTGGTCGATGTGTTGAACCGCATGCGCGGCCCCTTCAACCTGTCCCAAGCCGCCCTTGTCACCGCCGAGGCGGCGGTGCGCGATGAGGCTTGGGCCACCAAATGCCGCGAGGATAACACCCGCCTGCGCGCGTGGCTGGCCGAGGCCTTGGCCGAACATGGGGTGCCATCGGATACCTCTACCGCGAATTTCATCCTTGCCCGTTTTGCCAGCCGGGACGAGGCAGAGGCCTGCGATGCGCATCTCAAGTCTGAAGGCCTGATCGTGCGGCTCGTGGCGGGCTATAACCTGCCCAACTGTCTGCGCATCACCGTGGGGGATGAACCCAGTTGTCGCCGGGTGGCCCATGCCGTGGGGCAGTTCATGGGGAACGAAAGATGAGTGGCGCGCCAATTTACAACCGCGTGGCACTGATTGGTCTGGGCCTGATCGCCTCGTCGATGTTTTGGGCGATGAAACGCCACGGACTGGCCGGTGAGGTCACGGGCTTTGCCCGGTCCGAGGCAACGCGCGCCACGGCGCGCGAGATCGGCCTCTGCGACCGGGTTTGCGACAGCGCGATTGAGGCTGTAGAAGGCGCCGATCTGGTGGTCCTCTGCGTGCCTGTGGGCGCCATGGGCGAGGTCGCTGCCGAGATTGCCCCGGCGCTGCAACCCGGTGCCACGGTCTCCGACGTGGGTTCGGTCAAAAAGGCGGTGATCGAGGCCGTCGGCCCCCACCTTCCCGAAGGCGTGCACTTCGTCCCGGCCCATCCGCTGGCCGGTACCGAACATTCCGGCCCGACCTCGGGCTTTGCTGAGCTTTTTGAAAACCGCTGGTCTCTGATTGTGCCGGTGGAAGGCAGCGACCGCGCCGCGGTGGAGCGGGTTGAACAGCTTTGGCAAGGCATGGGGGCCCTCACCGATGAGATGGACGCCGAACACCACGATCTGGTCCTTGCCGTCACCTCCCACGCGCCGCACCTCATTGCCTATACCATGGTCGGCGTGGCCGATGACCTGCGCCGGGTGACCGACAGCGAGGTGATCAAATACTCGGCGGCGGGTTTTCGCGATTTCACCCGCATCGCCGCAAGCGACCCCACCATGTGGCGCGATGTCTTCCTGACCAACAAGGACGCGACGCTGGAAATCCTTGGCCGTTTCACCGAGGAGCTATTCGCCCTGCAACGCGCGATCCGCACGGGTGACGGCGATCACCTGTTCGATTACTTTACCCGTACACGCGCCATCCGGCGCGGTATCATCGAGGCGGGGCAGGATACCGACGCCCCGGATTTCGGACGTGTGAAAAAGGGCTGATGCATGCGTGTAGTTTTTCTTATCCCCTTGATTTTAATGGGATGTTCTGTTGTTGGCGGTGGCTCGAAGGAACCCGTTGTATCTTCCAAGGGGTCGGTCTGTGGTGATCCCACGATCAAGGGTGTGGTGGTTGGCTCCGTGCCCGGAAACGGGGCCTGCGGCATCGATGCGGCGGTGCGCGTGACCTCGGTGGGCGGGATTACGCTTAGCCAATCATCGTTGATGAATTGCCGCACCGCGCGCACCCTCAAAGGCTGGGTCGATACCGGCCTCACCCCGGCAGTGGGCGGTATGGGCGGCGGGGTCTCGGGCCTCAAGGTGGCAGCGCATTACGCCTGCCGCACCCGTAACCACCAAGCCGGCGCGCGCCTGTCGGAACATGCCAAGGGCAACGCCATCGACATCGCCGCGATCCAACTGCGCGATGGCGATGATATTACGGTACTGGACCATTGGAACAGCGGCGCAAAAGGCCGTGTTTTGCGCCAATTGCACCAAAGCGCCTGCGGCCCCTTCGGTACTGTCCTTGGCCCTGAATCCGACCGCCACCACCGCGATCACTTCCATTTCGACACTGCCAACCACCGGGGTGGGTCCTACTGCCGGTAAGTCGGCTCCAAAGCCTTCTTCTGTTCACAAATATCCTGGGGGAGGCGCCCAAAGGGCGTCGGGGGCAACGCCCCCAACCCACTTACCTCAGACGAATAACCGGCGCCGGGCCAATCGGGATCGGCCCCAGCAACACCCGACCGCCGCGAAACCCGACCGGAATATCCAGCGTTTTGGGGTTGCCCGCCATTTGCGACAAGAGCGACAGCCCGTCTTCCAGCGTCCCGGCAAACCCCTCCGGAATCGCCCCTGCTGTCACCGCCAGTTCCAGAATCTCGCGCCAGTTGCGCGCCTTGACGGTGATCTCGCCGGTGGGCACACCCCGGGCATCCACCGTCACCTCGCCCGCCGCCTGAAGTTCAAGCCGCCCCCAGCGGGCCTGCGCCAGTTTCACCTCGATCCGCCGGGGCTGTGGGCGGGCCACCTCGATGGCGCTGCGATCCCAAGGTTTGTCGAATTCGACGACCATATCGGCCTGCAAACCCTCCAGCGTTTCGGGCAGGCTGTCGCGCGGGTCAAGCCGTGCGCGGACCGGCACGGATGGCGCGACGCCATCGGCCCGCAGGCCCAGCCGATAGACTGGTGCGGTGGTGGCTGGCATGGTCTCAATCGCAAGGCTCAAGGCCTCGATATGCGTCGGCTCATCCCGGCCTTGGGGAGAGATGGCCAAGGACTGCGCCGTGAGGGTGCTGCGCTCAAGCGGTAGCTGCGTGGATACACCGACCACCGCGCTGGCCCGCATGTCGCGGCTTTCCACGTCATACTTCTCCAGCGGTGTGGCGATCAATTGCGTGCCTGGCCAGACGGCGATGACGTGGCCGGGGTTGTAGCTGAGCGCATTGATCTGAAAGCGCGGGGCTTCCCATGCCAGCCCGGTGTCCGGATCGGCAAGCGCCAAATCCTCGAACACCGTGTCAAACCGGCTGGGATATCCCTGTACGGTCAGGTCGCTGTACTCGGCCACCCAACCCTCGTCGCGTCGCTCCTCGAACCATGTGGCAAACCCCGATTGCACACCGTTTGACCCGATAAACCAATAGCCCGACCAAAGCGCGACAACCGCGATCAGAAGTGTCACCAGTAAACGCATGGGCGCAGGCCCCCTTTTCTGCTCTCTCGGGTTGGTGTTTAAGGCCTCTATGACACAAGGAACAGTAAAATGACGATGTGGGTTTTCGGCTATGGCTCTTTGGTGTGGAATCCGGGGTTCAATGTCGCGGAACGGGTGATTGCCACCTTGCCGGATTACCACCGCAGCTTTTGCATGCGCTCGATCCACCATCGCGGCAGCGAGGAGGCCCCGGGCCTCGTTCTGGCGCTTGATGCAATGGAGGGCGCGCGCTGTCATGGTGTGGCGCTGTCGGTGGCCCAAGGCGAAGAGGCGCAGACGCTGGATTACCTGCGCGAACGTGAATTGGTCTCGGCGGCCTATCTGGAACGGATGCTGGATATCGAACTGGCCGATGGTCGGGTCGTCGAGGCGGTGACCTATGTGATCGACCCTGACCATGTGCAGTATTGCGGCGGTCTGGACCTTGAGGAGCAGGCCCGCATCATTGCCGCCGCCGTTGGCGGGCGCGGGCCGAATACCGAATACCTCTACAATACCGCCGCGCATTTGCACGAGTTGGGTATTCGCGATGCGGAACTGGATTGGCTGGCGGCGCGTGTGCGCCATTTATGCGCATAAATCCTTGGCTTAGGGGCTTTTGGCGCGTAGGGTTGGCCCAACAAGAACCACCGCCGGGAGCCGTGCCAATGGCGCAGCCGGACCGTGAGGTCGAGCCCAAGTTTTCACACCCCTTCCGCCAGATCATGCTGATGCTGATCGTGCTGGGGTTGACCTGTTTCGGCGCCTTTCTGGCGCTGCCCCGGGTGCTGCCCGTGTTTCAGGCCAATCCGTATCTGAACGGCTTTATCATCTTTGTTTTCCTGATTGGTGTCGTGGCTTGCTTCTGGCAGGTCTTTCAACTGATCGGCTCGGTCCGCTGGATCGAAGGGTTCGCCGCCGAAACCCCGGGCCACGAGATGACCAAGGCCCCCCTGCTTCTGGCGCCCTTGGCCTCGCTTTTGCGGCAACGGGGCAAGAAGCGGTTGCAGATTGCCCAGACCTCGGCGCGCTCGATCCTCGACTCGGTCGCCCAACGGATCGACGAGGCGCGCGAGATCACGCGTTATATCGTCAATATGCTGATCTTTCTGGGTCTGTTGGGCACCTTCTATGGTCTGGCCACCACCGTTCCGGCGGTCGTTGACACCATCCGCAGCCTTGCGCCGCAGGATGGCGAGGGCGGGGTCGAGGTGTTCAATCGACTGATGACCGGGCTTGAGACACAGTTGGGCGGTATGGGCGTGGCCTTTGCCTCCTCGCTGCTGGGGCTTGCCGGGTCGCTTGTCGTGGGCCTGTTGGAGCTTTTCGCGAGCCACGGCCAGAACCGGTTTTATCGTGAGCTTGAGGAATGGATGTCCACCATCACCCGTGTTGGTTTCGCGGGTCAGGATGGCGAGGTTTCGGGCGAGGCGGCGGCCATGGCCCCGGTCGTCGATTACATGGCCGAGCAGATGGAAAGCCTGCAAATGATGCTGACGCAATCCGATGTCAGCCGTTCCATGGTGGACGAGAAACTGGGCGTTCTGGCCGATTCCGTAGAACGCCTGACCCACAGGATGAGCGACACGAACCCTGTGAACACCGCGCTGAACCGCGTGGCCGAGGGGCAGGAGCGCCTGATCGAAACCCTGGAACGTCAGGCCGAGCACGCCGGAGACACTGGACTGGACGCTGAAAGCCGGATGCGCCTGCGTTCGATCGACGTGCAGATGTTGCGCATCCTGGAAGAAATCAGCGCCGGGCGTCAGGAAACCATGACCGAGCTGCGCACCGACATTGCCGCGCTTTCCTCCGCGATCCGGTCCCTGCCACGCAGCACCGCCCCACAACGCGCCCGTGGCAGCACCCAATCATCGCGGCAAACGCCCCCAACGCAGGAGGGGTGATGCATGGCCCTCTCGCGGCGCACAGGCACACGGTTTCAGGCCTCGATCTGGCCCGGATTCGTCGATGCGATGACCGGCCTTCTGCTGGTGCTGATGTTCGTTCTGACGATCTTCATGGTGGTGCAGTTCGTTCTGCGTGAGACCATCACCGGGCAGGCCAGCAAACTGGATGAACTCTCTTCCGAAGTGGCCGCACTGGCACAGGCCCTGGGGCTTGAGCAAGACCGCAACGCCACGCTCACCGACCGGGTGGGGGAACTGACCGCCACCCTTGGCGATGCCCGCGAACGCGAACAGCAGCAAGCCGCCCTCATCGCGCAATTGCAAAGCCAGACCGCCGAACAGGCCGAGGCTCTGAGCGCCGCGCAATCGCGCATCGCCAGTTTCGAGGAACAGGTTGCGGGGCTTCTGGCCGAACGCGACACGGCACTCGGTCAAGTGGCCGAACTGGAAGGCGAGCGTGACGCGCTTCTCTCGGAACAAGAGGCGCTGGAACTCACCCTCGCCTCCCTGCGCGAGGAAGTCGATGCCCAGAGCGAGGCCGCCCGCCTTGCTGCCGCCCGCCGCGAAGCGCTTGAGGCGCTTGTGGCTGACCTGCGCCAATCCTCGCAAGAAACCCAAAGCGAGATGGCCGCCCAGATCGACACCCTCGAATCCGAGTTGTCCGAGGCCGAGAAGGCGCGTCTTGCCGAGGCCGCCGCGGCTGAGGCTCTGCGCGAAAAACTGCAAGACGCTGATGCCGAACTCACTGCCATGACGCTGGCACTGGAAGAGCAACGCAAGCGCGCCGAAGAAACGCTGACCCTTCTGGCCGCTGCTCGCGACGCGCAGGAGGATCTTGACACCCGCCTCGCCGCGGCGCTGCTGGACCAGGAAGAGACCGAGGCAAGCCTTGCCGACCGCGACGCCCGCATCGCCGCTTTGGAGGAAGAGTTGCGCCAAGCCGAAAGCGGTGCAAGCGAAGCCAACGCCGATTTGGCCGCCTTGCGCGCCGAACTGGAGGCCACCAAAGCCCGCCTCGCCGAAGTTGTCGCGCAAAGCACCATTGCCCAGACGCAGGCGATGGAGGCTGAGGAGGTGCGCGCGCAACTTGCTCGCGCCCTTGCCGCCAAGGAAGCCGCCGAAGCAGACGCCGCTGAAACACTGACCGAGGCGGAGGAGCGCGCGGCCCTGCTGGCGCAAGCCCGCGAGGAACTGTCCCAGCAAGAGGAAATTGCGAGCGAGGCCCAGAAACAGCAGGCTCTGCTCAACCGTCAGGTCTCGGCCCTGCGGGAGCAACTGGGCCAGCTACAGGCGCTTCTTGATGATGCCAAGGCGCGCGAAGCGGCGCAGAGCGTGCAGCTTCAATCGCTGGGCCGGGACCTCAACACCGCCCTTGCCCGCGCCGCGGCCGAGGAACGCGCCCGCCGCAAGGCCGAGCAAGAGCGCGCCCGACTTCTGGAAGAGCAAAACCGCAACCTTGAAAGGTACCGCTCGGAGTTTTTTGGGCGGTTGCGCGATCTGCTGGGGTCGCAGGAAGGCGTGCGCATTGTCGGGGACCGCTTCGTCTTTTCCTCCGAAGTGCTGTTCGCCCCGGGCGAGGCACGCCTGTCGGAAAGTGGCGAGGACGAGATCGCCAAGGTCGCAGGCATCCTTCGCAATGTAATCAGCGACATTCCCGAGGGTATTGACTGGGTCCTGCAAGTTGATGGGCACACCGATGACGTACCGGTGCGGGCGGGCGCAGAATTTGCCGACAACTGGGAGTTGAGCCAGGCAAGGGCGCTTTCGGTGGTGCGTTACATGATTGATTTCCTCGGGCTGCCACCCGAACGGCTATCGGCCAATGGCTTTGGGCAATATCAGCCGGTGAACTCCGCGGGCACGCCCGAGGCCCGCGCGCAAAACCGGCGGATCGAATTGAAGTTCACCGGGAAGTAAGCGCGGCGCGGCGACTTCTTTTACGAATTCGGAGAATAATCAGGCCGGTTGGCGGACACCGCGTTGATCGACGAGGAAATCGGTGATCATCGCGCCGATCCACATGCAGAGCAGCGCCAGCCATGCGGTGCCGGCAAAGACCGAGCCGCCGGTGACGCCATTGCCGATGGCGCAGCCACCCGCCAGCATCCCGCCGAAGCCCATGAGGGCAGCCCCGGTGATGGCGCGGCGCATGTTGGCCTCATTCTCGAAGCCTTGGAACTTGAATTCCTTGGTGACCCACGAGGCAAGGAAGGAGCCGAGGAAGACGCCCGGCACGAGACCGATGTCGAATTCCAGCACGGCGGTGTTGTTGAGGAAGAACATCAATGTGTTGGCCGAGGGGCCGGTGAAAGTGGCGCTTTCGATGGGCACCGGATCGAAGGCGATTTGCGCCAGCGAGAAGGTGGAAACCCAGCCCACCGCCACGGCAAAGCCCACGCCAGAGGCAAAGACAAGGCGCGACAGGCCGATCTTGTTGTGGATCGACACGGCAAAGGCGATGAGGGCCACGATGATGCCGAAGAACAGCCCGCTGATTTGTGGCAGGCCGAGGGTGGCCAGCAGGTCCATGTTATGGCCGCCGGATGTGATGGAGAGGGCCGCGAGCTTGTCGCGGGCCGGGGCGAGCCAGCCGGTGAGGGTCATTTGCGCGACCACGGCGAAGACGAGGCCGGAGATGACTGAGCGCAGGTTGCCGGTGGCGGCCAGCACCAGAAGGCGGCCCGAACAGCCGCGCGCCAGCACCATGCCGACGCCAAAGAGAAGCCCGCCGATGACCGCGCCCGACCAACTGCCGGGGATGGCCATGATGCGCGCATCCTCGGCCCGGAAAAGGCCCAGCATTTGCGCGCCCTGCACCCAGATCACGGCGGTCGAGAAGGTCAACAGCCAGACGGCGACCTTATCGCCCATCTGACCGCGGGCGAACTGCACCGTGGCCGCACGCAGGCAAAAGCGCGAGCGTTGCGCGGCGACGCCGAAGATCACGCCAGTCAGCAGGCCCAGAAGGGCGGCGGCGGGGGCTTCGCCGATGCGTTCCACGAGGGTCAGGAGGTCCATCATACATGCCTTTCGATCAATGGGCGGGGTTTTGCATGCTGGTATTTGAATGTCATTGATCCAGATCAGATTGTCCCAGGCTTGCCCCTCGCCAAGCGCAGCGGATGAGCGTAAAGGGAAGGCATGAGCAAGACCACGCCCCTTGAAGACGCCCGCATGCTGCCCCTGTGGCGGCGGCCTGTGACGTTGCTTTTCCTGATGGCGGCGGCGATGCCGGTGGCCTTTGCGACGTGGTCGGCGCTTTTGAATAACTTCGTGATCGAGGCGGCGAATTTTGACGGCTCGGATATCGGGTGGCTGCACACGGTGCGCGAGATTCCGGGTTTTTTCGCCATTGGGGTGATTGCTCTGATCATCTTTATCCGCGAACAGGTGCTTGGGTTGGTCTCATTGGCGATGCTGGGGGTGGCGACGGCCCTGACGGCGCAGTTCCCGTCTTTGGGCGGGATTTTGACCATCACGCTGCTGAGTTCGATCGGGTTTCATTATTATGAAACGGTCAACCAGTCACTTCAGTTGCAGTGGATTGACAAGTTACGCGCGCCGAAGGTTCTGGGCTGGCTGGTGGCGGCCGGATCGGGGGCGACCTTGGTGGCCTATGTCCTGATTGTGATGACGTGGGAAGCCTTGGGCCTGACCTATAACACCGTTTACATGCTGGCCGGTGGGTTTACCGCCTTGGTCGCTTTGTTTTGCCTTTTTGCCTATCCGCAGTTCGAGGCACCCAATCCGCAGGTCAAGCGGATGGTGCTGCGGCGGCGCTATTGGCTGTATTATGCGCTGCAGTTCATGGCGGGGGCGCGGCGGCAGATTTTCGTGGTCTTCGCCGGCTTCATGATGGTCGAGAAATTCGGCTTTGAGGTGCATGAGGTCACGGCGCTGTTCCTGATCAACCTGGTGGCCAACATGGTGTGCGCACCTTTGATGGGTCAGGCGGTGTATCGCTATGGCGAGCGGCGGACGCTGATTTTCGAATATGCCGGGCTGGCCTTGGTATTCTTGGCCTACGGCGGGATTTACTGGTTCGGCTGGGGTGTTGTCTTGGCGGCGGTACTTTATGTGGTGGACCACCTGTTGTTCGCACTGGCGCTGGCGCTGAAGACCTATTTCCAGAAGATCGCGGACCCTGGTGATATTGCCCCCACGGCGGCGGTGGCCTTTACCATCAACCATATTGCGGCGGTGTTCTTGCCGGCGCTGCTTGGGTACCTGTGGTTGGTGTCGCCTGCGTCGGTATTTTTGTTGGCGGCGGGGATGGCCACTGTTTCACTGATGCTGGCGCTGTTGATCCCGCGCCACCCGGAACCGGGGCATGAGACCATCCTTAGCCCGTCCGCCCCGGCCCCTGCCGAATAAGTTTGAACGAGAAGGAGCAGAGATGCCCACATTCACCGCCCTGACCACCCTGCAAGGGAAAGAGGCCGCCGAGGCGCTTGGTACGGATATGGAGGGCTTGATCCCTGAACCCACCGGCGTGGGGGTTTTCGAGATCGAGGATGGCTCGGGCCTGTGGGAAGTGGGCGGCTATTTCGATGAGGCGCCGGACGAGGCCGGGCTGGCCCTTTTGGCGGCGATGCATGGGGCCAAGGATTTTGCCGTGTCCGAGGTGCCCGAGCAGGATTGGGTGGCCAAGGTGCGGCGCGAGTTGGTGCCGGTCGAGGCGGGACGTTTCTTTGTTTACGGTAGCCATGACGCCGACAAGGTTCCGGAAGGCTGTGAGCCGCTTTTGATCGAGGCGGCGATGGCCTTTGGCACCGGGCACCACGGCACGACACAGGGGTGCCTGCGGGCGCTGGACCGGTTGGCGAATGAGGGGTTCACCGGCAAATCGGTGATCGACGTAGGCTGTGGCACTGCCGTTTTGGCGATGGGCGCGGCGCGGATTTGGCCCGGTGAGGTGCTGGCCAGCGACATTGACGAGGTGGCCGTGGATGTGGCGCGGGCCAATGTGGTGGCCAACGGTCTTGAAGGCCGGGTCAAATGCCTTGAGGCGGCTGGGTTGGATAATGCCGAGATTCAGGCGGCGGCACCCTTCGATCTTATCTTTGCCAATATCCTGAAAGGCCCACTCATCGAGCTTGCCCCGGGATTGACCGCGAATCTGGTGCCCGGGGGGGTCTTGATTCTATCGGGACTCTTGAATGAGCAAGCGGACGAAGTCGTAGCGGTTTATTCCCAGAATGGAAACAGTGTAACGCATCGCGAAGAGATTGGTGACTGGACGACGCTAACGCTTAGAAAAAACGAGTAAAATCAAGGTAAAAATGCGCCTTTTCGTGGCGCGCGCCCAATTCCTGCCACATTTCAAACCTATTTTGAACTTGAACGCGGTGGGGGCCGGTTCAAACAGGACGCTAGAGAAATGAATGACGCTGCCAAGTCATACAAGGCATTCGATGCGCGCCTTAAAGGGATCGCGAAGCGTAAGACGCGTCTTGAGCGTGGATACAAAAGCCAAGTCTCAAAAGATGGTTTGATCATCTTTCGCCCACAAAAACGCGCCATTTCGCCGCGTATCTCGTTTCGGGGGCTCTTTTACCTCATTTTCGGGTTCTTCCTGTTCAAGGGCATGATCATGGCCCACTTGGGAAGCACGATTTACGCCGAGCGCGTTGCGGCTCTTCAGGAAGGGACGTTCATTGAGCAAGCGGGCGGGTTCGTGATGCAGCCCGATCGGGTCACTCAGGCGATTGCAACGCAGTTGCGGCCCATCCTCAAGCGTTAAGGTTTTCGGGTATGGGTAAGAGGTAACGAGTCTTCGAGTTTTTTGCTTCTCTCAACGCAAAAAGCCCTGCGCGGTGGTCCCGGCGCAGGGCTTTTTCTTTTGTCAGGTGCCGAGTGCGCTTATTGCGCTTGGGCCACGCGGTCGATATCGGCGCGGTTCAGACCGATGTCTTCGAGTTCGCGGTCGGTCAGAGCCGAAAGCGCCTTGCGCGTGGCGCGGGCGTCTTTCCATGCGGAGATGGCGGCAAAGAGGGCGATGAAGCGGCTACCAAAGCCGGCGGTGGCGGTGTTCGGGCGTGCAATGCTGAGATCGGCCATGGGACAGGCTCCTTCTTGTAGGCGTGTTTTCCGGGGGGCGGAGGTCACTCCGTCATTGATATGGCACTTAGGGGGGCGGCCCTTTGCCCACAAGTTAGTCTTTTTGCATAATCCTTATGCAGTTTGTGCATAGCTTGTTTATTGGGCGATTTCATGCGAGCCCCGCTTTTGTCTTGGGTTTTGTTCTTGTTTCGTGCTAACCCTTGGGAAAACCAAAGGGCAGGGCAGTGATATGCGGGTTTTGGGCATCGACCCCGGATTGCGGAACCTCGGCTGGGGCGTGATCGACGTCGAGGGTAGCCGATTGAGCCATGTGGCCAATGGTGTGTGTTGCTCGTCCGGGGCCGAATTATCGGAGCGCTTGCTGTCGCTTTACGTGCAACTGAGCGAGATTTGCACCACTTATGAGCCGCAGGCAGCAGCGGTGGAGCAGACATTCGTCAACAAGGACGGCGCGGCAACCCTGAAGCTGGGCCAAGCGCGGGGCATTGCGCTGTTGGTGCCTGCGCAACGAGGGCTTGCGGTTGGGGAGTACGCGCCCAACACGGTCAAGAAGACCGTTGTGGGCGTAGGCCATGCCAGCAAGGATCAGATCGGCCACATGGTGAAGGTGCAATTGCCCGGTGTCGATTTGGCCGGGCCGGACGCGGCGGATGCCCTGGCGATTGCCATTTGTCATGCGCATCACGCGCGGTCGCGGGCTTTCCAGGAGGTGCGGGCATGATCGGGCGTTTGGCAGGCCGGATTGATTACCGCGCGGCGGATCATGTTTTGATCGACGTCAAGGGCGTTGGCTACCTCGTGTATTGCTCGGACCGGACCTTGCAGGCCTTGCCGGGGACGGGTGAACATGTGGCGCTATATACCGACCTTCTGGTGCGTGAGGATTTGTTGCAGCTTTACGGCTTTACGACGCTGGCCGAGAAGGAGTGGCACAGGTTGTTGATGAGCGTGCAGGGGATTGGGGCCAAGGCCTCGCTTGCCATTCTGGGCACGCTGGGGCCGGATGGCGTAGGCCGGGCGATTGCGCTGGGCGATTGGAACGCGGTGAAGGCGGCCAAGGGCATCGGCCCAAAGACCGCACAGCGCGTCGTCAATGAACTGAAGGACAAGGCGCCGGAGGTGATGGCCATGGGCGCGGCGGGATCGGCCCCGGCGCAGGCCCCGGTAGCCGAGGATGATGTGATTGAGCCGGTGGAGGCCCCGGCGGCCCCCGCACCGGCGGCACCCAAGGGCCAAGCGCAGGCCGAGGCGCTTTCGGCACTGGCCAATCTGGGCTATGCACCGGGTGAGGCGGCGGGGGCTGTTGCGCAAGCGGCAGGCGATGCGCCCGAGGCCAGCACGGCGGAATTGATCCGTGCCGCGCTCAAGCTTTTGGCACCGAAGGGGTAAGCGATGGATCAGCCCGACCCCACCCTGCGCCCTGATCCTTTGCCTGAAGATGCTGACCGGAGCCTGCGCCCGCAGGCCTTGGATGAGTTTATTGGGCAGGCCGAGGCGCGTGCCAACCTAAAGGTTTTCATTCAATCGGCCCGGCAGCGGGGCGAGGCGATGGACCACACGCTGTTTCACGGCCCACCCGGATTGGGCAAGACGACGCTGGCGCAGATCATGTCTAAGGAGTTGGGGGTTGGGTTTCGCATGACCTCTGGCCCGGTTCTGGCCAAGGCGGGGGATTTGGCGGCGATCCTGACAAATCTGGAGCGCAATGACGTGCTGTTCATCGACGAGATTCACCGGTTGAATCCGGTGGTCGAGGAGGTGCTTTACCCCGCGATGGAGGATTTTGAGCTGGACTTGGTGATTGGCGAGGGGCCGGCGGCGCGGACGGTGCGGATTGAATTGCAGCCCTTTACGCTGGTAGGGGCGACGACGCGGCTGGGGCTGTTGACCACGCCTTTGCGGGATCGGTTCGGGATTCCGACGCGGTTGCAGTTTTACACCGAGGATGAGTTGCACGAGATCGTGACGCGTAATGCGGTGCGCATGGGCGCGCCTGCTGACAGCAACGGCGCGCGGGAGATTGCCCGGCGGTCGCGCGGGACGCCCCGGATTGCCGGGCGGCTGTTGCGCCGGGTGGTGGATTTTGCCGTGGTCGAGGGCGATGGCACGATCACCAAGGCGCTGGCCGATGGGGCGCTGACGCGGCTGGGGGTGGATAACCTTGGGCTGGACGGGGCAGACCGGCGGTATCTGCGCCTGATTGCCGAGGCCTATCAAGGCGGACCGGTGGGGATTGAAACGATCAGTGCCGCGCTGTCGGAAAGCCGTGATGCTTTGGAAGAGGTAATTGAGCCCTTCCTGTTGCAACAAGGGCTTATCCAGCGCACGCCACGGGGCCGAATGCTGGCTCAAGGGGGCTGGCGGCATTTGGGCATGGCCCCGCCGAGCCATCCGAAACAGGGAGATATGTTCGGGAAATGAGTGATGATCGGCTGGATGACTTACAGGCCATGGCGATGCAGGTGGCGGAGATTTACAGGGACCGTTTCGGTGCGCCGGACAGGGCGCAGTGGACTCTGTTAAAGCTCAATGAAGAAATGGGCGAGTTGACCGGCGCGTGGTTGCAAGCCGAAGGGCAGGGCCGAGGTGAGGCGACAAAGCAGGATGTGGCCAATGAATTGGCCGATGTTTTGGGTTTCCTGCTGGTTTTTGCGGCGCAGGCGGGGATTGATCCGGCGAACGCGCTGCACGCGAAATGGGGAAGGCATCTGCCGCAAACGAAGCCGGCGAAGAGCGTGAACTGAAACTTTGGGCAAAGCGTTCCAAGGCCTTTCGAAAGGCCTTGGCCGTTTGCGTTAGTCGAACTTGCCCGATGGGGCGAGGACGGTGGCTTCGCCGATCAGGACTTTCTTGCCGTTCACGAGGCAGCGGCAATCGAGTTGCACGCGGCGTTTGCCGTGGTCAATGCCGATCACCTCAACCTCGGCGAGGACGGTGTCGCCGGGACGGACGGGGCCGAGGAACTTGAGGGTTTGGCCCATGTAGACAGTGCCGTGACCGGGGAGTTGTTCGCCGATTACCGCCGAGATCAGGCCTGCGGTGAGCATGCCGTGGGCGATGCGGCCCTCGAAGATCGTATCTTGGGCGTAATCGTCATCAAGGTGCACCGGGTTCCGGTCGGTCGAGACCTGCGCGAACATTTCGATATCTTCATCGGTCACGACTTTGCGCAGGTGGCGCGTCATGCCCATCTCGATCTCTTCGATGGTGATGGTTCCGCGCGGCATGTTGTCCAACATTCGACCCTCCTGAATTGGTCGTCTGGGTAATTTTACGACGCCTTGGCGCCCAATGTTGGAACTTTATTACTTTGCAAGCGCAGAAAGGCAAGGGCTTTTTTATTAGCGCAGGTGGCCGATGGTATAGGTTGGGTTGGATTTTTCGTTTTCGATATAAGACCTTAATGCGTCGTCGTCGGGTTGGTGCGACGTTTTGGTTTCCTTGGCGGCGAGGCCACCGGAAATGAAAAGAGAATCGATACTCTCCCCCATAGCGCCAGCGATATCGGTGTGGATGCCATCACCAATCGCCAGAATCGCATCATTCGGCACGTCATGGCCAAGTGCGGCGAGGCGGCGGCGCGCAAGATCATAGATTGGTGGATGGGGTTTGCCGAAATAGAGGCTCTCGCCGCCCATCTCGGTATAAAGCCGTGCCAAGGCCCCGGCGCAGTATTCCCGGTGGTCGCCACGATCGACCACGATATCGGGGTTGGCGCAGAGGAACTTCATTCCCTTTTGCTTGGCGTAGAGGAACTGCGGGCGCATTTCGGCAGGATCGGCAGTGGGGTCGAAGGGACCAGTGCAGACAATGCCTTCGGCCTCGTCCAGCGGCACACACTGAATGTTGGCGGGGTTTTCGATCAGTTGCATCGGTTCGAAAAACTTGCTGTCGCGGTCCTCGCCGATGAAGAAGACCTTTTCACCGACCACGCCACGGAACATCGCGGCGCGGGCGCTGTCGCCGGAGGTGGCAATGGAATCCCATGCCTCAACTGGGACGCCGAAGGTCTTAAGCTGCTTTTCGACCCCGTTACGGGCGCGCGGTGAATTAGTGACAAGTATTACCACGCCCCCCTGTTCACGGTATTGCAACAGGGCGGTCACGGCCTCGGGCAGCGCTTTGACCCCGTTGTGCACACAGCCCCAAAGGTCAACGAACAGGGCCTCGTAACGGTCGGAAATCTCGGAAAGGGCGGAAATCACTTGTGTCATGTCGGGGCGCGTCCGGTTGTGGTATCTGTTGTCATGGTATGTCAGGGGGCGGCGCGGATTTCCAGTTGTGAATTTGCGCCCTAGATTGGCCTTTTTCCTTTGCTCCACTATCATACTGAGTGACAAGAAAAATTGACGCGCTGGCCCGTTCTTGTCGGGTCAGAATGGAACGGTGGACGAATGATGATCTTGGACGGTGCGGAATGAGTGCGGCAAGGGATGCCTTTATCAACGCCATGCGACAGGTGGCTTCGACCGTGACGGTGGTAACAACCGACGGCCCGGCGGGCCGGGCCGGGGCCACGGTGAGCGCCTTTACGTCGTTGTCGGCAGACCCGCCCTCGCTTCTGGTGTGCCTTAAAGATGATAGCCGGATCGCAAAGGCGGTGCGAGACAATGGCGTGTTCTGCGTCAATGTCTTGCCCGAGGATGCTGTCAAAGTGGCCCAGAGCTTTGCCGGGGCCTACGACGAAAAACAGCCCGACCGTTTTGCAGGTATCACGGTGTCGGATACGGAATTTGGCCCGATCTTGCCGCGGGCGACGGCTTTTACCTGTTCTTTGGACCGGACGGTGGGCCATGGGACGCATGAAATTTGCATCGGTAGCGTCACCGGTATTTCCAACGCTGGAGAGGCGCCTTTGGCGTATATGCACGGATCATTCCACGTGGTGCGACCCAAGCAGGCGGTTTAATCCAACCTATCGAAGAAAAGAAAAGGGGCGCCGGATTGGCGCCCCTTCTTTGTGTCTGGTGGCTGATTTTGAGGCTCTCGGCGTTTGGCCTTGGCCAAACGCCTGTCGCCTTACGGTTTTTCGCGAGGGCGAAAAACCTTACATCATGCCGCCCATGCCGCCCATGTCGGGCATGCCACCGCCCGGGGCTGCGCCTTCTTTTTGCGGCTTGTCGGCCACCATCGCTTCGGTGGTGATCAGCAGGCCAGCGATCGAGGCTGCGTCTTCCAGCGCGGTGCGAACCACTTTGGCGGGGTCGATGACACCGAATTTGAACATGTCGCCATATTCTTCGGTTTGCGCGTTGTAGCCAAACTTCAGATCGTCGCTTTCGCGGATCTTGCCAGCCACGACCGACCCGTCAACACCGGCGTTTTCGGCGATCTGGCGCAGCGGTGCTTCCAGAGCCTTGCGCACGATGTTGATGCCGTTGTTCTGGTCGCTGTTGACGCCTTGCAGACCGTCAAGTGACTTGGCACCTTGGATCAGGGCAACGCCGCCACCGACAACGATACCTTCCTGTACGGCCGCGCGGGTCGCGTTCAGGGCGTCGTCAACACGGTCTTTACGCTCTTTCACCTCGGTTTCGGTCATGCCGCCAACGCGGATGACAGCAACACCACCGGCGAGTTTCGCAACACGCTCTTGCAGTTTCTCGCGGTCGTAGTCCGAAGTGGTTTCCTCGATCTGGTTGCGGATCTGGTTGACGCGCGCTTCGATCTCGGATTTTTCACCGGCGCCTTCGACGATGGTGGTTTCATCCTTGCTGATCGAAACTTTCTTGGCCGAACCCAGCATGTCCATGGTGACCGACTCGAGCTTCATGCCCAGATCTTCGCTGATGACCTGACCGCCGGTCAGAATGGCGATGTCTTGCAGCATGGCCTTGCGGCGGTCGCCGAAGCCCGGTGCCTTTACGGCCGCGATTTTCAGACCGCCACGCAGTTTGTTGACCACGAGCGTGGCCAGCGCTTCGCCTTCGACATCCTCGGCGATGATCAGAAGCGGTTTCTGGCTTTGGATCACTTGCTCGAGCAGTGGAACCATCGGCTGCAGCGACGAGAGTTTCTTCTCGTGCAGCAGGATCAGGCAGTCGTCGAGCTCGGCGATCATCTTGTCGGAGTTGGTGACAAAATACGGCGACAGGTAACCGCGATCGAACTGCATGCCTTCAACGACATCGGTTTCGGTGTCGGTGCCCTTGTTTTCCTCGACGGTGATAACGCCGTCGTTGCCGACCTTCTGCATCGCGTCAGCGATTTGCTGACCGATTTCCGCTTCGCCGTTGGCCGAAATGGTGCCGACCTGGGCAACTTCGTCGGAGTTCTCGACGGGCCGAGCGGCGTTCTTGATGGCTTCGACAACCTTGGTGGTTGCAAGGTCGATACCGCGCTTGAGGTCCATCGGGTTCATGCCTGCGGCAACGGCTTTCATGCCTTCTTTGGCAATCGCCTGTGCCAGCACGGTGGCGGTGGTGGTGCCGTCACCGGCTTCGTCGTTGGTGCGGTTGGCCACTTCTTTGACCATCTGCGCGCCCATGTTCTCGAACTTGTCTTCCAGTTCGATTTCCTTGGCGACCGACACACCGTCTTTGGTAATGCGGGGGGACCCGAAAGATTTGTCGAGAACGACGTTCCGACCTTTGGGGCCGAGCGTCACTTTGACGGCGTTGGCCAGAGTGTTGACGCCGCGCATCATTTGGTTGCGGGCATCGGTGTCAAACTTGACGTCCTTGGCAGACATATCTGTCTCTCCTGACTATCTGTTGTTGCGTTGTTCGATTGGCGAAGCGATCAGGCGATGACGCCGAGAATGTCGCTTTCTTTCATGATCAGCAGCTCTTCGCCGTCGAGGGTGATCTCGGTGCCCGACCATTTGCCGAACAGAACCTTGTCACCTTCATTCACGGCCATCTCGATCAGCTCGCCGCTGTCTTTGCGGCTACCTGCGCCGACGGCGACGATTTCGCCTTCTTGCGGCTTTTCCTTGGCGCTGTCGGGGATGATGAGGCCGCCAGCGGTTTTCTCTTCGCTTTCGACGCGGCGGACCAGTACGCGGTCATGCAGCGGTTTAAATGCCATTGTCTTTGGCTCCTTGGCTCAAAGTTTCTCCCTAATGACCCCGGGCGGGGTCATTAGCACTCAGTCGATGCGAGTGCTAACGGCGCATAGCTAAGGAGCGGTATGGCATGAGTCAACATATCTCTGTCAAAAAAATGATGCGAGATTGCGCGATGTCGCGGCGCGGTTTAGCGTGGCCGGCAAATCAGGCAGGCAGAGGTGGTGAAAATGTTGCGGTTTCTTACGGTTTTGGTGTTGTGTGCGTTTCCCGCTGCGGGCTTTGCCAATTGCAGCGGCACCGACATGATCGCCGCCTTGCCCAAGTCCGAACGCGCAGCTTTGCTGTCGGCAGCAGAAAAGCAGGCTTTCCCCAAGGGTCTTTTGTGGCGGGCAAAACGGGACGATACGCAGATAACTTTTTTCGGAACCTACCACTTCCCGCACGAGCAGACACGCGCGCATCTGAAGGCGGTGAAACCCTATATCGAGGCGGCGGACAGTGTTTATCTTGAGGTGTCCAACGCGGATAGCGCCAAGATGGAACGCGAGATGGCGCAAGACCCTTCGCTGATGTTCATCACCGAGGGGCCAACCTTGCCGGAGCTTCTGGGTGATGAGGATTGGACACTGTTTTCCAGCGAAATGCGCGCCCGGGGTATCCCGCCGTTTTTTGCCGCCAAGTTCAAGCCGACATGGGCTGCGATGATGCTGGGAATCGGCCCATGCGAAGCGCGTAGTGGGGCGCTTGAGGGGAAGGGTATTGATACGCTGGTCGGAGATTATGCCGCCGAGATCGGCAATCCCTCGCGGTCACTGGAGGATTACCGTGACCTCATCACCATGCTGGATTCCTTCCCGATGCAGGATCAACTGGACATGATCCGGATGTTCTTTGCATGGTCCGGTAGCCCCGACGACATGGCTTATACCCTGCGGCAGCGTTATATGGCGCAGGAGGTGGCCCTGATTTGGGCGTTTTCGCAGAAGATGACGCTGGACCTTGGGGGCGAGGACGCTATGGAGGATTTCAAGCTCTTTGAGCAAAAGATGCTGACAGATCGCAATGTGTCTTGGGTGGAACGCCTGTTGGATGAAGCGCAGGGCCAAAAGGTGTTTGCCGCCGTGGGGGCCGCGCATTTGCCCGGTGAAATCGGCGTTTTGCGGCTTTTGGAGAACGAAGGGTTCGAGGTTAGCCGGCTTGAGCTTTTCCAGTGATGGCCGCTTTGCCTGCGTCGGTAACCGCATAGATCCCGCGCGCGGCACGGAAAAAATAGCCGTGGTGATTGTCGGCCATGATGCGGGTGGCGCGGGAAATGCCCGTGGCCTTGGCGATATCGGAGCCTTTAGAGGGGCCGTTTTCTGACAGATAGGCGGCGCAGCGCATGGCATCTTGCTTATAAGCGGTCATCACCTTGCCACGGGTGCCACCGTTGTTAGGGTCGCCCACGCGCGCGGCAAATTCCTTGAGCAGCGCGGCCTTGCGCGGGGCGGATTTGCGGGGCTGAAAGGGGGCGGGATCGCAGTGCACTTCGACGGCGCCTGACTCCAGTGACACGCTGAGTACCCCAAGGCCCAACCGGCGGCAGAGGCCCATGTTGCCCTTGAAGGCGCGCCATCCGGCGCGGCCTTTCCAGCGGGGCACTGCGACGTAGATATGTTCCGAGAGGGCCTGTCGCGCGACGGCCTGTTGCAGCAGGGTCAGGGAAAACCCGGTTTTCAGCTCGACGATCACCGGCTCGCATCCCTCTTGGCAGGCGACCACATCGGCAGGGCCGACCTCGGATTTCACCTCGTAGCCAAGCCCTTCCAGCCATGCTTTGACGGGCGCATATAAATCAGTTTCGGCGAGTTTTCCCATCTGGGCAAAATGGCCGCATCCACGACGGGTGACAAGCCGTGCCGTGCCGCCTATAAGGCGCGCAAATCAACCTTATTCAAGTAACAGGACAGCGATATGAGCACCCTTGTTTTCGGCCATAAATCCCCCGACACCGATTCCACCGGCTCGCCCATCCTTTGGGCGTGGTACATGAACGAGGTGAAGGGCGGCGATGCCGAGGCGGTTTTGCTGGGTGAGCCCAATACTGAAGCGGCCTTTATGCTGGAAAAATGGAACCTGCCCAAGCCGCGCATCATTTCGGATGTGGACGAAGGGCAGGCCTGTGTCATCGTGGACACCAACAACCCGGCCGAATTGCCGGAAAACATCAACAACGCCGACGTTCAGGCAATCATTGATCACCACAAACTGGTTGGCGGGTTGGAGACCAAAGGCCCGATCGACATCACCGTGCGCCCCTTGGCCTGCACCGCGACGATCATGGTGGACCTGATGGGGGACGACGCCGCCAAGATGCCCGAGGCGATGAAGGGCGCAGCGCTGACCTGCATCCTGTCGGACACTCTGGAATTCCGTAGCCCCACCACCACCGACCATGACCGCGAGGTTGCCAACAAGCTGGCCGCCGATCTGGGTGTGAACGTGGGTGATTATGCTGCCGAGATGTTCGCCGCGAAATCCGATGTCAGCGCCTTTTCCGATGCCGAGCTGATCCGCATGGACAGCAAGGAATACGAAGTGAGCGGCACCAAGTTCCGGGTCAGCGTTCTGGAAACCACCGCGCCGGGTATGGTTCTGGACCGCAAAGACAGCCTGATGGCCTCGATGAAAGACGTGGCTGCCGAGGATGGTGTGGACGAGGTTCTGCTGTTCGTGGTCGATATCCTGAACGAAGAAGCCACGCTTTTGGTACCGAACGATGTTGTGAAAACCGTGGCCGAGAAAAGCTTTGGCGCATCGGTTGAGGGAGACACGGTTGTTCTGCCCGGTATCATGAGCCGCAAGAAGCAGATTATCCCGAACCTCGCGCTGTAAGCGTTTCAGGATAACGTGATGAGAAGGGCGCCCGGGTGGCGCCCTTTTTCGTAGCCGCGGCATGGGGAATGTGCCAAAAGACTATGTGAATTGAGACTTTTGGGATCAATAATGCCGGTTTTCTTGCTGACTGCCCTGACCATGCTGGCCTTCGCGGCGAACTCCGTTCTGACGCGGGCAGGGCTTGTGGGTGGTGGGATGGATGCTGCGAGTTTCGGGGTGATCCGGTTGGTCGCGGGCGCTGTGGCCTTGGCGGTGTTATGCTTGGTCACGCGCGGGCATCTGCGGCTTGGTGGCGCGGGGCGAGTGACCGGGGTGCTGGCCCTATTGGTTTATATGTACGGGTTTACCGGGGCGTATAATTCACTGGATTCCGGGCTTGGGGCGCTGATCCTGTTTGCTATGGTGCAGATCACTATGTTCGCTTGGGCCGTGCGCGCCAAAGAGCGCGTGAGCGCGCGCCGCTGGATCGGGGCAGCCTTGGCTATGGCGGGGCTGGCGTGGCTGTTGTGGCCTGTGGGCGAGGCGCAGGTGAGCCTGCTCCATGGCGGCTTGATGGCCGTGGCCGGTATCGCGTGGGGTGTTTATTCCCTGTCGGGGCGCGGGGCGGGGGATGCCCTTCAATCCACGGCGGCGAATTTCGTTTGGGCCGCGCCGGTGGGGGCTTTCGCCCTGATCCTGCCCGGCAGCCAAGGCGAGTTGATGGTGGACACGCGGGGCGTTGTCTTGGCGATTGTTGCCGGGGCGGTGACCTCGGGGATGGGGTATGCCCTGTGGTACACCGTGTTGCCGCGGCTGATGGCTTCAAGTGCTGCGGTGGCGCAATTGACCGTGCCGGTGATTGCCATGGCAGGTGGCATGGCGCTGTTGGGCGAGGCGTTGACGTGGCGGTTTACGCTGGCCTCGGTGCTGGTGCTTGGGGGCGTGGCGATTGCGGTTTTGCCGCGCGTCAGGCGGCGTCAAAGCTGATCGAGAGCACTTCGAGTTCCACGATCCCGGTGGGTTTGCGCCATTCGACGATGTCGCCTTGTTTGGCCTCAAGCAGCGCGCGGGCCAGCGGCGAGATATGGGTGATCAGGCCCTTTTCCGGCTCCGCCTCATCCTCGCCCACGATGGTATAGCGGGCTTTGCGGCCCTCTTCATCCTCGACCTCGACAGTGGCGCCGAAGCTGATGTGCTCGGGTGGTCCTTGGGGTGGCTCTACCAGAATGGCAGAGGCGAGCCGCGCCTCGACATAGCGCAGGTCGCGTTCGGCCACGGAAAGCGGGTAGGGGTCGGGCAGAAAGTCACGGTTTTCGCGCAGGCGCGTGACCTCGGCCTCAAGCGCCGCTTTCCGCTCTTGCAGCAAGCGCAGGCCACGCGGGGTGACGTGGTTGGGGTGGGAACTGATCGGCAGATCGGGCAGGCGCTGTGGGCTGCTGCCGTCTTCTTCCTTGGTAAAGGCCTTGTTCATCTTATTCTACCAGTCGTTCCAAGGGATCGTAGCCGATTTCGCCCGCCGTGCCAAAGGCCACTTCTGGCAGGCTGTCGGGTTTGAACCGCAGGCCTGCCATTTCATCGCGGGAAACAAAGCGGCGGCGGGTGACGATGGCCTCGGGGTCTTGCCATGTGTCGCAAAGCCTGCCGTCGGTCACGGTGCAGCGAAAGAAGACCTCAACCTGATGGAAGGCATCATCTGGGTTGTGGAACTCGTTGACCAGACAGGGGTTTTGCACGGCAATCGTCAACCCGCATTCCTCGTGCACCTCACGGCGAAGGGTGTCGGGCAGGGATTGGCCGAGGTCCACCCCGCCGCCCGGCGCGCACCACAGATCGCTGGTATCGCCGGGGAAGGCATTGACCAGTAGCAGGCGGTTTTCGTGCAGGATGACCGCGCGGGCGGCAAGGCGGATGGGCATAAGCTGTGATCCATTGCGATTTCCCCCTGTTGTAGCGGGCGGAATGGGCCTATCTCAAGGCGCATGAAAGCCTTGCTGACATGTCTTGCCCTGATCCTGCCCGCCCCGGCCTTGGCCGATTGCGTGGTGTTGCTTCATGGCTTGGCGCGCACCGATGCCTCGTTCATCCTGATGGAGGAGGCCTTGCAGGCCGAAGGATATACCACGTTCCGGCCTGAATACCCCTCAACCGAGTTGGATATCGACCGGTTGGCGAATGATACGCTGCCCTTTGCGGTGCGTGTCTGTGGTGAAAGCCGGGTACATTTCGTGACCCATTCGATGGGCGGAATCCTGTTGCGCCATTGGCTGCGCGATAACAGGCCTGAGGATATGGGTCGGGTGGTCATGCTGGCGCCGCCGAACCATGGCTCGGAACTGGTGGATGAATTGGGTGGTCTGGAGCTGTTTGAATGGCTGAACGGCCCGGCGGGCATGCAGTTGGAAACCGGGCAGGAGGGGCTGCCCGAAAACTTACCCAAGGTAGATTTCGAACTGGGCGTGATTGCCGGGAACCGGTCGCTCAACCCCTATTTTTCCTCACTGATCGAGGGGCCGGATGATGGCAAGGTTTCGGTGGCCTCAACCAAGATCGACGGGATGGCCGACCATATTACATTGCCGGTCACGCATACCTTCTTGATGAACAATCCGGTGGTGATCGGGCAGGTGATCGAATTTCTGGAGACCGGCAAGTTTGACCATGACATGGACCTAGGCGATCTGATTTGGGGAGGTCAGAGTGACAGCGATTGACCTGACCCTGCAGGGGGCCGAGGTGCTTTTGCCCGAGGGCCTGACCGAGATGCCTTTGGCCCTGTCGGGCGGGCAAATTGTCGATGCGCCCGTGGGGCGCGAGGTGGATTTGCGCGGTTACATGATCCTGCCGGGAATCGTGGATATTCACGGCGATGCCTTTGAAAAACATCTGGCCCCGCGCCGGGGGGCGATGAAGGATCTGGACCAAGGGTTGGTGGCGGCGGAGGCCGAGATTGCCAGCAATGGGATCAGCACCTCGGTTCTGGCACAGTTTTTCAGCTGGGAAGGCGGTATGCGTGGGCCGGAGTTTGTGGGCCGGGTTCTGGCCGGGTTGGATGAGGTGCGCGACAGCCTGATGACCGATCTGCGGGTGCAGTTGCGGTTCGAGATTTGCATGCTGGACGCTTACGAGGCGTTCGAGGCTTTGGCGGTGCGGCATGGGGTAGACTATGTGGTGTTCAACGATCACCTGCCGCATGACGAACTGTCCAAGGGCAAGCGGCCGCCGCGCCTGACGGGGCAGGCCTTGCGGATTGGCAAGAACCCGGAAAAGCATTTGGCCGATTTGCAGGCGTGGCATGCGGCGATGGATCAGGTGCCTGCGGCGGTGGATGCGCTTGCGCGCAGCTTGCGGGACAAGGGCGTTGCCATGGGCAGCCACGATGACCGGAGCCACGCGGACCGCGAGGCATGGCGCGCGCGCGGCGCGCGGATTGCCGAGTTTCCCGAGACATTGGAGGCCGGAGAGGCCGCCCATGCGGGCGGTGATCCGGTGATCCTTGGGGCGCCCAACGTGGTGCGGGGCGGCTCGCACAAGGGCAATGTCAGCGCGCTTGAGATGGTGGCCATGGGATATTGCACCGCGCTTGCCTCGGACTATCATTACCCATCAATGCGGCGGGCGGCGTTTTTGCTCACTGACGGTGGGGTGATGGATTTGGCCGCCGCTTGGGGGCTGATTTCCTCGGGGCCGGCTGGGATATTGGGGCTTGAGGATCGCGGCGTGTTGCAGCCCGGCAAGCGCGCGGATTTGATCGTGATGGAACCCGCGACCCGGCGGGTTTGCGCGACGATGAGCGCGGGGCGGTTCAGTTACCTGAGCGGAGAGGTCGCGGCCCGGTTCATGGGATAGGTGGCCCTTGGCTTTGGCTTGGTGTAAGCGGCGGGCATGAGTGATTACGCGCCCCCCGATACGCCCCTAGATGTGATCCACGAGGACCATGAGATCGTGATCGTCAACAAGCCTTCGGGGCTGTTGTCGGTGCCGGGCAAGGGCGCGCATCTGGCCGATTGCCTGATTGCGCGGGTGCAGGAGGTGTTTCCGACGGCCCTGCTGGTGCATCGATTGGACCGGGATACCTCGGGCGTGATGGTCTTTGCCCTGACGCCCCACGCGCAGCGGCATCTTGGCCTGCAATTTGAAAAGCGGCAGGTGAAGAAGATTTACGTGGCGCGGGTCGAGGGGCGGTTGGAGCCCAAGACCGGCACGGTGGACCTGCCCCTGATCGTGGATTGGCCGAACCGGCCCTTGCAGAAGGTCTGCCATGAGACAGGCAAGCCCGCGCGGACGGATTGGCGGGTGCAGCGCTATGGCGAGGGCGAAACCCGCGTGCGGCTGTTCCCCAAAACCGGGCGGAGCCACCAGTTACGGGTGCATATGCTGGCCTTGGGGCATGTGATCTTGGGTGATCCGCTTTATGCGACGGGTGAGGCATTGGCGCATGAGCGCCTGATGCTGCATTCCGAGGAATTGCGCCTACGCCATCCTGACGGGGGTGAGGGGATGACATTTCGGGCCAAAGCGCCGTTCTAGGCGGCCCCTTTGCCCCGGCCGCCCCACCCACCCACCCGCGTCCGGGCCAAAGGGGCCTTGGATAGGGTGTTTGGCCGCGCGCCTGTGGCTGGCGGGGGCCTTCGGCGAGAGTATTTCGGGAAAGATGAAGCTGGTTAGCTGCGTAAGACCCGGTCGGTGAGATTGAGCCGGTTGGTGATTATTGGGCGCAGTGTGTCGGCAAGCTCGGGGTCCTGTTTTTGCAATTCTTCGAGTTCGTCGAGGCGGTTGGTGGCGATGAGGGTCAGGGCATCCATGCGTAGGGCCCCGCTGGTGTCGCGCGGCAGGGTTTTGACCGGCTGGAGCAACTCGGGCTTTGGGTCAGGGCAGAGGTTTTGCAACTTGTCCACCGGCAGGGATGTTTCCACAAAGGCGTAAAGCCCCACGCCCTTGGCAGGCAGGGCATAGGTGCAAAGTGCGACATCGGTGATGTCGGGGTGGTCCATGAGGGCGGTGCGCAGGGCGGGGCCGTCACGTTCGATCCGGTCTTCGGTGCCTTCACCGTCGGACCAGTTCATCAGGCGGCGGGTGATGAGATTATAAAGCCGTTTGCCGGTGGCCATCCAGAAGCGTGCGGGCAGGGCCTTTTGCGTCAGCATCCGGGATTCCGTGGGCGTCAACAGGTGCGGCGCATAGGCGCGTTTCTGTTTCAGCAAATGTCGCAGGTCTTCGCGGGCCATGACGCGGAAGAGCTTGCCGCGGCGGCGGTGTTTCGAGGCGAGTTGGAAGTCGATAACGGCGGCGCGGCCTTCGGGGGTCATCAGCCAGTTTTGCGGTTTGGCGATGTCGTTATGGGTGACACCGGCGCGGCGCATTTCCCGCAACAAGCGTTTCGCGTCGCGGTACCATTCGGGATCGGTGGGTCTGGCCAGTTGCAGAGGTGTGCCCTTGGTCCAGCTGCGCAGGAGGCCGGTTTCATCGACGCGAACCAAAGCCGGGCAACCTTCGATGCCTTGAACGGCGCGCAGCCCCTTGATTTCCCTGCGGGCAAGGGCCCAAGCGATCGGTTTGGCGTAGAGCGGCACGCCATCGAGTTTGCGCAGGACGACAGGGAAATTCGGATGGCCTTCGAGGGTTCCGGAAATGGTTTCGGAAAAGACATCGCGCTTGTGGACGGTATGAGGCAGGAAGCGAGCCTTGGCGATATCGGGGGGCAGGGTCATGGCGCTCTCTTAGTGGCTTTCAGGCCGCTGGGGAAGCGGTGTTAAAGCCTGTGCCATGACGCAGGATAAATATCAGGGTTTTGCGCGTGGCCGGGCGCGAACCATTCCTTGGGCGCGACAACGCATTTTCCGGGGCTGTCGTTGAGCCACGCCGCCCACCATGAGAATGTGGAGTTGGCGATCACGTTGTGGGCGCAGAGGGTTTGCAAATGCAGGTCGAAATGGCCTGTCGTTTCATCGTTGTGGTCGACGATGACAGTGTCGAACCCGAGCGAGAGGTTCTCTCGCGCCCAAGCAGGATCATTCGAGAAAACAAAGCAGGTGGGATCATTCCCTGTTATCTCGGCCACATGGCGTGCTGCGGTGCGGTAATAGTCGGGCGTGCAGGCCGTATAGGCGCCCGAGACCACGTAATCGCCGCGCCGGACATGCAGGGCCAGTGGACAGGGGGCCTTGGCGATTTGCACCGCCATGTCGGCGTTGGCCTTGTCGAGCGGAGTGGTAAAGCGCAGGTCCTTGCGGATTTGATCTGCGATGCTTTCGAAATATTTCCCGGATTGCCAGTAGCCATGCAAATAGGTTTGATCAGGCAGGTCGAAAAAATACGAGTTGAAGCCTAGATTGGTTTCTCTGTGAAACCGTGGATTGCGCCCGAGAATTCGCCAGAAGAAGTAGCGCAATGCGCCGTCGGTTTTTGCGGGCGGCAGGCGGTCGGTAGTGATGAAGCGGGCGTTTTGGAAATGTACGAAGCAATCGCCACGGTTTGTCGGGCTTGTGACATAGCGAGGATCGAGAGCCAGATCCGTTCCAAGGTGATCGGCCAAAGCTCGGCCGGCGGCGTATTGAAACAATTGGTTGCCGGCACCGCCGAAGAGGCGTGAAATGATCATGCGGTGCCTCTTGGGTTGCCGCCTACGGCGGGGGCGCGGCTGCGTTCCGAAAGTTGCGCCACCTTGTGGCGAAAGCGGCCCCTGTGCCATTCGCGCGACAGCCGCTCAGGCAGGGATTTCCGGCTTTGTTGGATGGTGGAGCCATCCAGTTGGTCGGCGATCTCCGAGATGCCCGACGGATAGATCATCGCCGGGCGCAGGCCAGTGTGCCAGTGGCTTTGCAAGAAGGTATCGACGGGTCGGTCGAAGGGGGCCGAGAGGGCCAGAAGATGCGCGGCGGTATCGCGGCTGACCAGTTGGGCCGTGGTGCGCAGGCCGCTCATTTGCGGCACGATCAGCGCCATGCCGTCCGTCGCCTCAAGAGTTGTGACAGGGCCTTTGGGTGGGCGGGTTTGAAACTGTATGTAGCCCAGCGTTTCGATGTGCCTTTGGGCTATTTGCAGGGCTGGTGAGAAGGTGTCGGGGTCAAGGCCCGCGTCGTCTTCGATAATCAGGGCTGCCGAGGCCTCATGCTTTTGCAAATCGGCCCAT
Organism: uncultured Roseovarius sp.; assembly: GCF_913057115.1. GTDB lineage: Bacteria > Pseudomonadota > Alphaproteobacteria > Rhodobacterales > Rhodobacteraceae > Roseovarius. Next base: position 48,403 of record NZ_CAJXNN010000023.1, read on the forward strand.
ATCTGACGATGGGACAGGAAACAGCCGATCTCGCCGGTTTTGAGCGCGAAGGGATAGGGCGGATCGAACAGATCCGCCCCAACGGCGTTTTCAAGGTCTTCAGGAGGGCATTTTGCCCCGTCCACCGCGGGCCAGATTTCGCCTTCCAGCCCGCAGCTGTCCAACAGCGCCTGCGCATTGGCACGCCGGGCGGTGGCCCGCTCAAGGTGCAAAACGTAGGCGCGCATCTTCATGGCCTTGTCAGGCGCCCTCGGTCCAGCCGGAGACGGCTTTGACTTCCAGGAAATCCTCGATACCCCATTTGCCGCCTTCGCGTCCGTTGCCCGATTGTTTCATGCCGCCGAAGGGCGCGCCCATGCCGCGCGACTGGCCGTTCATTTCAACCATGCCAGAGCGAAGGGCGCGTGCGCAGCGGTTGGCGCGGGCGGGATCCTGCGTTTGAACATAGTTGGTGAGGCCATAGGGCGTGTCGTTGGCGATGGTTAGACCCTCTTCCTCTGTCTCAAAAGGAATTATGGACAGAACCGGGCCAAAAATTTCTTCACGCGCGATGGTCATGTCGTTGTTCACATCGGCAAAGACCGTGGGTTTGACATAGAAGCCGCGGTTGAGGCCATCGGGGCGGCCTACGCCACCGGCGACAAGGCGTGCGCCTTCGTCGATGCCTTGCTGGATCAGGTCCTGGATCTTGTTGAACTGAACCTCGTTCACCACCGGGCCGATGTGGCGGCCTTCCTCGTGGGATGAGCCGACCTCGATGGACTGGGCCACTTCGGCTGCAGTTTCAACCGCTTGGTCGTAAACCTCGCGCTGCACCAGCATCCGGGTGGGGGCGTTGCAGGATTGGCCCGAGTTGTTCATGCAGTGCATAACACCGCGCTTGACCGCTTTCTCGTCGGCATCTGCGAAGATCAGGTTGGCGCCTTTGCCGCCCAGTTCAAGGCTGACGCGCTTGAGGGTGTCTGCGGCGGTCTTGGTGATGATCTTGCCCGCACGGGACGAACCGGTGAAGGAGATCATGTCAACATCCGGGTGAGCCGTCAGTTGGCTGCCGACGCCAGCCCCATCGCCATTGACCATATTAAACACGCCTTTGGGCAGGTCAGCGGCATCAACGATTTCAGCAAAGATCATGGCGGAGAGCGGCGATTCCTCGGAGGGCTTCAGAACCATGGTGCAACCAGCCACAATGGCCGCGGCGACCTTCAACGTGACCTGGTTCATTGGCCAGTTCCAAGGCGTGATCATGCCGACGACGCCGATGGGATCATGAATGATCCGGTCGTTCGGGGCGTGATCGCCCAAGGGTTCGATAAACTCGAAATCCTTGGCAACGGTCAGGAACGCCTTCATATGGCCGAGCCCGGCGCCTGCCTGTTGCTGGCGGGCCATGTCGATCGGGGCGCCCATCTCAAGGCTGATGGCTTGGGCCATATCTTCGGCGCGTTCCTTGTAGGCGTCGTAGATGCGTTGCAGCGCCGCGATTCGCTCTTCTTTGGAGGTGGCGGCCCAAGCCGGGAAGGCGGCCTTCGCAGCGGCTACGGCGGCATCGGTATCGGCTTGAGTCCCAAGCGAAATGACCGCGCAGGCCTCTTCGTTGGAAGGGTCGATCACATTGTGATCTTTTGGCACACTTGGTTGCACCCAGGCACCGTTTATATAGAACTCGCGTTTCTTGATCATGGTGGACCTCCGTGAATTTGGCGGCACTGTGTCAGGGGAACTGCCGACCTGCAAGGTTGGAAAAGGACACTGGCCCCAGAATTTGATCAAATTCCCTGTAGGGGCCGACTGCAAGCAGAAAGGACATGTAACATGGCACTGCGTATCAACGACGAGATTCCCAACCTAACCGTGGAAACGGATCAAGGCACTGTGACCCTACATGACTGGATCGGTGATAGTTGGGCCATTCTGTTCTCGCATCCCAAGGATTTCACACCAGTGTGCACGACTGAATTCGGCGCTGTCGCGCAATTGGCGGACGAGTGGGAGAAGCGTGGCTGCAAGGTCATGGGCGTCTCGGTGGACGGTGTCGATGACCACAAGAAATGGAAGGGCGATATCGAGCAGGTTGGTGGCGCCAAAGCCGGTTTCCCGATCGTGGCGGACGAGGGGCTGGAGCTGTCGAAAGCCTTTGATATGTTGCCCGCCGAAGCCTATTTGCCCGATGGGCGCACCCCCGCGGACAGTGCCACGGTGCGCAGTGTTTTCATCATCGGACCGGACAAGCAGTTGAAGCTGTCGATGACCTATCCGATGACCGTGGGCCGCAACTTTGCCGAGGTACTGCGCGCCCTGGACGCCTTGCAGACCAGTGCCAAGGAAAACGTTGCCACGCCCGCAAACTGGACCGTGGGAGAGGATGTGATCATCCCGACCGCCGTCAGCGATGAGGATGCCAAGGCCAAATACGGCAGCTTTGAAACCGTACTGCCATATTTGCGCAAAACCAAGCTAGAAGCCTGATTTACAAGGTATTTGGTACAGGACACCCCGCCTTCGAGGCGGGGTTTCCTTTTCCGCCGGGGCTTGTGATGGACAGCGAGCGAAAACTCGCCTAATTCATCTTGCCAAATGGTGAGGTAATGAGCAGATGGCAAAGCGCGAGGCCTTCCGGATCAACGGATCAACTATTGCCCCGGGAACGCGGCAGACAGTGGATATCCCCGTAAGTACCCTGTCCGATCACACGCCGGTTCATCTTTCGGTGCATGTGGTGCATGGCAAGAAACCGGGGCCGGTCTTGTTTGTGTCGGCGGCCATTCACGGCGATGAGGTGATCGGCGTCGAGATCGTGCGAAGGCTTTTGAAGGCGGCGCCGTTGAAGAGCATGGCGGGCACTTTGCTGGCTGTGCCGATCGTCAATACCTTTGGATTTCACAACCATTCCAGGTATTTGCCGGATCGGCGTGATTTGAACCGTTGTTTTCCGGGGTTGAGCGAAGGGTCAATGGCGTCGCGGCTTGCCCATATCTTCATGCGCGAGGTGGTGAGCCGGGCGGACTTGGGAATCGATCTGCATTCCGCCGCCGTTCAGCGCACCAACCTGCCGCAGATTCGCCTGACGGCGGGGAATGATCGGTTGATGGAACTGGGCCGGGTCTTTGGCGCGCCGGTGATGATGCAGTCGAACTTGCGGGAAGGCTCGCTTCGCATGGCGGCCGAGGACGCTGGCGTTGATGTGCTGCTTTATGAAGGCGGCGAGGGGCAGCGGTTTGACGAATTGGCCGCCCGGGCTGGGGTCTCGGGTATCCTGAGGGTCATGCATCATCTTGGAATGGTTGGGAAAAAAGGTGTCCCCAAGCGACATGGTGAGCCGGTCCTGTGTGGTGATTCAACGTGGTATCGCGCGCCTGCCGGCGGCCTTTTCAGGGGCTATCAGGGCACCGGGGACCGGGTGTCGCCCGGTACGGTTCTGGGCGCGATTTCGGACCCGTTTGGCGAGGTGGAAACCGAGGTGGTCTGCGAGCATGAAGGCATCGTGATCGGCCGGACCAATATGCCCAATGTTTACGAAGGGGACGCGCTGTTTCATGTGGCGCAAACCCCCAAGGCCGAGAAAGCCCTTGAAGGGATCAGCGCGCATCTGGAGGCGGCGCCTCTTTTTGATGAGGATGAAATTATATAGCGAATTCAGTCGCTTAGGTCATTCACTTACCAGTGAATCGAAGCGTTTCGCGTTGCTCGGCGCGATAAAGATCGACAAGGCGATCAGGCTGAAGATGAATTCGTAGACCTCCCATTTGCGAGGCAGGTCGACGACGCCGATGAACACGCTGGCCCCGAAGGCAAGCGCGGCGTGGCGCAGGCCGGGGACGGGGATGGCCAGCGCATCGGCGAAGGATTTGACCCAGTTGAATCGGTTATACATCAGCGGCAAAACCACGAGGTAAAGCAGCAGTACGGTGGTCAGCACGCTGCCGAACAGCGTTTTGGCAAGCTGCTGTTCCCCGACCACGAGGTTATGCAGGTTGGTTTCGTTCTGGTAATTGTTCTCGGCAAAGAACTCGGTGGTTTCCCAGCCAAAGACGCGCTGGCCCCAGGAGATTTCCTCGCCTGCGGCAAAGAAGAACAATAGCGCGTAGAACGCCACCAAAAGGGTGGCGACCCATGCGCCATTGCGCGCTTGTGCGATACTATGGCGAACCAGTATCAGACTGGAAAAAAACAGGAAAATCGAAGTGGACCATTCGATGGGGCCGTCTTCCTGGGCGAACCCGTCATGGAACTGTTGCACGAAGCCGGTGAGGTAATAGAGCAGCGTGAACAATAGGCTGGCATAGGCCAGACCGAAGAGAAGCTGATCGGCGGCGTTGAGACGTTTCATGGCGGTTCCTGTCGCAAAAGGGCTTGGGCGTTGCGTTATCGCAAGGTGGCGCAGCGGGCAAGGGGGCGGTGAGTCCGGGTGGCAAGGGGGCCGCGCATTTGCCAAGCGCTCGGAATGGGCTGCGAATCGGGGATAAGCCCTTGGGTTAAAGGCAAAAACTCTATTCTGCACCGCGTCGGTATCACGTCGGTATTGCGTCGGTGTGGGTGTCGATATGCCCGGGGTGTTAACAGAGCGCGCGGTGAGAAACGTACGTTTTGTACGCGAGTTTTGTACGGTTTGGCTTGCCGCGCTCATCAGCCCTTACGGGCTTCTTCGCTAGGAGCGAAGCGATGAGCGTCCCGGCGGAATGGTGCGCAGTGAATGCGCACCCCACGCAGAGGTATCCTCAGAAATGACAAACCCCCGAAGCGGCTGCCCGGGGGTCGTCTGACTTTTGTGTTCTCGCTTACGAGAGAGGTCTTAGAGGAGACCTTCGCGCTGGGCTTTCTTGCGTGCCAGTTTACGGGCACGACGGATCGCTTCAGCTTTCTCGCGCGCTTTTTTCTCGGAGGGTTTCTCGAAATGTTGCTTGAGCTTCATTTCACGAAACACGCCTTCGCGCTGCAGCTTTTTCTTCAGGGCGCGGAGCGCCTGATCGACATTGTTGTCGCGAACACTAACCTGCATGTGGTGTCACCACCTTTCTAAGTTGATGTTGCATGGAATTGCAGGAAGTGGCCGTATAGCAAAGCGTCGCTCTTTTGTCTAGGGTGATGCGCAACCCGATGGAGGGAGCAAAATGACCGACCGCGAGACGATAACCGCGCTGCTGGAAGCGGCGAAACTGCATGTGCCTTTCGATGGCTGGAGTGCGGCGACTTTTGAGGCGGCGGTGGCCGATTCTGGTGTGGGACCGGGCGTGGCGCAGGCGGTTTGCCCGCGTGGGGCGGTTGACCTTGCCTTGGCCTACCACGCCGAGGGCGATGCCCTGATGCTGGAGCGGTTGACGGCGACGGACCTGAGCGAGATGCGCTTTCGTGACCGGGTGGCTTTTGCCGTGCGGGCGCGCTTGGAGGCGGTGGACGACCGCGAATTGGTACGCCGCGGCGTGACGCTCTTTGCCTTGCCGCAATATGCGGGCGACGGGGCCAAGGCGATTTGGGGGACCTGCGACAAGATTTGGGTGGCGCTTGGCGACACCTCGGAGGATGTGAATTGGTACACCAAGCGCGCCACGCTGTCGGGGGTCTATTCCTCGACCGTGCTGTATTGGTTGGGCGATGATAGCCCCGGGCATCAGGCGACATGGGAATTTCTCGACCGGCGGATTGACGATGTGATGCAGTTCGAGAAGGTCAAGGCACAGGTGCGCGACAACAAGCTGTTGAGTCAGGTCTTTGCCGGGCCGCTCAAGATATTGGACAAAGTGCGCGCGCCGCAGGCACATGCGCGGCACGATATGCCGGGCCAGTGGCGCGGCGAGTGAGGGAGAGCGGAATGAGCCAGACGATGAAGGCCGTGGAGATAACCCAGGCCGGTGGGCCGGAGGTGTTGCAGATCTGCGAGCGCCCGGTGCCGGAGGCGCGTGTCGGCGAGGTTGTGATCAAGGTGGAATGGGCCGGGGTGAACCGGCCCGATGCCTTGCAGCGCGCCGGTATGTATGCGCCGCCGCCCACGGCCAGCGATTTGCCGGGGCTTGAAGCCTCGGGCGAGATTGTCGCGGTGGGCGAAGGTGTCAGCGGTTGGGCCGTGGGCGACAAGCTTTGTGCGCTCTTGCCCGGTGGCGGCTATGCCGAATTTGTGGCGACGCCCGCGGCGCATTGTTTGCCGGTGCCTGAGGGCATGGGGATGCGCGAAGCGGCCTGTTTGCCTGAGACCTTTTTCACCGTCTGGTCGAATGTGTTTCAGCGCGGGGCTTTGAAAGCCGGGGAGCGGTTCTTGGTGCATGGCGGGTCGAGCGGGATTGGCACGACAGCCATTCAGCTGGCGCATGTGATGGGGGCGCGGGTGTTTGCTACGGCCGGGTCGGATGAGAAATGCGCCAAGTGTGTGGAACTGGGCGCGGAGCGGGCGATCAACTATCGCGATGAGGATTTCGTTGAGGTTTTGAAAGCGGAAGGTGGAGCCAACCTTATCTTGGATATGGTTGGTGGCTCGTATTTGCCCCGCAACCTCAAGGCTTTGGCTGAGGAGGGGCGCTTGGTGCAGATCGCGTTTTTGCAGGGCCCCAAGGTGGAGGTGAATTTTGCGCCGCTGATGATGAAGCGGCAGACGATCACCGGAAGCACCCTGCGCCCGCAGAGTGATCAGGCCAAGGCGGAGATTGCCGAGGAGCTGCGCGCGCATGTCTGGCCGCTGTTGGAGGCCGGACGCGTGGCACCGGTGATGGATTCGGAATTCCCCTTGGCCGAGGCGGCGGCGGCGCATGCCCATATGGAAGGCGGCGCGCATATCGGCAAGATCGTGTTGAAGGTGGGCTGAGGCCTTGGGCGCGCTGCATCTGGGGATCTTGGCGCTGGCCTTGGTCAGTGTTGTGGTGAGTGGCTATGCGGTGTGGCGCGACAAGCCGCTTGAGTGGCGGTTTTCCTTGCCTGCGGCGGTGGCGCCTGTTGGCGCGCCGGTGTTCGAGCGGGTGTTTGATTATTCGGTGTCCGAAGGGGTGGCCCATGCGCCTGCGATCCTGTTGGAGGAGGGCGGCGCGCGGATTGTGTGGTTCGAAGGCTCGGCCGAAGCGCAACCGGATGTGGACATTCATAGTGTTGAGCTGACGCGCGGGCCGGACGGCTGGCAGGCGGGCGAGTCTGCGGCCTATTTTACGCGGGATGACTTGGGCGCGGCGATGGAGCCGCGGCAGTTGGTGGTCACGCTGGGCAATGTGGTGGAGAACGAGGCGCGGGAGGCCTCGGTTTATGCCACGGTGGTTTCGGTCGGCGGGTGGGCCATGGCCTCGGTCGCAGAGGTTGAGATGGGCGCGGATGGGCCTGTTTCGGCGCGCAAGCTGAACCTGTCGCCGTTCCTTAACCGGTCGCATTTGGTGAAATCGCCGATGGTGGGGTATGCGGATGGAAGCCATGCCTTGCCGGCTTATTTCGAGATGGGCGGCACGCATGGGACCTTGGTGAGGTTTGATGAAGCGGGCCGGGTGCGCGATACGCGGCGGATTGCCGGGCCTGCGAAGATGATCCAGACGATGATCGTGCCCTTGGATGAGCGCCGCGCGGTGGCGTTTTTGCGGGATTTTGACCGCTCGGACCGGCTGTGGGTCTCGCGCACGGAGGACGGCGGGCAAAGCTGGAGTGTGGCGGAAAGGACCGAGATGGCGAACCCGAGCGCGCCGGTGGCGGCGGTGGGCTTGGGCGATGGACGTATCGTGATGGTGGCCAATGATCTGGAAGGTGCCGGGGATTTGCGGCTGTTGGCCTCCGACGATGAGGGCGCAAGCTGGCGGGTTTTGACGGTGGTGGAGCCGGATGCGGCCGGGGCGCGGTATCCGATGTTGCGGCGGGTGGGGGAGGATTTCCTGCTGACCTATTCGCATGACAACAAACGCGGTATTCGGGCGGTTGTGTTCAATGCCGCATGGGTGGCTGCGCAATGAGCGGGGTATTGGCGAATATCGCTTTGGGCATCGTTCTGGCTTGGGTTGTCTTTGCCTTGGCGGGTTGGGTTGTGACGCCGGGACTGGCCGTTGGTTTGGGTGTTGTGGTGGCTTTGGCGATGGTGGGCTTGGCGCGCGATACGCTTGTGCCCGGTGGACTGGTGGCGCTTTTGGCGCCTTTCGGGGTAATGCTACCGGCCTTGGCTTTGCGGCATATGGGGGGCAGTTTGGGCCTGCCGGTGGTGGCCTTCGGGACGGTTGAGATGATCGTTTTCCTTGGGCTTTATGTGGCGTTTCTGGCGGCCTCGATGGGGGTTTTGCCGGTGGATCCTTATCGGCTGGGGTATGCGCCGGTCCCTGTGGGGGTCATGGTTTTGGTATTGTGCCTTTATGGCGCTTTGACGGGCAATCCGTTCCTGCCGCTGGTGGCGGTTTTGGGGCAGGTGGCTTGGGTCATGGGCTGGGGTAGCAGCAATTGGTTTGATTACGTTCTGCATGTGGTGATGGTGCCTGTGGCGGTCATTGTTTTGGTGCAAAGGGCCTTGGGCGGATGAGCCTTTTGGAGAAGGTATCGCGCCGCTGGCGGTTGTGGCGTGAGGGACGGCGGTTTGCGCGGTCTTTACGGCATGTGCAGGGTACGACGGGGCCGTTGGGGGAGCCCGGTGACGTGGTGGTTGTCGCGCTGGTGCGCGACGGGGCGTATTATCTGGACGCGTTTCTTAGATTCTACCGTGACCTTGGCGCGGCGGGCTTTGTCTTTTGCGACAATGGGTCGAGTGATGGGACGCTGGAGCGCTTGGCGGGGGAGGTGGATTGCGTGGTATTGCAATCGACCCTGCCGTGGGGCGAGGTCGAAAACCGCTTTCGCAACCATGCCGCCAAGCTGCATTGCGCGGGGCGCTGGTGCCTTTATGCGGATATGGATGAGCATTTCACCTTTGAAGGGGCCGAAAAGATCGGGTTGCCCGGATTGGTGCGGTATCTGGAACGGCAGGGCCATACGGCGCTTGTGGCGCAGATGGTAGAGATGTTTCCCGAAGGGGTTTTGCAGGCGGCGGCCGGTTGGTCCTTTGTCGAGAGTCTGGAGCGGTTTCGGTTTCACGATCTGCGCGGCGTGGAGCGGTATGATTACCATTCGCCAGAGGTGTCGTTTCGTTATGCGCTTGGCCGGAACCGCGTGACCAATGATCGGATCAAGATCTTGTTTGGTGGGGTGCGCAAGCGCGTGTTCGGTGAGGACTGTTGCCTGACCAAGCATCCATTGGTTTTCGTGGGCGAAGGCGTTGAGCCGGGGGTGCATCCGCATGCCAGCGCCGGGGTCATTTGTGCCGATTTCACCGGGTTGATCCGGCATTACAAATTCGCGGGCGATGCGGCGGCGCGCGATGCCGATACGCTGGCGCGGGGGGTGAGTGTGCATGGTGAAGATGCCAAGCGGCTGGAGGCTTTGGGCGATGCGGGGTTGAGCCTTTGGTCAGACGCGGCGCGGGAGGATTTGAGTTTCGCGGCGCTAGAGGTTGAGGGGGTCATGGTACGCTCGGATAGGTATTTGCGGTATCTGGAGGATGGCGCATGAGCCTTGAGCGTTTGGCGATTGTCATTATCGGGCGCAACGAAGGCGCGCGGTTTCTGGCCTGTCTGGAGGCTTTGCCCGAGGGCGTGGGGCAGGTGATTTACGTTGATTCCGGGTCGACCGATGGGAGCATCGAGGCGGCGCGGGAGCATGGCGCGGAGGTGGTTGATCTGGACCGGGGGCAGCCCTTTACGGCGGCGCGTGCGCGCAATGCGGGGATTGCGCGGATTGCGGGCGCGGAGTGGGTGCAGTTTCTGGATGGGGATTGCGCGCTGCGCGAGGGGTGGATCGAGGCGGCTTTGGCGCGGTTGCAGGGGGATGAGGGCTTGGCCGTGGTTTGTGGGCGGCGGCGGGAGCGGTTCCCGGAGGCGAGCGTTTTCAATCGGCTTTGCGATGCGGAATGGGATACGCCGATTGGCCCGGCCTTGGCCTGTGGCGGCGATGCGATGATGCGGGTGAGCGCGTTACGAGCTGTGGATGGCTATAACGGTGGATTGATCGCCGGCGAGGAGCCGGAACTGTGCGTTCGGTTACGCGCGGCGGGCTGGCGGATTGAGCGGCTGGATGCGGAGATGACATGGCATGACGCCGCGATGACGCGCTTTGGCCAGTGGTGGACGCGGACCAAGCGGGCGGGCCATGCCTTTGCCGAAGGCGCGGCCCTGCATGGTGCGCCGCCGGAGCGGCATTGGGTGCGCGAGACCCGACGGGCGCTTTTGTGGGGGGCGGTGTTGCCCTTGGTGATTTTGACGGCGCTGTTCGTGTCGCCTTGGTTGGCTTTGGTGTTGGCGCTGGCCTATCCGGCGCAGGTTGTGCGGCTGGGCCTGCGGGATGGGGATTGGCAGCGGGCCTTTTTCAACGTGCTTGGCAAGTTTGCCGAGGCGCAGGGCGCGTTGGGCTATTACCTGTCGCGGCTGAGGGGGCGAAAACAGGGGCTTGTGGAATACAAGTGATCAGGCGCGGTTGCGCCGGGCCTCAAGCATCCGGCCGGGCAGGACGGCGAGGCATTTGAGGTAGCGGGGACCAAGGCGCAGGGGGCTGGAAAGCGCGCGCCAGAGCCATTCCATTTTCAGCTTACGGACCCAGCGGGGGGCGCGGCGTTGGTGGCCTGCGATGAAATCGAGGCCTGCGCCGATGGAGGCAAAGCCGGTATTCGGCGCAAGGGTGCGGGCACGCGCGGCAAGGGTTTCTTGTTTCGGCGCGCCGAGGGCGAGGAAACACAGCGCGATGCCTTGGGCGTGCAGATCGGCGCAGATTTGCGCGGCGGCCTCGCCCTGTGGGTCAAAGCCCATGGCCGGGGCGTGGGTATAGGCAACGGTGAGGCCGGGAATTTGCGCCATGAGGGTTTGGGCGGCTTTTTCCAAGGTCTTTTCGGTGCTGCCGACGAAGGCGACGGGGCGGTCGGTTTCGGCGGCCAGTTTGCAAAGCGGGACGATGAGTTCGGAGCCGGGCATGAGTTCCACGGGTTGGCGG
>NZ_CAJXNN010000024.1 GCF_913057115.1 uncultured Roseovarius sp.
CCGACGACATCATCGCCGATCTGGAACAGGCTTTGGCGAAGGCTTCGGCCTGAAGAGGTTAACGGTTTGTGAATAGCGAACGGGCCCCGAGCGATTCGGGGCCCGTTTTGCTTTGTTAACAAGGGCGAGGCGCGATTTTGGGCGGGCTGTAACACGTCGGTATTTTGTCGGTATTGCGTCGGTGCCGGGGTGGCCCGGGGTGCGGATTAAGAGGGCGCACGGTGGGGAAGCGTACGAAACGTACGGGAGTTTCGTAAGGTTTGGGATTTGGTCAGGAAAGCTTGGCGATGTGCCCTTCGACCAAAGCGATATGCGGATGATCGGGCGGCAGGGTGACGCGGAGAATCTCCAAGGCTTGCTCATATAGGGGCCGCGCCTCTTCGGGCTTGCCTTGCTCGACCAAAAACCTAGCGAGGTTGTTGAGGCGGTTGGCATAGTGCGGATGCCTTTCCCCAACCGCATTTCGCGTAACCTCAAGTGTCTCACGAAATAGCGCTTCGGCCTCAACAGTGCGCCCCTGTGCCTGCATTGTAACAGCGAGGTTATTGAGACGGGTTGCGTAATCTGGATGCCCCGTCCCAATCGTCGCACGACCGATCTCAAGAGCCTCGCGGTAGAGCCCCTCAGCTTCGCCATTGCGCTCCTGCTCGTGCAGAACCCCGGCGAGATTGCTGAGATGGATGGCATAGTCCGGATGCCCCTCCCCAATCGTCGCACGGTCAATCTCAAGCGCCACGCGGTAGAGCCCCTCGGCCTCCGCATAGCGCCCCTGCGCCTCCACCACCAAGGCGAGGTTGTTGAGGCGGATGGCATATTCGGCGCTTTCTACGCCATGATCGGATTTGACCCAGTCCACCAATTTTTCATGTAGCGGGATTGCCTCCGCCCCTTTGGCCAGCCGCCATGTCATTCGGGCGTAGGCGGACAGGTGATCGAAGGTTTCATGTAAATCAGTCGCGCGTTTGTAGTGCGTGTAGGCATCGCCCCACCGCACCTCCGCCTCGGCCACTTCGCCCCGGCCAAAGGCGGCGCGGGCGGTTTCCTGAACGGCGAGTTCGTTTTTTGCCTCGATCTCGGCGAAAATATCGTCGGCGAGGGAATAGTCGCCCTGTTCCAGCGCCGCCTTGGCCTCGGCGATCCGGTCCGCGCCGATCTGGTTGGCCTCGCGGTCCAAGAGCGCCTCTAGGTCCTTGATGCGTTTTTGGGCCTCGGCAAGCGCCTCATCGGGGTTGGCGATTTGCTTTTCCAATTCGGCGATCCGGGCGCGGAGTTGTGATTTCTCGGCCTCCGCCGCCTCGGCCAGTTCGGCCTCAAGATCGGCTTTGAGTTCACGGCGCAGGCGGATGAATTCCGGCACTGTGAGCGCGGGGCCATCCTTGGCTTGCGGCGGTTTGATTTGGTCGATGGTGTCGGGGGCGAGTTGGGTGGGTTTGGGTTTGGCGAAGGGTTTTGTGATGATGGCCCATACGAACAAAAGGACTGCAACCAAACCTCCAGCGGCGCTCAGTTCCATTCCATAAGTTCGCAAGAACCCTAAGACAGCGTCCAACATCACCAACCCACTCGATTGCCCTCAGCCACACCATACCCGCCTGAGGTGATTTGGGAAGGGTGAGGCGGGCGCGGAATCAAGGCCGAAGGCCGCCGCGCCATCGACGGGCCGCCCCCTCGGCCCGGCGATTGGGTTGGACGCAGTTCACCGCTTGGACGTCGCGCGCCAGTGGTTGCGATAAAGCACTATTGCGCAAAGGTTTGATCGCCGCGCCGCGGCCCGCCGCTGGCGCGGCTTATCGCGCAGTGGCGCGCGAAGGCGCACCCTACGGAGGGGCCGGGATCGTCGCGGTGCGCAGGACTGCGCCTCCTGCGGGGTTGGCACGCCTGACATCTTGGTCTGCGTCGCATCCACCCTTTGCCTCGGCGGCATGCTGCTGTAGAATCGATCAACGGCAGGAGGCGACTCCCGCTTCATCCTGACCGGTGTTAAAGCGGTGCACATGAAACCAAATTTCGCTCTTACCCTCTCGTTCGACGGCATCGGGCTGTTGCACCGGGCGCATCCCGGTTGGCATCTTGTTGGTGATGTGGCCCTTGATAGCGACGATCTGAGCGCCGCGCTCGGCGATCTGCGGGACAAGGCGCGCGCGCTTGACCCCAGCGGGCTGACCACCAAGCTGGTGATTCCCAACGAGCAGATCAAATACCTCTCGTTCGAGGAAGGCACGGCCAGTGGCGACGCCTTGCAAGACGAGGTGCGCCGCCATCTCGACGGGACAACGCCCTACAGCCTTGATGAGCTTGTCTATGACTGGTCGGTGGGGGCTGGACAGGTGCATGTCGCCGCCGTGGCCCGCGAAACCCTGACCGAGGCGGAAAGTTTCGCGACCGACCATGAGTTCAACCCGCTGTGTTTCGTGGCGATCCCCGAGGCCGGCCATTTCGTGGGGGAGCCGTTTTTCGGTGAAACCTCGATGGCCGCCGATCTGGTGCCGAAGGGCGACAGCCTGATGCGCGACAGTGCCCCGATCCGTATTCTTGGGGCCGCCACCCTGCCCGATCCGGCGGAGACCCCGGCGGCGAGTACGCCCGAGGCCGAAGCGGGCGATGCTCCGGCAACGCAGGATTTTGCGGCAGGCGATGACGCCCCGGAGGCCGACGGCGGGACCACGGTGGAAGAGACCGCCGGGGCAGAGGCCCCTGCCACAGGGACGACGACCGACGATACGCCGGCCCCCGAGGCTGAGGCAGAAGCTGAGGACGCCGCCGCGCCCCCGGCGCAAGCCGACACAGGCGCGGGCGCGGCCCCCGTCGCCTTCACCTCGATCCGCGCAAGCCGTGACACGGACACCCCCGAGGCGGCACCGAAGCTCGCCGGGGCCGAGCGCGGCGCAGGCGCCGTCGCCAAACCCGCCGCTCCGGTCACCGGCACGCCCGACGCGGCCATGGCCGAAGACACGGCCGGAAATCTTGCCGCCTCGCTGCGCCCGGACCCGGAGGCGCGACTGGACGACAGCCCGGCTGAGGCCAATGCCGAAGCCAGCGCCGGCAAGGGCCTGCTGGCGGGGTTCCGCACCCGGCGTGATCCCTCCCAAGCGCCCCGCCCCAAGGCGAAATCCAAGCGCACCGACGAAGGCACGCCCGTCGCCGCCATGGCCACCACCGGGGAGGCGCGCGCCGACGAGGCCCGCCGGATGACCGTCTTCGGGGCCCGCGAGGAGGTCCCGGTTGGCGGCAAACCGCGATACCTTGGCCTGATCCTCACGGCGATCCTGCTGTTGTTCCTCGTGTCGGTCGCCGCTTGGGCGTCGATCTTCATGGAGGACGGGCTGGCGCGGTTTTTCCGCGACGACGAGACCCAGGTGGTCGCCGCCCCGGATGCCGAGGCCGAGGCCGAGATCGAGGCAGAGATCGAGGCCGCCGAGGACGAGGCGGAGGCCGACGCGGAGAATGGCGAGGTCGCCCTTGCCTCCCTCCCGCAGGACGAGGCCGAGACCCGAAGCGATGCCGAACCGCGGCTGACACAACCGGCGGTGCCCGAGGAGCTTACCCCCGACGAGGCGCGCGCCCGCTATGCGGCGACCGGCATCTGGCAACGCGCGCCGCGCCCTCTGCGCGCCCCGCGGGCCGCTTCGCTGGATGAGTTTTACCAGACCTCGATCGACAGCAATGTGCCGAGTTCGGATGCGGTGGCGCTGCCGGACATGGCGCGGCTCACGCCGGATGCGCGCCCGCCGACACCGGCCTCTCCGGCGGCGGCCGGGACCACCTATACACTGGACGACAGGGGCATGGTTCTGGCCACGCCCGACGGTGCTGTGACGCCTTCGGGTGTGACCGTTTATGCCGGGGCACCGCCGCTCACGCCGGATATCGTTCCGGACCGTCCGGGGGCCATCGCCCTGCCGCAACCGCCCGAGGAACTGCAACGCCTGATGGGTATGCGGCCCAAGCAGCGCCCTGACGACCTGACCGAACAGAACGAGCGCGGCCAACTTGGCCTTGGCGGGCGCACCCGAACCGAACTGGCCGCGCTACGCCCCAAACTGCGCCCCGAAAGCGCGCAGGAGGCCGCCAGCCGTGCCCGCGCCGAGGCCGTGGCGGCGGCAGTGGCCGAAGCACAAGAAGACGATACCGAACCGCAAGAGGCCGACCCCTTCGCCAGTGCCACGCCACAGGCGGTCGCCGCGTCGCTCAAGCCCAATTCGCGCCCGCGCAACTTCGGGCGGATCGTCAAACAGGCCGAACGCCGCGCCGCCGCGCAGCCGGTCAGCGCCTCCCAGCGCATCGCGCCAAGCGCGCCCACCACCACCACAGTGGCCCGTGCCGCGACCGAGCGTAATCAGGTGAACCTGCGACAGGTGAACCTCATCGGCGTCTACGGCACCCCCTCGAACCGCCGTGCCCTCGTGCGTCTGTCCAATGGACGCTACAAGAAAGTCAAGGTCGGTGACCGCCTTGACCGGGGCCGCGTCACCGCCATCGGCGACAGCCAGTTGCGCTACAACAAGGGTGGACGCAACGTGGTGCTGCGCATGCCGCGCGGCTGATCCGCGCCGCCGGAACCGCAGGCAAAACAAACACATCCACAACCGCTTTGCCACGGCGCCCAGCAAGCCCCTTGTTCCCATGCGCGGCTTGCCCCATACCCATAGGCACACAACACCCGGAGCGCGCCGATGGAAGGTTTCCTCTTCCAAGCCACGATCTACCTCGCCGCGGCGGTGATCGCCGTGCCCTTGGCCGCGCGGCTAGGGCTTGGCTCGGTGCTGGGCTATCTGGCCGCCGGGATCGTGATTGGCCCGGTCCTCGGGTTGGTCGGCGGGCATGAAACCGAAGAACTCAAGCACTTCGCCGAATTCGGCGTGGTGATGATGCTCTTTCTCATCGGGCTGGAGCTTGACCCCCGCGCCCTTTGGGACATGCGCCACAGGCTTTTGGGGCTGGGCGGCTTGCAAATCACCCTCACAACGCTCGCCGTGATGCTGGGCTGCATGGCCTTGGGACAACCTTGGTCGATCGCGCTGGCCATCGGGCTGGTTTTTGCCCTGTCATCAACCGCTATCGTCCTGCAAACCTTGTCTGAAAAGGGCTTGATGCAAACCGGCGGTGGGCGCTCGGCCTTCTCGGTGCTGCTGACGCAGGACATCGCGGTGATCCCGATGCTGGCCCTGTTGCCCTTGCTGGCACTGCCAAAACCGCCCGAAATGGTGCTGTCGGACGCGTTGAACCGGATGAGCGATGCCGGCCACGGCACCGATCACGGCGCCCATGATGCCGCCACCTCCTTCGTGCAAAGCCTGCCGGGGTGGGGGGTGACCCTGCTGACCCTCGGGGCCGTCGCCGCGATTATCCTGACCGGCATTTACCTCACGCGCCCGGTCTTTCGCTTCATCCACGCCGCCCGCCTGCGCGAGATGTATACCGCCCTCGCCCTGCTGATCGTCGTGGGTATCGCCTATTTGATGAACCTCGTGGGCCTGTCGCCCGCGCTTGGCGCCTTCCTTGCCGGTGTGGTCCTTGCCAACTCGGAATTCCGGCATGAGCTGGAAAGCGATATCGAACCGTTCAAGGGGCTTCTTTTGGGCCTGTTTTTCATCACCGTGGGCGCGGGCATCAACTTTGCCGTCCTCGCGCGGGATTTCTTCGTGGTGATCGGCATCGCGCTTGCGGTGATCCTGATCAAGGGAGTGATCCTTTACCTTCTGGGCCGGGCCTTCGGCCTGCGCGGGCGCAACCTGTGGCTTTTTACCCTGTCGCTGGCGCAGGCCGGTGAATTCGGCTTCGTCCTTATCAATTTCTCGGGGCAGCAAAACGTCATCCCGCCCGCGATGAACGAGATGCTGCTTCTGGTGGTGGCGCTGACCATGCTCATCACGCCGCTGCTTTTCATCCTCTACGATTGGCTTTCAGGCCGCATGGAAGACCCGACCGAGCCACAAGAACCCGACAAGATCGACGATCAGGCCCCGGTCATCATCGCCGGGATCGGTCGTTTCGGTCAGATCGTCAATCGCCTCGTGCGGTCTTCGGGGTTCAATACCGTGGTGCTTGACCATGACCTCAGCGCGATCCAGCGGATGCGCCAATTTGGCGTCAAAGGCTTCTTTGGCGACCCCACCCGCCCCGAGCTTCTGCACGCCGCCGGTCTGGGGGAGGCCAAGGTGCTGGTCGCCGCGCTGGACAGCCCAGAACAGATCACCAAGCTGGTGGCCTTTGCCCGCCGCGAACGCCCAGACCTGCATATCATCGCCCGCGCCCGCGACCGCACCCATGTGTTCCGCCTTTACAAGGCCGGGGCCGATGACATCGTCCGCGAGGTCTTCGACAGTTCCCTGCGGGCCGGACGCTATGTGCTTGAGAACATGGGGCTGACCGAGTTCGAGGCCGCCGAACTGGAACAGACCTTTTACAAGCACGACCGCCAGTCGGTGCGTGAACTGGCCGCGCTATGGGATCCCGATATTCCCACCATCGAGAACTCCGCCTACGTTGCCCGCGCCAAGGAACTGGAGCGTGACTTGCAGACCATGCTCTTGTCGCAACTCGAAGACACCGCCGAGACCGACGCGAAAGAAGCGGGCGAGTAGCGCGAAGGGTCGTGTCGCAGGGGCGGGTCGGGTGTCACCCGTCAGAAACCCCCGCCTCGGCAAAGGTCGACATGCCGGAATGACAGGCCAAGGCGCCTTTCAGGATATTGATTGCCAAGGTCGCGCCCGAGCCTTCGCCAAGCCGCATATCAAGCGCCAGAAGCGGCGTTTTCTGAAGATTGTTCAACAGTTTTTCATGCGCGACCTCGGCGCTGAGATGCCCCGCAACCGCGTGATCCAGCGCGCCCTTTTGCGCCACCTCAAGGCAGGCTGCCGCCGCCGAGCAGATGAACCCGTCCAAAATCAAGGGGATACGCAGGGTCCGCGCGCGGACCATGGCCCCGGCCATGGCCGCCAATTCGCGCCCCCCAAGACAGCGCAATGCCTCCAACCCATTGGATTTGCAGCCTGAATTCACCTCGACCGCGCGGGCGACAACCTCGGCCTTGTGCTGCAATGCCGCGCCCTCGACGCCCGTGCCGCGCCCGGTCCAATCCCCCGCCGCGCCGCCGAAGAGCGCCAAGGCAATTGCCGAGGCGGCGGTGGTATTGCCAATCCCCATCTCCCCGACGGCGAGCAAATCCGCTTTGGGATCAACAGCTTGCCACCCGGTTTTGAGGGCGTCGACAAGCTCGTTCTCGGTCATGGCGGGGCCTTGCGTCATGTCCGCCGTGGGCCGGTCAAGCGCCAAGGCATGCACATCCATCTGCGCACCCGCGGCCTTGGCCAATTGGTTTACCGCAGCGCCGCCCGCCTCGAAGTTGGCCACCATCTGCACGGTCACTTCGGGTGGAAAGGCCGAGACGCCCTGCGCCGTCACCCCGTGATTCCCGGCGAAAATGATCACCTGCGGCGCGTCGATCACCGGCCGCGCGTCACCGCGCCAGCCACAGTACCACGCCGCCAGTTCCTCCAGCCGACCCAAGGCACCCGGCGGTTTGGTCAACTGCCCATCGCGCGCCTTCGCCGCTGCCACAGCCGCCTGATCCGTTTCGGGAAGCGATTGAAGTATCTGCGAAAATTCGGCCAGCGTGGTAAAGTCTTGGCGCATCTGTCCATCCATTGCATCCTGTCTTGGCATTATGTATCGCAGCCAGACGCAGAGGCGCAGCCGGAAAAAGGCCCAGAGACGATGAAAAACGACCAAGGCCTTGTAAAAGCATCGGATTTTCCCTTGGCGCTTGCCCTTCTCACGCGCCTGCCGGTGCATGTCAGCAGCTTCGAGCGCGGTGCGCGCGCGGCCTGGGCCTATCCCTTGGTGGGCCTGGTGACAGGTGGTTTGGCCGGGTTGGGCGGGCTTGCCGCGCTTTGGGTGGGCCTGCCGACACCGCTGGCGGCCTTGTTTGCCCTTGCTATTCTCACTGTCACCACCGGTGCCATGCACGAAGACGGTTTGGCCGATACCGCCGATGGCCTCTGGGGCGGCTGGGATCGCGCCCGCCGTCTGGACATCATGAAGGACAGCCACATCGGAAGCTACGGGGTGATCGCGCTTGTGCTTTCGTTTTCAGGGCGTTGGGCGGCGCTCTGGCTTCTGTTCGAGGCCGGCCCCGGCAGTGCCCTCGCCGGCCTGCTTGTCGCGCCGATGCTGTCGCGCGCCACCATGCCCGCGCTCATGGCGGCACTACCGCATGCCCGTGATCACGGGCTTTCACACAGCACCGGCCGCCCGACGGTCGCAACCGCCGGCTTGGGCCTTGCAATCGCGGCAATCCTCGGGCTGTTTCTTCTGGGCTGGGGTATATTCGGCGCCCTGTTCTGGGCGGTCATCCTCGCCATGGTCATGGGCCGGATCGCACAGGCGAAGATCGGCGGACAGACCGGAGACATCCTTGGCGCGACACAGCAAATCACTGAAATCGCGGTTCTTTTTTACCTCACCACTTAGGCATTTCGAGACGACCCGAAACGCCATGAAAAAGGCCACGCCCAAGGGGTATGGCCTTTTTACAGAATAGTCTGAAGACTTACGCGGCGCGGGTGATCAGAACCTCATCCACCTTCTTGGCGGCACTCACCTCGTCACCACCCGACACAGCGGCCACTTCCCGGGTCAAACGCTCAAGCGCGGCCTCGTAAAGCTGACGCTCGGAATAGCTTTGTTCGCGCTGGTCGTCCGAGCGATGCAGGTCGCGCACAACCTCAGCAATGGCGATCAGGTCGCCGGAATTGATCTTTTGTTCATATTCCTGCGCCCGGCGCGACCACATGGCGCGCTTGACCTTGGCCTTGCCTTTCAGCGTGGTCATTGCCTTGGACACCACATCCGGGCTCGACAAGCTGCGCATCCCGATCTCGGTGGCCTTGTTGGTCGGCACCCGCAGGGTCATCTTGTCCTTTTCAAAAGAGATCACGAACAGTTCCAGTTTGATCCCGGCAACCTCTTGCTCTTCGATCGAAACGATTTGTCCAACGCCATGGGCCGGGTACACCACATAGTCGTCGGGACGGAACTCGGATTTCTTGGCTTTGCTCATTCAGGTCTTCCTCACAGGGTAAGCCCGTTCAATACGACATCGGCTGTATCCGGCATCCGCCGAAAAACAGACGTCAGGCGCAAAGAAAACCATCCCCAGGCGGCAGCATGGGCAAATGGATATCAGGCGATCATCTACATATGTGACAGATATATAACACAAAATGCCCCCTTTCGGAAGTGGTGGCATTCGCAGTATGTATTTATACCTTTTAACTCAAAGGCTTACACGCGATTCCTCGGGCGCGATTGGTCATAAAACCTGCCCAAATTCCGAATCGCCCGATTGGTCTCAGCCACCCTCGCCGGGTTTCTCCGAGAAATACTTGTCCAGTTTCCCGGTTTCGCCATCGCGCTCTTCGGCCTGGGGCAGTTCATCCTTCTTGGTGATGATCACCGGCCACATCTCGGAATACTTGCGGTTGAACTCCACCCATTGCTCCATGTCCGGTTCGGTATCGGGCCGGATCGCATCGGCGGGGCATTCGGGTTCACAAACCCCGCAATCAATACATTCGTCAGGGTGGATCACCAGCATGTTTTCCCCCTCGTAGAAGCAATCCACGGGGCACACCTCGACACAGTCGGTGTATTTGCACTCGATGCAGTTATCGGTCACCACATAGGTCATGTCGGTCTCTCATTCTGGCGCGTTTCGCTTGACCTAATCCAGCGGCGCGGATCAATCAAGCGTATCCGGGCGATTGAGATCGAGTTTGCGACGATCCCGCTTGGTAGGCCGCCCTTTTCCCTCATATTTCGGCGCCGGCGCACCGCTGTCCTTCGGCGCAGGCGGTGGGCTCAGGTCGTCATAAAGCGCCTGCGCTTCGGGCGCGGGGCCGCGCCGGTCGCCCACCTCCACAATCCGCACAACCCGGACCTGACGCGCCTGTGTAAAGGTCAGAACATCCCCGGGCCCGACGCTATGGGCGGGCTTGGCCACCTTTTCGGAATTGACCCGCACGTGGCCTGCCGACACCTGCTTGGCCGACAGGCCGCGCGTCTTGAAAAAACGCGCGTACCACAGCCATTTGTCCAGACGGATCTTGCCCGGCTGATCGGCCAAACCCGGGGGTTACCCCTTGTCCTTGAGCCCCATGAGGGCTGCGGCAAAGGGGTTGTCGGGGTCGATCTTGTCTTTTTTCTGCGGCTTGGAGGAAAAGCTCTTCGGCCCCTGCTCGCGCTTGGGCTTGGGTTTGCCCTTGCCGCGCGGCTTGCCGGCGGGTTTCTCACCCCGCGGTTTGCCACGCCCTTCGTTGCGCGCACGGCCGCCGCGCCCGGCCCAGGTGAAGGTATAAAACACTTCAATCTCGGGGTCGGCAGGTTCAGCGGATGGCGTTTCCCCCGGAAGCACCTCGCCTTCCGTGGCCTCGGGCACATCGGCCGGCACTTCGGCTGTCTCGGGCGCATCGGCGGCAACCGGCGCTTCTCCTGCATCGGGGATCGCTTCGGCCTGGTCCTCGGCGGTGGCCTCGGATGCGCCGCCACCTTCGGTCTGCGCCGGTCCTTCGGTCATGGCCTGATCCACCGGCTTCACCTTCTCGCGCTCACCGCGCTCGGCCTTGTAGCCAAGGCCCTGCATCAGGTCGGCGAATTGCTCCAGCGTCATGCCAGTGATCGACAGCATATCCGCCTTGGCCTCGAAACCGCCGCGGCTATCCTCGGCGCGCAGCATATCGGCCAGACGTTCCAGCATGTCGATCCGAATGGCCCGCTCACCCGCCGCACGATAACCCGACATCGCGTGATAGCCGCGCGGATGCGCCGTACCCGCAGGGACGGTGACCAAACCGGGCGGCGGCGCTTCGGGGAATTCCTCCAAGCCTTGGGCCAGCGACCACAGTACAAGGCGCAAGCGCGTCGGCGCGGGCTTGAGCAGCAAGGGCATGAAAATCGTGAACTGGCCAAAGCGCACACCGTGCTTGCGCAGCGCGCCACGGGCGTCCTGATCCAGCGCCTTGACTTCCTCGGCCACCTCGCCGCGCGGGATGATCCCGAGGTTTTCCACCAAACGGAACCCGAAACCACGCGCCAGCCCGCTCAATGCCTCGTCGCGCTGAATGTTCAGTAGCGGCTCGAACAAAGTGGCCACCTTGCGGTCAATGAAATGCTGCAAGCGGCGCTGCACCTTTTGGGCCACGTCCTCGCCCGCCGCTTCATCGACAAAGGCCTGCGCCTGCGGCTTCATCGGGTCGGCCCCGGCCACCAGCTTGCCCACGGCCTGCTCGCCCCACATCAACCCGCCTTGTTCGGTAAAGTCGATCTCGGTATCGGGCGCGTTGTAAAAACGATCCGCTTTCAAATGAAACTGCGGCGCAAGCGCCTGCAAACTGGCCTGCGAGATGGCTTTCGCCTCCTGTCCCGCTGCCGCTTTATCCTGAATAAAGCGGAACCCTTCCAGACGCCCGACGAATTCGCCCTCGACCGTCACTTCACCTTTGTCGTTCACTTCGGCCACCATGGCCTCCTTCTGCTTGAGCCGGCGCAAAAGCACGGATGTGCGCCGGTCCACAAATCTTTGGGTCAAACGCTCGTGCAGCGCGTCCGACAGGCGGTCTTCTACCGCGCGTGTTGCGCCGCGCCAATGCAATTCGTCATCGACCCAACCCTTTCGTTGCGCAACATAGGTCCATGTGCGGATATACGATAGACGTTTCGACAATGTGTCGATGTCGCCATCGGTGCGGTCAATGCGTTTCACTTGCCGCGCCAGCCAGTCATCGGGCACCCGGCCCCGTTCATGCAGATCGCTGTAAATGGTCTCCAGAAGCCCCGCGTGTTCCACATGGCTGATGCCGCGGAAATCAGGGATTCGGCAGACGTCCCAAAGCAGACGCACGGAGGCACCGTCACTGGCCCTTGCGCGCACCTCGGCCTGTTCGGCAAGGGTTCGCAGCGCGCGCAGGTCATCGGCCTCCCGCGCCCGGACCAGCCACTCGCCCTCGGGCTTGGCCTCGAGCGAGGCAATCAGCGCCTCCACCTTGCCAAACGACAGCTTGGGATTGCGCCATTCCAGCTTGCGAATGGGCGCAAAGCGGTGGTCCATGATGGCCTGCGCCACCTCGTCGGGCAGCTCGGGCGCCTCGCCCGTCACACCGAAAGTGCCATGGCTCATGCCCCGGCCTGCGCGCCCAGCGATCTGCGCCAACTCATTGGGGGCCAGCGCCCGCATCCGCCGCCCGTCAAACTTCGACAGCGATGAAAACGCAACGTGGTCAATGTCCAGATTGAGGCCCATGCCAATGGCATCGGTGGCCACCAGATAATCCACATCGCCATTCTGATACAGATCGACCTGCGCGTTGCGGGTGCGTGGGGAAAGTGCCCCCATAACCACCGCCGCGCCGCCTTTTTGACGGCGCAACAACTCGGCAATGGAATATACATTATCAACCGAAAACCCCACGATGGCGCTTCTTGGCGGCATCTTACTTATCTTTTTCGAACCTGCATAGGAGAGTTGCGACATCCGCTCCCGACTCAGGAATTCCACCCCCGGCACCAGCGCCGCAATCGCCCCGCGCATGGTGTGGCTACCCAAAAACTGCGTCTCGCGCAGCCCCCGGGCGCGCAACAAGCGGTCGGTAAAGACATGCCCGCGCTCCGGGTCGGCGCAAAGCTGGATTTCATCAATCGCCACGAAATCCGCGCCCAAGCCCTCGGGCATCGCCTCGACGGTGCAGACCCAGTATTGCGCCCGCTCCGGCACGATCCGTTCCTCGCCAGTGACAAGCGCCACCACCGACGGGCCACGGGCCGCAACGATCCGGTCATAGACCTCGCGCGCCAGAAGACGCAGCGGCAGGCCAATGACCCCGGTGCGATAGCCCAGCATCCGCTCGATCGCGAAATGCGTCTTGCCGGTGTTCGTGGGGCCCAGAACCGCCAAGGTTCTGGACTGCGCGGCCATGGACATCGGCCCAACTCCCTCAGTTGTCAGAGATCCGCGCCGCCAACCTCGCGGGCCACACGCTCCAGCGCCTTGGTTACGTCCTCGGACTGCGGATGTATAGCCGCCGAGCGTTGAAAGGCCTCAAGGGCCAGATCATCGTGGCCCACCTGCTCCAGAACCGAGCCCAAACTAAACATCGCGTTGAAGTTATGCGGGTTGAGCGCCAAGGCACGGGCCAGATCATCCAAGGCGGGGCCGAACAGATCGACATTGGCGAAGGCAATCGCCCGCAGATGCCAGCCCTCGGCGAATTCCGGCGCATGATCGGTCAGCGCGGTCAGATGTTCGATCGCGTGCCGCGAATCACCGCTCTCCAAAGCCTCTCGCCCACGCTTGAGCAGCAAGTCCATCGCCGGAGACCCGGTTTTCGACCACTCATGCTCGATTTCGCGGGCCAGGCGGCGGGCCTCCTTCGGCTCCGCCTCGGGCAGTTGCTCCAACATCTCCATCGCGCGATTACCGTTCTCCGCCGCCAAAGGTAGGGAAAACGCGACTACAACGGAAAGTGCCGCCACGATATGGTTGAGAATGCGGTGTCCTATGCCCATAGATACAGAATGTAGCGAACTGGCCGCCGAGTCAAAGACCCGGGCCATCAATTATTCCTGAGGAGTACCGCCATGAGTGATGTCATCAACACAGCCGTCGCCGCCCTGAACGATAAAATGTCGGGCGGATTCGACGGCACCGCAAAGTTCATGATCGAAGGCGAAGGCGCCATCATGATCGACGGCGACGGCGCGCGCGCCGCCGATGACGAGGCCGATGTCACACTCACCGCTGATGCAGATACCTTCCAATCCATCCTCGAAGGCGATCTTGACCCGACAGCGGCCTTCATGTCCGGCAAACTGGCCGTGGATGGCGATATGGGCATGGCCATGAAGCTGGGCAGCGTTCTGGGCTGATGGAAAACGCGCCCTTCCACGCCGATGTGGCCGACGGGCCAGAGGGTGGCCGCGCCTTTTGGCTGCGGGCAGCGGATGGGGTGCGCCTTCGTATCGGGCTCTGGACACCCGAAGGCGCGGACAAGGGGACGGTCTTTCTGTTCCCCGGCCGCACCGAATATGTCGAAAAATATGGCCGCGCGGCGCGGGATTTCGCCACGCGCGGCTATGCCACCCTCGTGGTGGACTGGCGCGGCCAAGGCTTGGCCGACCGCTTGCTTGACGACAGCATGTCGGGCCACGTCAATGTCTTCAGCGATTACCAGAAAGACGTCGAGGCAGTGGTTCAGGCGCTGGACCAGCTCGATCTGCCCAAGCCGCTTCACCTTTTGGGGCACTCCATGGGGGGCTGCATCGGGTTGCGCGCTGCGATGAACGGCCTGCCTGTGGCCTCCTGCAGTTTCACCGGCCCGATGTGGGGCATTCGCATCGCATCCCCCCTGCGCCCGGTGGCATGGTCTCTGAGCTGGGGCAGCCGACAAATGGGGCTTTGCCACCTCTACGCACCGGGCACGAAATCAGACACCTACGTTCTGGTCGACCCCTTCGAGGCCAACAAGCTGACCTGCGACCGCGACATGTATCAGTACATGATAGATCAGGCGCAGGCGCATCCCGAACTCACCCTCGGCGGTCCCAGTCTGCGCTGGCTGCACGAGGCCCTGCGTGAAACGCTTGCCTTGTCGCGCCTGCCCTCGCCCCGACTGCCATGCCTGACGCTTCTGGGCACCGAGGAGGATATCGTCGACATCCCGCGCATCCGCTCGCGCATGGCCCTATGGCCCGGCGGCCATCTGGAAGAAATCGACGGTGGCCGCCACGAGGTGATGATGGATACCCCCGAGATGCGCAAGCGCGTCTTCGACATGCTGGCGGCGCATTATGACAGCGCCGCGAAGGGGTTCAGGAATCCCGCGTCACCGGCAACCGCTGTCGCCCAAGGCGGCTGATTTCCAGTTCCATCACGTCACCGTCCTTCAGGTAACGGGGCGGTTTCATCCCCATCCCCACACCCGGCGGCGTGCCGGTGGCGATCACATCGCCCGGTTGCAGGCTCATCACCTCGCTCAGATGCGCGATGATCTGCGCCACGGTGAAATTCATCGTCGCAGTGTTGCCGGTCTGCATCCGCTCGCCATTCACCTCCAGCGACAGGTCAAGGTCTTGCGGGTCGCCCACCTCGTCGGGCGTCACCAGCCAAGGCCCGACCGGCCCAAAGGTGTCGCAGCTTTTGCCCTTGGTCCATTGGCCCGACATCTTGGCCTGAAAATGCCGTTCCGAGACATCGTTGACGATGCAATAGCCCGCGACATGGTCCAAGGCCTCGGCCTCGGTGACATATTTCACCGGCTTGCCGATCACCACGCCAAGCTCCACCTCCCAATCGGTCTCTTCCGATCCGCGCGGCATCCGCACCGTGTCATAGGCCCCGATAATGGACGAGGTCGCCTTCATGAACACGACCGGATGGGTCGGCAGTTCCATGTTCATCTCGGCGGCATGGTCGGTGTAATTGAGCCCGATCGCCACCAGCTTGCCGATATTGCCCACCGGCGGGCCAAGCCGTGGCTCTCCTTCGACCAGCGGCAGACCCTCGGGGTCGACACCAGGCAGTTTACCAAGGATCGCCCCCGCCAGATCAGGCACCACGCCCGAAAGATCGCGCAGGCGCCCTGCGCTGTCGATCATCCCGGGCTTTTCCTGCCCCGGCTCTCCGTAACGCACGAATTTCATCTCTGTCCCCTATCCGGCATTGGAATTGATCGCAGGATAACCGCAGGTCTTGGCAGTGCAAGGGGCTGGCATCCATTGCGCTTGGCCCTATCCTTTTGCGCATGGTTCTGGAGTTCAAACCCCAAGGTATCTACTGCCCCGCCGGTGATTTTTTCATCGACCCGTGGCAGCCCGTTGATCGGGCGTTGATCACCCATGGCCACGCCGACCACGCCCGCCCCGGCCATACCCGATACCTTGCCACCCATGCCGCAGGCCCGGTGATGCGCCACCGTCTGGGTGAAATCACCTTGGACGGTATGGCCTATGGCGAAACCCGGCAAATCGGGGAGGCCAAGGTCTCCTTCCACCCCGCAGGCCACGTCCCCGGCTCAGCGCAAATCCGGGTTGAGGTGGGCGGTGAGGTCTGGGTGGTTTCGGGCGACTACAAGACCGCGCCGGACCGATTGTGCGCAGCCTTCGAGCCAATCAAATGCCACAGCTTCATAACCGAATGTACCTTCGGCCTGCCTGTCTTTACCTGGCCCTCCGAAGATCAAATCGCGCAGGAGATCAACACCTGGTGGGCAGCCAACTCCGCACAAGGTCGCTTCTCCCTTCTAGGGGCCTACTCCCTTGGCAAGGCTCAGCGTGTGCTGTCGCTGCTCGATCCTTCCATCGGCCCGATCCTCACCCATGGCGCGGTGGAAAACACCAATGCCGTGCTGCGCGGCCAAGGCCTGCCCCTGCCCGAGACAATTCACGTTACCCCCGACCTGCACCCCAAGGACCACCCCGGCGCGATGATCGTGGCACCCCCCGGCGCGCTTGGCTCCACATGGGCGCGGCGCTTCCGGCCCGCCGCCACCGGCTTTGCCAGCGGCTGGATGCGCCTGCGCGGGGTGCGCCGCCGCCGCGCCGCCGACCGGGGTTTTGTCATCTCGGACCACGCCGATTGGCCGGCGCTGAACGAGGCGATCAAAGCTACAAGCGCAGAAAATATATATGTAACACATGGTTACACGGATATCTTCGCGCGATGGCTGAACACTCAAGGCTATAACGCCCAAGTGGTCCCGACCGAGTTCACCGGCGACACGCTGGAAGAAGGGGCCGGGGCATGAAGCAATTCACAGCACTTTACACCACCATCGACCAGACCACGAAAACCACCGCCAAGGTCTCCGCGCTGGCGCAGTATTTCGACACGGCCCCCGAAGACGACAAGCTCTGGACCATCGCGCTTTTCTCGGGCCGCCGCCCGCGCCGCGCGATCACCACCACCCGCCTGCGCGAATGGGCGGCCGAACGCGCGGGTATTCCCCTGTGGCTCTTTGAAGAAAGCTATCCCATCGTCGGCGATCTGGCCGAAACCATCGCCCTCGTCCTGCCCCCGCCCGAGGCGGGCCATGACGACAGCCTCACCACATGGATCACCCGCCTACGCGGCTTGGACAAGGCCGAGGAGGAGACCCGCAAATCCGCCGTTCTCGACGCGTGGAACAGGATGCAGGCGACCGAACGCATGGTCTTCAACAAACTGCTCACCGGCGGCTTTCGCGTCGGCGTCAGCCGCAAACTGATGACCCGCGCCTTGGCCGGGTCAACCGGCCAAGACGAGGCCGAACTCGCCCACCGCCTGATGGGCGATTGGACCCCGGAAACCACCACATGGGCCGCGCTGATTGAGGCCCCGGATACCGGCGCACAGGCCTCCCGCCCCTACCCCTTCTGCCTTGCCTACGGGCTTGAGGACGGGCCAGAAACCTTGGGCAACCCCACCGATTGGCTGGCCGAATGGAAATGGGACGGCATCCGGGGACAGGCGATTATCCGCGACGGCCAGCACTTCATCTGGTCGCGCGGTGAAGACCTGATGACCGACCGCTTCCCTGACCTCGCCCCGCTCTCCGATTACCTGCCGCAAGGCACCGTTCTGGATGGCGAAATCGTGGCATGGGATGGCACGGCCCCCATGCCCTTCAACGCCCTGCAAAAACGCATCGGGCGCAAGACCGTGCCGAAAAAACTACTGCAAGAGGCGCCGGTGATCCTGCTGGCCTATGACCTGCTGGAAGACGCGGGCCACGACCTGCGGCAACAGCCCTTCAGCGCCCGCCGCGCGCGGCTTGACGCATTACTCGCTGACCTGCCCCAGAACGCCCCCCTGCGCCCCTCCGCTCCCATTGCCTTCGACACATGGGAGGGCCTCGCCGAAACCCGCGCCAAGGCTCGCGACCACCGCGCCGAGGGGCTGATGCTCAAACGCTTGGACAGCCCCTATCATACGGGCCGCAAAAAGGGTGACTGGTGGAAATGGAAGCTCGACCCATTAACCATCGACGCGGTGATGATCTATGCCCAACAAGGCCACGGTCGCCGCGCCAACCTTTTTACCGATTTCACCTTCGCCGTGCGCCACGGAAACGATCTTGTCCCCTTCACCAAGGCCTATTCCGGCCTCACTGATGCCGAGTTCCGCAAGATCACATCTTGGGTGCGCAAGAACACCCAACAACGCTTCGGCCCGGTGCGCCAAGTCACCCCCGAACATGTGTTCGAAATCGCGTTTGAGGGCATCCACGAAAGCCCGCGCCACAAATCCGGCGTGGCGCTGCGCTTTCCGCGCATGAAACGCTGGCGACACGACAAACCCGTGGACGAGGCCAACACCCTCGACGACCTGCACCAGATGCTGGCGCAATACGGCTAGCGCAGCAAATCCTCCTCGAACGGAAAGCGCGAGAGAACCTCCATCCCGGTCTCGGTCATCAGGACTTGTTGCTCCAGCTTGACGCCCTCGGCCTCACCCTCCGCCCCGATATAGCTTTCCACACAAAGCGTCATGCCCGGCTCGATCACCCCGTCATAGCCTGCGTCGGGAAAATCGCCGTGGTGATAAAGGTACGGATATTCCCCGGTCATCCCACAACCATGTGCCGACAGGTAATAGCGGTTGGCATAGTATTTCTCGGGAATGTCCCAAGCCGCATCGGCATAGTCGCGAAACGTCATACCGGGGCGCAGGATGCCCATGTTGTGATGCACCTGCTCATAGGCCACCTTGTAAAGCTCGCGCTGCGTGGCCGTGGGCTTGCCCGGCCCCGCATGGAAGGTGCGGGAAAAATCCGAGTAATAGCCGTGACAGCCCACCACATCGGTATCCAAGGCGATCAACTCATTCTCGCCGATCACGTTATCACTGGTTTCCTGAAACCAAGGGTTCGTCCGCTCCCCCGCGTTCAGCAACCGGGTTTCCACGTAATCCCCGTTCTGCGCGATCACCGATTGATGCAGGACCGACCATAACTCGGCCTCGGTCAATCCCGGGCGGATCGCCGCGCGCAGCTTGGCCACACCGATTTCCGTGGCCCGAAGCGAGGCATTGACGCATTTCATCTCTTCCGCCGATTTGATAGCCCGCGCCATTTCCACCGGCTCCTGCGCATCGACAATCCGAAGGCCTTGATCGCGCAAGGCAATGGCAGCGCCCGCGTTCAACCGTTCCAGCCCCACGGTCGCGCCACGCCCGACAAGGCCCTGAATCTCATTCGCCATCTCTGCCGCCCACGCGGTTTCCCGCGCCGCAATATCAGGTCCGGCGGCCACGAAACTGGCGGTGCGCGCCGCGCGCACCTCGTCGATGGTCTCCAACCCGTCGGCCAAATGCGCACAGCCGGTAAATTC
Source organism: uncultured Roseovarius sp. (assembly GCF_913057115.1). Lineage (GTDB taxonomy): Bacteria > Pseudomonadota > Alphaproteobacteria > Rhodobacterales > Rhodobacteraceae > Roseovarius. Next base: position 19,360 of record NZ_CAJXNN010000024.1, read on the forward strand.
GAACAGGATCGACCGATCCGCCGTCAAAAGCAGATACCGCGACGGCGCGTTGCGCTGGCTGAACACCTGCATGTTGCGCGCGCCGGTGGCATAGCGAATGTTCACCGGGTCCGACAGGATTACCGCCGCGATATCGCGCTTCGCCATTTCCGCCCGCACCCGGCCCAGCCGATAGACGCGCACCGACACAAGGTCGATCCCCTCATCCTCAGGCGACCGATCAAGCTGTGCCAAAGCTGCAAGGTCAGTGCGTTCCGCGTGCCAATCCAGTTCCGCCATAATCATCTTTCCTTACCCGTTACACGATTACCTAAACGATAGCATCAGACCCAAAAACACTGGAAATTCTCAGGCATTTCGATAACCAAAAGGAATGACACAAGACAGACGCAGCCTGCCACCGCTCGAAGCCTTGGTGTTCTTTAACGCCGTGATGAAACGCGGCGGTTTTTCCGCTGCCGCCCCCGATCTCATGGTCTCGCAGGCGGCGGTCAGCAAACGCATCCGACAGCTTGAAGACTGGCTCGGCACACCGCTTTTCGAGCGCGGCGCGCGCCATGCCAATCCCACCGAAACCGCCCGCCGTCTGGAAGAACCCGTCAGGCTTGCGTTGGATTACCTGATGTCCTCGCTCGACACCGCCCGCACCAGCGAAAGCGATACCTTGCACATCGCGGCCAATGGGGCGGTGTCGATGTTCTGGCTCTATCCCCGGCTACAGGCTTTCGCCACCAGCGCGGACGCCTGCAATGTCTCGGTCCTGACCGCCGATGAACCGGACGCCCTGACCGCCGATAAAATCGACCTTGCGGTGTTTTATGGCGAGGCCCCACCCCCCGGCTGGACGGGCAAGCGGCTGTTTGACGAAACGCTTGTCCCCGCCGCCGCACCTCAGGTCAACGTCGCCCCCGACCTGCCGCTCTTGGACTACCCACGCCTTGCTCCCGACTGGATCAACTGGGACGTCTGGCTGTCTCACCGGCCCGAGGCGACCCTCACACCCCGGCCCAAGGAAACCTGCCGCAGCTACGGCCACGCCATCGGCCGTGCCTTGGCCGGGGACGGCATTGCATTGGCCAGCCGCCCGATGCTGGATGCGCTTTTTCATTCCGGCCAGCTGACCGAGGTGGGCGATACAGCACTCACCACCTCGCGCCGGTATTGGCTGATCGAACCCCGCGCGGCACGACCATCTCCACAGGGCGCACGGCTTCAAGCCGCGCTGCACGACACCGGCCACTGATCCGCCCCGGCAGAACCGTACGAAACTCGCGTACGTTTCGTACGTTTCTCACCGCGCGCTCTGTTAACCCGCCGGGCTGCGGGGAAAAACACCGACGCGATACCGACGTAATACCGACCCGATGCAGACAGGGGTTTTCGTTGTTAACCAAGGGGTTAGGGCCGATTCTCCCAATCCCCCACCTGACCCCGCTTGAGCCTGCCGCCCAGCCCGCCTATGTCTGATCCCAAACCAGACACTAGGAGAGATGCGCATGATCCCCCGTCCCCAGCCCACATTCGATGCCAACGCCAATGCCGGAGGCGACAATCTGGGCAAGCTGCCGGAATGGGACCTGAGCGATCTCTACCCCGCCCCGGACGCCCCCGAACTGCAAAAAGACCTTGATTGGCTGGAAAAGGCCTGCGCCGATTTTGCCAAGGATTACGAGGGCAAGCTGGCCGATCTTGATGCCGCTGGCCTGCTGGAATGCATCGAACGCGACGAGGCGATTTCCAACATCGCCGGGCGCATCATGTCCTACGCGGGCCTGCGCTATCACCAGAACACAACCGATGGCGAACGCGCCAAATTCCTGTCCGACTGTCAGGAAAAGATCACCAATATGACCACGCCCTTGGTGTTCTTCACGCTGGAACTGAACCGCCTCGACGAAGACAGCCTAAAAGCCATGTACGAGGCCAACCAAGACCTCGCCCGCTACGCCCCCGTGTTGCGCCGCATCCGGGCGATGAAACCCTACCAACTCTCTGATGAGCTTGAGAAATTCCTGCATGACATGGGCGTCGTGGGTGATGCGTGGGAGCGGCTGTTCGACGAAACCATCGCCGGCCTCACCTTCACCGTCAACGGCGAGGAAATGGGCATCGAATCCACCCTCAACCTGCTCACCGAACAAGACCGCGACCAACGCGAGGCCGCCGCCCGCGAACTGGCCCGCGTCTTCGGCCAAAACATCCGCACCTTCGCCCGCGTCCACAACACCTCGGCCAAGGAAAAAGAAGTGGTCGACCGTTGGCGCGGCATGCCCACGCCGCAAACGGGCCGCCACCTGTCCAATGACGTGGAACCCGAAGTGGTCGAGGCCCTGCGCAACGCCGTGGTCGAGGCTTACCCGAAGCTCTCGCACCGCTATTACGAGCTGAAACGCAAATGGCTGGGCCTTGACCGCATGCAGGTCTGGGACCGCAACGCGCCGCTGCCGATGGACGATAAAAAGGTGGTCGATTGGGACAGCGCCCGCGACATCGTGATGGAGGCTTATTCGGCCTTCGATCCGCGCATGGGCGATCTGGCCGAGCCTTTCTTTTCAAAGGGTTGGATCGACGCAGGCGTGAAACCCGGCAAGGCGCCCGGCGCCTTCGCCCACCCCACGGTGACCAATGTCCACCCCTATGTGATGCTGAATTACCTGGGCAAACCGCGTGACGTGATGACCCTTGCGCATGAGCTGGGCCACGGCGTGCACCAAGTGCTGGCCGCCGACCAAGGCGAACTGCTGTCGTCAACCCCGCTCACGCTTGCCGAAACGGCCTCGGTCTTTGGTGAAATGCTCACCTTCCGAAAGATGCTCGACAAGGCCGCCAATGACGCCGAACGCAAGGTGCTTCTGGCCGGCAAGGTCGAGGATATGATCAACACGGTGGTCCGTCAGATCGCCTTTTATGATTTCGAATGCAAACTGCACGAGGCGCGCCGCGGCGGGGAACTGACCCCCGATGACATCAACGCGTTGTGGATGTCGGTACAGGCCGAAAGCCTTGGACCGGCCTTTGATTTCATGGATGGGTACGAGACCTTCTGGGCCTATATCCCGCATTTCGTGCACTCGCCCTTCTACGTCTACGCCTATGCCTTCGGCGATGGCCTCGTGAACGCGCTTTATGCGGTCTACGAGGAAACCCCCGAGGGCTTCCAGGACAAGTATTTCGACATGCTCAAGGCGGGCGGCTCCATGCACCATTCCGAGCTTCTTGCCCCCTTCGGCCTTGATGCCAGCGACCCGGCCTTCTGGGACAAGGGGCTGAGCATGATCTCGGGGCTGATTGACGAGTTGGAAGCGATGGAGGGGTAACACCCCGCGCGCCCCGCGCCCTGACATTTCCGGGCGCGGGATATCTGCGTAACAGCGTCGCAACCGCTTCAAAACACCCATGAAACTCACCACATGTTTCGGGGAAGCACAGAGCGCGTCGACGATGCTATCCGTGCATCCACCTACCTACTTTGCACAAGAAATGGAGGCCGCCATGGGTCGTGAAACAGTCCTGTTCAGCAGCAAGGAACCAAAAGCACGCGGTGATGTCAGCGCCTTTCTGCGCGACTTGGCCGACCGTCTTGATGCCGGGCGCGTCACGCTTCGCCAAGGCGAAAGCGAAATCGTGATGGACCTGCCCGAACAGCTGGTTCTGGAACTCAAGGTCGAGGATGAGGAAAAGCGCCGTAAAGGCATTCAGCACAGCCTTGAGGTGGAACTGAAATGGTATGACGGGCAAGCGCACCCCGGTGGCGTGGAACTCGGGTGAGGGTGGCCTGCCGCACGCAGGCAATCGCGCCTCTGCAGGCGTGTCATTATCGAATGGAAGCGAATTCGGGGCTCTGCCCCCTGCGTTGAAAACCCGACAATTTTCAACGCTCCCCAAAGCGTTCCGCGTTCAACCTGAGACATCAAACAAATGCGGAACGCGCGCAAAGATTGAGCGGAGCACTGCATTTCGCGAAAATCTGTGATTAAGGTGTTTCGCGAAACGCTTTAGGATATTCATGAACAGAAGACGGGCGGTGTGTTTAAGAGTTTTTAACCGATTGATCTAATGATCGGAAAAACTCAGGACGCCGGATTCGGTGACGATCATATCAAGCGGTTGGTCGGTCGGCTCCAGCGGAAGGTTATCCGACTCCTGCGCGGCATAGGCAAAACCGATGGCCAGCGTCGGGCGTTTTGAGCGCAGAAGCTCCAAGGTGCGGTCGTAGAACCCGCCGCCATAGCCAAGCCGCCCGCCATGCCGGTCGAAGGCCACAAGCGGCACGATGAGGATTTCCGGCTCAAGGAAATCATCCCGTTCAGGGATCATCGCGCCAAAGGGGCCTTCCTTCAGGGCGCAGCCTGGCTCCCACCGGGAAAACTTTAGCGGCAGGCCTTTGCCTTGGATCACCGGCACGCCCACGGGGCCGTGCGCTGCCGCTTCTTCCATGGCGGGCACCGGGTCGATCTCGGTGCGGATCGGCATGTAACCAGACAGCGGCACGCCACGGTGCCCAGCCAAGACCTGCGAAAGATGCCCCGCAGCCCCCGGCCCCGCCGCCTCATGCGCCGCCTTCCGCCGTGCGAAGGCCGCCTTGCGCGCCTCGGCTTTGATTGCTGTCAAATCGGTCATAAAAGCACCATCGCCGCCAGTCCCAGAAAGGCGAAGAACCCGACCACATCCGTCACCGTCGTCACGAAAGCGCCGGAGGCCAAGGCCGGGTCAACGCCCATGCGGTCCAGTATGATCGGTATCACCGTGCCCGCGAGCCCCGCGACGACCAGATTGATCACCATTGCGGCAGCGATCACATAGCCCAGTTCCGGGCCACCGAACCACAGCACACCCACCACGCCCATCACCACGGCGAAGATCAGCCCGTTCACAAGCCCCACCAAGACCTCGCGCCGGATCACCCGCCAGACGTTGGAGCCGGTAAGGTCCTTGGTGGCAATGGCCCTCACCGCCACGGTCAGGCTTTGGGTGCCCGCATTGCCACCCATCGAGGCCACGATAGGCATCAAAACCGCAAGCGCCACGATTTGCGCGATGGCCGCCTCGAACTGCGCGATGACCAGCGAGGCGAGGATCGCGGTGACAAGGTTCACCGCAAGCCACGGAAAGCGCCGCTTGGTGGTGTCGATCACCCTGTCGGCAAGGCTGCTTTCATCGCCGACACCGGCCAAGCGCATGATGTCTTCCTCATGCTCTTCATCCAGCACGACCATGGCGTCGTCGATGGTGATTACGCCAACCAAACGCTCGTTTTCGTCCACGACCGGGGCGGAAATCAGGTGGTATTGGTTGAAAGCATAGGCCACGTCGCCCTCGTCCTGCGTGACGGGAATGATATGGAAGGTCTCCTCCACCAAGTCCTTGAGCATCACCTCACGCCGTGCCGCCATCAGCTTGCCCAAGGTCACATTACCCACCGGCCGCAGGCGCGGATCGACAAGAATCAGATGGTAAAACTGGTCCGGCAAATCCTCTTGATTGCGCAGGAAATCAATCGCCTCGCCCACGTTCCAATGCTCGGGCGCCATGACCACTTCGCGCTGCATCAGGCGGCCCGCGGAATACTCCGGGTAGGTCAGCGATTGCTGCACCGCAACCCGATCGCCATGTTCCAGCGCGCTCAGGATGGCCTGTTGCTGCTGATCCTCCAAATCCTCAACAAGATCAACAACATCATCGGATTCCAGATCGCGTACCGCATCGGCCAAGACCTCGGGGCGCAGGAGGCCAATCACCTCTTCGCGTATGGAATCGTCGAGTTCCGACAGGATGTCGCCATCGAACTCGACGCCGTAAAGCTCGATCAACCGGCGCCGGTCAAAGGCGTTGATCTGTTCCAGAAGGTCGGCGATATCCGCCGGGTGCAGCGGCTCCATCTCCTTGAGCAGCAGGTCGCGGTCCTCGATATCCACCGCATAGATGATCCGCGCCACCGCTTGGCGGTCCAGAAGATAGGCGTCGTCCTCGCGTTCGGGGTCGGGCTCTGCCTGATAGCTGTCTTCGGCCATGTCCGCCCCCTGTTCGATCCCTACATGCTTGGAAGGAGTAATAAAGCCGCTCACAGAAGACAATGCCCATGCTGTGACTTGCCAAAGCCAAGCGCGCCCTAGGTTTGGACCATATCACAAGACACGAGGCCGCCATGTCCGATCCAAGCCCGCAGACCGCCATCCATCTCGCCCGCGCCGTGGAGGCGATAGATGCCCAGTTCGGCGAGGGCTTTGCCCGCCAGCATCCTGAGCTGGTCGCCAGCCTCGTACAAAGCGCCACGATCGAGTCCGCCGTCGCCACAGGCTATACCGCGCACAGGCAGGCCCTTGAGCTTGCAGAGAAAATTGGTGCCGAGACCTGCGAGACCATCCTGAAACTCAAGCCACGGATCTTCGGCTAACAGCCGGGCTTTGCCAGAACCATGACCCACAGGTTTCCAGGGCCGCGCACGAGGCCGAACTCGCGCGCTTGGCTGGCCAATATATTGCGTCGGTGCCCCGGTGAAGCCATCCAGCCGCTTAAAACCTGCTCAAGGCTGCCCTGCCCCTTGGCGATATTCTCCGCCACGAAGCAAAAGCCATAGCCTTGCCCGCGCACCCGGTCGCCAACGCTGCTGCCGTTCGATCCGGTGTGACTGAAAGCCCCGGTATCGGCCAGATCGCGGGCATGGGCGGCGGCGGCTTGGGTCAACTGGCGGTTTACGCTCAAGGCGCTGCGCCCGGCCTCAGCCCGGCTGGCATTGATCTGGTCGCGCGCGCTTGGGCCTAGGTCTTGCATCGCTTGCGCCACAGCCGCCACAGGCAGCAAAAGCGCAAAACTAAGGTAAATCAGAAGGCGCATGTCGGTGTCCTCCGCTGGCCTTTCGAACCTAGCGCAAGCCGCCCGTCACGTCACCTTGGAAAGAACCTCAAGCGCCGCTGCGTGCTGCTCCCGCCCCGCTGCGGCCACAACGCGCCCCCCGTCATGTGCGGGCCCGCCCCGCCAATCGGTGACGATCCCGCCCGCGGCCTCGATCACCGCGATCGGGGCTTGAACGTCATAGGCGTTCAGTCCGGCTTCGATCACAAGGTCAATCTGCCCGGCGGCCAGCATGGCATAGGCATAGCAATCCATCCCGTAGCGTGTCAGGCGTACCTTGTCAGAGACAGCGCGAAAGGCCGCGCCCTCCTCAGCGCTGCCCACTTCGGGAAAGGTGGTGAACAGGATCGCCTCGCCAAGGGGACGGTCCCCGAGCACCCGCAAATCCCGCGGACCTTGCGGGCCGTGCATCCGGGCCCCTGCGAAACCACCCTCGAAGCGCTCCCCGATATAGGGTTGGTCGATCACGCCATAGATCGGCCCGTTGCCATCTGACACGGCAATCAGAATGCCCCAAGTGGGGGCGCCCGACAGGAACGCCCGCGTTCCATCAATCGGGTCCAACACCCATGTCAGGCCGCTGGTGCCCTCGGTATGCCCGAACTCTTCGCCCAGGATGGCATCCTGCGGGCGCATCTCGGCGAGCACGGCACGCATCGCGCGCTCCGTGGCGCGGTCGCCTTCGGTCACGGGGTCAAACCCTTCGCCGGCCTTGTTATCCGCAGTCAGCCCATCCGCCCGAAAAAACGGAAGCACGGCCGCCCGGGCGGCATCCGCCAAGGCATGGGCCGTGCTTTTGATGTTCTCAATATCCATGTGCCACCCGGAGCCTCGGCAATTCACCTTAGCCTCTAGCCCGGTTGGCGTTCAGGCTCAAGCCACGTCGCTCAGCACCCGGGCCAGATCAAACAGGCGGCGGCGCTGGTTCTCCGGGATCGCATAGTAAGACCGCACCAGATCAAGCGCTTCCTTGTCGCCCAGCAAATCTGCCGGAACACCTTCCTGTGCGTCTTCCCGCCCGCTGCCTTCGGTCTCCAGACCTTCAAAGAAAAAACTCACCTCAACGTCAAGAGCATCCGCGATGTCCCAAAGCCGCGATGCACTTACACGGTTGGCGCCGGTCTCGTATTTCTGAATTTGCTGGAATTTGATCCCGACACGCTCGGCCAGCTGTTGCTGGGTCATACCCACCAACCAGCGGCGGTGACGAATTCGCTTACCAACATGCACATCAACTGGGTGCGGCATGGAATTATCCTTCATTAATTCATGTCCCAAGGGACAGGGCGGGCATTTCCAACCAATGGATTGCCCAAGAGGAAACCGTAAACGTCATTTCACTCATATTACTACCGCAGGTTAGCAACCAATCCTGAAAAAACAAGAAATATTGCTCTCGAGAGAGGAAACCTACCCAAATGCAGTACAATTTTAACGGGCACCCCATCCTTTAGGATAGTCCCGGAGCTACCCGTCGGCGTCATTTGACAGGCCGAGGATAATTTGACAAGCCTATCAAAAGTTTATTCCTTCTCCAACGCCGCCAAACGGGGGCATCATGCGCGCGTATCAGATCGAATCACCCGGGGCGGCCCCCGTTCTCTCCGAGGTCTCGCCCCCGCAACCCGGCATGGGTGAAATCTCGGTACAGATCGGTGCCTGCGGCCTGAATTTCGCCGATCTCTTGATGGTCAAGGGCGAATATCAGGATACACCCGTGGCGCCGTTCACCCTTGGTATGGAAGTTGCAGGCACGGTCACGGCACTGGGGCCCGATACCGACGGCCCCGCCCCCGGAACACGTGTCGCGGTCTTCGGCGGGCAAGGCGGTTTGGCCGAACAGGGCTGTTTTCCGGCGGATCGTGCCGTGGCCATCCCCGAGACAATGGATTTCATAGACGCCGCCGCCTTTCAGATCGCCTATGGCACAAGCCACGTCGCCCTCGATCACCGGGCGCGCCTGCAACCCGGTGAAACGCTGCTCGTTCTCGGCGCGGCCGGCGGCGTCGGACTGACGGCGGTGGAGATTGGCAAGCTGATGGGTGCCACGGTCATTGCCTGCGCCCGTGGCCCTGAAAAGCTGGAGGCGGCGAAACAGGCAGGCGCCGATCACCTGATCGACGCTGAGACCGAAGATATCCGCGCGGTTTGCAAGGATCTCGGCGGGCTGGACGTGGTCTATGACCCGGTGGGTGGCGATCAGTTCAAGGCCGCCTTCCGCGCCTGCAATCCCGAGGCGCGCCTGCTGCCCATCGGCTTTGCCAGCGGCGACATCCCACAGATTCCCGCCAATCACCTTCTGGTCAAGAACCTTAGCGTCATGGGCCTCTATTGGGGCGGGTATCTCAAGTTCCGGCCCGAGGTGATAACCGACAGCATGCAAACCCTGATTGGATGGTACAACGACGGACGCCTCAAACCGCATGTCAGCCACGTTTTGCCGCTCGACCGCGCGGCAGAGGGTTTGGACCTTCTCAAAACCCGCAAATCGACTGGCAAGGTCGTGATTACGATGTCAGACTGACGACATTCCCGGCCCCGACCCCGCCGCCGTATTCATGGCGCAGCATCTCGGCCAGTGCCGTCGTCGGCGCATCACGCCGTTCGGCCCCGTACATGTTGACCATCTGCGTCCCAAGATCGGGCAAGGCCCCGCCGGTGTTGATCGCCTCCTGATGCGGTGGAATGCTGTCCTCCAACAAGGCCCCGACAGCCAGATCGGCACTGATCAGCGCCTCGACCGAGCGGTCATCCTCGGAGTCCACGGCCATTTCCCAATCAATCCCCGCCTCATCGAGTATCCGCAAAACGATGGGCCGGAAAATGCACACCGAACAAAACGCCAAACGCAAAGGCCGCCGCTTCCACGCCAGCCCGTCGCGCGCCCCGGCCCAACGAAGCGCCATGGTGGTCAGGGGTTCGCCTCCCGGCTTCACATCCTTTTCTGTGGTCAAGATAAGGTCCGCCTCGCCTTTGCGAAGCGTGTCGTGCAGGCGCATCGTGCTGGACGACTTGAGGTTCACTTTCATACGGGGAAACGCCGCATTGAAGGATTTGAGGACGCGGGGGATCACAGGATAGAAAATATCGTGTGGCACACCGAGAACGATCTCACCTTCATAAATCGTATCGGTCAGCCGCCCCACGGCCTCGTCATTCAATTCGACGATCCGACGCGCATACCCCAAAAGCTGCTCCCCCGCCGCAGTCAAGCTGACGCGCCGCGCGCTTCGATCCAGCACTTCGATGTCCAGCATCTCTTCCAAGCGCTTGATCTGCATGGAAACCGCCGACTGCGTCAGATGCAAAGACGCCGCAGCACGTGTGACGCCGCCATGTTCAGCAACGGCAAGGAAAGAGCGCAGGGTCGTTACGTCCAGATTTCTCATGTATCAACCTTTGTGATGCCAGGGTGAACAAACATTCATTTTCACAATGAACATTATTCTGGCAAATACATCAACAACAAAGATGAAAGACACCCAAACCATCACATATATCAAAGGATCAGACATGGCGTATCTCCACCACACCCAGGCGGATTGCAACACCACTGCCCCGCGGCCCCGGCTCGGCTTGCGTCACTATCTGGCGCTTTGGCAACAGCGCCGCAACTTGGCACGAATGGAAGAGTGGCAACGCCGCGATCTGGGCCTGTCAGACCGCGAAATTGAGGCCGAGGCAAGCCGCGCACCGTGGGACGCCCCCGAGGCATGGCGCCAATAGCTCCAATTCCTGACCGGAAAGCCTTGAAATGCAAGCCAGCCTGACCGATATTGTCAGCAAAGCCTTTGACAGGCTTGCCAGTTCAACATTTTGGAGGCTTTGATGGCTGAATTTGATACAATCCGGACGGGCGTTGGCAACCGCACCGCCCAGATTGACGAGGGCCTGCGCGCCCATATGAACAAAGTCTACGGCACTATGTCCGTGGGCATGCTGATCACCGCTCTGGCGGCATGGGCAATCTCTGGCCTTGCGACCACCACCGACCCGTCGATGGCAACGGCGCAATTGCCCAATGGCACGATGCTCAACAGCCTTGGAAGCACGATCTACATGTCCCCCCTGCGCTGGGTCATCATGCTGGCCCCGCTGGCCTTCATCTTCCTTGGCTGGGGCGCTCTGATGCGCAAGGGCTCGGCCGCCACCGTGCAGCTTGGCTTTTTCGCCTTCGCCGCGCTGATCGGCCTGTCGCTCAGCTCGATCTTCTTGGTGTTCACCGCCTATTCGATCACCCAGACCTTCCTCGTGACGGCGATCGCCTTCGCGGGCCTGTCGCTCTGGGGCTATACCACCAAGAAGGACATCTCGGCTTGGGGCAGCTTCCTGATCATGGGCGTGATCGGCCTGATCGTGGCGATGATCATCAACTGGTTCCTGCAATCACCCGCGATGATGTACGCCATTTCGGCCATCGGTCTGCTGATTTTTGCGGGCCTCACCGCCTTCTACACGCAGGACATCAAGAACACCTACGTGGCCCATGCCGCGCATGGCGATCAGGAATGGCTGGACAAAGCCGCCTATGATGGCGCGCTCAGCCTCTACATCTCCTTCCTGAACATGTTCCAGTTCCTGCTGATGTTCATGGGACAAGAATCCTAACCAGCCCACCCAAAAGGCCAAAGGCCGGCTCATTTGAGCCGGCCTTTTCCATTTGCACTCGGGGCCATGATCAAACCGATTTCTTGAAAAGAAATCGGATCGAAATCTTTTCAAGATTTCGTGCCCCCTTGGGCGATTTGATGCCATGCCACGGCCCTTTGAGTGGACATTCCATCAAGCCCCCTCCATGGTCGCGTCCAAGACTGCCCCCCGGATGAAAAGGCCCAACCGCCTGTGACTCAACTCACCCTCGCCAAACCTGACGATCTTGACCGCCTCACCCGGCTCGTCGCCGATTTTCATACCGAACAGGGCATCAACCAAGACGCGGAAACCCGCCGCGCGGCGCTTGCCCCTCTGCTCGAAGGCTCCCCGCATGGCGCGGCCTACCTCATCGGCCCGGGGCGCGCGCCCATCGGCTATATCATCGTCTGTTTCGGCTGGTCGGTGGAATTTGGCGGCATGGATGGCTTTCTGGATGAGCTTTACATCCGCCCTGCCGTGCGCGGGCGCGGCATCGGCTCCGAAGTTCTCATGAGCCTGCCCAAAGCCCTCGCGGGCGCGGGGCTCAAGGCGCTGCACCTCGAAGTCAAAACCGAAGACGAGCGCGCGCAACGCTTCTATCGCAAACTGCGCTTTCAACCGCGCGAGGGCTACCGCCTGATGACCCGGATCATATAGAAATCCGCGGCAAAATGCTTACCTTCACCCCATGACCCTGCATATCCCCTTTGATAACAGTTATGCCCGCCTGCCCGCCGGGTTCTATACGCGCCTCAACCCTGTGCCGGTGAAATCGCCGCAACTTCTGGCCTTCAACGACGGGCTGGCGCAAACCCTTGGCCTCACGCCCGGAAACCCTGAGGATATGGCCAAGGTCTTCTCCGGCAATCTGCCCCCTGATGGCGCGGAACCCCTCGCACAGGTCTATGCCGGGCACCAATTCGGCGGCTTTTCCCCGCAACTCGGCGATGGCCGCGCCAACCTGCTGGGCGAGGTGGTCACGCCCGAGGGTCAGCGGTTCGACATCCAGCTCAAAGGCTCCGGTCCCACGCCCTACTCCCGTATGGGCGACGGGCGCGCGTGGCTCGGGCCGGTCCTGCGCGAATACGTGGTCTCGGAAGCAATGCACGCCATGGGCATCCCCACCAGCCGCGCCTTGGCCGCCGTCACCACGGGCGAGCCGGTTTATCGCGATACCGGCGCCATGCCCGGCGCGATCCTGACGCGCGTCGCCGCCTCTCATATCAGGGTCGGCACGTTCCAGTATTTCGCCGCCCGCCGCGATCTGAAATCCCTGCAAAACCTTTTCGATTACACGGTCGCCCGCCACGCGCCCGAGGCCGAAACCCCCACCGATCTTCTGGCCCATGTCATCGACCGTCAGGCGCGATTGATTGCGCAATGGATGGGCGTTGGCTTCATCCACGGGGTGATGAACACCGACAACACCACGCTTTCCGGCGAAACCATCGACTATGGCCCCTGCGCCTTCATGGACAGCTTCCACCCCGACACGGTCTATTCCTCCATCGACCGGCAGGGGCGCTATGCCTATTCCAACCAGCCCAATGTGATCGTGTGGAACATGGCGCAACTGGCCACAGCGCTTGTGCCGCTGATGCCCGATCAGGACGCCGCCATCGAGGAGTTCACCAAGCTCGTCCACGCCATGCCCGAGCGTATTCAGGCCCATTGGCTCAACGTCTTTGGCCGCAAGATCGGGCTCGAGGCGGCAACGGCAGAGGATGAACCGCTCATCACCGGGCTTTTGGCCCGCATGGCCGAAGGTCAAGCCGATTTCACCAATACCTTCCGCGCCCTTGCCACTGGCGGCGCCCGCGATCAGTTCACCGACCCCGCCAGCTTCGACACATGGGAAGCGGAGTGGAAAAAACGCCTTGAGAGCGAAGACGACCCAACAGCCCGCATGCGCCGCGCCAACCCCTCCGTCATCCCGCGCAACCACCGTTTGGAACAAATGATTGATGCCGCGGTCGCCGTCGATTTGGCGCCGTTCAACCGCCTGTTGCAGCTCCTCGCAACCCCCTACGACGACCACGACGAGGCGGCAGACCTCAAGCGCCCACCCCAGCCCGCCGAAGTGGTCCAAGCCACCTTCTGCGGCACGTGATCACTTTTTCCACCGCTTGAAGAACTTCGGATTACGCTGCACGAATTCGTCGATGACCGAGGCCAGCCCGCCCTTGGCCTGCCCCTTGAGATAGGCCAGCCCCGCCGCCGCGCCGATCACCGCGCCCACAACGTTGACAATCAAATCGCCCATCGTGTCCACCAACCCCGATTTCTGCATGTTCAGCCCGAAAAGCTGATCCATCGCAAACTCGAAAACCTCCCAGATCGTGCCGATGAACACGGCGAAACAGAATCCGAAAAAGGCCACCGCCACATGCGGCGCGGCAAAGCGGTCGCCCTGGAACATCATGAAAACCAAGACGAATCCGATCAGGCCAAACCCGATGGCCGACCCGCCGTGCATCGCCACGTCCCACCACCAGAGTCTCTCATAAAAATCAAGGACTTCACCCAGAAAAAGCGTACCGCCGACGAACATGACAAGCGCCGCGATGAAACTGGGCGGCACCTTGATATCCGCCCATGTCGCCACGAAAACCGGGGCCAAAGACACCGCCAATGTCACGACCGCCACAAAGGCCAGCTCCAATTGCCATTGGACCAAGGCCCAGACCGCCACGCCCGCCAAAGCGGTCCAGATGATCCGCGCCAGCCAGGTTTGATCCGAAAACATCGGGTGACACCCCTTTCATTTGGGTTTTTTATGGTCCCATGTTGACCGTATCACCCTTGAGGATTGCAACCTATAACCTGCAAAAATGCGTCGGCCTCGACCTGCGCCGCAGGCCCGACCGCAGTTTGGCGGTGATCAATGCGCTTCAGGCACAGGTGGTTGTCCTGCAAGAAGTGGACAAGCGCCTGCCGCCCCGTCCCGCCGCCCTGCCGCATGACATGGTCGAGGACGACGGCTGGCACATCCTGCCCTTCGGAGCACCCGGCGGTTCGCTTGGCTGGCACGGCAACGCCATGCTTCTGCGCGACGGGGTCCATGCAACCCACACCGCCCATATCGACCTGCCCGGGCTGGAGCCGCGCGGCGCGATCCGCGCCGAACTTGAAACCCCTCTCGGTCCCCTGCGGGTGATCGGAATGCACCTTGGCCTCGTCCGCCGATACCGCCTGCTGCAACTGGGCGCGATCAACCGTGCGCTTGGTAAACTGTCACCAATGCCCACGGTCTTTGCCGGGGATTTCAACGACTGGGGCAATGGCATGGCCCTTGATGCCGCCGTCAAACGCGTGCGCTTCATCCCGGCCCGCGCCTCCTTTCCCGCGCCGCGCCCGGTGGCCCCGCTCGACCGCATCGCGCTCAGTGACGAGTTGGACGCCGTTGACAGCGGCGTGCACGGCGCGCGCCCGGCACATATCGCCTCCGATCACCTGCCCGTATGGGCCGACCTGACCCTCAAGTGAGACACCCCATGCACCGCTATTTCGTCTACGATGTCTTTACCGAAACCCGCTTTGGCGGCAATCAACTGGCCGTCTTCCCCGAGGCAGAAAGCATCCCCGAAGCGGAGCTGCAAAGCATCGCTGCGGAGTTCAACTTCTCCGAAGTCACTTTCGTCTACCCACCCGAAAACCGCGACCACACCGCCCGCCTGCGCATCTTCACCCCGACAATGGAAGTCCCCTTCGCCGGCCACCCCACCATCGGCAGCGCCAAGGCGCTGGCCGAATTGGGCCACGGCCCCGAGATGGTACTGGAACTGGGTATTGGCCCGCTGCCCTGCACCGCCGGACCACATGGCGCGCGCTTCACGACAAGCGCGCCGCTCGAACGTCTGGCCAACCCCGACCCTGCGTTGGTTGCCCGCGCCCTTGGCCTGGCGGTTGACCAAATCGACCAAAGCGCACATGCGCCTACGCTCGCTTCCGTCGGCCTGCCCTTCACACTCACCGCGCTGAAAACCCGGGCCGATCTGGCCGCCTGTCAAACCGATATGGCCGCCTTCCGCGACGGCGCAAAGGCCCACCCCGAAGGCCTTGATTTCGCGCAATTCGCCTATATCCGCGAGGGCGACACGATCCACGCCCGCATGTTTGCGCCTTTGGATAACATCCCCGAAGACCCCGCCACCGGCAGTGCCTGTGCCGCGCTTGCGGCCTTTCTCTGCGATCTGGACGGCGCGCCCTTATCTGTGACCGTCCATCAAGGTGAGGATATGGGCCGCTCCAGCCTCATTCACCTCACTGCCAACGGCGAAAGAGTCACCGTCGCCGGTCAGGCCGTGCGCGTGATGGAAGGCTCGCTCTTGTAAGGAACCCGCAACACCCGGCGCAGGCCCGCGCGCCAGTGGTGCAAGGGCCGCTCGAACGCGGCGGCAAAGGCATAGCACAGGACAAAGGTCAGGCCGAACAGCACCGTATCGCCCGCCCATGATGCACCGGGCAAAGGCAGGCCACCAAGAAACTGCAAAAGCGGGTAATGCATCAGGTAAAGCGAGAAACTTCCCCCCGCCAGCCAAGCGGCGGGCGCGGCCACGCGCCCCCCCTCCCACGCCGCCAAAAGCCGCGCCATGCCCAAAAGATGCGCCGTAACCATCAGGCCCAACAGCCCGTTCCACAAAAATTCATCCGAAAACCGCAACCCAAGCGCCTGATGCATAGGGTCAGTCAATTCCACAAGCATATCCGGCACGCCAATTGCCAAACACAGCCCATAGGCCACCCCCGGCAAAACCGCCAAGCGCAGCGCCACAGGTCGGGTCATCTCGGCCTCCGCCGTGATCCGCCGATAAAGCCAAACACCCATCAGCCACGCCGGCATGAGCAACAGGATGTTCAGACCAAACAAGGCAACGCCCGCCGCTAGCAAAACCAACCGCCGCACGCCGGTAGTATAAAAGGCCACGGCAAAAAGCGCATAAAACGCCGCCTCATAGCTCAAGGACCAAAACGGCCCATTGGTGCCAAGCCGCGTGGCCATGCCGCCCCACTCATTGGAAAAACTCAACCCGCGCAGCAAAACCTCCCACAGCGGCAGGGCGTTGTACTGCCAGCCATCGTAAAGCGTCGGCGCAAGCCCCACGCCCAACCGATCAAGGAAAAACCCGATCACCAGCGCCGGTAGCGCCACAGACCAAAGCCGCGTCGCCCGGTCAAAGGCAAACCGCCCAATACCGCCCGGTTTCACCGACACCACATGTGCGATGACCAGCCCCGACAACACGAAAAACACGATCACCGCATCGCTGCCAAGGTTCAACTCACGCACCCAAATCCACCGCCCTTCGGTGAACCGCGGATAGGCGAAATGCGATAGCATCACGATCAAGGCCGCCGCGAACCGCAGTCCATCAAGATATATGGAAAACCCACGCGTCACGGCTTATTCCGCCGGGGTGACGTCTTGGGCAGGCGCGACATCCTCGGCCCGCGGCGCAGGCTTAGGTGACAGGCCCAACCGCTTGCGAACCTGCCGCCAGCTATCGCGCATCGGCACGACAAGCGCATTGGTCAGGCTATCGTGCCGCTGGCGAATGCGATTGCCCTCCGCATCACCAAGGCCAAACTCCAAAACCTCCTCGCGCTCCGGCACATAAAGCGAGCCGAACATCCAATCCCAGATCGCCAAAACCTCACCATAGTTCTTGTTGTGATGCTCCGGTGCCAAGGAATGGTGAATCTGATGCTGTGCCGGGGAAATGATCACATGTTCAATTAAGCGCCCAAAGCTTAACCAGACATGCGTATGGCGCAGGTTTGATCCCGCCATATTGAACAGGAAATACCCCGCATTGACGCCCACGATGGTCATCAAGTTCGGATCTTGCGAGAAAACAGCCAGAAAAATACCCTGCAAACAGCCGATGAATAACCCCTTCACCATGGTCGAGATCAGGTCATAAACCGGATGCTTGCGGAACACCGTGATCGGGGTCATCACCTCGGCCGAATGGTGCAGCGAATGAAACGGCCAGAAAATCCGGCTTTCATGGTGCACGCGATGCACCCAATAGGTGCCAAAATCGCTGACCACCAGCAACAGCAGCGAAATCAGAAACGGGCTAAGCGGTGCCAGACCCAATCCCGGCCCAAGCGCGCCACTCACGAAATCCGCGACATAGGCCCCGAAAAACACCAGATTGAACAGCCCAAGCGCGGCAAAGGCCCGGTTGACCGCAAAGATTTTCAGATCGACGATGTGAGACGCGTGGAAATAGATCGACTTGGGCATAAGCCACTCGAAAAACCCCTGCTCAATCCCGCGGCGCCGATAAAGAAACAGGCAAATCAGGATCGTCAAACCAATATACAGCGGCCAAAGCCGTGTTTTCGGCCCCGCAAGTATGGTCCAGATTTCCGAGAATACCGCCTGTAGCCAATCAAGTCCCATGGTCTTTGCCCCTGCTCTGTCGTCCGAAGCAAATTAACGGGCGATTTGGGCAGAAATATGGGGCGGGCATGGCATTTAGGGCATCGCCCACAGGCAAAAACGCCTCGCCCCGGCCCGATCTGACAGGCCAAAGGCAAGGCGTTTAGAGGGGGATACGAACGCCCTCAGGCACCCAAATCCCTTATTTTAGGCGGCCTTCTTCGGCCCACTCCGACGCGAGCGGCGGCGACGGTTGGTCGAGGCAGGCTTGCCGCCCGGGCCACCGGGCTTGCCGCCCGGACGCCCGCCCCGGCCACGGCCCTTGGGCTTGGCATTGGGGTCCGGCAATTCTTCCCACGCGCGGCCCGAGGCCACGGGAATCTCCAGCTTCATGACCTTCTGGATGTCCTTCAACTCGCCCATCTCGTCCGGCGCGCAAAAGGCAATCGCGGCGCCGTCCTTGCCGGCCCGCGCAGTCCGGCCAATCCGGTGCACATAGTTTTCCGGCACGTTCGGCAAGTCGAAGTTATAGACATGCTTCACATCGGGAATATCCAAGCCCCGCGCGGCCACATCCGTGGCCACCAGTACCCGGACCTCACCGGCACGGAAGGCATTGAGCGCGCGCTGTCGCTGGCCTTGGCTCTTGTTGCCGTGGATCGCATCCACCGCATAGCCCGCCTGCGCCAGCTTCTTGGCCAGCTTGTCCGAGCCATGCTTGGTGCGTGCGAAAACCAGCGCCAACTCGTCGCGATGGCCATCCAGCAGCTCAACCAGCAAATTGGGCTTTTCCGCCTTGGCAATAAAGTGAACCGCCTGCGTGACCTTGTCTGCGGTCTTGCCCGGGGGGCTGACCTGCACGCGCTTGGGCTTGTTCAGGTAGCTGCTGGCAATCTCGTCCATCTGCTTGGCCATGGTGGCCGAAAACAGCATGGTCTGCCGCTCCTCGGGCAACAGCCCGGCGATCTTGCGCAGCGCGTGAATGAACCCGAGGTCCAGCATCTGGTCAGCCTCGTCGAGCACCAGAAAGCGCGTCTCCTCAAGCGTCAGCGCGCGTCGGTCCAAAAGGTCCAGCAGACGCCCCGGTGTGGCCACCAGAATATCGGTGCCCTTCTCAAGCCGCTTGATCTGCGCCCCAATTGACGACCCGCCAACGACCAGGCCAACCTTCATCGGCGTGTCCTTGACGAAGCCGATCAGCGTGTCGCGGATCTGTCCCGCCAATTCCCGCGTGGGGGCCAGTATCAGGCTGCGCACGGTCTTGGGCGCGGGTTTGCCGCGATGCTCCATCAGTTGCGCCACCAACGGCAGGCCAAAAGCGGCCGTCTTGCCGGTGCCGGTCTGCGCCAGGCCCATCACGTCAAACCCATTGAGGGCATGCGGAATCGCCCGCGCCTGAATCGGCGTAGGCTCGGTGATACCTGTCTTTTCCAGTGCTTTGACCAGCGGGCCAGGCAGCCCCATTTCTTTAAATAGTGACAAATCATGTCCTTCCCGGCAGGGCCACGCCCATACCGTATACGGCCCCCGAACCCCGGGTGGCCTCATCGTGGTGTCGCCTGACGCACCTGCCCGGCCTCATGCCAAGCAGCCGTCAAACGGTTCGGACCCACGCGTGATTTTGGGAACTCTCCTCGATATCTCATGTGGCGGGGCAAACCCGCACGGCTCACGCGGCCGGAGCTATCGGTTAAAGGGCAAATGCGCCTTTGCCGGCACAAAGTCAAGCATTGGTGGCAAAACGGGTGGATTCATTTTTCCGATGAAGCTATCCAACAGCCCGACGACGACCATGGGGGCCGATATGTCCGACACGATCACCGACCGCTGCGAGGCCAAGGGCCTGCGCATGACAGGCCAACGCCGGACAATTGCATCGGTCCTGCAAGAATCTGACGATCACCCCGACGTCGAAGAACTTTACACCCGCGCCTCCGCCCGCGACCCCAAGATTTCCATCGCCACGGTCTATCGCACGGTGAAACTCTTTGAAGAGGCCGGAATTCTGGAAAAACTGGAATTCGGCGACGGGCGCGCGCGTTATGAAGACGCCGAGCGCGACCACCACGACCACCTGATCGACATGAACTCGGGCGAAGTCATCGAATTCGTCGACCCCGAGATCGAGGCACTTCAGGAAAAGATCGCCAAGAAACTGGGGTACAAGCTCATTGGTCACCGGCTGGAGCTTTACGGCGTGCCGCTCAAGAAGTAAGCCTTGGCCAGATCCGGGGGCCAGCCCCGTCGCCATTGTCTCTCGGACCAATGGCGCGACAATGACGACCCCCGGGATATTTCTGAACAGAAGAAGGGGCTATCGGCCCTTCTGAAAGGACGCCCATGGAAAACCTGCGCGGAAGCGCCCTGATGGTGCTGGCCATGGCCGGTTTCGCGCTTGAGGACATGTTCATCAAGCGCCTCGCCGGGGATTTGCCCGTCGGTCAGATCCTGATCTTTCTGGGTACCG
This sequence comes from uncultured Roseovarius sp., assembly GCF_913057115.1. GTDB lineage: Bacteria > Pseudomonadota > Alphaproteobacteria > Rhodobacterales > Rhodobacteraceae > Roseovarius. Next base: position 39,702 of record NZ_CAJXNN010000024.1, read on the forward strand.
GCGGGGCTGCGATCTTTGCGCTTGGCGCGCTGTCGCGCGGGCATCGGTTGTTCTCGCGCGACCTGATCACCGGCCCCGTGCTGCTGCGCAATCTGGGGGAGTTGGTCGGAACATTGGGATTCGTCACTGCCATCGCGCTGACGCCCCTCGCCTCGGCCTCGGCCATCCTGCAAGCCACGCCTTTGGCAGTGACGCTTGGGGCGGCGCTGTTTTTGGGGGAAGACGTCGGCTGGCGCCGCTGGAGCGCGATCCTCGTTGGTTTTGCTGGCGTTCTTATGGTGATCCGTCCCGGATTGGAGGGGTTCGAACCTGCCTCGCTTTTCGCCGTGCAGGCGGTCTTTGGCCTTGCCCTGCGCGACCTGGCCACCCGCGCCGTGCCGCGCACGGTGACATCGCTGCAACTGTCGTCCTACGGCTTTGCCACCGTGGTGCCCGCTGGGATTGTCATCCTCTGGGTAACAGGCGATCCGGTCGCCCCCTCCCCCGCCAACTGGCGCGACATCGCCTTCGCGCTGCTCATCGGGGTGGCCGCCTATTACGCCATCGTCGCCGCCATGCGCGTGGGCGAAGTGAGCTTCGTCACCCCCTTCCGTTACACCCGCCTGATCTTTGCACTGATCATCGCGGTGCTGGTCTTTGACGAACAGCCCGATGGCCTCACCCTTCTGGGCGCGGCGATCATCATCGCCTCGGGGCTTTACACCCTGTTCCGCGAACGCCGCCTGCGCCGCCGCGCCTGACCTGTTAGCGCTAGCCCCGCAAAATAAGCGCCGTTAGCGCTATCAGTCACAGTTGCATTCCCCGCCAGACTTGCTATGGCACCCGCAACCTTTTCCAAGTCCGAGGACGACACCCATGAGCATCATTATCGACATCCACGCCCGCGAAATCCTTGACAGCCGGGGCAACCCCACAGTCGAGGTGGACGTGATCCTCGAAGACGGCACCATGGGCCGCGCCGCCGTGCCTTCCGGTGCCTCCACCGGCGCGCATGAGGCCGTGGAACGTCGCGACGGCGACAAATCGCGCTACTTGGGCAAAGGCGTGCTCGAGGCCGTGGCCGCCGTCAACGGTGAGATTGCCGAGGAACTGGTGGGCATGGACGCCACCGAACAGGTCAGCATCGACCAAGCGATGATCGAACTTGACGGCACCCCCAACAAGGGCCGCCTTGGGGCCAACGCCATCCTCGGCGTCAGCCTCGCCGTGGCCAAGGCCGCCGCCGATTTCACCACCCAGCCGCTGTTCCGCTACGTGGGCGGCACCTCGGCCCGTGTCCTGCCGGTGCCGATGATGAATATCATCAACGGCGGCGAACACGCCGACAACCCCATCGACATTCAGGAATTCATGATCATGCCGGTCAGCGCGGAAAACATCCGCGAGGCCGTGCGCATGGGGGCCGAAGTCTTCCACACCCTGAAAAAAGAACTCTCCGCCGCGGGCCTGTCCACCGGCATCGGCGACGAAGGCGGCTTCGCACCGAACCTCTCCTCCACCCGTGAAGCGCTCGATTTCATCCTGAAATCCATCGAAAAGGCAGGCTACAAACCGGGCGAAGACATCTACCTCGCCCTCGATTGCGCCTCGACCGAATATTACAAGGGCGGCAAATACGAACTCTCGGGCGAAGGCAAATCGCTCACCTCCGAGGAAAATGTCGACTACCTCAAGGCGCTTGTGACCGACTACCCGATCATCTCGATCGAAGACGGCATGGCCGAGGATGACTGGGACGGCTGGAAACTCCTGACCGACGCGATTGGCGACAAGGTGCAACTGGTGGGCGACGATTTGTTCGTCACCAACCCCGCCCGTCTGGCCGATGGCATCGCCAAGGGCGCGGGCAACTCCATGCTGGTCAAGGTAAACCAAATCGGCTCGCTCACCGAAACGCTGAAAGCCGTCGACATGGCCCACCGCGCACGCATGACCAATGTCATGTCGCACCGCTCGGGCGAAACCGAGGATGCCACCATCGCCGATCTCGCGGTGGCCACCAACTGCGGACAAATCAAAACCGGGTCGCTGGCGCGCTCGGACCGGCTGGCCAAATACAACCAATTGATCCGCATTGAAGAAGTGCTCGGCGAAACCGCCCAATACGCGGGCCGCTCGATTTTGCGGGACTAACCAAAAGAAACGGGGCGCATCATCGGTGCGCCCCGTTTGCGTTTCACTCACGCCTTAGCTTGGGCAAGGCGCGCGGTAATATGTGCCATCGCCTCGGGCATAGGCACAGGTGTTGTTGTTCTGGTTCTGCGCCACGACAGTCCCGGCCGCCGCGCCACCAAGGGCGGAAATCAGACGCCAATCATCATCGGCCCCCAAAGCATCGGCAGTGATCAGACCTGCGGCAGCACCGCCGGCCGCCCCGGCCACGGTGCGCGCTTCAGAGGACATGTTCTCACAAGCCCCCAGTGTCAGAACAGACAAGCCAGCGGCAAGAAGCATCCAAGGTTTCATCGTTTCTCCTTTCTGCGTCGCCACGGCCAGGATCGGCCCGAAGCGACCGCGTCAGAACTTGGGTCACAGGCGCAAAACGAGAACCCGGGCGGGGTTGTTCCAAGAGAATTTCCGACATTCCGAAAACCGGCGGGGTCTCGCCCGCGCTCGGCGGGCGCATAGCCTTGATGCAAAAAATCATCACCCGGCCTGAAACTTTCCCGAACCGATCTGCGTGTCTGTCACACCAGCCCGCTCATACGGGCACGAAAACCAGGAGATATGATAATGACACTGAAACTTTCCCTCGCCTTCGTCGCCGCAACGGCCATCGGCTCAACCGCCGCGCTGGCCGAAAACCCCATGGTGGGCGGCGCGCCGATGTTCGAAAACAAGACCATCGTCGAGAATGCCGTGAATTCCGAGGATCACACCACGCTAGTCGCCGCCGTCAAGGCCGCCGGTCTGGTCGAGACCCTGAATTCCGAAGGCCCCTTCACCGTCTTTGCCCCGGTCAACGCAGCCTTCGGCGCCCTGCCCGATGGCACCGTCGACACCCTGCTCAAGCCGGAGAACAAGGCCATGCTGCAAAAGGTACTGACCGCGCATGTGGTCGCCGGGGATTGGTCGGCGGCAGCCATTGCAACACAGGCCAACAACAGCCCCGATGGCTTTTACCACTTCAACGCCGTGTCGGGCGATGCCCTCTCGGCGCAAGTCAAAGGCGGCAACGTCTACATCTTTGACGAATCCGGCAACGCCGCGCGGGTGACGATCGCAGATGTCGATCAATCCAATGGCGTCATCCACGTGGTCAACAAGGTCCTGTTGCCCAAGTAAGCCGCACCATGAACGCCTGCGCAGAAGTGTTGCCCCCGTCCTACCCAGTGGGTCTGCGCAGGTTCGCCCGGCCTCATACGCACACCACAATCCCAGTGGCGTGCCTCTGTCGATGGGGCCGGGCTCTTTTGACATTCGTCAAGATCTACCGGAAGCGACCATGCCATGGTTCGGGCCTGACCGATAAGGAGGCTGAACATGGCACGTCTGATTTTTGCTGTATCATTCCTATTGCTCACCGCCTGCGCCGATGAGGAACACTATCCGCTCTCGGGCGAAGAGTGTAACCCGGACGACCCGGTGCGCGGCCTGGACGCCAGCGATTTTGACTGCCCGCCAAGGGCATGATCCATGACCCGGGGCCAGAAGGGGCGTTGCCCCTCGGCCTTCGGCCTCACCCCAGGGTATTTTTGCCAAGAAAAAGATATCGCCCTTTGATACGCGAAAAAGCCCGTCAGGGCTGATGAGCGCGCCGCGCGACACGTACGAAACTCCCGTACAAAACGTACAACTCTCACCGTGCGCCCTGTTAACCTGCCGGTGTGAGGAAAAAAATACCGACGCGATACCGACGTTATACCGACGAGATGCAGTCCGGGGTTTTCCTTGTTAACCAAAGGGTTAGGTGCGATTCGCCCGGATGAAATCCACCAACTGCGCGGTGGATGCGTCCTTGCCCGTGGTGTCACCGCTTTCAAGCACCGGTTCGATTTCCTTGGCCAAGACCTTGCCCAGTTCGACGCCCCATTGATCGAAGGAATTGATGCCCAGCATCACCCCTTCGACGAAGACCCGATGTTCATAAAGCGCCACGATCTGGCCCAAGCGGCGCGGCGTCAGCTTGTCATAGACCAAGGTGGTCGAGGGCCGGTTTCCGGGGAAGGCGCGATGCGCCGCTTGTCGCTCTAACTCCTTGCCGTTAAAGCCTTTTTCCGCCATCAATGCGCGTGCTTCCTCGATGCCCCGGCCACGCATCAGGGCCTCGGATTGCGCAAGGCAATTGGCCACCAACAGTCGGTGATGATGCGCAAGCTCGGGTTCGTGCCCTTGCGCGGCTACCATGAATTCGCAAGGCACAACTTGGGTGCCTTGGTGTATCAATTGGTAAAAGGCGTGCTGACCATTGGTCCCCGGCTCCCCCCAAACCACCGGGCCGGAGGGCATGGTCAGCGGCTCACCAGCCATGCTGACCCGCTTGCCATTGCTTTCCATTTCCAATTGCTGAAAATAGGCCGGTAAACGGCTAAGCCTTTGATCATAAGGCAAAACTGCGCGCGTTGGGTAGCCGCGGCCCTGATGATGCCAGAGCCCCACAAGCGCCAAAAGCACAGGCATATTCTTGGCCAGAGGGGCTTCTTGAAAGTGGCGATCCATGGAAGCCGCCCCCTCCAGCATCTCGCGAAACCGTTCCGGCCCCACGGCGATCATCAGCGACAGACCAATCGGCCCCCACACCGAATAGCGCCCGCCGACCCAGTCCTCGAAGCCGAAGACCCGCTCGGGCGCGATACCGAACGCGGCCACCTTGTCGTCCGCCGTCGAGAGGGCCACGAACTGCTGACCGGGGTCTTTGACCACGCCCGCCATCCACGCCCGGGCGGTTTCGGCATTGGTCATGGTCTCGACGGTCGTGAAGCTTTTCGAGGCCACGATCACCAAGGTCGTTTCGGGGTTAAGCCCCTGAAGGCAATCAGAAATATCAGCCCCATCCACGTTGGACACAAAATGACAACGCGGCCCGTCCTGATAGGGCGACAGCGCAAGCGCGGCCATCTCAGGCCCCAGATGCGAGCCGCCAATACCGATATTGACGACATCGGTGATCGTGCCGCCCTGACCCTGCACAAAGCCTTGCCTTACATCCTCGCAGAACCGTTCCATCCGCGCCAAGGTTTCGAGGACCTCCGGCATCACATCGCGCCCATCCACCAAGACAGGCGCGCCGCCAAGATTTCTCAAGGCAGTATGCAGCACTGCGCGCCCCTCGGTTTCGTTGATGGCCTGACCTGCAAACATCGCGTCCCGGCGCGTTGCAACGCGGCTTGCCTCGGCCCAATCCAGTAAGGCGTCACGCGCCTCGCTGCTGATGTGAGTCTTGGAATAATCAAAGAGCATCCCATCGAACCGGATCGAGAACGCCTCCGCCCGCCCGGCATCCTCGGTGAAGAAAGCCGCGATATCGTCACTGGCGGCCTCGGCCAATTCACGGATCCGATCGATCATTAAGATACCTTCTATTACTTGCAATAGTGCACGTTCATGTCGTCCAAGACCGCCCTGACGGGGGCCTCGTGCACGGGCAGGCTTTGCGCCCGGTCCAAGGCGGCCCTTTTGGAGGAACCCATTAAAATCAGATGCTTGGACATTGCATCATTCAAGACTCGCGCCGATAGGGTGACCCGCGGCTCGGGCGCGCCCGGCGCACGCATCGGCACCAAGACCGGCGCGCGGCGACCCAGTGCAACCTCAAGATTGTCAGCCCCGGGAAACAGCGAGGCGGTGTGCATATCCTCTCCCATGCCCAACAAAAGAACGGCGATCGGCAAGCGCGGAATGATGTAGGATTCAAGCTCTGCCAGCACCGCTTCCGGCGCCTCTGCACGCGCATAAAGCGGCAGGTAGTTCGCCTTCGCAGCCCGCCCCACCAAAAGCCGCTCACGGATCATCCGGGTGTTCGAGCGCACATGAACTTCCGGCACCCAACGTTCATCACTGAGCATCACATCCACCCGGCTCCAATCCAGGTCGGCCTCACAAAGATCGTCAAAAACCGGCCCCGGGCTGGACCCGCCCGGCACAACGAAAAGCGCCCGATCTTCATGGTTCAAGGTGGCCCTCAACTCCCCCGCCAAAGCATTGGCAAGGTCGATGGCCAGCATTTCATCATCTGCGTATTCAATCAGGTTCATGGCTTTATCTCCCGCCAGTGCCGTCCATCACGATGGATCAGCGCAAGCGCTTCATCCGGCCCCGATGAGCCCGAGGCATAGGCGATGGGCGGTTCGGATCTTGCCTCCCACTCCGCGATGATCGGATCTGTCCAGGCCCAGGCTTCCTCGACCTCGTCATCACGCATGAAAAGCGTCTGGTTCCCTCGAATAACATCCATGATAAGGCGTTCATAGGCATCCGGGAAGTCCGCATCGTCCGGCCCCAAAGCCTCGGCAAAGGTCATGTCCAGCGGAACGTCGATCAGGCGCATCCCTCCCGGCCCCGGCTCCTTGATCGTGACGCCCAGTTCAATGCCCTCGTTGGGTTGCAGGCGGATCGTCAAGATATTGGCGTGTCGCCCTGCCTCGGCCCCGAATATCGAATGCGGCGCATCCTTGAATACAACTGCGATTTCGCTCGCACGGGCTTTGAGGCGCTTGCCAGTTCGCAGGTAGAAGGGCGTGCCGGCCCATCGCCAATTGCTGATGTGCGCTTTGAGGGCGACGAAGCTTTCCGTTCTGCTGTCGTGATTCTCCACCTGCTCACGATAACCCGGGGCATCGGCACTTGCCTCGTATTGTCCCCGTACCAGGTCGGCCGGCTCTACAGGATCAAGCGCGCGGATCACCTTGAGCTTTTCGTCACGCACCGGGTCGGGCTCGAACTTGGCAGGGGGTTCCATGGCGATGAGGCATAACAGCTGCATCATGTGGTTTTGCATCATGTCGCGCATCGCGCCGGCACGATCATAGTAATCGCCCCGCCCGCCGACGCCGACGCTTTCGGCCACGGTGATCTGGATGTGGTCCACGTATTGACTGTTCCAAAGCGGCTCGAACAGGGTGTTGCCAAAGCGGATCGCCATCAGGTTTTGAACGGTTTCCTTTCCAAGATAATGGTCGATCCGGTAAATCTGATGCTCATGGAAGTGTTGCGCCAAGGTGGCGTTGAGCGCCTTGGCGGTCTCCAAGTCACGACCAAAAGGTTTCTCCACGACGATGCGGCTATCGTGGTCAGCCATCCCGTATTTTTGCAAACGCTCAGCCAAATCGCCAAAAAGCCGTGGCCCGACCGAGAAATAGAAAGCGCAAATGCGATCTGACGCAACCTCCCGCGCCAGTTCCTTCCAGCCGGTCTCGCCCAAGGCATCTACAACGACATATCCCAAGCGTCCGAGAAACGTATCGAGCGTATCCTCGTCACGTGCCGAGACCGGGTCGAACTCATGGATCGCCGAGCGCACCATATCCCTGTATTCCGCAACATCCATATCGCTGCGCGCCGCGCCGATAACACGCGAGTCCTTGTCCATTTGTCCGGATCGAAAACGCCTAAACAGTCCCGGTAATATCTTCCGGCGAGCCAGATCCCCTGTCCCGCCAAAAATCACAAGGTCAAACGGATCAACCGGAATGACGCGCGATACCATGGTGAAAACTCCTGCTCCTGTGCCCGACGCCCAAGGCAGGCCTCGCATTATCGGCAAGTCTAGCATGACACGACACGTTCACAATGGTGTCAAAGCCAGCCGCAAACCTTTCTTTCGGGCCACAACCGGGCTACCGGTTAGACACATCTAAATGCGCAAGGACCCCCATGAAGGATATCGCTGCCAATACTGGCAAATTTCAGAACCCATTGGTCACCGCAGACGGTAACACCAGAGCCTCTGTGCCGCTCTCCAAGCCCGAGACCTTGTGGTTCAATACCGGCACGTTGTGCAACATCACCTGTGCCAATTGTTATATCGAAAGCTCCCCCACCAACGATGCGCTCGTCTATATGACCGAGGCCGAGATTGACGCCTATCTCGATCAAGTCGAAGACCGTGGCTGGCCCATTCGGGAAATCGGCTTTACCGGCGGGGAACCCTTCATGAACCCTGAGATGATCGGCATGACCCGCGCGGCCTTGTCGCGCGGATACGAGGTTTTGATCCTCACCAACGCCATGCGCCCGATGATGCGTCGCCGCGTTCAGGATGGCCTGCGCGCTCTGGTCGCGGAGTATGGCGATCAGCTGACCCTTCGGATTTCCGTCGACCACTGGTCCGAGACAAATCATGACACGGAACGCGGCAAGGGCGCGTTCGCGCGCACGATTGAAGGCATGCAATGGTTGCGCGATGCGGGCATCCGCATGGCCGTTGCCGGACGCACCGTCTGGGGCGAAGACGAGGCTACGGGCCGTCAGGGATATGCCAACCTGTTCGCCACCCATGGGTTTGATATCGATGCCTTCAACCCCGCCGAAACAGTCCTCTTCCCGGAAATGGACGAAAGCGCCGAAGTCCCCGAGATCACGACCCAGTGCTGGGACATCCTCGGCAAGTCTCCCGATAGCGTGATGTGCGCCTCGTCCCGCATGGTGGTCAAACGCAAGGGGGCGGAAAAACCTGCCGTTCTGGCCTGCACCCTTCTGCCCTATGCGCCCGAATTCGAACTGGGCGAAACCCTGGCCGAAGCTGAACGCGACGTGGCGCTAAATCACCCCCATTGCGCCAAGTTCTGCGTTTTGGGTGGGGCAAGCTGTTCGGGCTAAGCCTGCTTGACGCGCCCGCCCGCTTGGGGCATCGCCTGATCCATGCAGATCAGCACCCTCATCCTTGGCGCCGGCGCCGCCGGCATGATGTGCGCAGCCCACGCCGGCCCCGGCACACTGTTGATCGACCACGCCAAGCGCGCGGGCGAGAAAATCCGGATCTCCGGCGGCGGGCGCTGCAATTTCACCAATCTTTACACTGAGCCCGGCAATTTCCTTGGCCAAAACCCGCATTTCCACAAATCCGCCCTGTCGCGCTACACGCAATGGGATTTCATCGACCTCATCGCCCGCCACGGCATCGCCTATCACGAAAAGACCCTTGGACAGCTTTTCTGCGATGGAAAATCCACCCAGATCATCGAGATGATGCGCGCCGAGATGACGCAAGTCGGGGCTGACCTCTGGCTGCATTGCTCGGTTGCCGAGGTGAACCATGACGGCACGCATTTCACAGCCACGTTGGATCACGCAGGAACGCGAAAAACGGTCACCGCAAGAAACCTTGTCTTGGCCACAGGGGGCAAATCCATCCCAAAAATGGGGGCCTCAGGGCTTGCCTATGATCTGGCTCAGCAATTCGGCCATAGGGTCACCGAAACCCGCCCCGCGCTCGTGCCGCTCACCTTTTCTGACAAGCGCTTTTCGTCGCTCTCCGGAACCGCCGCCGCCGCGCATGTTTCGAACGCGCGCACAGGCTTTGACGAAGCGGTGCTTTTCACTCACCGCGGCCTTTCTGGCCCCGCGATCCTGCAAATCTCATCCTACTGGCGCGAGGGCGAGGAGATCGAGATCGACCTTGCCCCGGAAGGTCAACTCTTCGACGCACTCAAAGCGCAACGCCAAACCCAAGGCCGTCGCTATCTCACCACCGAACTGGCCCAACACCTTCCCAGCCGTCTGGTAGACCACTTGGCGCAAGAGATTGACCTTACAGGAAATCTTGCTGATCAATCCGACGCGCGCCTGACCGAAATCACCGACCATTTGCGCCACTGGAGGCTCAAGCCCACAGGCTCCGAAGGCTACCGCACCGCCGAAGTCACGCTTGGCGGTATCGACACCGATGGCCTGTCGTCCAAAACCATGATGTCCAAAACCCTGCCCGGCCTCTATGCCATTGGCGAGGCCGTGGATGTCACTGGTTGGCTTGGGGGCTACAACTTCCAATGGGCTTGGTCTTCGGGCTGGGCGGCGGGCACTGCGATCCGCGCATCCTCTTAACGCCTTCTTCTGTTTACAAATATCCCGGGGAATCGCCCATAGGGCGATGGGGCAGAGCCCCAAAAACCTTATTTGGACAAATGCCGTTTCACCTGTGCAATGAAATCCTCGCCCCGCTTTTCGAAACTGTCGTACTGATCGAAACTCGCGGCAGCGGGGGCCAAAAGCACGGTGTCCCCGGGCTCGGCCTCTCGCACCGCGCGGGCCACCGCGACTTCCATCGTGGTGCAGACTTCGGCCTCAACCCCTTCCAATTCAAGGGAAAATTGCGCCGCCTCGCGCCCGATAACATAGGCCTTCACCACATGCGCCAACCCCGGGGCCAGCCCGGCCAAGCCGCCATCCTTCTCAAGTCCGCCACAAATCCAGCGGATCTTGTCGAAAGCCAAAAGCGCTTTCAGGGCTGAATCCACATTGGTCGCCTTGCTGTCGTTGACATAGGCCACGCCGCCAACCTCGGCGATCCTCTGACTACGATGTGGCAAGCCCGCGAAACTGTGAAACGCCCGCTCAATCACCTTGGGCGCAAGGCCAAGTGTCCGGCAGGCCGCATAGGCTGCGCAGGCGTTTTGATGATTATGCGTGCCGGGTAAGCCTTTGATTTCACGCAGGTCTATGGAACCCGCTTGCTTGCCTTTACGATATTCGGACAAGAACCCCTTGCGGGCGAAAACGCTCCAGCCCGGTCCAGACAGCTTGCCCTTGGCCGAAACACGAATGACCCGGTCATCACTGCGCCCTTCGGCCAGTTGCCCGGCCAGAAACAGGCCCTCGTTCTCGTCCACGCCGACGACAGCACGGTCCGGCCCTCCTTCGGCGAAAAGCCTGCGCTTGGCGGCGAAATAGCCGCCCAGACCGGCGTGCCGGTCCAAATGATCGGGAGTGAGATTGGTAAAGACGGCGATATCTGGTGTCAGGGCGCGGGCGAGTTCGGTTTGGTAGCTGCTCAGTTCCAGAACCACCACACCGCCGTCGTTCGGCGGGTCGATATCCAGCACGCCCCGGCCGATATTTCCGGCCAGTTGCACGTCGCGGCCGACGTCTTCGAGTACGTGGTGAATCAACGCGGACGTTGTTGATTTTCCATTGCTTCCCGTGACCGCGATCACCTTGGGCGGTTGCTCGAAATTGGCCCATTCGCCGCCAGAGAGCGACCGGAAAAAGAGCCCGATATCATTGTCCACCGGAACACCCGCCCGCAGGGCCGCACCGACAACCTTGTTGGGGGCGGGATAGAGATGCGGGATGCCCGGCGAGACGATCAGGCTGGCCACGTCATCAAAAGCATTCTCACGGGACAAGTTCTTGACTTCAAAGCCTTCTTCATTGGCCACTTCCTGCGCGGCCGGGTTGTCGTCCCATGCCAGAACATGCGCGCCGCCAGCCCGCAGGGCGCGCGCCGCAGATAGGCCTGACCGCCCCAAGCCCAACACCGCAACCTTCGCACCCTCGAAACCCCGTACTGGAATCATGCCCTGCCCCCATCTTTCATCATAGCGCACCCTGCCCCGAGCCGCCCGCCCTTGCAAGATGGGTTAACGAAGGATGAAGGACGGGCAGGCCAAGGGTGAGGCGTTTGCCCCCATGCCCTTTGTTAACAAGGGTCTTCGGCGTTTTTGGCCTGTCTGCAACCCGTCGGTATCGTGTCGGTATCACGTCGGTGCCGGGGCGCTGCGGGGTGCGGATGAACAGGGCGTACGGTGTATACTTGTACAAAACGTACGTGAGTTTTGTACAAACCTGAGACAGCCACGTCCCGACAAGGTTTCGGCAGCAATCAGCGACCTACCGCACCTTCAGTGTCGCCAGCCCGATCAGCGCGAGGATCAGCGCGATGATCCAGAAGCGGATGACGATTTGCGGCTCGGCCCAGCCCTTTTTCTCATAGTGGTGGTGGATCGGGGCCATCAGAAACACACGCTTGCCGGTGCGCTTGAAGTAAAGCACCTGAATGATGACCGAAAGCGCCTCGACCACGAAAAGCCCACCGACGATGCCAAGGACGATCTCGTGCTTGGTGGCCACGGCGATGGCGCCCAAGGCCCCGCCAAGCGCGAGCGAGCCCGTGTCGCCCATGAAGACGGCGGCAGGCGGAGCATTGTACCACAAAAAGCCAAGCCCGCCCCCGGCAAGCCCTGCCACGAATATCAGTATCTCGCCCGTGCCGGGCACGTAGTGCACATCCAGATAATCGGTAAAGTCGACCCGGCCCACCGCGTAGGCGATGATGCCAAGCGCGCCGGCGGCGATCATCACCGGCATGATCGCCAGACCATCCAACCCATCAGTGAGGTTCACCGCATTGGCCGCGCCCACCACCACGAACATCGCGAAGGGTATGAAGAACCAGCCAAGATTCACCAGCGTGTCCTTGAAGACCGGGAAGGCAAGGCGGCCCGAGAGCGGGTCATAATCCTCGACCCGCGCGGCAAGGTCGATGTCGTTCAGGGTGTGCAGGTGCATGGCCCAATAGGCGGCGACGCCCGCGATGGCAAATCCGATCGCAAGGCGCATCTTGCCCGAGACCCCGGCGACATTGCCCTTGGACACCTTGGCATAGTCATCGGCAAATCCGATGAGCCCGAAGGCGAGGGTTACAAAAAGCACCATCCAGACAAAGCCATTATCGAGCCGCGCCCAGAACAGCGTGGAGGTCATGAGCGCGCCCACGATCAAGAGCCCGCCCATGGTGGGGGTGCCGGATTTCGCGAAATGGGTTTCGGGGCCATCATCGCGGATTGGCTGCCCCTTGCCCTGGCGCTTGCGCAGCACGTTGATCAGCGGCGGGCCGAAGATGAAGCCGAAGAACAGCGCCGTCATGAAGGCCCCGCCCGCACGAAAGGTGATGTAGCGGAAAAGGTTGAAAAAATCGCCACCATCCGAGAGTGCGGTAAGCCAGTAAAGCATTACGTGTTCCTTTTGTCTTGGGCCAGATCGCGGCCCACCCGGCGCAGGGCATCGACCACGAGGCTGACTCGGCTGCCTTTAGAGCCTTTGACAAGCACCACATCGCCCGCGTCAACAAGCCGGTGCGCCTTATCCGCCAAAGCCTCGGCGGTGTCCACATGTTCTCCGCGCCGGGGTTCGGGCAAAGCCTCATAAAGCGCGGTCATTCGGGGGCCGACGCAATGCACGACATCCAGGGCCGCCATATCTGGTAAATCGGAAAGGCCCGCATGGAGCGACAGTTCATCCTCACCCAGTTCCAGCATGTCGCCCAAGACCGCCACGCGCCGCCCCTTTGAGATACGCCCCACCCCGTTGCGCGGGGTGGCGGCGGCAAGCACTTCCAGTGAAGCCGCCATGGAGGTGGGGTTGGCGTTGAAAGCATCGTCGATCAGGTCGAATGTCAGGTCCTCGTCGTCATGATCCAGCGCGATCACCTCGCGGGTGCCGCGCCCTGAAGGCGGCTGCCAACGGGCAAGGTCCATCGCCGCGCGTACCGGATCACCGCCCAGCGCCTCGACCGCGGCCAGCACGGCCAGGCCGTTCATGGCGAAATGCCGCCCCGGCGTGGAAATCTTGAACAGTTGCGGCCCGCCCGGAAGCTCGGACTGCACCACGGTGGTCTCATCGGTCAGGCGCACATCGAGCAGGCGGTATTGGCAGTCCTCGCAAGCGCCAAAGCGCGCCACCGGCCCGCCGCTGGCCCATGCCGCGCCTTCAATGGTGCGCAGAAGGTGGCTATCCAAATCGCCGTTGAAGATGCAGGTGCCGCCCTCTTCCAGCCCCTCGAAAATCGCCGATTTCTCAATCGCGATACCGTTGAGATTCTCGAAAGCCTCAAGATGGGCGGCGGCGACGGTGGTGATCATCGCCACATGGGGCCGCGCCATGCGCGCCAGCGGTGCAATTTCGCCGGGATGGTTCATGCCGATCTCGATCACGGCGAATTCCGTGTCCACGGGCATCCGCGCCAGAGTGAGCGGCACGCCCCAATGGTTGTTGTAACTAGCCTCGGCGGCATGGGTGCGGCCCTGCTGGGAGAGCACATCGCGTAGCATTTCCTTGGTCGAGGTTTTCCCGACCGAGCCGGTGATGGCGGCGATGCGGGCCTGCGTGCGGGCGCGGGCGGCGGTGCCCATGGCCTCAAGCCCTTTCAGCACGTCATCGACGATCAAGAGCGGCGCGTCCTCGGATACACCTTCGGGGATATGGCTGACCAAGGCGGCGACGGCCCCCTTTTCAAGCGCTTGCGCCACGAAATCATGGCCGTCGCGGGCGGCTTTCAGGGCCACGAAAAGATCGCCCGGTTGAATTGTGCGGGTGTCGATCGACACGCCAGAGGCCTGCCAATCGCGCGTCGCATGCCCGCCCGTGGCCTTGGCGGCGTCTTCAGAGGTCCAAAGCATCATGCCAGCCCCCCGTCCAGCGCAGAAACCGCCACGCTGGCCTGTTCGCTATCGTCAAAGGGAAAAACATCGTCGCCGACGATCTGCCCGGTCTCGTGTCCCTTGCCGCAAATCAGAAGGGCATCCCCGGGCCCCAGCAAATCGACGCCGCGCAGGATCGCCTCGGCGCGGTCGCCCACCTCGGTGGCTGTATCGATCCCGCCCGCCCCGGCAATGCCCTGCATCACGGCGGCGCGGATCGTGCCCGGGTCTTCGCTGCGCGGGTTGTCGTCGGTGACGATCACCAGATCGGCATTTTCCGCCGCCGCGCGGCCCATCAAGGGGCGCTTGGCGGTGTCACGGTCGCCTCCTGCGCCGACGATGGCCACAAGCCGCCCCATGACATGCGGGCGCAGCGCCGACAGCGCCGTGGCCACGGCATCGGGCGTATGAGCGTAATCGACAAACACCGCTGCCCCGTTAGAGCGGGTGGCGGCCAGTTGCATCCGGCCCTTGACGGTGCGCATACGCGGCAGGGTCTCGAAGACCTCCTGCGCATCGGCCCCCGCCGCAATCACCAGACCGGCCGCCAAAAGCACGTTCTCGGCCTGAAATCCACCGATGAGCGGCAGGCGCACCTGTTGCACCTGCCCCTTCCAGTCAAAGCGCAACTCTTGGCCCGTCGCCTCGAACCGCTGTGCCTGCAATTGCAAGTCGCACCCCGGTTTGCGCCCCACGGCAATCATGTCTTGGCCCCGGGCGCGGGCAATCTCGGCCACCCGGGCCACGGCGGGGTCATCCATATTGAGAACCGCCACGCCGTCCTCGGGCAGCACACGGTCAAATAGGCCCGCTTTGGCGTTGAAATAGGCCTCGAAACTCTCGTGATAGTCCAGGTGATCTTGGGAAAAATTGGTGAACCCGGCGGCCTGAATGCGCACCCCGTCAAGGCGGCCTTGATCCAAGCCATGGCTGGAAGCCTCCATGGCGGCGTGGGTGACGCCCTCGGCCTCGGCCGCCGCTAAAACCCGGTGCAACGTGATGGGATCGGGCGTGGTATGGGCCAGCGGAGCCTGGAAGGCGCCTTCGACGCCGGTGGTGCCAAGGTTGATCGCGTCAAACCCCATCTCGCTCCAGATTTGGCGGCAAAAACTGCTAACGGATGTTTTGCCGTTGGTGCCGGTCACCGCCACCATGACCTCGGGCTGCGCGCCGAACCAAAGCGCCGCCGCAAAGGCCAAGGTCTGACGCGGGTCTTCGGCGACGATCAGGGCAGCATCGCTGAGGCTGAGGAACTCGGCGGCGATCTGCGCACCCTTGGCATCGGTCAGGACGGCCCCTGCGCCCATGCGCAGGGCGTATTGGGTGAACTCGCCGCCATGCACGCGGCTTCCGGGCAAGGCGGCGAAAAGATAGCCGTCCTTCACCTCGCGGCTGTCCACGGCCAAGCCGGTCACTTGGGCCTGTCGCCCGCCTTGGGCCGTCAGGCCCAGTTCCGCCAGTGATTTCACCTGCCCCACCATCACACCCCGCCTGAGTGGCTCAATTCGACGTGAGCGTTATATCAGCCAGTTCGCCGGGTTCAATCTCGGGGCGCAGGCCCAGAAGCGGTGCCACCCGACGAATGATTTCGGCGGCCACGGGGACAGCCGTCCAGCCTGCGGTGCGGCGCGGCTCGTCTCCGCTGGTTTCCACGGGTTCGTCCAAGGTGACCACCAAGACATACTTGGGGTCATGTGCCGGGAAGACGGTGGCGAAGGTGGCGATCACCTTGTCCTCGTAATAGCCACCGCCACGTTCCTTGGGCTTGTCGGCCGTGCCGGTCTTGCCGCCCACAGCATAGCCCGGCACATCGCCAAAGCTGGCGGTTCCTTCGGTGACAACCTTGCGCAGCATGGTCAGGGACTTTTGCGCGCTTGCCCGAGACAGGACACGCGGGCCGGTGGCCGGACCTTCTTGTTTCAGCAGCGTGGGAACCACCCGGTTGCCACCATTGGCCAAGGTGGCATAGCCCGCCGCCAGATGCAGGGGACTGGTCGAGAGGCCGTGACCGTAGGAGATGGTCATGGTCGAAAGCTCGGACCACTTGGGCGGCAGCAGGGGCTTACCGCCCTCGGATTCGACGATCTCAAGCGGGGTGGGCTCGAAAAACCCAAGGCTTTCAAGGAATTGCTTTTGGCGCTCGACGCCGATCATCTGGGCGATACGGGCCGTGCCGATGTTCGAGGATTTGACGATCACCTTGGTCGCCGAAAGCTCGGACCCGTAGTTGCGGAAGTCGCGAATCCGGTGCTTGCCCCAACGCAGCGGGCCTTTGGTGTCGATCATCGTGTCGGGGTTGATCAGGCCAAGTTCCATCGCCTGCGCCACCGCGAAAATCTTGAAGGTCGAACCAAGCTCATACACCCCCTGCACCGCGCGGTTGAACAGCGGGCTGTCACCGGGGTTGCCCTCCGTCGGCGGGCGGGGCCGGTCGTTGGGGTCGAAATCAGGCAGCGACGCGATCGAAATTACCTCGCCCGATTTGACGTCCATGAGGATCGCCGCCGCGCCCTTGGCGTTCATCAGGCTCATACCGCCATGCAACACACGCTCGGTCGCGGCCTGCACCGAGAGATCCAATGACAGTTCAAGCGGCTTATGGCCAAGCGCCGGGTCACGCAGACGCTCGTCAAAGTATTTCTCGATCCCCGCCACGCCGATCACCTCGGCGGCATGCACGCCTTCGCGGCCAAAGCTGGCCCCGCCCAAAACATGGGCGGCCAGCTTTCCATTGGGGTAAAGCCGCATCTCGCGTGGGCCAAACAAAAGCCCCGGCTCACCGATGTCATGCACCGCCTGCTTCTGCTCAGGGCTGAGTTTTTTCTTGACCCACAAGAACTTACGCTTGCCGGTGAAGTCCTTGAGAAGGCGTTCTTCCTCCAGATCAGGGAAGATTTTGGCCAGTTCCTCCGCCGCGCGTTCGGGTTCGATCATCTGCGGCGGTTGGGCGTAAAGGCTGTGGGTTTCGAAATTGGTGGCCAGAATGCGCCCCTTGCGGTCCACGATATCGGCGCGCTGTGCCAGAATTTGCGCGCCCGCAACGGAGGTGCGCGGCTCGGATGGCTCGGAATGGGCCAGAACGCCCATGCGTCCGCCGATCACGATGAAGGCACAGGTGAACATCACACCCAGCACCAACAGCCGCCCCTCGGCGCGCTTGCGGGCGCGGTCGCGCATCTCTTCGTGTCGGATGCGGATATTCTCGCGCTCGATGGCGTCGGGGTTTTCGCCCTTGGCACGGGCCTCAAGGATACGCGCCAGCGGGCGCAGCGGCGTGCGGATCATTGCGCGGCCTCCTCATCCATGTTCGAGACATCCACGGGGTTCAATATCGGCAGCTTGTCATCCTCGGGGAAAGCCACCTGGTCAATCCGGCCGAATTGATAAGGCTGCAGCGGCAGAAGGCCCAGCTTGTCAAAGTTCAAATCCGCCAGATCACGCAACCGATCAGGCCGATTGAGATAGGCCCATTCGGCGTTGAGCACCCGAAGCCTTTGGCGGGCGCGGGAAATTTCACGCTGAAGCTGCTCGGCCTCGGCTTGTGCCTCTTGGGTTTCGTAGTTTTCGCGATAGGCCCAGAAGGCAAGGCCAATGACCATCATCGCGGAAAGGATGTAAAACAGGCTGCGCATTATCTGTCCCCCTTGAGAAGCGGCATGCCCATGGCTTTGCGGTCGGAGGTGCCGGGCGCGGCACTGGTCCGGGTGGCCACGCGCAGTTTGGCACTGCGCGCGCGTGGATTTTCGGCCAGTTCCTCGGCATCCGGGCCGATCGCCTTTTTCGATTTCAGCGTAAACTGCGGATCGGGCTTTTCGATCTGCGGGGCGTGGCGGCTGCCGCCCCCGCCGCCGCCCGAGCGCGCGGTCAGAAAACGTTTGACCATGCGGTCCTCGATGGAATGGAAGGTGACCACGGCCAATTGCCCGCCGGGCCTCAAAGCCCGTTCGGCGGCCTCAAGACCGGCCAGCAATTCGCCGTATTCATCGTTCACGGCAATGCGGATCGCCTGAAAACTACGAGTCGCGGCATGGGCCTGCCCCGGCTTGGAGCGCGGCAGGCATTTTTCAATGATATCCGCCAGTTGCAGTGTGGTCTCAATGCGCGCCTCGGTACGCGCCCGACCAATGGCGCGGGCAATCCGGCGGCTGGCGCGCTCTTCGCCGTAAAGAAACAGAATGTCGGCCAGCTCATCCTCGGGCGTGTCATTCACCAGATCGGCGGCCGTTGGGCCCTCCTGGCTCATCCGCATATCCAGCGGGCCGTCTTTCATGAAGGAAAAGCCACGCTCGGCCTGATCCAACTGCATCGAGGAGACACCCAGATCAAGCACCACGCCATCCACGCCCTCGGCATGGTCATCCATGTTGGAAAAGGTATCGCGCACCAGCGTCAGGCGCTCGCCGTATTCAGCGCCCCACTCTTCAGCCATCTGCAAGGCCAATGGATCCC